>DAYD01000008.1 GCA_002506755.1 Euryarchaeota archaeon UBA462
GGCCCTGAGGGACCCCCCCTTGGGGGGAGGCCCGCTCAGTCCTTGCGTCGTCCGGCTATCAGGACCGCTGCGCCCAGCATCGATGCCAGGCCGGCGACCGCGGAGAAGCCCGGTAGGATCCCCCCGTCATCGTCGTCTGCATCTGGGACGTCGCTCGGGTCGTCGGGGACCCCGTCACCATCCGCGTCGGTGTCTGCGTTGTCGCCGACCCCGTCGCCGTCTGTGTCCTTCTGCTCGTCGGCATCGAATGGGAAGGCATCAGCAAAGTCACCTACTCCATCCTGATCAGAGTCAAGGTACTCAGTTGGGTCGTCGGGGAATGCATCGTTGCCATCACCGACCCCATCAAGATCGCTATCGAACTGCTCCGAGGGATCAGCTGGGAACCTGTCTGAGTTGTCTCCGACTCCATCACCATCAGTATCCACCCACTCTCCGGGGTCATTGTCGAACGCATCGACATTGTCGCCGAAGCCGTCTCTGTCCGAGTCAGTGTCCTCTGATGGATCGAGGGGGAATGCATCCGAGTCGTCCGGAGTGCCATCATCGTCGTCGTCGGTATCAGCGTTGTTTCCTATTCCGTCTCCATCAGTGTCAGTGGTCTCGGAGGGATCGTTCGGGAATGCGTCTTCGGAATCCCCTACTCCATCACCATCGGAGTCTGAGTTCTCGTCTGGATTCAGAGGGAATGTGTCGAACTCGTTGTCGACCCCGTCCCCATCCACGTCACCGTCGGAGTTGTCTCCGATACCATCACCATCCGTGTCTGACCATTCCGTTGCGTTGTTCGGGAACGCATCGGAGTTGTCACCCACGCCGTCACCATCCGAGTCAGTCGTCTCGTTAGCGTCGAATGGGAAGTCGTCTTGGTCGTCGTTGACTCCATCCCCGTCGCTATCATCCTGGTCGTCGTTGACTCCATCTCCGTCAGAGTCAGTATCGGCATTGTCCCCTATACCATCCCCATCCGTGTCCTGCCATTCAGTTTCGTCGTTCGGGAATTCATCGGCTCCGTCACCCCATCCGTCTCCGTCAGTGTCGATATACTCTGTCGGGTCCCATGGGAACGCGTCTGAGTTGTCACCCACGCCGTCACCGTCCGAGTCGGCATGCTCGTTAGGATCGTTCGGGAACACGTCTGCGTTGTCTCCCCATCCGTCGGAGTCTGAGTCCTCCCACTCGTTGGGGTCCATCGGGAATCTGTCGAACCAGTCTAGGTAGCCGTCTAGATCACTGTCCTCGACGCACTCTCCGCTTAGGCCGTAGACTGCCGAAGCAAAGTTAGAGGCGTTCTCACCGGTGATTGGGGTTTCCACAAGAGTGACAATTATGTCAATGAAGCAAGCCTCAATATTGGTTGATAGCTCTATCATTTCCATGTGGTGGACAGATCCCTCGGGGATCTGGAAGGTACCCGAGGAGTTGTGGATCTCTCCGTCGATAACCACGTCAAAGGTGATTGACCAATTGCTGGTGCTGCTGAGATTATGAGCAATTGCCTCGAACATAATCGAGTAGTCGTACATTCCGTCGGAAAGACCCATTGCGGTGGTCGGCGGACCATATGAAGAGCCCTCGTAGAAGTACTCATCCTCTCCCATGAAGCAGTCGCTGTTACCGTCATTGACCAAGGCCATGCTGATTGTCGTGCCGTCGTAGCAGTCGTACCAGCTATCAGGATCGTTTGTGGAATTGCCGTCTCCGTCCGAGTCGGTATCGAGATCCATGTCGAAAGGCTCGTCAGCACCGTCACCGCAGTCCTCGACTCCATCATTGACTAGGCTGAAGTTGATGTACTGCACGGGGCTGCTTGGATCTCCAGCTATCTCGTGGCAGACGTATTCTGGGGACTCTTGTGCAGGGAAGTGCTGAATCAGAGTGAATTCAGTCTGCGCACAGATTCCATCAAGTAGGAGGGCGGTGTTATTGATCTCTGCACCATTCCTGTCCTCGACTGAGAAGATAATCTCCACTACGCACGTGAAGATGTCTAGATGACCTGCGGCGACATAGCTGAACTCGCTGACATCGGCAGGAATCGTGGTTGATCCATTCTGCACGGGTATTCCATCGAAGATTACGCTATGGTGGACCGTGTACTCTTGCTCGGATAGATCTCCGAGCAAGAGCTGTAGTTGGTTCCACCCCTCGACGAGTCCTGTGAATTCCCCGTATGTCCCTGTCGAGTTGTCGTACTGCTCGAATGTTATAGACGGGTTGGGGATATCAGCTAGCACCCATTCGGCGCCTATTGTGAAGTTTCCACCCTCAGTCAGATACGTCTGGACTCCGTATTCCCCAGGGGCTGTCTCCAGGTCAGCGTACGAGGTCCCATTTTCGTAAAGGAGGTATCCCGAGGTTAGAGTTAGGTCGTCATTACCTACGAATGTTATGAGCCATCCTAGATCGGCTTCATCTCGGAAAATCGGCAGTGTCATCTCGAGATCAACCCCGAAGACGTCGTGGAACTCGACTACCCAAACACCTGAGAAAGTCATTGGCAAGGAGGAGTCTCCCAACCAAGCCTCATCCAAGGTCGGATCACTGTAGGACCATGCGCTCGGAGCGTCTCCATTCAACTGGAATGGTGGTGCTTCATCGGGACTGCCATCATATGCATCACCGTTGATCTCTGAGAACGCGTCTGCGGCCTCGCTGGTGTTCAATACGCCGTCCATATTGCCCCACATGGCGTCCATCCAGAGCATGGCGTCACCGCCTATTCCCCATTCGAAGTGTGTGGTCAGCTGGTAGTCTCCCTCGTCGATTAGCTCGAGGTCGAACTGTACCTCGAAAGAATCCGAGAAGTCATCCTCCAAAACTGTCTGGCAGGGTCCTTCCTCGTAGTATTCCCTCTGCACTAGCTCGAAGAGCGTTCCTTCGTGGTCGAAGGACAGGCTGGAGTAGAGTTCCATTCCACAGTACCAGTGAGGTATGGCCAGTATCAGGTCGACAGTGGCGTTCTCGTCGGTAGCGTTCCAGGATACGGTCTGAGAGTCCAATTCATGGCCGTAAACGTAAGCGGAGTAGGACATGGAGTATGTCACGCCCTCCTCAAGCATTGTTGCATTGAACCTCACATCGTAGACGCCTGCGTCACCTATCATGTGGTTCCACCCATCATCGTAGTCCACCCATGTGCCTCCATCGTCGATCTGGAGCTCGTACCATCCGCCTGGCATCTCCTCGCACGGCGGATAGAGGTTGAAGCCATATCCTCTGACGTTCAGCCAGCCATCAGACGTGTTCACCCTAAGGTTCGCGTTGACGTGTAGGTAGCAGTCGAAGTCCGTTACCGTGACTTCCCATGGTATCACCATGTCATCGTCCTGGCTGGATTGAGTCCATGTGAACGTGTCAGAGATCTGGTTGCTCCAGTCGTGGTCAATCACGTAGTACCATGAAAGCTCGAATTCGTGCTCCTCGGGAGTCTCTTCCTCGCCTTCCCATGTATCATATCCAACGACCCACAGTAGATCGGTCGTTCCCCCGTCTATATCGTTGTACGACACGTAGTCTCCGTCTTCGTCTGTCACGTCCATCCAAACTTCGTAACACTCGTCATAGTTGGAGAAGTGGAAGTTCCTGCTGAAGATGTGGTTATTGTTGCCGTCGGTAGTGTTGTAGATCACAGCATAGGAGTTGGTGTGGCAATCCCATTGAGTGACATTGAACGAGAAGTCCACGTGCTCTGTCCCATTGAACGTGAAGTCGTAGTAGTACCAACCATAGAACCCTGAGGTCATCGATGTGTAATACTCCAAGGTGTAGTTGCTTCCCACATCCAAGTGGTCCAAGACAAAGGTCATGTTGTTCTCTCCTACCTGCACGCCGTTGTCGCCGTATTCGTCGTAGGAATCGATATCCAAAGGCAAGTTGCACGGGCCGTCTATGTATCTAGTTCTGCTATACATCTCCGACCACTGGCCATCGGTAAGGTTGATTACCCGAGCGTAGAAATACGCTTGGCAGTCGAAAGAGTCCATCGTCATGTTGAATTCTATGCCGTCTGGTATGTCATCGGTCGTGTTCACTGTAAGCTCATCGTAGAACCACCCGTACCATCCTTGACTGTCGTCATAGTACCACTCCAGCCTGTACTCGGTGCCGTTGTCCATATGCCCGAAGTCGAAGAAGAGGTTGTTCACTCCCTCCTCAAGGGAGAAGCCGGGATCCAGCGCATCGACCGTCAGGTTCCCGTCGTCATCAGCGGCGAACAGGTTGAACGGTGGGTAGCATGGCTCCTCTGGGTGGAAGCTGAAGCTCGCCACCTGCTCGTAGTTGTTCGTGTAGTCAGACATCGGACGAAGGTAAGCGTACCAGTAGACGTTGCACTCGTACATGTCTATGGTGATGTCGAAGTCGAAGGACTCAACCCCAGTCGAGTCGGCCGTGAAGTACTCGTAAGTGTAATCGCAGCAGTAGTTACCGCTGAGGTACCAGTAGAACTCGTACTCGTAGCCCTCGAGGAGTCCAGTGAGGTTCCAGCTCATGTTCGTTGTACCTGGCATGAGGTCGTAGCCGTATCCGTAGTCGTACGTCGACCAGCTGCCGTCTTGGTCCTCGATGTCCACGGCGATCGTGCCCGCATCCTCTATGCAGTCCGTTTCAGGGTAGAGATAGGTGTAGTCATAGTAGTGCCATCCAGAGAAGTCGCTCTCCTGGCGCATGTAGCTGTAGAAGTTCGGGTTGCACTCGAACTCGCTCAGCATCACCGAGAATTCTATCGGTCCATCGTCGGCACTGACCCAGCCGCTCCACCAATGGCCTGGTCCGCTGGAGCTGAAGTAGTACGATGTATCACCCATCCAGCTGATATCGTAGTACATGTTGATCTCGCCCGCGGGTAGTAAGGTGTCATCGTCGACAATCACCCAATTACCGTCTATCTCTGCGTACAGAGGCGTTGAGAGCCTCGCGTCACCATCAGTCCCATCGCACGGCCCTTCCATGTCATACAGATACGAATTGTTTAGTTCCGTGTTGGACCATGTGCTGGTCTTCACATACAGTTTCGCGTATACATCGACATCGCAGACGAATCCTGGAACATCAAAGGTGAAGTCGAAGTCGTGTGAAGTGAAGTTGTCCACTATCACCATGTGGCTCTCGAAGAAGTTCAGGTACCCATCGTACCTAACCTCGATTTCAGCCGCGTATGGGAAGCCGTCCTGAAGGTTGTCTGCAGAAATCGTCAGGGTGTTCTCGCCCGCGGTGAACTGGGAGTCCTCGTCCAGCTCACTGCCGGTGGCGTCCGTGACCGAGAAGTCGGGATAGTCGGAGCTGTCGTAGCTGAGGCTCTCGCACGGCCCATCAATGTAGAAGCCCTCCGAGCCGAGGTACCAGCTGTTGTAGTTGCTATCCGGATACCTGAAGTCGTAGAGGGTCATGTCCCAACTGAAGTACATCGAACACGCCCAAGGCGCGATCGGGATTGAGAACTCCATGAGGTTGCCGTCATAGGTGAAGTAGTGGTACTCGGACTGGCTTGGGAATCCAGTGCTGCTATAGTACATGTACATCCTGTAGGTAGCACCCACGCTGAGGTTCTCGAAGGTGACCTGCACGGCGGTCTCGCCCGCTGGCAGGTCGTCAGGATCCTCCACCCATGTCCCATTAACGTCGAACTCGAAGTTCGCGTAGTGGTCGTCAGGGTACACCCATTCGTTGCAGCTTGGGTACCAGTAGAAACTCTCATCTTTCATGTTCATCCAGTTAGTGGAGTCGCTGTCATCTGTGTCGACGAACAGCCTGTACCTCACCTCTAAGTTACAAGTAGTCGAGTTGTCTATCGAGAAATCCCATGATATGGAGTGGTCGTCGCTGGTTGCAACCCATGTCTGATGCTCGTAGAGCACGTAGTCGTTGTTCAGCCTGACGTACCAGTCGAGGGTGTAGTGTCCGCCGACCGTCAGGTCCTCGAGCTCCCATGACATGTCGTTGGTGCCGTTGTTGAGGTTGGACCAGTCTTCCCAGACCTCGCCAATGCCATCCATGTTGAGAGAGACGTTGCCGGGGTTCTGGCAGTCGGTCTCGAAGTTGTTGTACCTGCTGATCATGTGGTATCCGCTGCCCCTGAAGGAGTCATACCTCAGGTAGACGTATATCTCGACCAGGCAATCCCACTGGGTTACTGGTACGTCGAAGTAAAATACGCTCTGGTCTGTGGTTACTTCTACGCTGTTGAAGTACTCGTTATCAGAGCTCGTGTGCCATCTGTACTCTAAGGTGTACTCGGTGTCCGAACCTGCTAGGTTGCTTACGTCAATCGCGAAGGGGATAGTCTGGTTCCCTCCGACATTGTCCCACTCTGAGACCTCGGTGTAGTTGCCGTCACCGTCCGAATCGACGAGGATCGCCCATGGGTACAGCGACTGGTAGTTGTCGCAGCTTGGGTAGAAGTATCGGGTGTGGCTGCTGATTTGGTCCCAGTAGTTGCTCGACTCGTCTACGAGGTAGAAAATCCTCGACTCTAGCCTCAGATCGCAGACCTCTGGCTCGACTTCAACGGAGAAGTCTACCGTGATGTTTCCACTGTCGGAGAAAGTCGTGTAATCGTACGTTTGCATGTCCCCGTTCTTGTAGACCGCCCACTCGAATGCGTAGTCATATCCCTCCGGGAGGTCGTATATCTCCCATGAGAGGTTGTGAGTGCCTTCGTCGATCTGATAGGAGTCGACGTAGTTTCCGCTCTCGTCTTCCATATCGATCCACACGTTGGCACAGTCTGGTGCGTTGAAGTGCCAGCTGTCGCTTGGGCCAGCGGAGCTTCCGTTGCCATCGTAGTACAGGTAGGCGTATGCATAGGCATAGCAGTCGAAGATACCGAGATGCAAATTCCAGTTGACGTCGTTGGAGCCGTTGTAAGTGAAGTACTCGGAGTACCAACCGTTCCAGGAGGAGTCGTTGCTGTAGTACCACTGTAAGTAGTAGTCAACCCCATCCTCTAGGTAATCGAATGCCCATGTCATTTCGTTGTCACCCAAAGATAGGTCCATCGAGTCCATATCCTCGGTGTCTGTACCATTGACCAGGAGGGATACTGGCTTCATGCACGGGCCATCTAGGTAGATTGATCGGTCAAACATATTGCTGCGCTGCCCGTCTGACAGATTGTAGACCCTGACTTGCAGGTAGGCATCGCAGTCGAAGGAGTCCATCGTCATGTTGAAGTGAATCCCATCCGGAACGTCATCAGACAAGTCGACGTCAACTATCAAGTCGTAGTACCATCCGTTGCCACCATCGCTATCCGAGAAGTAGTAGTCCACCTCGTACTGTGTGCCGTTGTCCATGTTTCCGAAGTCCATGAACAGATGGTTATCGCCTGGCAATAGCGCGAAGCCCGATTCAAGGGCATTCACCGTCAAATTGCCTTCGTCATCCGTCGTCACGAGGTCGAACGGTGGGTTGCAAGGCTCCTGAGGGTGGAAGCTGAATGACTCGGTATTGTGGTAGGATCCCGAGTACTCGGACATCGGCCTGAGATATGCGTACCAGTAGATGTTGCACTCGTACCTGTCGATTGTGATTTCGAAGTCGAAGGACCCAACCCCAGTCGAGTCGGCCGTGAAGTACTCGTAAGTGTAATCGCAGCAGTAGTTACCGCTGAGGTACCAGTAGAACTCGTACTCGTAGCCCTCGAGGAGTCCAGTGAGGTTCCAGCTCATGTTCGTTGTACCTGGATTCAGATAGTAGTCATAGCCTTCCCCATTTTCGTAGGAGCTCCAGTTACCCTCGTCGTCTTGGATGTCCAGTGTTATGTCACCACCGTCAAGACAGTCGGTTTCTGGGTGGATGTAGTTGGACCCAGTGCTGTGGGAGCCAGTCCAGTCGCTGCCAGCCCTGAACTCTATCCTGCTGTAGATATACAGGTCGCACTGGAACTCGCTGACTGTCCAGGTCCACTCGAATGGGTGGTCGTTGCCATCCACCATGCCGCTCCAGTGAGAATGGCCGCCCTGGTAGAAGTAGACCTCCTCCTCGGTGTCGAGGGAGCTTAGGTCCCAGTACATTTCTGTCTGCCCTGGAGGAATCACGGTATCGTCGTCAACTAGTACCCATGTCCCGTTGATCAGCGCATATAGCGGGATGCGGAGCTGAGCGTCTCCCCAACTGCCGGAGCCGTCACAGGGGCCATCTGCATTCTGGATGTCTTCATAGTACAGCTGGGTGTTGCCGCTCGAGGTCCTTACGTACAGGTACGCCCTCACGTCGACCTCGCAGACGAACCCTGGTACGTCGAACTCGACTGTCAGAGCCTCGCCGACGGTGCTGTTTCCGAACCAAGCGGTCTGGTCGAAGATGTTCAAGTATCCGTTGAAGTAAACCCTCGCCTCCATGTAGTATGGGAAGTCGCTTTGCAGGTTTTCTGCGGACAGATGCAAAGTGTTGTTGGTCTCTGAGAATTCGTAGTCGGTGCTTATCTCGCTGCCTGAGCCGTCTGTGACGTTGAAGTAGGGCGAGTCTGAGCTGTCATAGCTCATTGTCAGACAAGGTCCGTCAAGCGATCCACTGTCCGAGCCCATCCACCAGCTGTTGTAGCCGGTACTGGATGAGGTACCATACCTGAAGTCGTACACCTGAATGTACCAGTTGTACGATATCGAGCATGCCCAGGGAGCTATCGGCATATCGATGTCCATGGGCTCACCATCGTAGGTGAAGTAGATGTGTTCCGAATTGCTATTGAACCCGGTTCCGGAGTAGGAGAAGTACAACATGTAGTTAGCCCCCTCGCTCATGTTCTCGAACCTTAGCTGCACAACATCGAATCCATATGGCATGGTATCGGGGTCTTCCACCCATGTACCGTTGACGTCGAACTCAATGCTCACGTAGTGGTCATCTGGGTAGACATACTGATCGCAGCTGAAGGACTCGTAGTAGTTGCCATTGTCCATCTCGGCCCAGTAGCCAGAGCCTGTAATGTCGACGAATGTCCGGTAGTATACCCTCACGTTGCAAGTTGTCGAGGTGTCTACATCCAGTTCCCAGTCGAACAGGGCGCTTGAGTTGACGCCTGTGTTCCAAGTCTCACTTACGTAGCTCACGTAGTCGTTATTGTACTGGACCCTCCATTCGAACGTGTAGGTGGTATTGGCCACTAGGTCCGTCAGGTTCCATGACATGGCGTTTGATCCGTTCTCCAGTCCCATGTCGTAGCCGACATCCTCGGAGTCAATCTCTAGCTCCACGTCTCCGGTGTTGACGCATGGCGAGTCGGTGTATTCCGTCCCTGACTTGATGTAGGTCATATCACCATCCAGGAGGTACATGCCCACGTACAGGTAGGCCTCTACTTGGCAGACCCACTCGTCGACAGTCATCTCCACCTCCACGTAGTCTTCCCTGTCCGCTGGGTAGAACTGGCCCCAGTTCCAGCTCTCCTGGTCGAAGTTGGTGCGTATGTGACCCCAACTGTTGTACTCCCTGTCTTGATCCAATCCAGATAGGTCTATCCTGAAGGTGTGGTCGCCGTTCTCGATGAGGTCCGAGGTGGCCCAAGAGTCATCGGAAGTGTCCTCGGTATCGTTGTCATCCAGAACAAGGAGGGGGAACTGGTTGAAGTCCGCCTCATAGTTGCAATTGGGATTGAGGTAGTCCGAGCCGGAGTGGACCTCGATATGGGTTCCCTCGTCAGTCAGAACGTAGAGGTAGTATCGTAGCCTGATCTGACATGTTATCTCCTCCTCCACGTCGAGGGTGAATTCGTGGGTATGCTCAGAAGAGGTCGAGTTGAACTCGAAGGAGTGGTGACTGGTGTAGTCATCGTTCCTGAAGACCAGCCACTCGAATTGGTAGGTCTGGTTCTCCACCAGGCTATGCATGCGCCACCTCATCTCGTTAGATCCGTTGTCCACGTTCGAATTGGAGTATGAATCGGTCCATCCGTAGGATCTGTTCACCTGCGATACTGCACGGCCCCCGTCGACACAATCATCGGGGTGGAAGTAGCTGCTCCAGCTTTGTATCTGGCTGCCTCCTGCAGAGTCGTTGTAAACGTAGACCCTGACGTAAATCTCGCAGTCCCATATAGTGGCGTTTAGGTGCCAGTCGATGTGGGAACCGTCATGCGTAAAGTCATGGTCGAAATGCACGTTGCCTTGGGTGGAGGGTGCCCTCCAGTAGTAGTTCACCCTGTAGTCGCTACCAACTTCTAGGTTGTCGAGGTTCCACCTCATCTCGTTCGTTCCTGCCGAGAATAGCTCAGAGCCTGCTGAGACGTAGGTCCCATCTGCCTCTGGGTCTATCTCAAGGACAGCGGGAAGGACGCATGGCCCATCCAAATCGATTCTGTAGGTGCCTCCTACCCGATCACTATTGCCGTTGGAGATTTCGTACACTCGCACATCGACGTAGATTTCGCAGTCTTCGTCATCGAGAGTCATGTTCCAATAGTATCCTTCGATGGTCTCGTTGACAGTGAATTGGTTGTCGTAGTACCATCCGTGTCCTCCCGATTTATCGCCATGCCAGTAGTAGTCGACCTCGTAGTCGCCGTGTCCGATGCTTGACAGGTCGAACATCATCTGGACGGTCCCCTCGGGAAGGGTGGATGTGGTCGAGTCAGCCCATCCGGTCGAAGAGGTTCCGTCCTCGAATAACAGGTCGTAAGGTGGGATGCAAGGCTCGTCTGCGTAGAAGTAGACTGTTTCTAGATTCCTCATACTGCCATCGTTCCAGATGCTTAGAGTACCATAGCCCCAGACGTCGCACGAGCTCTCCTCTACGTCCAAGTCGAAGTGCCAAGAGTGGGTGTCCGAGGTAGCGTACCATGTGTCGCCCGCGTTGCTGTAGACGTATTCATTGTCTACATATGCGTAGAAGTATATCGAGTACCTCTCCCCGATGTTCAGGTCCGTCATGTTCCAGTAGAGGTCGGTGCTTCCAGCTGGGATATCCCATCCGTTGTTGTTTAGCTCGAGCTCTTCCTCCCAACCATCTGCCAGCATCGCGGACACCGAAAGGTCCCCGGCAGGATCGCAGTCAGAGTTCTGAAAGTATCTGGTTGGCATGGACGCATAGGTATTCCAATTGCCGCTCAGAGATATGTAATCGATGTGGGAGTAGGCTTGCGAGGTGCAGCTCCAATCGTTGACGGTATAGTTGAGGTAGATGTCTTCGCCTTCGTATCCGTCGTAGTTTGAATAGCTCGGGTTCGAGGGGTTTCCGACGTTGAAGTAGGTACTGTAGCTCTCACTGTTGCTCCCCTCGCCTTGGACGTAAGTACTGATGTAGTAGGTCATGTTGTCCGTCAGGCTGAGCGAGCCTATGTTGAACCTGAGTTGGTTGACTCCGGACTCCAAGAGCTCAGGGTCATCCTCCCAGGTACCGTCGGAGCCCAACTTGGAAAATGTGATCTGCGAGCCCTCGTAATCGCAATTCGTCGAGCTTCCTGAGTATCCGAAGTGCTCGGAGAGAGTACCGGACCGGAACCATCCGTTGTAGTCCTTAACGTACATCTCGGAGTAAAGGTAGAGATCGCAGGCGTCCTCGTCTATGTTGACTGTCCATTCGCCGCTTACGTCTGTTGTGTCGCCGAAGAAGTTCTCGCTCCTGATTTCCTGGATTTTCCCGTTATATCTCAGATGCATCGTAATGAAGTGTTCGTACCCATTCAGAGACTCCTCGACGCCCCATCTGAATGTGTTGTCTCCCTCTTGCAGTTCTGCTACCTCATCGAGGTCATCGAGTGACCCGTCCGTGTCTACGATCGACAAGGAGAACTCTGGAGCTGTTTCGTCCGTGAGGTCTACTGCGTCATTGCAAGGACCGTCGATCACGGGATCGCCGTTTTCGTGGTCCATCCGGTATTGGTTCCCTGTGTGTGTTCGGAAGTACAGGTCGTACTCGAAGTCAATGTGACAGGACCAATCTGCAATGGGTAGCTCCCACATGACGTTGAAGTCCCCTGTGCCATCGTAGTAGGAGTAAAGGTTTGAGCTGTTTAGGTAGGCTTCGATATTAGTATTCAGCTTTAGGTTCTGTCCTTCGTTTGTTCCACTGACCTCCCACTTCATCTGGTGGATGCCCACGGACAGGTTTGTCGTTTCGTTGACCTCTACCCAGTTGTTGCTTTGGTCGAGGTGCCACAGGCTGACTGGGTTGTATGGAACCACTTCGGTACCGTCGCAGACTGGATCGAGGTCGAAACCGTGGCTGGATACCGATGTCCACTTATCGTCATTCGCATCATCCTCGTCCCACCACTCCTGCGTTTCATCGAAATCGGCATATAGATAGGCATTAACATCCACGTCACACCACTCCCCTGGAGTTTCGAGGGTCCAATTCAGGTGTGTGTAGTTCGATGTCGCAGTGAATACCGTTTTGTTGTAATAGTCACCGTAGAGCGAATCCTCTCCATCGGCTGTATAAGAGCTCGACCGGTCAGTGAACCACTCGAATACGTAATCCTCGCCGACCTCGAGGTTGGAGAGATTCCAGATCAAGTCGTTTGAGCCGTTGTTGGTCGATGAGCCGGTGTAGGTCATGTTATGGAGGTGAAGATTGACATCTCCCCAGTCCTCGCAATCGGTCGAGAAAGACTCGGACCAGTAGTCTAAGTGTTTCGATCCGCCGTCAGGGAGCTCGAGGTATAGGTAGGCGTAAACGTTGGGGTGACAATCGGTGACATGAACCGAAGCATTCCAGTAGATTGGCTGACCGTCGTAAACGAAGTGGTCATCCATAACCTGATCTCCCTCGAAGTACCAGTAGAGCCTCACGCCTGTCCCATTGGCCGATTGGTCAATGTCCCAGTAGAAGTTCTGGAGCCTGGAGTTTGAGGTGTTCAATTCATCGTTTTCGTCGTTTACCTCGATCCAGCTCTGTCCACCATTTGCATCATCCATTATGGCGTAGAGGCTCAGTACCGAGGTGTCTTCCGTAGTGGAGCCATCGCAGGGCCCGTCGAAGTCCTTCTGATCGAATCCGACCTCCATCCACTTGTGCGGGGTCAAAACGTATGCATAAACCGCGAATTCAACGTCACAGACGTAACCGGGTACGACTATGTTGTAGTTTGCCCAGCACTCATCGTCTCCCGCGGGGCACTCAAGATCTGTGAATGCGACATATTCCCCATCAAATTCGATGGTGTAAACGGTTCTGTATGTGCGAAGGTCCTTCCCCCCCTGGAATCCAGCAGTGCCCGCGAAGGACCCTGCGCTGAGATCGTGCCCATCTGAAAGGGGGTATGGAGAGTTGACCCTAAGATCTGTGATCTCCTCACCGCAATTGACGTTGATTGTCTCATCGTAGTACTCGATGTTGACACCCGAGGTGGAGTTTTGGATGTAGGCATCAACCCTTACATCGCAGGTCCAATCAGGATCCGAATTGAGGTCGAACTCCAAGTATGAGCCGTCTGCGGTGAATGTGAAGCTTTCTCCGCGCGACCTGAATTCGGTATACCATGAAAAGGAGATGTAGTAGGACTGGCCGTCATCTAGGTTGCTAGTGTCCCATGCTAGGGTGGAATCCCCGCTGGATATGGTGTCAGGATCCTGTGTCCATGACCCGTCTGACTCCAGAACGTAGAGCATGAATGGCTCTCCTGCGCACAGATTAGTGGCGTTCGGTGTCATCTCGTCTGGCTCGTTGTAGTCCCAAACCCCATTACAAAGCTCCCATGAGCCATCCCTGCTGGTCGAGTAACCCTCGTTGTCCCTCCCGTAGTAGTCCAGAGTTGTCACGACTGCGGCATTCGAGGTCGATACGTTCCTAGTTGAGATTAGCAGGGAGTCCGAGTAGCTGATGTCGAAGGAGAAGTCGCCATTTCCTCTTTCGAAAAGCATGAACCCTCCTGATGTGATGTTTGTCCCATTGCTAAGGACCATTCCGGAGCTGGTGTCATCGTCCCGTATGTGCCATCCCCCTAGATCGCACTCAGCGCTTCCGGAGTTGTGGATCTCGATCCAATCACTAGAAGAGTCGTGGTAAACTTCAGTGACATTGACGTCCGTTAGCGAGCAATCTGGCAATGGTGTGGTGCCAGAAGTGCTACGAATTGAATTTTCAAGCTCTTCCGGAGCTAAATCCTTCTCCAGTAGTCCAGTTTGTAGTGTAAGTGCTGGTGTTGCTACCATTAGAAGAATCATAAAGATAGCATTGTTTTTCGTTCGGTTCCCGTATACGGCAGGCTGCATTGACCCATTGCGGAATCGGACTCAGTTATGATATGATTCTCTATAGTTTGAGATTGAACCTAGTGCTAATTTCTCACTGAATCTTTTAGTGGAAGCATAGGTCCCGGTACCTCATTTCCAGTGTATTTGAAGATTGAAATCCTTACTCGATTTAGTAGATCATCGGAACGTCATCGTCATCGTCTGATTCCGGAGGTGGGAGAGCGGCTGCCTGGGCCCTTTCGAACGCTTCCCTGACTTTCTCTTCGATATTTTTGGCATCCTCGAGTAGACCGCCTATTGGGACGTCGATTCCCGATAGCTCGCTGAGTCCCTCGACGGCAATTAGTGCCGCCCTAGCATCCGGGTACATCGGGTTGCACTCGGCTAGAAGTGCAGTGACGTCAAGCCCCCTCCTCTCACCCTCTGCTATCAGGTATCCTGCTATTCCCGTGACTATTCCCTGTTGGATTCTTTGTATGCTGGAGCTATCGAGCTGTTCTCGGCCTAATGGAGTCGAAGACACCCCCCATAACTCACTCTCCTCCTTGATTCCTAGGTCGTTGCTTACCACTCCATCTATTACGACGAGCCTTTCGAAGCCTCCTTTCGTGAACCATTCAAGCACTGTGTTTGCGAAGTAGACGTCATGCTCACTTGGAAATTGTATTTCCGAGGTGAATACACCTATTGCCTCTCCTTGGTAAACACGAACTGGGTGTTTGGGCACTGAGTCGTGTATTAAGGCAATTGCAGGGAATTGGGGATGCAATACAGTCCCCATCGGATTCATCTCAAGCGAGCTGATGAGATGCGAGGTAGCGATGACCCCAACTGAGCCTACTGTCGAGAAGCCACATACTGCTGTCCCCCCCAAGGCGGAAGGGTCGGCCTCGGAATGTAGGACTAGCGGATAGCCGCCTTGGGTCTCTTCGCTCATGAGGTTTCGTCATGGTGGCGCTCTTTGAATTTCACTACTGCACAGTACGAATATTATGTTAAGGAAATACGTGGAAAAATAACCTGATTAAGTATGAGCAATCTGGAGTGCTCATGGCTTCTGATCGGACGAAAGAGCTGGGAGGGTTGTACCTCAGTCTTGGGTCAATGGAGATCAATCTCGCTGACTACACCAGAGAAGCGAGTGATAGATGGTTGAAAGTTACACCACAGGACACATGGTCATCCACTCTTTCAAGAGTGAGGATAGCTAGACAAGAGGCTTTGGAGAGTACAATAGAGGCAATCAGAATTAGTGGCTTCCCAGATCGCGGCTCTTCTTTCGCTAGGCTGCTGAATTCTTGTGAAATAGAAAAAAAGTCCGACGTAATTCTCGCAGCGATCCAGTACATGAGGTCCGTAGAAAAAGAAGAGATCACAAAGCCAAGTGAGCTTAGAAGGTTGATTGAAGAGACTGGCAAGTGGACAAAGAGGTCTGTGAAAAAATGGAATATATCCCTTTACATAAAGAGGATGTTAGAAGGAGGGTCAAGTGGAGTTGGTCCGTTCTTAGAATACCCGAGACGGAGACCTAGAAAAAACGGGTTCGTGGTACTTACCGAGGCTGGAAGGGACCACCTAGACAAACTCTCCTTGAACAGGTGATGAAATGGGAGACGGAAGCAAAGACTGGTCTTTTACCTCTCATGTTGGTGAGGACCTTCGAGGTATTGACCTGTCCGGAGCAAATTTACGCAGGGTTGTCCTAGATAGGGCTGACTTGGAGGGAGCAGACCTTTCTGGCGCAGATCTTAGGAATGCCTCGATGAGGGGTGTGAACCTGATGAAAGCGGCACTTGATGGAGCTGACCTTAGGGGCGCAAGGATGGTCAAGGCAAGGCTTGGACTTTCAAACCTCCAGGGGGCTAGACTTGATGGGGCAGACATGAGAGGTATAAGGGGGAAGTATGCTGTGTGGAGAGAAGCCAACTGGTGGGATGCCATAATGGATGAGAAGCTTACCAAGGCTCTGTCGAAGAAGTGGCCGAAAGAGTAGTTATTCACAATAGTTTTGCGAGTCCCTGCCTAATCCATTCTGGAACTGGAATCTTTTTGTCGATCTCTTCCATGTGTGTACAGACCGTTATCTGATCTGCGGTCCAACAGAGGACTCCTGATTGGTTTCTGAATTCGTAATGCCAAGAAATTGATGTTTTTCCTATATCCGATACAGTGATGGAGCACCTAACGGTGTCCCCGTAAGAAATCGGATGCATGAATTTGGCTTCACTGTGGACTAATGGGAATGCGATTTTCTTCTCGGAGAGAATTTCATTGTAATGCAAACCGCATGAGAACTCCCATGACTCCTCATAGAATCTATGGGCTAAATCCCAGAATCTAGGGTAATAGACTATTTTGGCTAGGTCCACCATTGGGAAGTCGACTCTCCTTTCTGAGACAAAAGCCATATTTCTGCGCATGAACTTCAACTATTGAACATAACCTGTAGGTTTCAATATTGTAGTCATGGGAATAGTCAACTAACACAAGATTATATGCAAGTCATTCTGATAGGGATTTGGAGGTTATTGTTTTGGAAGGACTGATTTCTAAATTGGGTCTAGCTGCTAGCGCTATATCGATTGTGGGTTCCTTGTACATCTACTTCGGAATGGAAGAAGAGATGCTAGGGGTCTTCGTAGGTTTGTGGGCTCCGACGCTAATCCTATTCTCACAAGAAATAGAGAAGCTTGTTTAGTTACATCTTGAGTGGCGGTTGTTGGAGCTGGCTTTCAGCTCTGTAGCCATAACGTCATTCGGGGCTGACTTGATTCTTAGGTTTAGCCAGTCGCTAGCGCATGGAGGGGGCGTACTGAATGCCACCCTCTGAGACGAGGGCGTTCAGGGTACCAGCGCGTGAGATCAGGCAGTCGTTCATGGCTGCAGATCCGCTGTGACCGTCGTAGTCTCCTGCGCAGAATGCCTCATCGTATGCCTCACCGTAGTTGCCTGCAGTCGCTAGGACGTCCTCCATCCAAGTTCCTGGTAGTGGGTTATTTGTGGTTCCAAGACCAAAGTTTTGGGTAAGAAGCCTGCAAAGCCATATGTTGTAATTGGAGTCACCCGAGTTGCATGAGTAGTCTATGGTGCCATAGTTTTCAGAGGTGACACCCAACTCCTCGGCGGTGATCATCCCATACCAGACCCATGACACGATTTCGTTCCACTCTGAGTCATAGTCCCTGGTCACGGCCGCCAGCGGCTCCTTGGACATCTGCTCTGCTCCAATCCAAACCTCACTGTGGGTGTCGGAGTCTGCCCAGTCCTCGTCATTATCCATCTGCCACTTAGTCGCGACCAATGCTGACGTGTCACCAGTCCATGCATCGCATTCACCATCCCTGAACTTCTGTTGGGCTTCCCACACGTCATTTACTGCGACAGGGTAGATGGTTATGCCATGGGTTTCGAACCAACCAAGCAGGTTGCCTTCTGAAGTGGTCCCTATCCCAACGCAGATGTTGGCATTTTCGAGTTGGTGCAGTGAGCCGTTTCCATATGCAAAGGCATCGCTTCTGACCATCATACCCTGACCATCGTAAAAATTCACGCCTGCGTAATCTGCATCCAGACTGGCGTCCCTAGTGGCGGTCCATGTCGTGGTCCTGATCAGAACGTCGATTGTGCCGGATGCTAGCATCTGAAACCTGTTCGATCCAGAGGCTAGGATGTACTCAACGTCGGTATCTGGGTCCAGTCCGATAGCTGCAGCTAACGCACGGCAGTAGGAGATGTCCAGTCCCGAGCGCACGCCAGTGGCCGAGTCTAGGTATCCCATTCCGTACTGGGACTCCTTCACACCACACTTCATCCACCCTCTGGAGATTATGGTGTCCAAAGTGCTTGTGGGGTTTCCAGATGAGTCATCGCTTTCCATCTCTGAAATGGTGTTCTGTAATTGCTCTATGGTCGCGTTTAGCTCTGACGCCAATTCTTGGAGATCCAAGAGGTTCGATGATGAAATCTGATTCGCGGCGTTGAGGGAGGAAACCTCGATCTCCAATTCGGACTTTTCGTTTTCTAGGGCTGAGACTTGACTTTCCAGAGACGCCTTCGTTGAGTTTAGGATGGATAACTGGGCTAGGATAAGGTCGATTTGGAGATCCTTCGTGGTGTTCTGCTGGTTTAGTAGGCTAACCTGAGACTTGTAGTCGGAAATCTGTGAGTCAAGGTCTGTGATTTGGGCATGAAGGGTGGTTATATCCGTGTTTAGCTGAGCTATGGTTGCCTCCATCGAAGCTATGGTTGCATTAAGATTAGCTCGTGTCTCTTCGTCAATCATTGCCTGTTGTTCTAGTTCACTAATTGTCTCCTCTAGATTGGCTTCATCACCCGTGCATCCTGCAAGGGAGGCGAGGCCCAGAGTCGTTATCATCAAAATTGCGATTGCTCTCTTCATGATCATACATCTGGCATCGCACTAATGGAGCTATTCCCGGATTCTTCATTGGCGGACCCACCGCGATTTGAACACGGGTTACGAGCTCCGCAAGCTCATGTGATATCCAGGCTACACTATGGGTCCAGTGACTGTTGCAGCCCAAGCTTGGGCTTAATCCCGACGGTGGCCTAATATCACATCGAAAGTGGAAGTAGAGTCTTCCACCTAGGCTCTGCTAATTTCTTGGCGTTAGGACCAGTCATCGGCATTGGGGTCTTGTGGGTTAGTACTCCGTGCATACCCTCAACGCTGAATTTAACCCTCATTTCTATCATTCTGTCACGTTCTGCGACGGAGATCTGCTCAGAGTCAAGTTCGAATGATGCTGCTGCCTCATCCCCCTCATTGGAGATTTGCAAGATGCTACCCTCGATGTTGGCTCTTGGGGAGAAATCGTGATCCTGCGGGTCGGACATACTTGCCTCGAGATCTATCACCAAGCGCCCTCTTATCGAGGCCTTCGTTATCTGCATCGACTTTACCATGTCAACGGCAGGGTCCTGTAGTTCAAAGGCCTTCGCTCGGGCAATCTGTTTTCAGACACTAACCTCACTTACTCTGAGGATCAGTACGAGGAAGTTGGCTTCCAATGTCCAATCGTTCCCTTGGTCTGGGTCCACACCGTCTATTGGAGTATCTGGGTCGCACTCCAGCGCTGTGATTTCAAAGGTCCATGTTCCTTGTCCAAACCTCCCATCAGGATCGCTCAAGAGATTCTCAATAACGGCTTCTTTAGAGTCTGAATATATCGTGTACCCTGACTCTGGTAGGGGGTTCATTTCATTTCTCTCAATTGTAGCTGATGAGTTCTCTGTGAAGTTATCTTGGTTGGTGATTACGCTGTATGACCATCCAGATGAGGGCAGATCAACCTCAAGAGTAAAGTTATCTTCGGGCCATGTAATTGGAAGTATGTCTCGAGATAGAGACAATGTTGCTCTAAACTCTATCAATCTCGCTCCATCACCAGGTTGGAACTGTATTTCATGGGATGCACCCTGATCGAGGTAACCTGACCAGTCATAGTCCAGATAAGCCTCTTCCCAGACAACTCTGAATGAGCGGGAGATGACTCTAAGTGTCCAAGAGGTTGTGTTTGATGCACCGGTATCATCAGTCACGGTCACGGTACCGGTCACGTTTCGTGCCTCAGTCGCGGTTAGCTTCGTGATTAACCCGATAGCGTCCGCGTCGTTTAGGGGATCGCTATCACCATCGGAGTCCGTGTTTGCATCGTAATCCCAAGTGACCTGTATCCCGCCTCCTTCCGGGTCGAAGGATTCGCTGGCATCAAGTCTTGCCTCTTGTCCGGTCTTTACGAAATCAGGTAAATTTAGTATAATCTCCGGAAGAGCATTCACGAAGATGCTGATGCTTGCAGTGTCTGAGGTGCCTTCGTCGTTGAATACCTCTACAGTGACCTCAAAGGTTCCCGAGTCTTCGAATATGTGACTAATTACTCCCTGTTTGGTTGTTTTTATTTTTCCATCTCCAAAGTTCCATTTGAACTCATCTATGATTGTGGGGTCCGGACTAGTTGATGCCCGTGCATCAAAATTAACCGACTCCCCTGCATTCACAGTAGTTTGATCCGAAGTGAGGTTAGCATTTGGACTACCAGGACCTATTCCTCCGCAGCCCGAGAGTGAACTTGACAGTATCAATAGTGAAATGAGTATACTTGTGGTAGTGGCGCTAGACTGCATACTTCTAGCAGCCATACGTCCCTCATAGGAGTGTTGGGTCTTTCTAGGGTTGGGGTGCCAATTGCGATAGTTCATGGACGGTCCCGATAGGAGCACATACGTGGCTTCTAGAATGCTTGAGGGATTCAGAGTGTTGGGTCTCGACCTAGAGACTACAGGATTCAACCCAAGATTTGACAGGATCGTTCAATACGCATTAGTGGGGAGTGATGCTGACGGAACTCATCTGAGTCTTCAGTCCCTAGTTAATCCTGGAGTTGGTATACCCGCGGAGTCTACCCGTGTTCATGGGATTTCCAGTAGCGATGTTGCAGGCGAATCGGATTTTGGCGATCATATCAATAGCTTCAGAGAAATGGCCGATGGAGCTATTATCGTCGGTCATAATGTGATTGCCTTCGATTGGAGATTCATCGAGGTTGAGTGCGCGAGGTTTGGGGTAGAGCCTCCCGCCCCATATGCTATCATTGACACACTTACATTGGCTAGGAAATTCAATTTGACTCGCCCCCACAAACTAGGTTCATTATGCAAAAGGTACGGAATCAGACTGGAAAGATCGCACAGTGCTGATGCGGATGCCGGGGCAAGTCTGCTTCTTCTCTGGAGGATCATGGCTACTAATCCCGAAATGTTTCAAAGCAGCCTTGATGATTTTCTCCAATCAATAGATCAGTGAGTTTAGTAGTGGTTCCCATAGGAGGATTTCCGACCAGTCCCCCAGATGCATTATCTTTCCATCTAACCTTGCGCTGCCGAGATATAGGACTGTGTCACTATCTAGAGGCTCTAATTTTCTCATTCTATCTAATGCATTATCCTTCAGGATTGCTCCAAACCTATGTTCCGAACCTGCGACATCCCCCCTTACACCGACTGGTGGTGTTCTCTCAAATAACGCCGCTCCAGAATCTTGGTCAAATCTAACTAATTTTACAACCTCATCTCTGAACATACCACCCGGTGAAAGATCACCATCCTTCATTGCTACCCACCAAGAGGGGCACCAAGCCTTCCACTCACAGAATGAACATGCAATTTCACTTGGAGTAGCTGGAAGGGGTTCCCTAGAAGGCCTCATCCTCTCCCATGCATCATAGGCCTCCTGAAGGATAGAGGGGCCCTTTGCCCTATGGACAGTCTGATTGGCAGAGTACCAACCCTCCGCATGAATCGGGGGATGGTCTGTATTTTTCTGGATTACAAGATCCCTGTATAGCCTGAGTTGCCTGTTTACTTTTTCATTAAGTTCTCCCTCTGGAGGCTTCCCGGTTTTCAGATCCGCAACAATCCATGCTTCTGCTTCTCCGGCTTTCTGGTCCTTAATCAGCAGATCCAGCCTACCGATCAATTTTCCACAATCCGAAACCAAGCTGGCCTCGTTTCCCAATACAATTCCCTGTACCTTTCTCCATGTCCCAACTTCAACTTCTGAGAGAGGCGATAGGGGCATTCTTGCCTTTGTGAGTAGTATGTTAAGCGCCCCAATTAGTCCATCTTGTGCCTTCTTGATCTGTTCTGGCTTCCATCTAGGGTGTCTAGGAGTGCTTTCGAATTTCTCTCTCTCTGCCCTCCAATGCCCATCAAGTACATCCTTGGCCATACCAGGAAGCCAGTCGGACTCCCCCGCCCTCATTGACTGAAGGTCGAGATTGCACAAATCCTCGACAGAATTGTGGACTACGGTACCCACTGAAGCGGCCATGTTAGCCTTCCTGGGCAACCTTTGTCTGGAAAGCCAATACTTTCTTGGACACTCCTCATATCTGTTCCAAGAAGAAGGAGATAGCTGGTGGGATCGAGCAACGTGTTCTATCTTCAAATCCCTCCTGCCTCTGTAGATGCGGATGAGTGACAACGATTAACACCATTGAGTGGATACTAGCACTATGGCGGAGGGGCCTACGATTGACATTGGAGCTGAGGTCAACTCCTCAGGAGCGCTTTTGGTAAGCTGCTTTCCCTCTGTGGGATTCGTAAGTAGCATTGTTGCACATTTCCTAGTTGAAAGGCTAGAGTTGGAGCTTGTGGGGGGGGTCCGTCATCCGAATCTACCCCCCGTATGCCTAGTTCAGGACGGAAAACCTCTGCCTCCAGTTAGGTTCTATGCAGGTGAGCCAATATGCAACATGGACAGGTGCGACAAGGTTGTGCTTATCGCTTCTGAGATCCAAGTTCCTTCAGAATTGAGCTTGCCTCTTTCTTCTAGCCTTATCGATTGGATTGTAAGGTCTGGAGTAAGTTCGACAATTATGATCGATTCATTTGCCCACGGAATTGACAGCAGTCACAGTATTTTCGACGATGATGAGGGAATGGATTCCATGTTGGGAATTGGGTCAACAGACTCGAGCCATGATCTAATCAAGAGCATCGGAGTGCCTCTTCTGAAACATGGAGTGGTCGGGGGCATGACAGGGGTCATGATGGGAGAATGTAGGAGAAGAGAGATTGATGCCTTAGCGATTCTGGCAGAATCGGATGGAGAGATCGGCCAAGGAGTGATTCCCGATGCTAGGGCCGCTGCAAGGATAATTGGATGTATGGATGGGCTGCTTCCCGCGGTAAATCTGGATCCGGAACCTCTTCTAAAGGAAGCTCAGAGGATTGAGGGTCAGATCAGGGATATGATGTCCTTGCACCTTAATCCACCACAGGAGAGTGCGAGCACAAATACTGGGATGTACGGTTAATCAGAAGTCTCCTAATGTTGGTTGCCTATCGGGCGGAATTTCTTCCAGTATGGCCCCTCCCAGTATCTCATCAAGGTCAGACTCCGAGATTATCCTCACACCTAGGCGCCTTGCCTTCTCCAACTTAGAGCCGGCGGAATCACCTGCTACTAGAAAGTCTAGATTTCCTGAGACTGATGAGACCACTTTGCCTCCTTCTGATTTTATAGAGAGTGAGATTTCTTTTCTTGGCCTGCTTAGAGTCCCAGTTATGCAAAAGCTCGATCCTGAGAGTTTTCCTTCCTGGACCTTCGGGTCCTCATGGATAATGTCGACCTTTTGGTAAAGATCCAAAATAGACTCCTTCCTTTCAGAGATTCCATCGAGTAAAAGTCTAGCAACTGTTTCCCCAATTCTGTCTATTGATACTAGCCTATCAATAGATGTCCCTGTGTCCTCGGTCATGGCTAGTATTTCCTCGAGAGTCCTTACTTCCGAACAAACTAGAGTAGCTATCTCGGGACCTATCCGTGGGAGCCCTAAAGCGGAGATGAAAGTACTGAGAGTCATCGAACGGGTAGACCTAAGCTCCTCTAGGATATTACTTGCAGACTTCTCGGCCATTCTATCCAGCGAGATTAGCTCATCTCGCCTGTTTTCAAGTCTATATAGGTCTCCAAGGCTCCTTACGAGTCCGGATGAGCAAAGCTGCTCGGCCAATTTTTCTCCTATTCCGTCCATCCCTAGATTCCTGCACCAATACAGAATTGACCTTTCTAGTCTCGACGGGCAATCTAAATTCGTGCATCTGATGAATGCACCATCTTCTATTAGATGATTTGAGCATCTTGGGCAATGCTCTGGTGCCGATATTGTAGATCTATTAGGGAGATGTTCTGAGAATGGGGTTCCATCTGCATGGGTTCTCCCCTCCAAATCAGATTCTTTTGCTGGCCCTAAAACCTCTGTGATCTTGGGGATGACATCCCCCCTCCTGACTATCCTGACTTTATCTCCAATCCTGATTCCTAATCTTTCGACCTCCCCTCTATTGTGGAGAGTGGTGTTCTCCACAGTTACTCCTGAAACTACGACTGGGGCTACCCTAGATACTGGGGTGACGTTTCCCGTTCTGCCGGTCTGCCAATGTACTTCCATCAGAACACTTACTGCCTCTTCTGGAGGGAACTTCCAAGCCAATGCCCATCTGGGGTGGTGGGCGGTCTCACCAAGAAGATCCCGTTTGTCTAGACGATCAAGCTTTATCACGACTCCATCAAGCTCCCAATCTGCTGAGTCTCTGGATTGGAACCAACTTCTGGTTGTGCGCAGTATTGATTCCGTAACTGATTCGTCGTCCTGTCCAGATACAACTGTATCTCCCGCCACCTCTATTCCCATCTCGGAGATCCAGCTTATAATCTCAGAATCTAGTTTGAAATCGGGGGGTTTTGGACTATCTGGGTGGCGATCCCGGCCTGTTGGGAATTCTACCCCATATGCTAGGAACACTAGGTCCTCCGGGCTCCCCTTCCCTACGTCTAGGTATTTCTGACGCAGGGCTCCGGCAGCGAGATTCCTTGGGTTAGGGGCTACGTCTGAGTACTTCTTGTCAAATATTTCGAGGGGCATAACTACCTCTCCCCTTACATGACAGTCTCCCTCCCAAGGAATCCTATTAGGGACATTGATCATTCTACGTGCGTTGGAAGTCACATCCTCGCCCCTTCTACCATTCCCTCTTGTTGCTGCTGTAACCAAGCGTCCTCTACGATATTCGAGGGAGAGGGCGGACCCATCCAACTTAGGTTGACATACAAATCTCCGGCCATTGGCAGTGGTCTGGGAGACAAAGTGGGCTACTTCTTGTTCGGTTGTAGCCTTGTCAAGGCTCATCATCCTGAACAAGTGGTCTACTTTTTTTGACCCAGGAGGGGGGTCGGAACCCACAATACTTAGCTGGGGGTGGTTGGGCGAGAGTTGTTTGAGCTCATCTCTTATTGAGTCGAATTCGGAGTCAGAGATGATTGGTTTGGCTTGATTGTAATATAGCTCTGAGTGCCTCTCCAACTCCTTCGCGAGCCACTGTATTCTCCGGGAGGAGCCGGGCACCGACGGAGCATCCTGAGCCATGTCAGTCCAAAGGGGCCGATGTCCTTGAAACTGCCCGTGGTGGGCCTGCCAGGATTTGAACCTGGGTCGCGCGACCCCCAGCCGCGAAGTATAGGCCAAACTAACCTACAGGCCCCATTGGGCCCCTTGCGAAGAAGCAACTAGTCAAAGCCCTGACGGAGATTATTGCTGCCTGTCGATGCTGAAGGGTGCTACTTCGTCAATCAGATCTATGTGACCAACGAACATCCTTCTGCAGCAATAGAGAGGGAAACCAAGCCTGTCTAGGACCTGCCCCGGATCTTCTCCTTCTTCAACTGCATCTTTGAATTCATCGTACTTGTGCGCGATAACCTTGTGGCAACTCCAACACCTTACTGGGATAAGCATAATTTCACTACCTGTACGACTTCTGCCACTTCTTCCGAGCCCCCCGGCCCATTTGATGCTTCGGTTCCTTCCTCCTTGGATCGTTTACCAACATCTTCCTCTCGAATCTGATGAATTCATCTCTTAGCTCCTCATCATCGCCCTCGGCTCCGTCGTTGTACTTGACTAGCCCTCGAGCAATAGCTGTCCTAATCGCATCTACCTGTCCCATCTGGCCTCCGCCCCTTACGTCAATTGCAATATCCACGCGATCGGTCCTGTTCATAGCCTCTGCAATCAACAATGGTTCCAGTGCCTTCCTCCTAGCAAGCTCGGGTTCCATGATATGAATCGGTGAGCCGTTTACTCTTACTCTTCCTTTTCCTGGCTTGAGGGTCGCACGGGCTATTGCAGTCTTTCTCTTCCCGCTCGTGTTTACGACCTTGGTACCTGTCTTTTTTCTTGCCAATTTATTCACCACCCCATCTTGAGGAATCCACGCCTAAATGGGAGCTTATGTCCCCTAGTCTAACGTACTTGTTTGGAGGGGATCGGTCTATATTGCCAGTGTCCCCCCACTGGTGGTCTTCTGGAAGCTCTTCCCCGGAGAGGTTTGCAGGGGTCCCAATCATTACTCTCAAGTCCTTTAGTGCCGCTCTTCCACTGCTGTTTTTTTGGTAAGGTAGCATTCCTCTGACTGTTCTTTTGATGATCTTATCAGGCATTCTCGGAAAAAATGGTCCCTTCCTGGCGTGATTTAGATTATATTTCGCTCTGTAATCCTTGAACACCTTGGATTTAGGCCCCGAGACGATAGCTCCTTCAGCGTTTATGATTATAACTCTCTGCTGACTACCGGACTTTCTTGCAGAGATCATCTCTTTCGCAACTTGGCTTGCCAGCCTTCCGAGAATCTTTCCGGAAGCGTCGTAAACTTTAGTTGGCTCAGACAAGTATCCTCACCCCCTTTCCTTTCGGGTTTTCTTCCATGAGTTCTCTGATACTGAGGGTTCTGCCACCAGAAGCCGCAATTTTGTTCTTGGCCCCATCGCTGAAGCTGAATGCGGCGACGGTCTGCTTCCCGTTAATTTCCCCACTTCCAAGGACCTTCCCCGGGACCAGGACTGTCTCCTTTTCCTGTGAGTGTCTTGAGATGTGACTCAGGTTTGGTTCAGCCCAATTCTTCCTACTTGACTCCAGCCTGGATGCGATGTCCCTCCAGATGGAAGATCCCGTAGACCTACTGTGGTCCTTAAGCTCCCCGATGAGGGCTACTAGCGACGAATTGGTCTTTCTTTCTTGATTGCCCATAGCATTCGCCCCCATATGTGGTAGCGCGGCCACCAAAGTCGGTGTTATGAAACCTGCGGGCGCCCCGCAGGGGCGTTTTAGGTGCGGTAATGATATGGCTAAATCTTGAATCCGTCGTTGTCTACTGAGTCGTCGACCCCAGCAAACCTGACCTGGCCCTCCGCATCAACAAACTGTCCTGCTTTGACCGATGGCCCATAGAGGGAGGATTCTGTTGAGGATGTTCTGGATAGCATACTCTCTCCCAGAGCCCTGTTCATTCTCCCAATCATAGATTGGAAAATCTGTATGGCCCTATCTCTCTCCTCGGAGCCGATGTCATGGTCTGAATATCTAGCCTCTTCAAAGATCGTGAAGAAGCCATCGATCTCCTCGGGAGGAACAATTCCTCCAAGCATCTTGTTGATAACATCCTCAAACTCTCTGGTTGTCTCAAAGACCTTTTTCATAGCCCCCCTCATTCTAAAGTACTTTATGAGGTCCTTATAGCACGAGAAAATAGCCTCGATGTAATTATTTGAGGCCTTTAGTGACATTAGAGCGTCTGTTAGAATTCCTCTCAGGACCTCCACCTTCCTTCGTTCTCGATAGTTGTTGTACATGATTGTCCCCACCAAGACCATGGCCGAGAGTGCGATTCCTGAAATTACCATAACTTGTGTGGTTAGGAAACTTGCTTTGGCATCAACTTCGGGATTTCCTTGAGATATCGAAGGCGTACTGTTAAGCCATTGTTCCACGAAATAGGGCTGATTCTCATCAGCAGACTCGAAGTGGACTAGGACCCTCCACCTCCCATCAGGCGCGCTCCACTCTGGATGTCCGGGTATTTCTTCTCCTGTGTATTGGAAAGAGAAGTTTGCCGAGCCTCTCTCATTTGTAATCAGGATCTCGACTCTTTCCGTCTGCCACCCTGAACCGTTCCAGAACTGTCTATGGAACTCCACTCTCTGACCCTCCACTGTAAGGTCTAGCCTGTCCCTTAGAATAGCAACCTCCCCCTCGATGATTTCTCCTTCAAGATATCCCGTTGGGCTCGCCCAGTGCTCTTTCAGTAAGATGTCGACTTTACTTCTTACCAGAACTTCAACATCCATGAAAGAGCTATTCAATACTGGATTGGGCTCTAGTGCCTCATAGTCGCATCCTCCAGGTATGTACTTCTCCGGTTCGTATGCTACCCTTACTGTTCTAAAGCCCTCTAGTTTGTTTCCGCTAGGTTCGACACCACGTCTGCTAGGGTTGTCATCGGGATCGGCTGAGTACCAAATGAATTGTCCTGTTCCGTCTGCTGTAAATGCCGTAGCGATAGGTCGAGTGTTCACATCTGGGTCTAGATATATGTTGACGCACTTCCCCCCCACCGGCTTACCATTGGACTGGGAGAGCTTGGCATTGATGTGGAAGGCCTCCTTGAGATAGAGGACCTGAAAGTCTGAACCATTAGGGAAAGTGTACGTTAGGTAGTCAGATCTGAATGGGCCGACCTCTGATACCTCTAGGGTTGAGTTAGAAAAGACAGGGAAGAACATTACTTGTGTCTTATTCTTATATCTGTACCTGTCATTGTTGAGAGTGTCCCAAGCATTGTATTCAACATTGACCTTGGCAGTTCCAGCGTCTACACCCGAAATGGGGCAGTTTATTTCGAATAGTCCGTTTTCATCTGTTGCCCCGGGGATGCATGCTCCAATACCATCGTCTCCTGCCCGGAACTTCATTCTGTTTTCTATCGGATCAAAAATCATCGATCCCATCTCATAGGTAACCCGGATTTGTCTACTGGAAAGGTTTCCACCAAGTTCGTCTGTGAGTTGACCGGTGACAATCATCGGCTTCTCGAGGATAAGTCCAGTATCAGGGTCAATCTCAGATGTGTAGACTATCTGCTGATCGACATCCAGTTTGGTGTTGCCGATGAGGCTGAACCCATCCACTTGGAATTGCAGGACCTTCCTAAAGTGGTCGCTGTTCAGTATTGTGACACATGGGTCCCACGCGCCGGATGTAGTAAGCATCTCTGAAGTAACTGGCCCGCATCCTTCGTGGGGGAGGTTTTCCTCGAATCTAATGATGACATTGACCGGGCCAAATCCGTCGGGCAAGTATGAGAAGGGGTCGTCTTTCAGGAGCTGGGGATCTAGGGTAGTTTTGAAGTCAATCTTCCCATCCTTTGGGCATGTCCTGTTCACTATCTGCCTGTGAGTCCTATCCTCGAAATCTACACCCTCGAAGATTATTGTCACGTTTCCTCCTAGGTCATATCCATCTTGGTTCTGGATTGGAGCACAACCCATGTTTTCGCCCAAAGTAGTGAGTACGGCGCCCCCAACATCTTTCTCAAATGGAGTCTTGTTGTCATCCAGAACAACCGCAGATAGTCGCCAATCATCCCCATTATAGGCAACGTTGGGCCCAGCACTACTTAGGCTGATATATGTCCTTGATACAACCCATAGACTGACTTCGGCCGAGTTCCCTTGTCTAAGGCTGTCTCCCATGTAGGTAAATCCTAGTGAGAAGTTTCCGAGTGTGTCTATGTCGGTCAGATTGACCTTGAAAACACCATTGTTGTCAGTTATTGCCACTCCGCTAGTCAGATCCCCGGACCATGTCCAGTTTACGGGGACTTCGCGCACAGGTTGGAATGCATTGTCGATCAGACGGGCTTCAACGGTAGTGTTCTGGCCCCTGTAAAGGCGTGGAAGGGAGTTCAATTGGAAGTCAGTGGTCCCAATGACGGTAACGTTTCCATATGCTCCTGTGGCAGCGAGTACCTGTTCTTGCTCTCCTGTGAAGTAGTAGTCTGACAAGGTGAAGTCGGCCTTTACTCCAAATGTTCCTGCTGGGTACTGGGAGAACCATGTCCAGTTGTAGTCGAATGTTGCTAGTCCCTCGACCATGTTTGGTCTTCTGGAGTATGCCGTCTCGAGGCTGCCAGAAAAGACACCATTGTTATCGATATCCATTTGGAGGGCGATTGCGTCCTGGGTCCAAGGTACGAAGGTTCGATTCCACACGTTTCCGACTACTCTTATGGTCTCTCCAGTGAACATCTCTGGGACTATTTCACACCTTACCTCACTGTTCGGAACTAACGGATCGACGGGACCACATGGAGGCGAGTCGAAGTCAGCACCATTCTGCATGGTGATTGTCCAATGTGTACCGTTAGAGGAAAGGAATCCAGTAAGAGCGCCGCCCGCTATACCGTTCAACCCTGAGGGAGTCCCATCCCATAGGATCGGATACGACTTGCCTAGGCTTGCATCTGAGAAAGTTGTTCCTGCATTTGCCAGAGAAGGTGCATGGAACAGTGCCCTCCATGCTCCGAAGGAAGAGCCGGTGAACTGTGTAGCATCCCAGAAGTAGACGGGTCTGAAGGATGAAACGTACATTTCCGCTTCTACGTACATCCTATGCATTGCTCTGATGTAGAATGTGTCAGTCTTAGAGCCCTCTAGATGGGCCCATGGCCATTCATATTCGTCGTCTAAGCATCCACCTAGATCAGGTCTGGAGAATCCGATGAAGCTGTAATCACCAACTGGTAGTGTTGTATTTCTGTATTCATAAGTGCCGAGGACAGAATGTGATCCAGTTGGATTATTCGTAGAGCAAGGGTTCCAGTTTATTTCCTCATACCCCCCGGTTGGAATTCCCTCACCGTTGTTTAGTAGTGAGTTCCACTGAACTTGCTCCCACCGATCCAATGATTGGTTATAGGCCAATGAAACCCAACCGCCAGAGTCAGCTCTGTAACCGTTTCCATAACCGTCGTAAACAGTAGGGTGGGTGATGTTTCCAAATTGGGTTCCAGAATCGCTAATTGTGAAAGAAACTGGCGCAAAGGGTATCCTGTTGTCGAATATTCCTCTGTTATAATCGGCTGTGTAGTGTACCTTGAAGTCGAGCTTCAAGGGTTGTTCGTCAGCTCTGAATCTTTGACCTGAAACGAATCCTATTGTTGTGTTGGCCCTTACTTCAACCGGAAAGCCGGTGTCACCCAGGCCATCCCCATCCGTGTCTTCAAGAGTAGAGCTGTAGTCGTGTACAAACATCTCAGTGACCTCAGAGTAAACCTCGTAAGTTGTATTGGGCCCAACCTGGATATCCTCCGGGAATAGGAATTGACCGACGACGTAATCCCCATTGGAATCAGTTAGTACGTCTATCGTCTCAATGACTGAGGTGCCATTTTCAATGTAGCGAATGTGTACCTGGACTGGAATGTCGGGAGCGGGGACGAAGCCCGTATCATCTAACCAGAAAACAGTTCCATTAAAAATTGAAGGTCTGTTTTCGTCCAGCCATAATATTGGTTGGGTGGATAGTGTAATCCTAGTCGGAATTTTGTCATCGTCGTCTAGCACTCCGTTATTATCAGAGTCCCAATCAGAACTAGAACCGGAAGATTCCTCGGTCTTGTTAGAAGGAATTGCCCAGCTTCCCACTGATGGATTGTTCCAGTCGAGATCCTCCCTACCATCATTATCATCGTCGACGTCGAAGTAGTCTGGTCCAGTCGAGTTGTTTGTTGGATTTGCTATACCGACCCCTCCTCCAAAGTCGTCGTGATCCCATGGATTGGTCGATTCCATTCCAAACCTCGAAGGCCAAAGCATCACCTCGTCCTCATCCTTCATGCCATCGTAATCGTCGTCTTCATCTATGTCGTCTCTGATTCCATCATTGTCATGATCCCATGGAGCTATGGGGAAGTTGAGGCAACACACATCGTCGAATGCGTCAGCAGTTCCCTGGTGATCGATCAGGTTCTGAAGCTCGAGAGAGTTGGGTATTCCGTCTCCATCCCAATCATCGTCCGCCCAGTTCACTATCCCGTCATTGTCGTGGTCCCAAGTGCTCTGTTCCTCACCTGTGAAGCATCCAGGGAAAAGTTCCTGGGCTGCATCCGAGACTCCGTTGTTGTCATCGTCTGGATCTTCCCCATCCGGGACCCCGTCATTGTCATTGTCGACATCGTAATACTCCGGGAAAAGAAGGGCCTGCCCCAAGACTCCTTTGTCCCATACCGATTGATAAATTCCGTCTCCATCAGGATCCGTGTCCAGACCATCATCATCTGCATCCTCGCAATTGTCGCCTACAAAGTAGAAAGGCTCGTTTACTGGAGGATTAAAGGAATCAGGGTCATCATCGTCTAAGTCACTATTAGAGTCCACTTCAAGGAAGTCCCAGACCCCATTATTGTTGTCGTCGACATCGAAGTGATCGTACACAATATCCCAATCATCATCCAAGTCATTGGTATTGTTGAACATGCAGTTGGGAGTCCATGAGAAATCGGGAATGGGTTGTCCGCAGTCAATATCTGGATCCACATCATCATTTAGCAGGTCGCCAATTTCGTCTGGGAAGAAGTTGTTGTTTACATCTGAGGTCCACTGGAAAAGGTTTCCACCATTCTGTCCGATCCCAATGTAAGTTATCCAGAGATCTCTGTTGTTCCTCATTTCTTGATAGCTGACTGCCGATGACGGGGTTGGATTGCTAGTTGGATCGAAAGTAAACCAGTAGCAGTTAGATATGCAGCTAAATTCGCCATTTGGATGGTTGGATCCGTCATATGCGCCATCATCCCATTCTGGATCAGGACGAGTGCTATAGGGGACCGAAAATACGTTACCTCCCGTCTGAGTGGGCGTTAGGAGTGGTACTTTGAATAGGAATGCATACTGTAATCCACACCACCTCTCTTGAATAGGACTGAAGATTATTGTTCCACAAGAGTTTCGGTCTAGAGACCCGCCCATCTTTACATCATCTACATCTAGGATACCGTCGTTGCCCTCGTCTTGGTCCCACCAGTCTGGAAGGCCATCCCCATCCTGATCTATGTCGATTCCGTTTACTAGTGAGTCTCCATCTGTGTCGATATCGAAGAAGTTGTCTCCGTTGTATGGGCTCCACTTCATCATTAGGAACCAGTACATCTCTGGTATGGTTCCCTCTATTGGTGGAAATGAGCTGTCATCGTACCCATTGTAGTCTAGCATGAAGCTATTATCAAAGTTGAATGGATTGAAACCCCATGTTATATTCCAGTAATAGTTGTCAACAGCCGCATAAGCCGCACTATCCTCGGAGCCGTCTATAGCATCGCCGTCTGATTGTGGCCAGCTATTTCCAAAGAAATTGTCAGTATTGTCAGAATCCACAATTCCGCAGTTACCATCATCTGGATCGAAGAAGTCGTTTATTCCGTCGTTGTCGTCGTCCCAGTCTTCATCGTTCTGGAGCCCGTCTCCATCCACGTCCGTGTCGATATCGTTAGGCCCATCATCCCTGAACATAGAACCATTAAGTTCGTGAAGATAAGCATCGTTATCCAAATCGCAGTCAGGATCGATATCCAACCAGTCGAGAATGCCATCGTTATCATCATCCACGTCGACCCAATTGTTCACCCCGTCGCCATCCCAGTCGTTGAAACCAGTGTAGGAAGTTCTCCAGAGAATGCAATTATCGCTTGGGTTCTGCGGGTTTGGGTTCTCCAATGTGGCACAGTCCCAGGAGGCTACCTCAGCCGAGTCATTGAGCGGGTATGGGTCGTCCTCATTCTTCAGGCCATCATTATCTAGGTCCCACGGGGTAGCTTCCCAGACTGGATTGTCCGGCCTCTCGGTTCCACCCATATCAGTATCTAGCCAATCCCAGACCATATCGTAGTCAGCATCGATGGCTCTGAAACGATCATCGTCCAGGTCCCCGTCGTAGTCTATCTCACAATCTTCTCCCGGAGTCTCTATAGCCACTGAAAACCCATTAAATGCTTCGAGGGGATAGTCCCCCTGACCATCAGAATTAGTATCCAGCTGTCGGCATTCGTCAGGAATTCCGTCATTGTCATCATCCACATCATACATGTCTGCTAGGCCATCATTATCGTCATCAGTATCCGAAGAGTCTGGTGATCCGTCGTTGTCATTGTCCGGATCAAGGAAATTTGGTATTCCATCACCGTCAAGGTCCCCATCGAAAATTTCAGTGAAGCTCTGCTCTCTTGGGTGCTCAAGAGCATGGAGCTCAACGTAATCAAGTCCATCGACATATTGCGAATAGTTAGTGGCATTCCACCTTACGGCAGTATCCCATAGTATGCCTTGTGCCGTTGAAATCTGTGATGTCTGAGTGGAGTCCCAAGGATGGATGTCATTGATATCGAGTACTCCGTCACCATCATCGTCGTCGTCGAAATAGTCCTGTATACCATCTGAATCGAAGTCACATGGCCATATGAATTGGTCAATTCTTCCGTCATTATCATCGTCCTCGTCATATGATCCCCTCCCTGAACCGTCTATGTCCTCATCGGTTATTCCATCGTTATCGTGATCCATTGGATTTTGGTCCACTAGATAGCCAAAACCTACCGGTCCTCCGGTCCATGGATGGACCGCATTTGGATCGACATGCCTGTCAGATGTGACGTTCCATGGATCGTTTCCCTGATCATAGTCTATTGGTCCCTCTAGGATTCCGTCGTTGTCATCGTCCCAGTCGAATTCATCCTGAATGCCGTCGTTGTCGTGATCATATGGGTCAGTCCCATAGCATCCATCAAACCTTTCGATTAGGTCGTTTATACCGTCGTTGTCATCGTCTAGGTCGTCAAGGTCGTTTATACCGTCGTTGTCGTGATCATCGGTGTTTGTCTCCTCTAGAAAGAAGCCGTAGCTAGGGTCTAAACCCAGGGCAGAAAGGTCCGAGACCTTTCCATAAACGGAAGCTGCATCATTGTAAAACGGGCTGAATGCCGGGTTCTGAAATGGGTTTGTAGTAGCCGGTTGATACTGCCCGTCTCCTTGGACAGGTGCGGAGACCTGCCCCATTTGAGGGTATGCAGTTCTCTTAGAAGGCTCAATGCTTTCCTCTTCTTCGACAGGATCGCTGGTCTTTTCGAAAATCATGAGTTGTGTGCTCAATATCATCAAAGTGACTAATGTGATCGCCGGTAAAACCCCCTTAGTTTCCTTTCTCCCTTCATTTTCACTCATGGAATCCTCATCCCAGCACTGGCTAGGGTTGTTGGCATGTTCAAATACTTATGAATCGATTCCTAACAAAATCATGATTCGTATCACAGAGCGACTCTAGTATCATACCAGATCCTCATCCCCTATGATAAGGAGACCCTCTGATTATTTCTGAAGCTCTGTAAAGTTGTTCCATCAGCAATGCTGCTGAAAATTCATGTGTTAAGGTTAGAGACGACAGTGCGATAAGAGAATCTGCTGATTCCTTGGCTTGCTCTGAAAATCCATTATGTGGCCCTATCGCCATGTGAGTAGTCTCTCTTCCGAGCTGTGTAGATTCTAGCCACCTTGCCAATTGCATACTAGTCATTGTCTTACCTTCTTCATCCAACAACACTAATTTACCGGAAAGTTTTGATATTTCTTTTTCGTAATCTCTCGGATCTTTTGTGGAATCGTGAGCCTTTACGCTAATACCGACGGGACTGAGTCGTTCTTCATAATCCCTCAGAATTGTTGCGAAGGCCCGATCTTTTGGCATTGAATCTAGATGGACGAGCACTCTTCCCATACTAGCTCGTGGAGTCTATCGCACTTAGGGATTAACAAAGCATCAATACGGGTCTGCTACGACGCGCTTACAATACTATGAGATGGTGGCCGTTCAGAAAGAAGAGGGAATTCGTAAGCGATAAGCTCCACATTAAGGGGTCAAAGTTGTGGATTCAAGAGCTGCGAGAGATTTGCGAGAGGAGTTACAATCGTAGGCCTGAGGGACAAAGAGGCGTCGAGACAATGAGGTCTCAATGGAGGTTATCTCACTCAAATGGAGATATGGGGGATGCGCAATTACAGGGGCTCGAGAGAAGAGGCAAAATACTGCTGGAAGCAGATGACGAAGGTTGGAGCAACATCCTTGATGACGATAGCTTTTGGCTTGCTGGATGGGGTAGTAAAGTGGAGGATTAAGATGTTGTTTTGGATTGTTTTATTCTTTTTGTTGGGTTTGTACTCCCTGTATCTTAGTCGACTACAGCCATTTCCCGAGCAATCTAGTAGGTTTGCATGGGTTCTGCTAGCCACGGCGTTATTTCTATGGATCACGAGCACTAGCCCTAGAGAGGCGAGTGTGGATTTACCATCTGTGGTTTCTGTTGTACTAGGCGGGGTTTTCGTTATCTTAGGAATAAGAAACATGAGTATAACGAAGATGGATGTGATAGTGGCACCGCTAGCAGGTATTTTGTTCTGCGTCGGAGGGATCTCGTTGCTAGCGTCGAGATGGGAGTTTGCCAGCCAACCAGAGCAAATTGGATCGTTTATGCTCGCATGCCTAATGGTGCTTGTGGAGTTGTACCTGGCATTCAGAGGCTTGGTGTTGGGGATACCTGGAATTGCCTGGTCTAAATCAGGATTGAGGCAAATTCATAGAGGTTTAATTTTGGGTCCGAACGGAGCAATTTCCCACTTCGAGCGGTCTTGGGATATGGAGGAGCAATGGATAAATTCGATGAGCTACTCTGCACTGGTACTTATTCATCGTCACTTAGGAAATTCCAAAGAAGAGAAGCAGAATCTCGATGAGCTGGAAAAGTTAGGGGGTTGGGAATCAGTGGATTCGTCTTGGATTGAAGCAATAGAGAGTGGGTTGGATTCTGCAAAGAGCGCTTGAGTACGATTGAAAGCGAGAACCCCCTCGGAAGTTTATGGTCAGAATAAATAGGGTCCACACAGGCACTGGTGATGGTGGTAAGACCTCATTACTTGACGGATCCGTGGTAGGAAAAGAGAGCAAGAGAGTGGGATTGTTCGGCACCGTTGACGAGTTGAATTCACAAATTGGAGTTGTTAGAATGGAACTTGGTAGGATGCCAGGCGTCACAAGATTCCACAGACCAAATGACGCCGAAGAAGCCCTGTCAAGAGTTCAGCAGGAGCTCTTTGACCTAGGAGGAGAGTGTGCCTGTACACCCGGTAAGCTACCCGAACAAATGATATTAATCGGTATAGAAGAATGTGATCGGCTGGTCTCGGAGATGGACAGTTGGTTGGATGAGCTAGATCCGTTGGAATCTTTCATTTTACCCACAGGAATTGCCCCAGTGGCTTTCCTTCATGTAGCTAGAACTGTGGCAAGGAGGGCGGAGAGAGAGGCCTGTTTTGTTAGAGAGGAGGAAGGCGATAATTCTGTGAGAGATGAGGTGATATTCTACCTTAATAGAATATCAGATTGGCTATTTGTGCTTGCGAGATGGATTACGAAAAATACAGGGGAAGAAGAGGTCTTATGGACACCATTAGGGAAGCGGAATGGGTGATTAGCGTTTCATTTGAAAGGAATTAGGGTTTCGAACTAAACCATTTTCCCAATCTTTTGCATGAATCTTTTTGCTGAAAGTAGAAGTTCTTTTTCTTGCTCGAAAGTAATCTGTTTCTCTGCCTCATCGAGTTGAAGCCAAAGATAGTTAGTATGCTCGTGAGACAATGATACATCCATTTCCTTGGTCTCGGCTAGATACCAGAAAACCTGCTTAGGAGTTTCCTTCCCTTTTCTGAAAAATGTATATTCTGTCATCTGACTCCAACCATCCAAAATGGATACCTGTGATATGCCTGTTTCTTCAGTTAGTTCTCTCAGGGCGGTAGAGTGGTGGTCCGAGTCCCCTTCCTCGACATGCCCCTTCGGAAAGCTCCAGTGGCCCTGCGGATATTGGAGGAGTAATATGCTATCAAAGTTGACAAGAATGAATCCGCATGAGGTCTCCGTTGTACCGGGTTTGCGTTGCATATCTATACTATGGGGCGCCCAAGGATGAAAACCTTCCGTGCAATGATGCGAAACCACAAATGATGTGGGTCCAGTCGAAGATTCGATGGAGAAGCATCCGCTGGACTTGGAAATACGGAGGATTGTCACGGATAGCGACCTAGACGGGGTGGTAACAGCTGCAATTCTGCTTAGATGGTGGAAGAAGGCCAAAGTGGAGTTCGGCCATCCGGGCGAGTTGCGGGCCGGTTTGCTGGACGATAAGATTGACCAATGGACTGCGGTATGTGATCTTCCCACTCACCCGGATTGTGCCTTGTGTATAGATCACCATCAATCGAACAAACCTCAGGAGGCTACCGCGGAGGGCCCTGTGGTAATTTGGGAAGAGTCTCCTTCCGCAGCAAGAATTGCATTCGACCTAGTTTCAGAAAAAGTGGACCTGACAGATCTTGAAAATCTGTTAATCTGGGTAGACAAGCTCGATAGTGGGCAAATAAACAGAGAAGAGTATCTTTCGGAGTCTCCTGTGCTTTGGCTAAGTTGGGTCATCGATAGCGGTAAGCAAACAGCAATGCAAGTTATGAGGTCGCTCAGTGATGGGCTTGGAGTCGACAAGATTCTAGCTGGTTCGGTTATCTCCGACGTAGTGAAGCAGAAAAGAGCAGAGCGTGAAGCTCTAAGAAATGCGATCGAAGAACGGATTATAGTTCACAATAGGTTGGCAGTAGTAAGGCTTGACGGCCTGGGGATGCGGTCCAACGGATACCAAGTTACTGCTATGGCGGGTGATTCATGCGATGCCTGCATTGTAGTACATGGGGATCTCGGGGGGTCCTTCGAAGACGAAAATAGATATCCGGTATCTGCGTCATTTTACACTAATTCATTTCTTCATATTAATGGTGGAATATTTGATCTAACTGCTTTCGCAACGCTTTTCGATCCTGATGGAGGAGGTCACGCAAATGCTTGTGGCTGTAGAATCAAACCTATCGGAGGAGGAGTTGTTGAAGAGAGGGAGGTACTTGAGAGTGATATCGAGAGAAACATCTCAGCATGGTTGGAAATGTGGTGCTCTAGCCTGTCATAGAATATTTAGAAGGTAAAGAAAACCAAGGAAGGCATGTATTGCCACCAGTATTCCCAGTAGGTCGCTAACCTTACCATGCGCTTCCCTTGTCGATGTAAAATCCTGTTTAGTTCCCTTTAGGTGCTTTGTTTTTCTTCCTAGCTTCCATAGATAGTACATAAGCAACAACCCAATTAGACCGGTAATTCCATGGAAACTAGGGGTTAGATAGCTTGTTGGCTCACCATTATCTATAACTCCCCGTGCTATATTTGACACGAATGCTATTACGACTACGGATAGACTAGCGATGAGAATTCTGTCTCCCATTTTCTCGTGGTTATCTAGGGCCTGCCTTCTTTCATCGCCTTTCAGATCTGATGAGAGTTCCCTCCACTTCCTTTGACTGAAAAATATCCAAATTAATACCAACGCGGCAGTTGGGTGGAGTGTGATAATTACAACTCTGACAATATCCACGTTTTTCGGAGCAGAGACCTTGACTTAGATTTGGCTAATCAGTCGCTTGCTGCTTTTTCCTCTTCCAGACGGCTCTGTACCTTGTTGATTCTTTGCCTTCTATCTGGGAAATTAATAATTCGACCTTATCTAACCCCTTCCCTATCCGCTTAATAAAGTCGAGAGAAAGTGGCCATGGGGGGCCTGAGTCTTCATCGCGTGCTTCCTTCAATTTACCTATGCAAACTAGGTGTCCCCCCTCGGAGACTAGTGGGGCAAGTCTTTCTGAGGCTATTTTTCCTATTTTTCTCGGAATAGCCTGGATAATATGCACCTCCAAGACCAAATCATAGGAGGCAGTCCAAGAACTTGGTAATTCTAGTAGGTCTTCCACTAGCCACTCTACAGAAACGTCTCCATGCAGGTTTTTTGCCCAATCAATAGCAGAGTTAGAAATATCGAAAGCAGTTACTTCCCAGCCCATCTTGCTCAGGAATGCTGCATCCTCACCAAGACCGCACCCCACCACAAGGGCCTTGCCACGGTATTCGGTAGATTTCACCCATTCAACCAAATATGGATGGGGCTCTCTCCAATCCCACGGAATTAGGTCCCTTTCCTCATCTGAGTGTTTGTAGAGGTCCTCAAACCAAGATAGTGGGTCATCCGATTCAAGGGAACGATTGAAAATTTCCAGCATCTTCTCCCGGGCATCGTCCATGTTTTCAACCTACATATTGGCGACTATTGCTTTACCGAATTCTGAACAAGATAGCAGTTTAGCATCCTTCATTAGACGCTCAAAGTCATATGTCACTGTACCGGCAGAGATTGCACCTTCCATGCCCTTGATGATCAAGTCCGCCGCTTCACCCCAACCTATGTGTCGCAGCATCATCTCAGCAGAGAGGATTAGGCTCCCGGGGTTTACTTTGTCCTGACCCGCGTATTTCGGAGCTGTGCCATGGGTAGCTTCGAAAATTGCTATGCCGGTATCGTAGTTGACATTAGCCCCGGGTGCAATTCCAATTCCTCCTACTTGAGCGGCAAGAGCATCTGATATGTAGTCGCCATTAAGGTTCATTGTTGTCAGAACGTCATACTCATTTGGTCTTGTCAACAGTTGTTGGAGCATTGCGTCAGCAATTACGTCCTTTACAGTAATTTTTGTTCCAGTATTTGGATTGGTAAGACAACACCATGGACCCCCATCTATCTCCGTAGCTCCGAATTCTTCTTTGGCCAACTGGTAACCCCAGTCCCTAAAACCCCCCTCGGTGAATTTCATTATGTTTCCCTTGTGGACTAAAGTAACGCTTTTCCTATCATTATCTATCGCGTATTTGATTGCAGCTCGGACAATTCTCGCAGTTCCTTCCTTGCTGATTGGCTTTATTCCGATACCAGATGTCGATGGGAATCTAATTTTGTCGACTCCCATTTCGTCCTGAAGGAAATCAATTAGCTTGCTGGCTCCGTCACTTCCGCTCTCCCATTCTATTCCTGCGTAGACATCCTCACTATTTTCCCTGAAAATAACCATATCGACAGCACCAGGATCTCTCACCGGGCTGGGAGTACCCTCAAACCATCTAACGGGCCTTACACATGCAAACAGATCCAATTGCTGCCTCAGAGCTACATTTAGGCTCCTAATCCCCCCTCCAACGGGAGTTGTAAGTGGACCCTTGATTGATATGAGTCCTTGACGCATGGAGTTCTTTGTTTCTTCAGGAAGCCATTCACCGACTGCATCGAATGCTTTTTGACCGGCAAGGACCTCTTGCCAGTTTATTTTCCTATTACCATCGTAGGCCTTGTTTACGGCGGAATTTACCACAGAAATCATCACTGGAGTGATATCGGTCCCAATTCCATCCCCCTCTATGTAGTGTATCTTAGGGTTGCTTGGAACCTCCAATCGGCCATCAGAAATTGAAATCGTTTCTGTCTTAGTCATTTTATCGTGCCTGCGAGTGATGAGATATAGATGAAGCCAACCCTTCAAGGGGGTGGGTTTGTTCGAAGCTATGTGAACGGAGAGGTTCTTTGGACTAATGATGGAGGATATGTGGGGACAACTGGCGCGGGAAAAAGATTCGACATATACGGAGAATCAAGTCCTAGCCCGATGGAGATGGTTCTACATGGGCACGCAGCTTGCTCTCTGATTGATGTTATTGATGGACTGAAGCACCGAATAGAAAAACTACAATCTGCAAGAGTTGAGATCAATGCTTCAAGAGCAGAAGAGAGCCCCAAGGTTTTCACATCTATCCAGATGAATTACATAATTTCTGGAGATATTCCTGAAGCTCTGGTTCGTAGGCTAATTGAAAGCAGTCATGAAAAGTATTGCAGCGTTGGCATAATGATTACTCGGTCAGGAGCTAGTCTTGACTGGACCCTTCGAATGGAGGGATAATGAAGGTTAGATTTCCATTGGAAATTTTCAGATTTTTGTCAAAATGCTGGCAAAGGTAGCCGATTCAATACTAATCATTAAAGGGCGCCCATTCGGAAACGCAACTCCCTTGCACAGGCGGGACCAATCCTGACTGTAAATAATGGGAGTGAGATAAAAATGCAGACAAAAATTTCGTCATCTGATAAGAAGCTAGACTCTGAAAGCGGCCTAGTGGTGGAGAGGCGATTTACCTCGGCAGGCCAAGACCCCTTCGACTCTTTCGAATGGATTACAATGGACGTCGAGATTCGGAACCCTGATGGCTCAATGGCCGATTCAATTGAAGGAGTTTCTCTCCCTTCTGGTTTCTCTGGAGTACCCGGAAAGGTCTGCGCCCAGAAATATCTACGCAAGGCGGGTGTTCCGAAGTATCTTCGGAACGTTCCCGAAGAGGGGGTGCCTGTCTGGCTACAGCGAAGTGAGCCAGATCACGAGCGGCTTCAGAAAGTTGATGTCGCCGATAGAATGGGTGGTGAGATTGACGGGAGGCAATTATTCCGTCGACTTGCAGGGACCTGGACCTACTGGGGCTGGAAGTACGGCTACTTCGCAAGCGAGGCAGATGCCCGCGCCTACTTCGATGAGATGTGTTACCTGATCGCTAGTCAGCGTTCCGCACCAAACAGCCCCCAGTGGTTCAACACAGGCTTACATTGGGCGTACGGAATCGAGGGGCCTGCCCAGGGCCATAGTTTCGTTGACCCTGATACAGGTGTGTTGGGGAAGTCAACCAATGCATACGAGCACCCCCAGCCACATGCCTGCTTTATTCAATCTGTATCGGACTCCCTGGTGGGAGGGACAGATTCGATTATGGGTCTCTGGAACAGGGAGGCGCTGTTATTCAAATACGGTTCTGGGACAGGCTCAAATTTCTCGAACATCAGAGGTAGAGGGGAGCCTCTCTCTGGCGGAGGTACCTCGAGCGGACTGCTGTCGTTCTTGAAAATAGGAGATAGAGCCGCTGGGGCAATAAAGTCTGGAGGAACAACTCGAAGGGCTGCGAAGATGGTGACACTCGACATGGATCATCCTGATATTGAAGAGTACATTGATTGGAAGCCTTCGGAAGAGGAAAAGGTCTCCGCACTAGTTATCGGGAGTACAATCCTGCAGAAACACGCTGACTCCATTATGGAGTCGATTTGGTCATTTGGAGATGATGAGGGGAGGTTCAGTCAGAAAACGAATCCAGGCCTAAAAAATGCCATGGTCAAGGCGATAAATGACAGTGTGCCGCAAGCTCATATCAAAAGAATAGTTGACCTTGCAGAACAAGGCTGGAAGGGCTTGGAATTCGAAGTGTTGGACACCGATTGGCAGGGAGAGGCTTACATGACTGTCTCGGGCCAAAATAGCAACAATTCTGTCAGAGTCCCGAATTCCTTTATGGATGCAGTAGAATCAGGAGAAGGGTGGGGCCTATACTTCAGAACAGAAAGAGAACTGGCGGCTAACGAAGGAAGGGACCCAGTCCCGTGCAAAACCGTCGATTCTAGGGCACTTTGGGACAAGGTCGCATATACTGCATGGGCTTGTGCAGATCCTGGAGTGCAATTTGATACCACGATAAACGAGTGGCATACATGCCCTCAAGCTGGTAGGATCAATGGGTCTAATCCATGCTCTGAGTATATGTTCCTAGATGACACAGCCTGCAACCTAGCCAGCATCAACCTACTTCACTACTATGATCTGGACACTCACACCTTCCAAATCGATGATTTCAGACACAGCGTGCGAATCTGGACAACGACCTTGGAAATTAGTGTTCTGATGGCTCAATTCCCGTCTGAATCTATTGCTAAGGGCTCCTACGATTACAGAACTTTGGGATTGGGCTACTGCAATATTGGATCACTGCTGACACACATGGGAATCCCATATGATGATGAAAGGGCATTTTCAGTTTGTGGAGCGATTACCTCCATAATGTGTGGGGAATCCTATGCTACAAGTGCTGAGATGGCCTCACATCTGGGCCCATTTCCCGATTACGAGCGAAACTCGGAGGATATGCTTAGAGTGATGCGAAATCACCGAAGAGCTGCCTATGACGCTCCTGAAGAGGAATACGAAGGCATCACGGTCCCCCCTATGGGAATAGATTCGAAGAAGTGTCCAAAGGATTTGCTTGAGGCGGCTAGGAGCTGCTGGGATAGAGCAGTAATCGAGGGCGAGGAGCATGGATATCGAAACGCACAGACGACAGTTATCGCTCCCACAGGAACGATAGGATTGGTAATGGGTGCTGACACCACGGGCATCGAGCCACAGTTCTCAATGGTTCAATACAAACAACTAGCTGGAGGGGGGTCTCTGAGAATTATCAACCAAGGCCTTCCCAGCGCACTATCAAGGCTAGGATACTCCAAATCTGAGGCGAAGGAAATTGAAGAGTATGTAGTAGGCACAGGCAGATTGAGTCCTTCAATTTCTCGTGACGTGCTGAAGAAGGCGGGATTGAGTCCCGAACAATTGAGTATGATTGAGTCTGAACTACCAAAAGTATTCCACGTAAGGAACGCCTTCTCACCTGATATCTTAGGAAAGGATTTCTGTATCGAAAATCTTGGTATGTCGGAAGATGATTTCTTTGTTGATGATGAGGGAGAAACCAAGTGTAGCAATCCTTGGTTCGATACTCTGGGTGAAATCGGAATGAGTAATGATGAGATTGAGGCGGCCAACACGGAGATCATAGGCCGAGGAACGATTGAGGGCGCTCCTGGTCTGAAGGAAGAGCATCTTCCGATCTTCGACTGTGCACAACCATCTGGCTCCGGTGTGAGGTCGATTGCTCCAGCAGGGCACGTGAAGATGATGGCAGCGGCGCAACCGTTCATATCTGGAGCTATTTCGAAAACTATCAACATGCCATCGGACTGCTCAATTGAGGATGTTAGAGAGGCTTACAATCTCAGTCATGCTACAATGAACAAAGCATGTGCGGTTTACAGGGATGGAAGCAAGCTTTCTCAGCCTCTGATGAGTCAATTAGTCGACTCGATGGAGCTTGAAGAGGAGGAGCAGGAAGTTGCTGAGATGATGGTTGAAGAGGCCGTTAGCGCAATCCCTGTCCCAGAAGAGGATGCCAGGCCCGTGGCGCAAGCCCTTGTTCAGAACTATATCGCGGCTAGAAGGCCCCTTCCTGACATGAAATCTGGAACTAACTTCAAGGCGAGGGTTGGCGGACACAGCGTCAGGCTAATCACTGGGGAGTATGAAGATGGAAGGCTTGGTGAAATATTCTTGCTGACATCAAAGGAAGGAGCTGCTTGGAGAGCCCTGTTGTCCCAATTTGCTATCGCGGTTTCCATAGGTTTGCAACATGGAGTACCGATAGATGCTTTCGTCAAATCTTTCACTTTCTCTAAGTTTGAGCCAAGTGGCATGATAGAAGGTGGAAGCGGTCGGGTTAAGATGTCATCCAGTATCATTGACTGGGTATTCAGGGAGCTTGGAATAAAATACGACGGCAGAGATGACTTGGCTCATGTCGAAGCCGTTGACTTGGACCCGTTCTCTATTAGTAAACCAGAGATGACTAACCAGGGCCTATCGAGGTCCCAAGGTGAGAAAAGAGAGATCCAAATGACTCTCGAGGCCGCGGTGGCTCCCATTGTTGACTCTGAGAGCGCTATCAGAAGGGCCGCGAAAGAGAGAGGTTTCACCGGGGACATATGTGACGACTGTGGTGGTAGTCAGATGGTTAGGAACGGAACCTGTCTGAAGTGCAATGAGTGCGGCTCAACCACTGGTTGCTCTTGAAACGAAACTCTTGAGAGAAGTTCTCGACCTCTCATATCTCGAGCTCAATACTCAGGTTTTGAATGAGCTCCTTGTATCGGTTTCTAATTGTGACCTCAGTCACCCCGGCAACCTCAGCTACCTCTCTCTGAGTCCTACGCTTCCCGCAGAGGACACTCGCAATGTAGATGATTGAGGCTGCGATCCCTGTAGGTCCTCTTCCGCTAGTAAGCTCCTTCTCCTGTGCTGCTGCTATTAGCTCATACGCTTTAGCCTGCACTTCAGCATCAAGGTCTAGGCCCGAGCAAAATCTGGGAATGTAGTCTTCTGGCTTGGTCGGGGGGATTTTCATCCTTAATTCTCGCACCATGAATCTGTATGTCCTTCCAATCTCCTTCCTACCTGTTCTGCTTGCTTCTCCAATCTCATCCAGAGTTCTGGGGTTCTCGCAAATCCTGCAGGCAGCGTAGAGGCTGGCTGCTGCCACTCCTTCGATCGATCGACCTCTAATTAACCTAGCATCTACGGCCTTGCCATAGGTCACAGCCGCCGTTTCTCTGATAGTTTTGGGCAATTCTAACCTACTAGCCATTCTGTCTAATTCGGCCAATGCCATGGCCTTATTTCGCTCTGTGGCATTGCTTACTCTAGATCGCTTTTGCCATTTTCTCATTCTGTAAAACTGGCTTCGATATCTACTGGAGATCGACTTCCCTGAGTAATCCTTGTTCTGCCAGTCTATGTCTGTTGAAAGGCCCTTATCATGCAGCATAACGGTCATCGGGGCACCGGTCCTTGCCCTCTGATCACCCTGTTCTGGGCTGAACACTCTCCATTCTGCGCCCTGATCAATCACCTTGTCCTCCAAAACGAGTCCGCAGTCATCGCATACTACTTCCCCTCTGGATTCGTCCTTACTCAAATTTCGGCTTCCACATTCATCGCACTTTACTGTATCCTCAACAAGGTATGACATTCATCCTCACCTCCTTTCTACGAAAGGTATTAAATCCGCGATTGGCATGTTATTTAAGTCTATTATTTCAGAGCTAAGTCGATCTCAATCGAGAAGTTAGTTAATATGAAAAATCGAGAATCGTGAAATATGATTTGTGCTTGGCATCCATGGGGATCGTGATGACTGAAGAAGAATGGCCGCCCGATTTAGTATCCTTGACGCCAGGAAAGAGGGTTTTGTTCCTCACAAAAGATCTCGAGCTGATAAGGAGGCAGTTGTATGAAGGATTGGATCTGATGATGGCGGACCTAGATATTGGTGACCTTCTAGATGATATCAACACCGATGTGATGACTCCTGCATGGGTATGCTTCGACCACGAGCCAAGAGTAATTGCTGAAAATGCGTATGCAGGATTAATGCACGAAGGTAAGAGGGTGTTCGAACCTAAATCGCTTATGGATGGTGGATTCGAAGTGATAGTGTCTGGTCATAGGAAGGGTACCGGATCCAGCAGGGAAACTGCACCTCAATGCGAGCGATGGTCAGGAATACGGATTGTGATTGCCGCTTCCTTCGCACCGATTCATGAAAGAAACAACCTGAACTTGGGCCAGTTAATGGGGGACCACTCAATGCTGGAACGGCTTCAATCTGGTGAGGCTTTGCCTCTATCTGAATTCACCGATAAGTACGATCCTGTGAGTAGGTTGATTCTAGAGAATGGAGGGATTCTACCTTTTGCCAAGAGAATGGGAGAGGGCGGAGTAGATTTACCAGAAGTAGATTCCAACAAACGTCCCATGACAATGATTGAAAAACTCATTTCAAACAAATTATTGGGAACCAATGGTAAGAGGGGTTTTGTAAAACCTGGAGACGCGGTCCTTGCTCAAGTAGACGGTGGATACTCTCATGAATTCACGACTGCTCAAGTCCACACATTTCTCTCCGAAGAGTATGGGGATGAGTATACTATTCCTAGCCCCGGGAAATTCGCAGTCTTTGAGGATCACCTTCTCTACGCAACAGGGGTGCCTAGATTTAGCAGATTTAAGGAAAAAATACAGACTCTGAGAGACTTGCAGAACGGATTTCAAGATCACACCGGGGTTAGGGACTATTCTGCAAAGGATGGGGTAAGTCCAGGAATCTGCCACCAAGTGGCAAGAGAGGAGTTCATTGATGTTGGAGACTTCATTCAGGCTACAGATTCCCACACTTGTATGGGCGGGGCTTCTAATGCGCTTGCATATGGGGTTGGATCTACGGAATACGCGAATCTAATTCACAACCAATTCGCATTCGTCAATGTCCCTGAGAGTATTCGCTTCGAGTTAATTGGCGAACTCGATCCGGGTTGTACGGCAAAAGACGTTATTCTGCATATTCTTTGGCATTATGCGGCTAAATCTGAGACTTTGGACAGAAGCATGGAATTTGGAGGTACAGGCCTTAGTAGCCTTTCTATGGATGAGAGAGCAACACTTTGCAACATGGCAACAGAATGTAGTGCGAAGACTGGAATATGTGAACCTGATAACGTGACAGTTGAGTGGCTTTTGCTAAAGCGTGAAGGCTTGGATGAGAATGAGGTCAGAAGGCAATTCGTTTTGCCAGACGAGGGCGCGGTATATGACGGCGGAGTCCACGAAATAAATCTGGATCTGATCCGTCCTATGGTTGCGCATCCGGGAAACCCAGACAAGGGAATTCCATCCGACCCTACCAACGGTGCTTATATCGATGAAATTGGCGATGTTCCCATCGATATTGCATATGCGGGATCATGCACTGCGGGGAAGGACGATGACTTCTCATACTACGCTATGGTTTGTGAAGCGGCCTTGGAAGCAGGCCTTACAATTCCCGAGGATGTAGATTGCTATATTCAATTTGGATCCAAGTCAGTGAAAGACCTCTCAAAGCAAATGGGGTGGACTGATTCTTTCAAAATGGCCGGTGTAAAGCTAATTGATCCGGGCTGTGGGGCATGTATAGGAGCAGGACCCGGAGTCAGCGATAATTCAGAGCAGGTGACGGTGTCGGCAATCAATAGGAACTTCCAAGGTAGGTCGGGACCCGGACTTTTGTATCTAGCAAGTCCTCTGACAGTTATGACTAGTGCATTTACTGGGAAGATTACAGCATGGGATCCGGAAGTCTTCTCACGGTGAGAAATTAGCAATTCTGTTTGTTGCATATCAGCAGAATTCAATAGGCGCCAATCCCCGCTTTTGGCCTACCATTAGCAGGCCCCGTTCCATAAGGGAAATGGGAGGACCTGATTAGGTGATTTGTATGAGTGAAGCAGAAGAGATTTCGAGAAAACAAAAACAGGTATCAATAAGCGAGTTCTTTGAAAAAAATAAGCACTTCCTTGGGTTTGATACGCTTCAGCGATCTATAATTACAGCCGTCAAAGAGTCTGTTGACAACTCTCTTGATGCTTGTGAAGAGGCTAGAATTTTGCCCGATATCAGAGTTGAAATTCAGAGAACACAAAACGATGAGCTGAAGTTGATTACCCAAGATAATGGCCCCGGGATACCTAGAGATGCGATAGAAAACGTCTTTGGAAAGTTTCTCCTTGGTTCAAGATTCCACGCTATAAGGCAGACAAGGGGGCAACAGGGTATTGGAATAACCGGAGTTGTGATGTATAGCCAGCTTACTACCGGCTCAAAGACAAATGTAGTTTCAAAAATAAAGAAGGACTCCTCTGCAGTCATCGTCGAGTTAGGCATTGACACAAAAAAGAACAAGGCGATAAAAACAGGAGAAAGGAGGGAGGCTTGGATTGATGGCTTAACCTCGGAAGAAGTTGTACAGGGATTAAGAATTGAGACCGTAATGAAGGCCAAGTACCAGAGAGGGAAGAAGTCCGTCTATCAATACCTAAGGATGACCTCGATAGTCAATCCACACGCAACAATTTCCCTTGTAGTATCCGATAAGAATGGAGATGTGATCGAGCAGGGAAAATGGATTAGGACGACAAACAAACTTCCCAGAGTGGTCAGAGAAATCAGGCCTCACCCCAAGGGGGTTCACCTAGGGACACTACAAAGATTGCTTAGAGATGCAGAAGAAAGGAGGATGACTTCATTTCTTCAAAAAAACTTCTCATCAGTACCCCCCTCTGCATCAAAGAGGATACTTGGTGCTGCACAAATTGAAGAAAGTAGAACCCCAAAGAGGATTAGAGCCGAAGAGTCCCAGCAGCTCGTCAAGGCATTCCAAACAGTACCTCTCAGGGACCCACCCACAGATTGCCTTTCCCCAATCGAGGACCTGTTAATAAAAAAGGGGCTTTCAAAGGCTATTGATTCTAGGTTCGCCTCAACGGTAACAAGAAAGCCAAGGGCGACACAAGGGAATCCTTTCCAAATTGAGGTCGGCCTGGTATTTGGTGGAGATTTACAAACCGATGGTCCGATAGAAATTCTAAGATTCGCCAATAGAGTCCCACTGATGTATCAGCAAGGTGGTTGTCTACTTACGAAAGCCTTGGAATCAGTCAATTGGAAGAGCTACGGACTGGATCAACCAGGTGGAAATGGGATTCCAAAAGGTCCAGCAGCTATCCTGATCCATCTTGCTTCGACAAACGTACAATTTACCAGCGAGGCAAAGGAGGCGGTTTCTTACGATGAAGAGGTATTTGATGAAATACGCAAAGCTATGCTCGAGGTGGGTAGAGGTTTGAAGAACCACCTTAAGAAAAGCTCTCAAAGGAAGAAGGCCAAGGAAAAGTTTGAGCTAGTGAACATAATCCTACCAGAGATTTCGAAAAAATCTTCCGAGCTTCTTGATAGGGAGGAGCCGGATTTATCTCCTGTAATAACTCAGATTATGAATGCAGTTTTCCTTGAAGAGGAGCTTTATTGGGACAAAAAGGAGAGGTTAGCAATGTGTTGCATCACTGTTCACAATTACACTGCTAGGGCCAGAGCATACACTATTCTAGCAAAATGGCCAGAGGGCCCGGACACATCAATGTCATTCAACCCTACAGGAGGGAGAAAGGAAGCTGGGGGGCTTTGGGCTTGGAGATTAGATACTCTGAACCCTGGATCATCAACGGTCTTAGAATTTGGAATCTCAGGTCTTAGCAAGGGAGATTGGAACGAAACTGATGTTTTCTTCAGGGGGAACGGAGAGATTATCGGTGCGACAAAGATGGATGAAAAGCTATTGGATGAACAGAGGAAAACAGAAGCTTTGGAGGCCGCAATGGAAGAAGTTCGCATCAGAGAGGAGGCGAGCGGTGTTGGGAATCTGATCTCTGACTCAGAGGAGGGTTCCAAAACCTCATTGGATCGATCTGAAGAGAGTCTTCCCACAACCGGTTCTGAGTGGTTTGGATTGGCTGGTGATAATCAATGAGTGACGAGGCCCCTAGGAGAAGCAAAGACCAAGTCATAGATGAGTTGCATAATGTTGCTGCAGAAATGCACGATAGAATGCAAAAAGGGAGTCCGCCAAGGATGACTCTCCCAGTCAGGTCCAAGAGCAACATCTCGTTCGATAATAGACTTGGAGTTTTCAAGTATGGAAAGAGTAAGACAATCAGAGATGCAACAAGTCTTGGATCAGCGAGACAGCTTCTTAGAACTCTTCACATTACTGAATTCATAGAGGAGATGATTGATTCGGGTAAATCTTCTACTCTCAGGGAGATGTACTACATTTCGGAAGGGTGGGGTCATGGTAAATTCGGGTCTCAAAACGAGAGCAACAATCTCGCCGAGGACCTTGAGATAGTCACAAAGTGTCTTAGAGAGGATTTCAAATTGAGGCCAGAAGAGGATGGAGCCAGAATAATTGGCAATATAACCCTCGAAGAGAGAAATCGTAGAGGGGAGTGGATGAGAATCAATTGTAGGGATGACGTAGGTGACTCCGGGTACGGTGTTCCGTATAATGTTGAAAGCGAGAAGCTGAAACTAGTGGATGAGGATATCGACTTCGTAATGGCGATTGAGACCGGGGGAATGTTCGATAGATTGGTAGAGAATGGATTCGACGAAGAGTCCAGATGTGCTCTTATCCATCTTAAGGGCCAACCGGCCAGATCTACAAGAAGAATCATGAAGAGAATGAGTGATGAGTGGAAGAAGCCAATAGTTGTGTTCGCAGATTGCGATCCTTGGTCGTTTAGAATTTTTGCCAGCATTGCCTATGGGGCGATCAAGACAGCGCATATCTCGGAATACCTAGCTACGAAGGAGGCCTCATATCTTGGCATAACTGCGGATGATATTCTTGCATACGATCTTCCAAGTGATGATCTCACCAAACAAGACGTGAATGCTCTGACTGCGGAATTAAGCGATCCACGATTTTCTACTGGTTGGTGGCAGGAGCAAATTGGGCTGATGCAGGAGATAGGAAAGAAGGCTGAGCAGCAGTCGCTGGCAAAGTACGGACTTGACTTCGTGACAGATACTTATCTCCCTGAAAAGCTCGCATCTATGGGGATAACCTACTGACAAAAACTGATACATGACTCCATAGACGAAATATCGTGACAGACAGCAGAAGGCGATGGGCTAGAATTCTATCGGGAGCCTCGATAGTCCTTCTTTTGGTAGCGGCTTTTTCCCTCTGGCAGGTGATGGATGACTATATCGATACATACGACCCAGAAAGCAGCTATTTGGTAAAACTGGGACCTGGGGGGTCTGAGACATTCGAAATCAAGAGTTCGCAGATTTCCTGCCTGAGAGTCTCAGACGGAGAGTCCGTCGAATCTGATCTAATCTTGGTTGATGAAAGCGGGAGTGAAATCATTGGGAGGTCACCTACGATTTTCGATCCGGACCGCTTCAGTCCAGATCAATCAATAACATACTCCACTGTAAGAGTCTTTACAGATGTAAGTGGGACCTATACTCTTGAAAATAGAGGAGGATCTGACCTTTGGCTTGTTGACGATGAAGCGGCGGCAAACAAAATGGATACCCCGCTAATTTTGGTGTTCTACATGGGATGTTGTGTAGGATTGCCAATGAGTGTAATTGCACTAGTTCTAGCAATCATGAATTGGATTGATAAGAGGAAAAGTCCGGACCAGTTTTTCGTAACCGAAGAGGGCAGCGTGATTGTAACAAGATCTGGCGAGGTAGTTCAGCTGGAGTCAGAATTGTCAGAGTCAACCGAACCAGATTTAACTATCGAAAGTGAACAAAAATTTCAGACAGAGAGCGATGGAAAAAATGAGTCTCCTCAAGCTGAACCTGAAGATTGGGAGTGGTGGGATGAAGGTTGATTCAATTGATCTAAGAGTCAATTTCTCAGATTGGGTTTTTAGAGGAGGGATGACTACCCAACTTTGGGTTGGTAAGTGTGGTAGGCTTTGATGAGTCATTAAGCATACTTGAAAATGCGACTAGGAGAGAGATTCTAAGGTACTTGGTGAAGGAGCCACATTACCCTCTTCAGTTATCTGAGCTACTAGATGTGAGTCAACAGGCCGTTGTTAAGCATCTGAAGGTCCTTGAGGATGCTGGGTTCGTAGATTCAGTGTCAAAGAAATCAGACAAGGGAGGTCCTCCAAGGAAGGTCTATTCGGTTAATCAGTCGTTTTCGATCCGTCTTGACCTTGGTCCTGATCTGTTTAGAGCAGAGCATAGGAAGATGCCCAAAGGAGGGTTTTCTAAGCTTTCGAGTACCCTTCCCAGAAATCTTTCAGGAGTAGTGGACAAGCTAGACAACAAGAGAAGAATTCCTATGGTTGACGCCATGGAGATTCTTTCCGAGCTCGATAGTGCTCTGGAAAGGGTGGACAGTCAGAGAGATGCAATAATTGCTCTTCATCAACAAGTAATGCACAGGGTCTCTCCAAGTGTGGATGAGGGTTTCGAAACCTACGAAGAGAGACAATTGGCTCATGAAATGATGAGTCATCCGCGGAGACCATTAGATCTGGATGCCTTCTCTAGCGGATTGAGGATACAATCCATCCATGCCGAGAAGATGATGGATACACTTAGAGAGCGTTTGATGAAGGATTTTGCAACCAGAAGTGGGGTTTTCGTATCAGGGAGTGAAGATTCTCCAATTCCTTGGTGGATGGCAAAGTGAGACTCGTCAGAATACCATGTCATCGTCGTCTGATCCAGGAAGCAGGCTGCTAAGCTCAGAAAATCTAGCTATAGCTTCAATCCTCCTTCCCCATATCACATAGCCTGCCACTCCAATTAAAGAAAAAGTCGCACCCATGATAATCACGGGAACTGAATACTTGACGACGACTTCCCTGCCCACATCCAGAGCCCCTAGTGGAGAGCTCATCGTGCCAGCGCTCTCTATGTTGTTGTTCTCATTAGTCTCAACAATGTTATTATCTGGATCTACAACTACTACAATTTCATGATTCCCAGCTTGCACCATATACAACAAGGTGATTGGATCTTGTTGTTCTGTCTCACTTTGACCAATTGGCATAATAGCTGCAACAATCTGCCTGTAAACGATGTTGTTCTCCTTGCATCCGTTCCTCTTGATGTCTGATTCAGACTGGTCTTTGCAGAGGATAATATTCACATCAGACGCATGAGCATTTCCTCTGTTAGTCACCTCGACAATTACTGAAATCATCTCCCCTATCGATGCTTCTCGCTGATTAACGGTTACCTTCTCCAGAACTAGGTCCGGTGCCCTGAGCCGCATTTCCAAAACCTGCTCGTTTGTATCGCAATCAGGGGGGAGATTGTCGGGAATACCGTCGGAGTTGTCGTCGAGGGTGCAAGAGTCTGTCCAAATCTTAGTCTCATCATGATCACCCCCCTCTTCCGAGGACCCATGCATGGATAGGACCTTTATTCCGATATTTCTATCTGTCAGCGAAGCATCGGGTGCCACTGTGACAATCACTACTAGCTGAAGCGTTGTATAAGGTTCCATCAAAGGAAGAGTGACTGTGTTCCCTGCGGTTAAGAAGCAATAGTCTGGTTCATTACCCTGAGCTTGTTGCTGAGTAATCTGCACCTCTTCCTCGACAGTCAATTCAACACAAGGATTCTCAATCGGGAATTCTGTTCTGAACCCCTCAAGAAGGGCATAATCTACTTCCCAAGTGCTTAGAGCGCCCATTCCAGGACTAGCGAGCCAAACCTCGTTTACATCATCATAAGTATGGTTGTGAATTGTAGGTTGGTCCGCAACGTTTCCGTAATTTGTGACATTTAGTGTGTATCTTACAATCCTACTCGGTGCTGTGGTTTTTATCTTGCTTTCAACTGATGGATCCAAGGATATTCTCATGTCATGAAATTCAATGATAGTAGCACGCAGTACAATCTGATCTTGAAGCCGAGTGTCTTCGAAAGGCTCCTCACTTAGTACATTGAATGTGATAGTGTATTCCCCAGCTAAGGTTTTCTCGGGAACGTTGACGTAGATCGGAACGACCTGGGATTCGTCTCTATCTAATTCCTCAAATAAGATTCTGGGGATGTTCATATCCCAGACGTGGAAACCCCCTGCATCGTCAACAATGGAAGCGATTGTTATGTCGAATCTATCCGGACCGTTTCCTTTGTTTGAGATCATGGTATCCATTTGATAGGATTGTCCCGGATATAATTCCAATATGGTCTCTGGAACTTCGGATTCCAATTCATACCTCTGAACCACATTTGTCAAAATGAGTACTGAGTCACGTACCTTTGGAGCACCATCTAAGTGCGCCCTTACAGTCATCGATTCTCCAATTCCTGCAGTCGCGTTGAAAGGCGCACACATCTCTGCCGTGACTGTGTAACTGTTTTCTATTTGGGCCCAATAAATGTCCTGATCTGCTGATGAAGATCCACCAGGCCATTCAGAGAAATCCAGGTCAACTGTCCAATGATCAAATCTCCATGAATTAATGTCCGCACCTGATGGTCTCTCCTCGGGGGCCCCAGGGGTCGAGAAAACTAGATATCCGGGAGTAAAATATTTGTCCACTTGGATAGGGAATCTGGCACACTCACCTGGCAAAACGTAGAGCTTTGTATCACCTACTCCAAAGACAATGTTCCCAGTTGTCCTGATAGACACATTGATCCATAACTCAAGAACATCAAATGTTCCTCTATCTATCGAAAGAACGGGTTCTCCTGTCGACCAACCCTTCAGGTAAATAGCGAAAGTTCCGGGATCTTGAGATTCTGGAACGCTTACCTTTAGATTCCGCGTCACCGATTGTCCGGGATCCAAAGATATCGAAAATGGGAACTCTACCCCCCAACCAAAGGGAAGTGCCCACTCATTCTGGCCCTCCAAGGTAGTGGGATCGTAGAATGCGAATGTGTCGTAGACGTTGCCTGTGTTCTTTATCGAAATTGAGAAGACTGCAGATTTCCCCTGCTCTACGTCGACTTGGAAATGACTAGTGTCTAATTCGATCCCATGGACTACATCCATCAAAGTCAGAAGGGTAAGCTTACTCCTGATAGCCGGATCCTTAGATGAGGTTGCGATAATGCTGATTTGGGCTAGTTCGTCTTGTTTAGCTTGATAGATGGTTGGAGCTCTCACCCTAAGGTATAGTGGATCTATGCTACCCCCCTCTAAGAATATCTTGGTGGAGTCGAAGATTGGAGTATTGTTGGTCATGTAGAATAGTGTAGCTGTCCAGTTGTTTGGAACTCCCTCCATTGTGACAGTAAATGTGTCCTTCACTAGTTCGGCTGGACCGGGAGTTGGGTTCGCAATTGAGATGTTGAAAGTAGTAAGCTCTCCTGGTTGAATAGTATGGTAGAAGGTTTCAGCTTCTGCAGGACATTCGTAAGGATACCCTTCAATATTGGTATTAGCGCTTATTTTGTTGTCACACGCCAAGGAAAGATCTACCAGACCAGTAAGAACGTGGACATAACAGAGAGTCCATTTGCTTGCGCTGGGGGAATCCGGATCACATCGCTTGTCTGACCAAGCCAAATGGGCTCCACTACCAAGATCATTCGCAAAGGCCGGAGGCATTCCCCTATCTAGGTTGAAATCCGGGTATAGATGCTCCCCATCAGCGGTATTGCATTCTGGCTGACAAGTCGCAGGCCCCAGTTTATCTGACGACCAGTTTGTAACTGCTCTGATCTCCCACTCATCCAGTACTGTAGAAGCAGCGGAGTTCAGGGGAAAGCCTTGTGGATACTTATCGTTGGTATTGTTCAGCCTTGTGTACATCAAAGTCTCTTGCCACTCGGTGTTGCTGTAGTCAAGCCATGCAATGTGTACATTGTCGAATTGATCTGTTAAAATTGATGGGAACATGGAGCTTGGAGCATACGGATAATCATCTGAAGCCCCCTCGCATTGTTCTGCTGTGGAAACAGAGCTAGAAGCTATTTGCTTTATTCCATATGCAGGAAGTCCATCAGGGACCCCATCCCACTCAGCTGCACCCCTCAGCCGTAGTCTAGTGTAGTATATCTCATACGCACCCTCGATATCTATGCCTCCTGTGGCACCACTGCAACCAGGGTATAGTCTACCATCCTGCCATGCCAGGTGAGTATTTCCTGATGTATCAATAGCAATAGATGGGTGTAGACTGTATGCGGGATTATTGGTAATTTGGGTATCGTTGACTACCACGAGATGCCCATATCCTTGATCGTCTTCTGAAGGGCCCAAGTCTTCTGTATAGTAGCCGCCCTGGGTATTGGTCTCGGTTCCAGAGTCCCCCCTAGTCCAACCCGGCCAAGGGTTTTCTAGTAGAGAGTGAGGGTCCAGAACGGTCATATAAATCTCTCTTGAGTTGTTGGTGGCTAGATAAATCATAGCCTCAACCATGATCTCTAGCTCGCTTCCTGAACCAGCAGTCGTGGGAAATTGGTACATCTGTCCCTGCGCATTTGTTGTTCGAGTAGTTACTCCATTGCATGTCCTAGTGTTCAAACCTGATCCGACTGGACATTGTGCCAAGTCTAACATGTAGCTACCTACTGCGGTATCAGATCCTGCCCAAAGAGGGTATGGTTTTGTCTGAGCTAGTACACAGGCATCGTGAGCTTGATTGATGCTTTGAGTATCATCATTATCCATTGGAGTCCCTCCATAGGGACCTTCGTCAGAGATTGGAATGACTACCCGTGTTGCATTGTCGTTCCATCGATGGTCATCGGCCGTAGGAGGATTAGCTGCCAATCCCTGCCTGCCTTGAGCATCCCTGTAAGAAAGACATGCCCAGGTTGATGCTGGTCCCCAGAACTCACTGTAGTATCCGCCATCGGCAGGAAGATTCGTAGCCTGATTGTTGTAAACTACTTCAGTAAGCTCCCTTATCCCTCCGGAAGAGTCACCCCCTCCAAGAGGGGTGCTTCTAGGCCCTTGGCTGCCTGATCCTCCTGTCTGGTATGCAGCAGCACAGTTCCCACTGGTGGCCGCAGCTGGCCAATTCCCGCTAAGAGCGTAGAGTGTCTCATAAACCGTCATATTTGCCTGTACGAGCAGTGGCTTTAGTCCTTCGAAATATCCGCCACTAGCAAAATTGCCTCCGTAAAATACGGCGCACATGTCGGCCCATTCAGCATTCATAGAGCCAGAAGTATCAATCGGAACGACCATCTCTACCTGACCTCCTCTTGTATCGTCCCATACTATTTGGACGAAGTCATTCACGTCTACTGCTATGTCAGGGTGCCCTTTTTGCCCAAGAATTGGAGTAAGCAGTGTGTTATCAATCTCAACGATTACCATTCTTGCGGTATGATCTATTGAGAGCATTTTGTAAAAAATCTGAGATTGTTGATAATATAGTTCGAGAGGTTCGAAAGAGTCCTCCCAAACTATGTGTGGGTTGTTGTCTGAGTCTACATCGATTGCAGGCCAATCCCTATTCTGCGGATTGTTCGCTACTTCATAATCATCTGGCACAATAGATAGAACGGAATCTAGAGAAGAGTCTCCGCTCTGGTCGTCTAGAGATGGGTCAAGGAGGGTATAGTATATTTTGTACTGACCTGATTTATCCGTCCAAACCACGTGGACCATGTCATCACTGTCTACTCTAATATCGGGGTGCCACGCCCTATGCGCTCCTGGGTCTGAAATCTGTGTCTCAGCGATTAGAGTCTCGCCCCTTGGATCTAACATTTTGTAATAGAGATGATTTGTGTTTCTACTCCAGACTATGTGAACGTTACCTGAGGAGTCAGCATCCATTGCAATCATTCTGTCATTGAATGTAGCACTCTGAACAACCTCTATTGGATCTGTAAGCACAACATCGCTTGCACTAGCTGGAGAAGTAAAAGAACCAAGAATACTCACTATCATCAAAAGAACGATCGTCAAACCACTTCTCTTGTGGCCTATCCCATCTTGGGGGGCGTAGCCAGTGGGCTGCATCATGCGATGTCGACGATATCGAATACTTAACGTGAACGCCTTGAAGTCCTAATTCAGTTTAGTTGGCGGTTTCTTCCTGCTTTACACCCATTCCAATGGATCAAAATCCTTTCCAAACCCACCCGTCTCATCAGTATCTATGTCAGAAATCCTAGTTTGAGATTGACGAGGTTGACGATTCCTTTTTCCCTCCCAGTCGTCAACGGGTCCTGGTTTCCCCTTGCCAGTTCCGAATCCGTATTTTATCTGATGGATGAGGGATAGTTTAGTCAACCAAACCTTTCTCATACTCTGCATAAATTCATTCTGAGTGAGTCCGTCTAGCCATACAGGTCTTGAAAGATTGAATGCCTGCAAAGGTCCAGCCACATCGTTGTTGGTGCGACCTACGTGGAGAACCCAGTCCAAATCAGAGGAGGTCATTCTTATCCTAGTTTCATGAAGCCATTTTTCCCATTCATGAGAGTCTTCTAGTCCCATCTCCTTCATCGAGTCCTGTTGACCCTCGTCTACTCTTGTTATCGAGTATACAAGTACTAGATTCCTCTTTTTTGGAATCACCACATTAAACAGGTGACCCTGTTTTGTAGGGGGGTACCTGACATGCAGGTGGATATGAGCTTGAGGATCTTGAACTTCCCTAGCCTCCAATCTTTCACTGTTAAGCCAGGACCGGATTGACTCTGTCGCCTCCCTGTGGTTCATGGGTGTTGCAGTCAGTCGTCCTATTTAGAGCAAGTTGAGATTAGAACGTGTTTGCTCAATGAGTTTCTCAAGTATTTTACCTTGCTTGGATTTAGCCAAATTGGTTCTCTTCACTGAGTCATAATAGTCCGAAACAAGGTCGTATCCAAATAAAAATATAATATTTGAAAAATGGAATACAAACATTATGATCAGACAAATGGCAGGTGTGAGTAATGAGAGCGGGGCGATCGCGAGAGAAGCGATTAGAGCTATTGGAGGCCAAAAAATAACCGGTGAGAACATTGCCGCTAACATGTGGTAAGTAGTTCTGGCGTCAATTCCTTCATCCGTTCTATCTCCGAAATACCATGCGAAGAATGCTTGTAGACCGGTGGATGGGATCGAGATCGGTGAAACTAAGGTCATGAGAAACGCTCCAATAAGCCCCTTACCAAATTCTTTACCGATGCGAACCTTGCCATCATTAATCGAACGCCCGTCTAAATTGTATGATTGTAGAATTTCAGCGGCCTCCGCTGCTGATTGAGTTATTGCTTCGTAATCCTGCCTACCTGCTATCGCCTCCCGAACTTCTCTTGCAGCTAGGACCTCATCTTTGAAGGACTGCAGGTGTCTTCCTGACTCTTGCGCTCTCAAGTGGGCTATCAGGTGCCATGCCCTGTAAATTTCCCAACTTGGAGCATTTGGAGTCACATTGGAGACCTCCTCAAAGAGCTTGTCTCGCAGGAGATTAACCTGTTCTGCTGGTGGTTCTACCCATGAACCAGCTGAGATTATGTTTCCTATTTCTTTTTCATTTGGTGGTCTGACGGGAATAGGATCTGATAATTCAACAAAAATGTCGGTCCTAAACAAGTAGTGACACCTGTAATGTAGGCCAACTGGCTGGAGTGCTGGGAGGGGATTTCCTCTATTTCTTGCCAATGCTGCCGCATTAACTGCGAATCGCATTGGACCTGTCTTGAAGCGATGGGGCCTTGAGTCTTGATGGGACTTGCCCTCGGGCATAACAAGTGCGTTATATCCTGAGGCCAAGCAATTTGTCATAGTTAGAAGTGTTCTATCATTGATTTCTTTGGCATAGTCCTCATTTGCGACACCACTAGCTATCTCCGGCCTTCTAATCACGGGTTGTGAACCCATTCTTCTAGCGAACCAGCCCACGAGAGGCATGGTCATGATGTCATGTCTGCCCATAGAGATAATCCTGCTATCTTGGGCTAGGGTGAGTAACATAGGGTCTACCAATCCATTTACATGCATTGAAGAGAGTATTCTACCACCTTCATATTCGGAGTTTTTTTCTATCTGTTTTCTCCTGAAAATATACCTCATAGCTACTCCCAACATTAGGAGGATTGCTTTCCAAAAAATAGCATTCCCAGGGTGTTTTCCTGAATGATCCCATGGAAGGTTATCCAACCTTTTTTTCCTCAATTTCGTGGCACCTGTGGATAGTCTTGGGTCAATGTCAGGAGCTCGTTGCATATCCGGCACAGTCGGGCGAGCGGGTCTGAGGTCTTGATTATTGATAATCCATCATTGCATAAGGCGAGTAATTGATTTAGCTAAGGAAACAGCATCTTCGTTATTCAATGGTTTTGTTTTGAACGGCCAGGAAAGTCCACTACCATCTTCGAACTTTGGAATTATGTGAAAGTGAACATGGAAGACACTTTGGTAAGCATTCGGTCCGTTATTCTGTAGAACGTTAAATTCCTCTGCTCCAGTTGCTTCAAGTATGGCCTTGGAAATCTTTGGAAGAACCCTTCCCAGTGCCTCTGCCGACTCCTCTGATAATTTATCAAGAGTCCGGGCAGGCTCCTTTGGGACCACTAAAGTGTGGCCGTAACTGAAGGGGTTTATGTCAAGGAAAGCAATCACCTCTCCATCCTCGTATATTTTGTGGCTTGGTATGCTACCCTCGATGATCATGGTGAAGATGCTCGGATCATCATCCATTCGTTTAGCCTCCGCCAAGAATCGATTCTGCCAGTGCTGCCATACCCTGTAGGCGAATGGCTTCGACCACCTCAGTGTTCATCACTTGGGATTCGTCACTTAGGCTAAGCCCTGATTTCCTTATGTCTCTTATCTTATCTAGGGATGTATTCTGTGCTTCGCTACAGATTGCCGAAGTCAGCTCTGAGGAAAATTGTACTATCGGGATACCTGTAGGGTCGTGTAGTGACGAGATTTTGCTTGATGATTCGTCTACCGCTGCTTCAAACATTTCTTCTCCACCAAATTTCGCTTCAGAAGCCCACTCGGATGCATGCGAGCCTGCTAACTTACCAGTTACCAATTCCTCAAGGAGAAGGTTGCCCGGGAGAGGTGCCTCTCCGTGCATCCCTGAATTTGCGCTCCTTCCTACGGCGTATAGTCCGGTAAACCATAGTCTAGCAGGAAGTCCCTCATCAGTGAAACCATCGAAAATAACTCTGCCTGATTCGTCGGATGGAACTCCTCCGATTGTGAAAGCCACGTTAGGAGAAATTGGAATTACATCTCTTGAAATGTCTATTCCGAGTCTATCCTTTACCCTAGATGATGTTTGAGAGAACCAGACCATTGAATCGGTGTCAATCCCCCTGAGATCTAAAATGCATTTCTCCCCCTCAAGCACCTCCTCTGGCCCTACATCTTCGCCATTTTCTCTTCTAATTCTACCTCCGACCCCAAGAACATCCATCGGTATATCTATTCCAAAATCCTTCACAGAAAGTGGGTGTTTTGGAGTTAGTTCCATGCCCCTTAGTTTGACTCCCGCCATCATTGCTAACACCGAGCCAGTTCCTGCTCCATTGCTCGGTGAAGACCATATTCCTTGGTGACCATCCGTGGCTAGAATCACCGCCTTTGCTTGGATGGGTGAGACCTCGCCGCTGACAATATCCAAGATTATAACGCCTCTGACTTGATTGTTATCTGTGACGAGGGTAAGAGGAAGAGAGTCAGTTTTCCTCCTTATGCCCCTCTTGATTACCTGCTCTTCAAGGACCCTAGTTGTCTCTCTTATCGTTGAGTCCCCGCATCCCGTAAGCCTAGCTGATTTGTGACCAGGGACAATGGCGGCAAAGGGAAGCCCTCCTTCTCTCCTCCTTAGGACTAGGCCCCACCTCTCTAACTCAGCCAGGGTATTTACCCCCTCTTTGCAAACACTAGATACCACTGACTGATCTGATGCGTCACCCCCGGAAATTATAGTGTCCTCTGCATGAGATTTTGAGTCCATCTCGTCGATGGAAACGGCCAATCCAGCAACTGGATTAGCACCGGAGGCGGAGCCCACTCCGAGCTCATCAATCATAAGCGGATTCACGCCTCCTTCTGCGCAAGCTATTGCTGCACGAAGTGCTGAGGGGCCCGATCCAATCACAACGACATCCCAGGACTCCATGCTAACGAGTTGTCCAACGGTCACAATCTCATGAACGTGACGCCTAGTATGGTTCTGAGCATTCATCAATCTGCTACCGAAATTGCCAGCCTTCTGACCGAGACAGCGGCATCAATCATCTTCTCTGCTGCTCCTTCAGGGTTGAATCCGGATGACAGTGTGGTCGTCACGACGATTGAAGAGAGCGTCTCACCGTCCGATTCTCTTAAAGTGACTTGTACTGGTCTGGAACCAGTAGTTCCCTTTGGCCAAGCTAGTCCAATCCATAGAACAGAGCAGTTATCAATCAGCTTACCAAGAACGTCGACCAAATCATTTCCTTCCTCCCCTATTCTAGCTGATCTTTTGGGTTGTTTTGACTTGAGAGAGTTGAGCCTGATTGTTTGTTGGTGAGGCTCACCGTCTGCAGCAATGATATCTATCTCTACCTGAACGTCATTGCCGGAGTGATTGTGAATCATAACGAACAAGTCTCCCTGTCCCTGAGTACATCTTGGAGGGATGTCGAGGTCCATTCTCCAAGGTTGATTCACTAGAGACGAGTGCCCTCTGAGCGCGGCGTCCTCTAGCCTATCGATAATCCTGAAAATTCCAGGCTGCCAGACTCTAGTGTGCGCCATTATCCTCTTCAAGGTCCTGAAAGAGAACTTCGATTCATCATTATTCAGATAGTCTATCGCTGCTACTCTAAACACTCTTTTAGACTCGGAAACCAATTTCTGGTCATCCAAGAGCCCTAAATGATTCAGGTGAAGTACTCTGAGCAAATGCTCCACCGCAGATTCTGGGGACTGATTAGATCTGACTTTCTTTTCTAATCCTCTTACCCAGTCGTCCCATGCTCCTGCTGTCTCAGGATCCAGATGAGCTATTACTAAGTCAGACAATACCCTATCCAATGTGCTTTGGTGCAGAGAAGGAGCATGCATAGAAAGAAGTGGGAAGTCCTTGTCCGTCATTGGGATTCTTCTCTCCAATTGAAGTGTGTTTATCAGGGAAATAGAGCCTGAAAAGATAGCCAGGCCGAAAAGGATTGATTCCAATGTTGTACCTGTATTGTACGTTCCTATAGAGTTTACAGAAACAAGAGCGATCGCTGCGCAAAGAAGCCTTGTCCTTTCCCTGAGAAGTCTCTCGTGTAGCGTGTTCAATATCCTCTCTACTCCGGGATAAGCTTCCATAGAGCTCTTTCCCCCGACCTTGAGCTGAAGTCGATCCCTGGCAGACATATGAGCAAATGAGGATGCGGCCAAAGTTGGGAGGAAAAGTAGCGTCTGAACCCCAAAAAATATCTCACCTACTCCCGTATCAAAAAAACTCCATCCAGTCGCGAGAAGTGAGACGTAAAATAGGGCAATGAATGAAATTAGAATCCTCGCTTCCTTGCTCCCCCTTACTGTTATTACTCTAGTCCATAAATCTCTTTGAGAGTCTCTTATTCTGACTCTTCTATTTAATGCAGATTCGGAGGCTTGCCCAAATGTGCTATCTTCCCCATATGGATTTGGGAGGTCAGATGAGCCGGTCGCCACAGGCCTACGAATTGTCTCCTGCGCTTCATGGCATCGGAAGACAGGTGATCAGAGCCCTATTTTTCGGGGTAGATTTCTTCAGGGGCTCGTGCTCGCGAGGATGGGCGTGTAGCATAGCCTGGATAATGCACCGGCCTCCTAAGCCGGGGACCGCGGGTTCGAATCCTGCCGCGCCCGCCAAATTGTCTTTGGAAACTCTAAGCTACCCGATGGATAGGCCATGATGCTTTCCAGCAACCGCAAGTTGGTGCAGGAACCTCTCAAAGTGGATTCTTGGGTAAGTTGACCTTTGTAATCCCACATCGCATTCAGACAATGACTCAAGCATTTTCTGCCTGAGTGCAGATGGCACACTGAGCCGACGTCCTACGATCACGTTGTGTATCTGAGATACGAGATCGGTTGGATCGAGTCCGTGGTCGTTCAACAGATTATCCACTTCTGCCATAGCTCCGGCCAAGACTTTTCTATTCCTACCCCCCTTGTTTTCCCACTTCCACTCGACTACTTTCCCCCTAAGTGCAAGTTCGACAAGGTGCCTTCCAGCCTGTAGAGTGGAAGCCTGTACCATCTTGTGAACAGATGACCTGTCAGAGGCAAGACCCCTAATATGGAGAAGCTCGAGGGTGAATATTGCCTTCTTGAGATTGCCGTTCGAAACGTATGCGATATCCTCTAAAACTCCGTCTGCTGGAAGACATCCATTCTTCTCTGATAAGGAAGAGAGGGTTGAAACCACCAAATCTCTACTTGTCGAAGGGATTCTGATCATCTGAGTTCTAGATCTAAGGGCGTCAATTATTCTGGAAGAAGCTCTAGCTACTAGAACGAACCGCGAGGCCCCCCCTATAGTCTCCATCATTCTCCTAAGGTATGCTTGTCGGATATGACCAAGGTAGTCCGCATCTTCGATTACAATCAGACGACTAATCGGAACTTGTCCTACTCTAATCGCGATCTCTGACCCGGCTGGGGCCACACTATCGTTCATCCCCAGTGATATGCCTCTGTCAAAAGCGTCTAGGCTCATCCTCCCAACTAGCGTATCGGAATTCGCTCCACTTGGCCTCAGGAACTCCTCGAAGGATGTCATCGCACCCCTCGTTCTGGCTAAATCTCTAGCCTGCAAAACATGGGTAGTAGACTTCCAACCGGGACCCAGTATCTGCCTTGCAAATAATCTCCAAATGGTAGTCTTGCCCACTCCGGGCGGTCCAGTCACCAAAAGATGTGGGGGCTCAGAGGCGGTACTAGTTGATTTCAAGGTCTGCTTAACATTGTCTGGAACGGCCAAATCCTCGAACTTATCGGGAGACTGAGTATTCAGCCAGCTCGCCACGACCTTATGGAAAGGGGGCGGGTCTTGAACTCAGCTATTCACTCTGCCTTCAGGACCTTCGCCATACCGTCTTTTCGAGGCTTGACAAAAATCCTGTAGCCGCACTTGTGGCATGACTTTCCGGTCGAACCGGCCTCAGCCCAAGCCATAAGTCCGCAGTTGACGCATTTATACCGAATCTGCAATGGATCCATTGGTGAATTGCAGTGAGCACATTGCTCCTCTCCAGTGGGATTGTAACTCCTCTTATCTGTCCTATTGCAGTTTCGGCACTTGTGTAGGATCATCTGCTCTTCCTTCATCTCTACCGAGCAGGGCGACCTGCCAGTGCTTCTTCAACCTGTCCTATACAAATCATCAGGCTTTGCATATCTCAACGAAGTTTTCAAAGATGTTCGAGCCGTAAGTCGTGTCGTTAACTTCTGGATGAAACTGGAGTCCAAAACGGTCCAATTCCTCATTCTGCATTGCCTGTACTTGGCAGGACTCGCTAAATGCAGTTATCTTGAATCCAGGAGGAATCTCCGTGACTTCGTCATTGTGACTTTCCCAAACAGTCTGATGAGTAGGAGTTCCTGTGAAAAGAGGGCCTCCTCCATCCACTAGAGAGATTGAGGCCGCCCCGAACTCGGGCCTTGGAGCTTCACTGGCATTCCCCCCATAGTGTCTGGCCATGAACTGGTGTCCTGCGCAAATACCCAATATTGGGACTTTCAATCCGAGGTAATCGGCGCAATTCCCAAGCTTACCTGTTAGGCCGACTCTTGCTGCGCCTCCCGAGAGGATAAGTCCGTCGACCTGCCTCAATTTGTCGATGGGTGTAGAGTTGGGCAGGATCTGTGTACTGACACCCAGATACCTTAGCATCCTCCACTCCCTGTGTGTCCACTGTCCGCCATTATCGATTACATCGATGGTGATGTTCGCCCCCTCCATACAAGATTTCCAGGCGGGGGCAATCAATGATGCTTCCTCAAACCTTGAAAAAGGAAGCCAATCTCGAATGAAGGCCGGCCCCGATGGTGTAGTGGCCTATCATGCAGCCCTGTCGAGGCTGCGACCCGGGTTCAAATCCCGGTCGGGGCGCCAATTGAAATGTACTAGAAGGGGGCAATCCATGCTTGAAAAGAGCACAATCTGAGACTGCTGCTGTAGTCTCTCTTTATACTCAGTGAAGGCTCATCTGAGCCCTCCAAACGCGGCGGAAGAGCTGCACATATTGCTTTATTAGCGGCATCGATTTCACTCTCTGCGACTATTGCTCGGCCACGAACAATTGATGTGCTGCTCGTATCTAAAAGTCCGACGAGAGATGGAAGGATGTCGATTGTTCTATGGGGGAGATTGACTATTAGCATATCCCACTTTGCTCTAAATTCAGGATGTTTTGCCAGATCCATAGCATCTGCAACACCCACTATTCTGTCATCGAACATTCTTCTTATCGTGGTGGGTTCCATCGGATATTCCCTTCTATCCCATGCGCTCAGATTTTGGAGTAGCAACTCAATTGCATCGGGGTTCAAGTCCGACGCAAGTAATTCAGAAACAAGTCCTTTCTCGGAAAGGAGTGGGGCGAGGGCGGGACCTACTCCACAAAAGGGGTCGCAAACGGAGATCGGCCTTCCTAGGTGCTTCCTAAGGAGCTTGGCAAGAGAAAGTGTTTCGAGTCTTTCTGTCTGAAGCTTTGACGAGAAGTATGCTCTATTAGGATCACAGGCTATTCTAACTCCAGACTCCTTGACTATCACTCTAGTGCTAACATGAGTTTTTGGAATTGACTTAGTCACTATCCTATTATCTATCCTTGCCCCTATAGGACTGAGCTTCCTTATTCTCAGTTCTCCCTGCACGCCTTCGTCCCTGAGTATGAGTCTTATGTGCGGGTGAGAAGTTAGTTTAGCCTCCGCTATGGATGCTGAATGTACGTCGAGAGATTCTTCAATTCTAACCACCATCATGTCAGAAATAAACTCGTGTGATGAGGGCCATGAGTCGCCATGTTTCTCAATCTCTTTTTTCCCGACTAATTTTTTCAGATGCGACCACCAATCTGAGTCGATTCTCTCATTCGCCGAGCCTTCTATCAATGTAATCTCAAGATCTCTAATCGATTCTGGAAGCTCTGCAGGCGCGCCCATATCGAGAGGGACCAGCCTATGTTCGCCATCTTGGTGAGAGACGACCCGCATGCCCTGAGCAAGCCAGCCATTCTCCTTTAACACGGAAAGTGTGTCCTCAACAAGGAGGTTTGGGACAATGAGGTGCCGCATCACGTTGATGGGCCGGAGGTCTCTACCGCTTGACAATGACGGAAGGGAGCGTTGATGATTAGGAGTATGCTAGTCTCTCCGATCAGGAGGTATTTCGTTACCAAAAAAATGTTCAGGACTGCGGAGGAGATTGCTGCAAAGAAGCAAAAGAAATTGATGATGATTGGTGATCCCTGTAGCGGGAATTATTTTCAATTCATGTCCAAAATGTTTCCAAACAGTGGGCATGGAGATGTGACGCTGGACCTTTTTGGATGTGATTGCTGTCACAGAATGGACATCAACGATATCGATGCATGGAGGGATTACGAGGATGGGTCATTCGTAGTTATTGAGACGGGGACGCTTGGATTTTCAAAAGACCTAGGTGCGATTCTCCAACAAATAAGAAGGGTTTCTGGAGGGGATTTTTTTTCTGCTGGTGGAAACCGAGGTCTTTTCTGGGAGCTATTTCTGTACAAAACATATAGTAAGGAGCTTAACTTTTCAATGGATCCATTTGACTCCAGGACTGATGAGTATTACACTGGAAGGAGACTGGGGGGGAAGGGTCCTGTCAAAGAGAAGTTTTGACCCGCGTCATATTGATGTGGGTAAGGTCCCTCTATGTGCTATGGGTGAATACGAACTGGGGGCCGGCCTTTGGCTGGTTGGAATAGGCCCAGGAGATCTCGGCCATATGACTGAAAGGGCGAAGAGCGTAGCTAAGAGTTGCTCTAAGCGTTATCTTGAGGGTTATACCGCTGTGATTCCACCTGATCAGGAAAATAAACTGGAGGAGTTTGTAGGCCCGTGGGAGAAGGCCATGCGCCCATTGGTTGAGAACCCTGAAGAGATTCTTGATTTGGCTGCAAAGGAACCTGTGGCACTTATGGTGGTCGGCGATCCAATGCAAGCAACTACCCACATTGATCTGGAGGCGCGATGTCTGGAGAAAGGCGTAGCCTTTGAGGTGATACCAGGAATGTCAGCTACAACTCTTGCAGTTTCCCTCTCGGGTTTGCAATCATACAGATTCGGCAGGCAAGTAACTCTTCCCTACCCCTATGGCGACTATCTTGCGATCTCTCCATTAGAGATGATTGATGCCAACTATGTTAGTGGCCTTCACACCCTTCTGCTATTGGATCTTGATCCCACTGGGATGGGATTTGATCCGCCTAAACCGATGCAACCCTACCAAGCTTTTGAGGTGTTGAAAGCGATGGTGAAAAAATTCTTGGATGAGAAGGGAATGAAGGAAAGTCTACAGATTCCCGTTGAGGAATGGGACGCTATACTAATTAGTGACATAGGTACTGATTCGCAGAGGGTGGCCTCAGGAAACCTTGCTGACTTAGCAGAGTTACAAGGCGGGTGGATTCATACACTGATATTACCAAGTGAGATGAGTCTCAATGAGAGAGAAGCTTACGAGCGGAGGCTTCTTTGACAACGAGGTTCCGACGGACTCAAGTCTTTATGTTCATTGGAGGTCACTGATACCATGGCCAAGCCACCCGCTGAGGTCCGATTCCCGGGTGACAAGAATCGGAGAAGGAAGCTCAGGGTAAGGGGGATCAAACAGGCATCAAGAGAGATCCAAAAGAGGCTTGAGAAAACCTTGGATCTCCTTCTAGATGATCCCGAGGCATTCATGCCAGAAATTATCGGTAATCTGGGTAAGGTCTCATTCTTTGGCCCAAAGGATCCGATGGCGATGACTCTGAAGGAGGTAGGTATCGTTTCCTCCAAGAGGAACGATGTCCGCTGGCTTAAGAAGAGGATGTCAAAAAGAAGTGGCGGTGACGTGGCTAGATCTCTAGCCGGAAGCCTAGCTGCTGCATCGGAAGAGGACCTGAGTACAGTCTCAGTGTTCAAAAGCGAGGTTTATGGAAACGCCAGCTACCTAAAGAGGGGAAGCGGCAGGCCCGGACACCTGGTCGGAATTCAGAACTTCAATCATCCCAAGCTTAGGCTTTTAGTTTGGGATGACCATGCAAAGGCGGGACAATACTTCTTCTCATGGGATGGAGGGTTTGTCTTCACGGGCTTTGAGCCAAACCCCCCTCCGGAATGGGTCAATTGGACTCTGGATAATACGTCCGTAGAACTTCAGGGAGAGGACTGCAAGTGGTCCACTGGGCTAGACGAGGGGACAGTTAGAAATGACTCAATAACTAAGGAGGGTTGGCTGAGGCTGAAATTCTCAGATGGTACCAAAGTCGGCCTTTCGCAGAGCGCTCTTGCAAAGACTGACGAGCCAATGGCGCGAAGCATCGCAGTCTCGATGATGCCCCCGAACAAACTTGGAGAGGTGTGCGAAGCAACATGGATGTGGAGGCCAGAAGGCTGGCCAGAGGGAGACGCTCTTCCTCAAGAAGGTCAAGAGAGGCTTGACGAGATCCTACAAACTTGGCTCAAGATGTCCTTGGAAGACGGTGCACTGACGAGAGCATGTAGAGCTAGCATCTTGAATTCGATAAGCCATGGGTATGTTGTCGGGACCAACTGGTTCTCACCTGACGATAGGGAAGGGTTTCTGAACCATATGAGTGGTACAAATGACGAAAGGAGGTCTCTGGCATGTATACTAGATACTTTGACTGGCGGAATTCATGTCAGGACCGATGGAGTTGTTCTTGACGTCGAAGAGAAAGTCGTTAGACTAGAAGACTCCTCTTGCCATCCAGTTTTGGTTTCTCTTTGGCCAGACCATGGTATGTCTATTCTGGAGAAGATTTTCGGCGTTACCGGTGATGATGCAAAGTCGATTCATGATCGTCAGAGCAAAAGAAAACAGGGTTTTGGGGCCTTCTTACGAGAACTGAATGATAGTCTGAGTACGGCCAAGAAGCTAAACAGGCTACCATGGGATAGCTCCGATCTGCCAAGCCCCCTTTCCTTCGCCGATAGCTTGGTCAGAAAGGCGGCTGACGAGGGCTTGGCCTCGACTGTCTCTATGGCTAGGAAGGGGAAGGGGCTAGACTCCTCTATGGGGTGGGCATGGTTAGTCGTCCATGAGAAGACGGAGTCTGACTCTTGGAGGTTCGATGAGGAAAGCAGAGACAAAGGCGGTGATTGGGTGCCCGCACTAAGGGCACTCTGGGACGCTGCGACATCTCTACTCCTTGAAGATGACATGGAGTCTGTTTCGGACTACGTTTCTTCTATGGAGTGGTTGGCCGAGGTAAGTGGATCTGGGCCAATAAGCAGGTCTAAGGAATAGTTCATTTCCCTCCTATGCTCTGCATTTTTTTTATGGAATTAGCTAAAATAATGAACCCAAAAAGATTGATGATTGGTCTCGAGGCGTCTGGATATCTGCATTCGAATAATGAGTAATTGCCTTCCTGCCACAAACGTCTTTCTAATTCGGAATTTGTGAAAGAATGTCTGCTAAGTCGCCACCTGCCTCTTCACTCGCAGTTCACAACGTGATGATGGCGAACAGGAGCAAAGACACAAAGCCAGAAATAACCGTCAGAAAGATGCTCAGGGATGCTGGCTATTCGGGATACAGACTCCACTGGAGGGTTGATAATAAGAGGGGCAAGTACCTATGCAGACCTGATATTTCGTTTCCCGGGAGAAAGATAGCTCTTTTTGTTCATGGCTGCTTTTGGCACAGGTGCCCGAAGTGTAACCTGAGCCTGCCAAAATCCAATACTGAGTACTGGAGAAGTAAATTCGATAGGAATCTAGAACGAGATTCCAGAAAAGAGTCTGAACTGATAAACTTAGGTTGGTACGTTCACACCATATGGGAATGTAGTATTCAAAACGGAGTAGCTGAAGTATTGGAAACTCTGACAGATAAAACAAACAGACCTTGAAACGGACAATGCCTTCGCGAACCATGTGCGACTGCTTACCTTCGTGAAATTCTACAGGGAGATTACCAAAGAAGGGCCTGCTGATCTGGATTGGATTCAGAAACAGGGACTTCTTGCCGTTAAGTTGACACAGATTTTCGCACTAAGGCCTGACATGATAGGTGTAGAGAAATGTAGGCAGCTACAGAAGATGTATAGGAACGCGTCGACTATACCGACTGAGGACTTTTCCAAGATATTGAAGGAGAAGGCCCCCCAAAATTTTCACAATTCTATTGATTGTTTAGATGAGCGCCCGCTAGCTGCGGCATCCGTAGGGCAAGTGCATCGTGGAAAGCTGAAAACGGGAGAAGAGATCGTTGTCAAAATTCTGAAGGCGGACCACAAGGAAAGGTTTCAGAGGGATGTGAAGAGGCTGATGAGGCTTATGAGAGTGTCAATAGCCTTCTCACCTAAGCTTAGAAAGGTAGGGAATCCGATTTCCCTACTTCGACACGTCGAGGATTATACAACTAGGGAGCTTGATCTTCGAAACGAAATCAAAGGGGGGGCTGAGCTGAAATCAATACAAGAACGGCTAAACAATTCGTTTCCAATGCCTAGATTGAGGTTTCCCAAGTACTATCCTGAGCTATCAAACGAATATGTACTAGTCTCGGAGTTTGTCAGAGGGAAGACATTGGAAGAGTCGATCACTCAGCAAGATTTAGATTGGGAATACCTGATTGAATTATTCAGAATTCATGGCGCATATATGTTTGGAGTTGGGACCTTTCATGGAGACCTACACCCTGGAAATTGTATCATTGATGAGGATGGGCATTTCGTCTTCATAGACAATGGTGCTGTCTGCGAATCACCAAAAAATGTGAGCCTTCCACTATTTCGGTTTTTTGAATCTCTTTCAAAGAGGGATATGGATGGTGCTTTTGAAGCACTTTTAGGGCTCGCAGGTGAAAGGCCATCGGAGAATAAGGTCACACGGTTCAAAGACAAGATGTCGACAATATACAGTGACTTCGGAGACAAGAGCGTTGGAGAGCAAAGTCTGACAGATTTGATGATGAAAACGGTAAGAGCTGCGGTAGAAGAAGCCGGGGCTGATTTTGGAGAAGAAGGTTTTCCAATAATACGGAGCCTTATGTATATGGATGGACTAGTCCTAAGAACGCATCCGGAAGTGAAGCTGATTGTTGAGATGGGTCCGTCATTAAAAGAATTCAGAGAGGGGCTAGGTTTGGAGTGATAAAATGACAGAAGAAAGTGATGTAGTGATAGTAGGTGCAGGGCCGGGGGGGTTGGCATGCTCTATGCTGCTGGCAAAGGCAGGTGTCAAGGTCACGATACTTGAGAAATCGGATGCTGTGGGAGGCAGAACTCGGGTATTCGAAAAAGACGGATACAAGTTTGACAACGGACCTACTTTCTTCCACTACCCTGAGATAGCTGAGGAAATTTTCGATGCCTTGGGCCTTGATGCTCACGAAGAGCTAGGACTAATTCCCCTCAATCCAAACTACCGCTTGGTCTTCGGTTCCGGTGGAAGCCTCAATGCTAACACTGACCTGGAGGATATGGTAAATCAGATACGTGATCTATGCGGAGAAAAAAATGCAGAGGGTTTCAGGAGATATATACAGGACAATAGGACAAAAATGCGTCTTTCGAAAAATTGTCTTAATACCCCTTGGAAAGGTCCTATGGATTTGCTAAACAGGAGGGCGCTGAGAGTTGCAAGGGTCCTCCGTCCATGGAGGAGCGTTTCGTCAGACCTATCAAAGATGTTCGATGATGAGAGGATGCAACTTGCCATGTCATTCCAAACCAAATACTTGGGAATGAGTCCATTTCACGCTCCCAGCCTATTTACCATCCTTGCATATCTTGAGTACGAGCACGGAGTCTTCCACACTGTCGGAGGCCTTGGATCGATAACAGAGAAAATGGGCAACATAGCCGAGGGTCTTGGGGTAGATATACGCCTCAATGAGCCTGTTAGCGAGTTTATATTCGAGGGCAAAACGGTGATTGGTGCTAAGACCGAAAAGGGGACATACAAAGCTGAAAGGTTCGTGATGAATGTCGATTTTGCAACCGGCATGAAGGGACTAATTCCAGACAAACTAAGAAAGAAGTGGTCTGATAAAAAGCTGGACAAAAAAACCTACTCCTGCTCAACTTACATGCTTTACTTGGGAGTTGACAAACTCTACGATACCCCTCATCATCAAATCTACGCCGCGAAGGACTACCAGAAGAATTTGAAGGAGGTGACGGAAAACAAGGTCACGTGGGATGACCCCTCTGTTTATGCGCAGAACGCATGCGTCACTGACCCATCGATGGCTCCCGATGGGCACTCAACGGTCTATGTTCTTGTACCTGCGAGCAGCTCTCATCCCGGCATAAATTGGGACGAAATCAAATACGATTACATGGATGTAATTCTTAAACAGTTAGAGCATCTAGGGTTCAAGGATCTGAAGAGTCACATAGTTTCGACTACAATTGTCACCCCTGATGACTGGGCCTCTAGGGACATATACAAGGGAGCTGTTTTCAATCTCGCTCACGGTCTTGACCAGATGCTTTGGCGCAGGCCGCAAAATAAATTCGAAGAGCTCGAGAAATTATACCTAGTCGGGGGGGGAACCCATCCCGGAAGCGGACTGCCGACGATTTTAGAGAGCGGGAGAATTTCTGCTAAGATGATTTGCGCGGATTTGGGGATAGACCCAGACTGGAACGGGTCAGATCCGTGGTTTGAGGACTTGAAAAGGCCAAAACTCAAGTCAGGTGCGGTATAGGGAAGAGTATGGACATCTACGATCTCTCTTTCTTCCTCAGCACGATTTGGGTGGGCCCCTTCTGGTTCGGAATGCTGGCTTACCCTGATCACGAATTAACCAATAAGGCAATGAATAGCCCCATTTTCTTCATAGGACCGATAGCAATATGGTGGGCATTAATGGCTTCGAATCCACAAGCACTGCTGGACTTCGCCGTTGACTCAATGGACCCAACTAACGTATTGGCCGGCCTAGCCGACCTCTTGGCCACACGCGCGGGTGCAGCAGCGGCCTGGGCTCATTTCGTAGCTGGGGATATAGTAGTAACAAGATGGATGTGGAAGAGGTGCATGGAATACGGAAGCGAGAGGTGGATCACTACAACCAGTGTATTCTTTGGAGTTATGCTCATGCCAGTAGGGGTTTTGATTCACCTCGCCCTTGTGCGTGAAAAGCAGAATTGATAGCATGCAAGACTGGTTGGAACACCTTGTAGCTATTTCATATGGAATGTGGTTAACATGGGTTGGAATCCAGCACTTTCTAGATCCTGAGTGGTTTGAGCCAATAGTGCCAAAATCACTAGGGGACCCTACTTTTTGGGTCTATGCCAGTGGTGTCTTCGAGATTATCCTTGGAATAGGGGTCGCTCTTCCTTGGTTTAGGAAGGAGGCTGCTTTGGGTCTGGTTGTGATGCTTGTAATTCTATACTGGGCTAACCTAAATATGTGGGTTAATGAAATCCCTCTGAATGGAAGAACCTATGCTACCCACTGGCATGTATTGCGTGGCCTAGGGCAGTTTGTGCTGATTTGGGTCGCACTATGGCTAGGGGGTTGGGAGACTGGCCAAAGGCTAGTATCTTGGATACGATCGGGCTAGCATTTTGTGCGACTATCAAAAACTATGGTATATATGATAAAGTAGTCATCTAATCTCATGAGTGAGCAAGAAAACGATGCCCTGTGGACTAGATTAGAATCACAGTTGAAGGATTGGATCAAAGAGTCTAGCTCGTAGTTTGAGGTGAATTGATGGGGTCCTACCTACTAGTCGGCGGAAGCAGTGATATTGGGTTGCATCTGTCCAAGATGTTGATTGAAGGTGGAAACAAAGTCACGCTGCTTGTGCGTGATGAGTCGAGACTAGTGGAATTGCCGAAAGATAGCGTGCAGATACTCGTCGGAGATGCTAACGACGAGGGTCGTGTCCTGGAAGCTGTTCAGTCCTGTTTATCGAAAGGAAATGGAATTAACGGAGTGGCGCATCTCGTTGGATCTTTTTCAGTGAGGCCGCCCCATGCAATGAGCAAGGATTCCTTCGAACAAGTGATTTCAACTAATCTAACTAGCGCATTCGTGACTCTATCAATCGCCTGTAAGCAAATGCTTAGAACCGGTGGAGGAAGGGTTGTTTTTACCTCTAGCATAGCCGGTAGTCTTGGCTTAGTGAACCACGAGGCCATATCTGCCGCGAAAGGAGGAGTTGAATCTATGGTCAGATCGGCTGCTGCGACCTATAGCAAGAGGGGAATAAGAGTAAACGCGGTAGCACCCGGTTTAACCAACACAAGGCTTTCATCACCGATAACCTCATCAGAAGCCTCTATGGATGCAGCCGTTGAGATGATTCCTCTGAGGAGAATTAATGAGGCTGAGGAGGTGGCATCGACTATCTTTTGGCTCCTAACTGATGCACCGGACAACATTACAGGTCAGGTCTTTCACCTAGACGGCGGGATGTCCAACGTGAGGAGTTAGATGAGGTGGAGAGACGCTATCAGAATCTCAAAGCTCAAGTCCGGTAAACCAAGGATGGCAACTATTGGTCTAAAGACCCTAATGATAGTAGAATATGAAGGTGATTATCACGCCACTGAGGGACTTTGCCGTCACATGAGGTGGCCTCTGGGCCTGGGGGGGAAGGTGAAGGATGGATGCATAACATGTCCCTTACACCAAACCACTCATGATCTCAGTGATGGTTGTCTTGTTGAGTGGTCACCGTTCCCACTATTTCCTCCCTACGGGAAGCTTGTTGGCAAGCTCTCCAAAAAGAAGGATCTGCCAATTTACGAGACCCGGTTGAAAGGAGGCTTCGTTCAGGTCAGGATTTGACTATCTTTTCTATCTCCGAAATCAAACCTGTTTGAAGGTCATATGCTGTAATTCTAGGCCTGTAAACGGGGTCTTCCAGTACTATTCCAGTGTCAATTAATAATACCGATGGTCTACCATCTTTTAGGGCTACTTCGCTCATCCATATCCCTCCCTCCGGAGGTTCAATACCGAATCGGGATAGCATTTGAACCGGTGTGTGTCCTGCAATAACCTGTCTGAACTCATCCAAAGGTCTGGTTGCAAGAAATGCCTCTCTGGACTTGAGTCGGTCCTCGTCCGACTGCTCCTCCAATGGAATGTTGACCCTGTAACCGGAATGACATATCCGAAACCTATCGATTACTACCTCTGTAGGCAAAGAGTCGGTAAAATCGAGCCATTGAACTGCATTGTCCCATTTCTCCTTGTTGCTTTCCCCTGGCATTGATTCTAATGTTGCTCTACCTCCAATCTTGTTCAGCCAGAATGCCTCTCTGTTGGGGTCGCCTCCTAGCGCTTCAGACATAATTAGCTCATGATTCCCCTTTAGGGAGAAAATTTGCTCGGATTCACTTACAAGGGATAGTGTTCCATGGCTGTCCGCACCCCTATCTACGAGGTCGCCAACACAAAGCACCATGTCACTCTTAGAGATCTTGAGCGACTCTAGGAGCATTTCGAATTCCTGTCTATAGCCGTGAACATCACCAATGACCCATACTGAGCTGCCCCTATCTAGTGTAGACTGAAGGGCCTCCTCCAAATCTGGATCACGATGATTGGCCACTACCCTACTCCTCTTCTTCCTTGGTGTTTGAACCATTTGGCAGAACCATAGCGAGAATTAGAATAGCTGGGATCAGGATGATTATGATTCCTAGAGCGTTCTCTGCTGGCAAGTCAGAAGAAAGAGGTATCGAAGGCTCGATAATCATTCCAATTAGAAACATCGCAATCATCAATGCAGCTATTCTCAAATTTTCCACTGACAGCTGAATCGGCGCTCTTCCAATCTGCGAGACCATCATTAGTAGAAGTGCCACTATCAATATCATTAGTGGAATAGTTGTTGTTTGAACACCTTGGCCTAGACCACTGCCCTGTTCTAGAGAAGCCTCCATGATAGTCAGTGCTCTGAAAGTAAGCGCTAGTATTACTATCGCCAAACCTGCTATGAAGAGCATCCGGCGGTCCTGCTCCTCACTCTTGTCGCTCATTTGATATCCTCCGTTAGCTCGATTCTCTTGCCCATGCCATCTCTAATTCTCCTGATGTGGCCGTCTGCTTCCATTCTCGATAGCAACCTGCTTGCCTTTGAATCTGTGAATCCCAGTTTTTTGACTAAGTCAGCCTGCCACATGGTTGAGTTGTTGGCCATGAGTATGGATACTATGGAAGCTTGGTCCTCAGATAGCATAGGTCTTCGAAAAGATTCTTGTTGAATGGGTCTCGAGACCCTTCTAGGGTCGTTTAGCCACATTAAAGAGACTCCTATGATTACACCAACGCTGGCAAGGAACAATGAGTATATGACATAAGAAGCGAAGTAACTTGAGGATTCGGTTTCAAATGTAAATGGTACTGAAATTAACAAAACTAACATGAAACCCCCCAAGGACAGGGTGATTCTGGCGACTCTGTCCATTCCGGGGGCGTCATCCATAATATGAGCTCGTGGGACCGGTGTTGTGAATGTTGGGCGACCCCGTGCACAATGTGCACCGGGCTGCATATGCTTCCTAATTCATTTTGGACTAGTCCGTTTGACAATACTGCCTTTCCTCGTACCATGTTCCACCACTGGCCTCGCATTCCTCCTGATTGTCTGGATTATCGGCTTCGTCATCATCTCGATCTCTGTCGGTATCGCTCTCGGCCTCATCACTTTGGTCGCTGAGGTCGCAAAAGAAGACTCCTTCTCCTCGGTCAACAGCTTCTGTCCAAGTACCCATGCGAGATTCGCATATCTCCTGTGTGATCTCTATGTGAGGTGCTGGAAGTGGTTCATCAAATTGCTCACATCTGTCAAGCATCTTGCAAAACATATCACTCATTCTGCCTCTAAGGCCCTTTCTCTTGTCATGGTCTCTGTCGCATCTCTGATCTTGGGTGCAGTCTCTGTGATGCTCGGCACGGTTTGTCATGTGACCAAGAGCGGTCCTGATAATAGCAGAGTCGGCTGAGCAATTCTCGTTTTCTAAACAGAATATGATTGATTCTTGGGCGACTGCGAGCTCTGTAGCTTTCTCCTCGGCGAACTCCAATCTGTCTGATTCTTCCCAGTCCTTCCTCTCATCCCAGTCCTTGTATTTATCATCGCCACAATCGTAGTAATATGTCCCGTTTTCTTCTCTCATGCAAAGCTGATTATCTTCTTCCTTGTCGGTTAAGACTCCGTCATTAACGGAGTCTGTCCCGTCTAGCTTCGCCTGCATACCATCAATCGCCAATGTTAGCTTCTCAATCATCTCTGAGAGCTCGTGCTTCTTTGCTGTGCAATTCTCGCTATCAAGGCAGAATTGGAAAGCCATGATTAGGTTAAGATCGATTTCGACCCTCTTCTCGAGGTGTTCGGTCCTGTCCTCCATCCTGTCGTTCATTCGGCTCTTCATTGCCTTCCTGATGTGCTTGCCCATTGGCTTATCCTCAGATTCCTTCTCATCCCAAGTGTCTTCTCCAGTGATGTCGTCAACGGCTCCCTCAAAGGGGTCAGCCTCTGCATACACTGGAGCGGCATACTCTTCCAGCGTGGCGCTTACCGATGCTCCGGCCAGCAGGGAAACCACAGCAAGGGCGATTACGCCCATTCTTATGCCCGTTCTTTTTTGCTGAATATAGCTGTTCCTTTTCTGTTCCATTGCTCTTCACCTTTATTTTCACTAGTTGCAAAAGGATATCATTATCTGGTCCAAATGATCAATAATCAACGCAAAAAGCCGCAAAAGGTGTATACCGTTGACACCTCCAAATACCAATGAGTAGGCTATTCCCGGTAGTCGTCTTTCTCCTGACGCTAATTGTTCCGGGGTCATTATCCCAGGTATCCGATACACAGGAAGTGGTGGTAACTGTCGATAGCACCAACCTCAGGTTCTCCCCTTCATCGGTCACAATAGAAGAGGGGGACTCTGTTAGATTTTTTTGGAGTGGGGAGCTTCTGGCTCATAATGCCGTAGCGGAGGAGGGGATATTCGACTCTGGTGAGGCCTCTAGGAACGTCGACTACTCCTTTACGTTTGAAATTGGGACCAATGGCACTTACCAGTACGTTTGCGAGCCTCATGAATCAGTGGGAATGGTTGGGACTGTTGTGGTCGAGCCTACTACAAGTCCTGAGATTCCTCAGCCGGATGATGACATCGGAGGAGAGGAGGATGCTAGTGGAGGGGAAACGTGGATCCCGTTCTTTGGGTTAGAGCTTATCATTCTGACGTTGCTTGCTGGTCTAATTTTCCATCTTGGCAGAACTCAGGGTATTGGTGATGTCAGGCTCTCAGGTATGTCAAAAGATAACAATGATTCCGAAACCTAGAGGGATAAGTCAATCTTTGCAAGAGTGTCATCAATATCCTGTTGACTGATGACCATTGGCGGCTTGATTTTGATTACATTGTGCATGGGGCCGTCGGTGCTGAGGAGGACCCCGAGATCCCGCATATTGTCGACAAAGTCGGACGCCTCCTGAATGGCAGGATCGAGGGTTTCTCTGTTTTTGACCAACTCTATCCCTAAGAAAAGCCCCCTGCCCCTTACATCTCCAATAATGTCATGAGTCTTCATCAATTCATCCAGTCCATTCTTGAATTGCGATCCATGTTTGAGGGCTTTGGATAGTAACTCCTCCTCTTCTAAGACATCCATCACTGCCATACCTATGGCGCAAGAAACCGGATTCCCCCCGAAGGTGCTAAAGAATTCCATACCACGGAAAGAGCTCGCTATCTCTGCAGTAGTGAATACCGCCGCCATTGGGTGTCCGTTGCCTATGGGCTTGCCCATCACCACGATGTCCGGAACGACTCCCGTCTCTTCGAACGCCCACATGTGTGTGCCTACTCTTCCGAAACCAACCTGGACTTCGTCGGCAATAAGTAGGCCCCCCTTCCTCTTGGTCATATCTTGCAGACCCTGAAGATAACCGGTGGGCAGAGGTATCTGGCCAGCGCAGGATAGCATAGTCTCCACCAACACACCAGCAACATTGCCTCCGCGATCGAATGTCATCTCGGCCTCCAAAAGGAAGTCATTGCCTGCCCTGCGGTAAGAGTCTGGAATCGGCAAAACCCGAACCCACGGCTCTGGGTGTCCCTTTCCCCCCGGGCCCCTGAACTTGTAGGGGCTGAGTTCGATCAGCATACCTGTGTGACCATGATATGCTCCTTCAATCACGGCGATGTCATGATTTCCTGTGTAAGCCCTTGCCAATCTGATTGCCAATTCGTTAGCCTCACTCCCCGAGTTCAATAGAAAGCCCACGGAAAGATCGGCTGGAAGGGTATCTGCTAACCTGGATATGTAGTCTGTTAGTCCTTCAAACAAATATCGGCTATTCGTGTTCAAAATAGCCATCTGCCTCTGTCCAGCATTAACTACTACCGGATTGCAATGGCCGACGTGAGATACGTTGTTTACTAGATCTAGGTACTTGGACCCGTCTGAGGAATATAGGTACTGCATCTCCCCCTTAACGATATGCAGCGGTGACCCATGTGCGATCGACATCGCCTTGCTAATATGGCGATTTCTTGCTTCAATCAGTTTACTGATATCACTCATCATCGAATGCCTCAATCTCGACAGTATTACGAATCTTGTCGATTAGGTAGTTTTTGGTGGTGGAGGGGGGGACTGGGCTGATCTCCAAACCCTGCTCGTCGAAGTAGTCCTCCAGGCCCTCCACGATTGCTTTATCAGATCGGCCGTTCATAATTGATAGGGAAGGACTGCCGCTTTTCGGAAATGGAATTACGCTTCTCCTAATCATTATCAACAGAGGTGCGAAGGGCGATGAGTGCCCGGTACGTTTGACAGGACCAGGGGCCGCGCCCTTACTAGAGCAGTGTCTCCTGATTTCTCCAGTGCGGTTTCGAATTTCTTCAATACGAGGCCTCCAAATTACGAGGCAGCCAAAGGGTCTCAAGAGGCTTATTTCGCTGCATTGAGGGCACATGGTACCGAGGTCATCACGCTGCCCGCTATCCCTGGATATCCTGATTGCAGCTTCACTGAGGATACCGCAGTAATCATCGATGACAAAGCTGTAATCCCAAATCTAGGGCATCCGAGCAGAGACGGAGAGCAAGATTCGATTGCTGACTTTCTGTCTGAAGACTTCGAGATAGTTAGGATGCCAAAGGGTGCCACCCTTGACGGTGGAGATGTTGTTTTCTATGATGACAGATTCCTTGTTGGAATATCCACTAGGACAAACCAAAGGGGGGCAGTTTTTCTTGCTGATCAGGCCAATAAATCTGGTTTCGATGTCCAACTCTTCGATGTACCGAAGAATACTCTGCACCTTACCACAGTTTGCTCTAGTCCACGCCCTGGGACAATTATAGCCTCTGTGGGTTATCTGAAAGAGTCGGACCTCTCATTCGCTGAAGAGGTTGTCTGGATACCCGAGGATGAGGGTTACGCTTCCAACACCATAGCATATCGAGATCGGATAATAATTCCAGAAGGATACAAGAAGGCTAGGCGACTGATGTTGGATTCGGGTTTTTCAGTGACTACAGTCGAAATGTCGGAATTCAGAGAAGTGGATGCAAGTCTGACTTGCCTCTCTGTCTTTATAGGATGACTTTGTATGTGATTGTTAGTTGGGATGACCATGCATAGTGTAGCAAAAATCACTCTGGGATTGGGCGGGGTCGCCCTAGTTATAGGAATAGTTCTTCTTGTTATAGGAGGAAATAGTGCAGGAGATATAGAAGAATTTACTGTCGAAGATGACTCAGTATGGTCCGGTGGAACCGGAAGTTACACCCATGAAATTGACGATGATTCGCTATTCATATTCGTGAGTGCTTTCGATGAAATTAGGTGTGATGAGTTCACACTGGATATTGTAAGAAGTGATGGTCAGGTTTCTAATGTTGCATACTTTCCAGATATGTGCACAGCCGATGGAAAAGTCCCAGAAGGATATGCAGATGACCCCTTTGGTTGGTATCATTTGGGTTCGATTCGGAACTTGGAAACAGGAGTTTCTTACGATCTCACCACAAGTGATGACTTCTCTGCTGTATCCGAGGATCTGATTATGGAATTGATTGGGGGTATATTTGGAGCAATATTGGGTTTTGGAGGAGGGGCAAGTTGCGCTTGCTGCGGGGTTTTCCTTCTTTTCATAGGACTGGTCCTCGCCCTAACAATGAGTGAAGAAAAGCCGACGTCTTTCCAAATAGACCAAGATGGAAGGATAATCCTAGAGAACCAGCCTGGAGCAGAAATTACTTCTTCTGGAGATGACCCAGTTGAGTCTGCTGATGAATGGTACAAGCAGACAGAAAAGTAGAGCTCACTGTAGTTCTTCTGATACCCTTCACCGAATCCATTAACAATGACTCTACGAGTCATTACTCAATGGGCCAGCGGCACGCTAAGATTCCGTCACCTGTGAGGTTGAATAAAACCACGCTTACCTTGGTGTTTTTCTTATTAATACAGATGTGGGCTCCAAGCGTTGTTTCGGAAGGAGATGATCTAGACAGCATGGAGATCTGCAGCAATCCAATTGCGGGTCTGGGTGGTGACTGCGATGGCAGGTCAAACGCTGATGACGGAACCAGTGGAATAACCGAATGGGTTGACGGGATTTACAACTTCAACATGACAAGTCCTACGGAAATAGAGTTCGAAGCATCTTGGGCAATCAGAGAATGGGATAAGAGCGGCATGGGGCTGTTTTCATCAATGGATAATGCACTATTAGCTGACAACATAGGAGTCGATGACGGTCTTCCTGCAGATGTTCTGAGGGCTGCTTTCGACAACAATACTGATCCATCAGATCCGAGCTCGCCGACCGTTCAGGAAACCCTACTTTCGGAAATTGACGGAAGTATTAGTCAGCTACTTTCATCATGGGGTGGCGCTTCGACACCCGAGACGAATTGGTCTGATTCAATACAACTTCCGAACTCCTCTGGATCTGGTGACTTAGAAACTGTGGAATGCGCGACGGATGTGGCAGACAACAGCGATGGAAATGCCTTCGAGCCCCCGATCTGCATTACAACTAACGTTGTTATCTCCATGAATGTGAGAGATACTTACGGCTTGCAAGGCGTAAGTGCTTCAAGTCTTGAGTCTGCATTGGAAGGGATGCTCATAATGGGCTCTGAGGTGACTACAAAGTTTGATGTCAGCGTCAGTCCGGGACACAGGGGGACCTATGCAATACAACCACCACCCTATGCAACAGTGGTTCAGGCAGGAGGGACATCGGGAGAGAAAGTTTACCACGAAGATGGGAATTATTACTCCGGACTTTGGAGCATAGACTGGAGAAACCCTAGCACTTCGTCAAGCCAAGCTATCAACGGGGACCTAGATATGACAATGGGGTTCAGGCAAAGTGCAACAACCGGGGTCGTTAGCATACCCCAAGGAGATAAGAGCATCGACCTAAGTGTAGTAGTCGATCTGTCAGATGAGAGCAACACATTTGTTGAGGTTGTGGCAGGGATATACCAAATTCAATCAAGTTCCCTGGAATTATGGAATGTGCCCCCCTTGATGCCAGCCGACAAAGCTAGTATTCCCGTCATAACCTCGGACGGAATTAGGATGGCCTATCACTCAGGCCTATTGGAACTTAGTGACCTATCCGACAACATACCACTCTCCGGGATAGGTGATGCAATAGGAAATTCCAATGGTATTGAGGTGCAGATGGGTGCGTTTCAGTGGACTCATGTCTCTCAACCCCCATTAAATCCTGGAGGTTTGAATTATACACATGGATTCGGTTGTCTCAGAGGGGGCTTTTACTGCCTAGAGGGGACTGTTGCCATGGACGACACGTTTCCGGTTTACATGAAGTCCGTCAGCAATACCTTTCCTCTTAGTTTAGCTGACCTGCTAGGAGGTAATTTAGGCGATGATGCGAATTTCCTTGACGATGTTGAGGGCGACGATCTCAACAAGCTCCTAAATTCTGGAGTGGAGTTCTCAACAATTCTAAGCGATTCTGCTATGGATTCCTTCATCGGGAATATGCTACCGAGTGGATTGGATGCTGATCTGACTATGGAAATAGTGCTTCCCTCTTGGGTTTCAACTAAAGATGGTGGGGACAGGATAGAGGTATCATACAGAGCTTCTGGCAATCACATTGGAGAAATCAGCCTGACTGGATCTGAATCATTCTTCTGGAATCATGCAATTTGTTCCGAAACCGTTGGTCCCCTCTGTACAGATAATAGCCCCGATAGGCTATGCAAGTCGACGATCAAGAGTTGTCTATATTTTGATGTTGGACTCGACATATCAAAATTTGATACTGCAAGCTTGCTGCTCAACAAAGGAGTGGTCGTGGAATTTGAATTAACCATAAATCTCACGGTCCATAGAATAGCAGTACCCGAATCGTTGTTTGGAAATATTAACTCGGACTCAACTAACATAGCTCTTGATGTCCTACCTTCGGATTTAATTAGACTGATTATGGACATAGGTAGTAGATCTGAAGAACCCCTTGACTGGGATTTCTCCTTATGTGATGGAGAATTGCCCTATTGCGACCAAACGGTCATAATTTCAAATGACAATAAGACCGGTTTGCCCGGTTTTGCAACGCGCTTTTCCAATGACGTCAAGTCCTACATAGAAGATGAGTCTAGATCGCTATCTTCAGACTCCAGCAACATTTTCGGTGATCTAGATATGTCGGCATTCAGTGTTGAGCTAGATATCCCATACGAAGAATTGGTTGATGATGATGAAACCATCGATGATGAAAGGGGCCTCGTCATGAGGCTGGTTGTGCCGAGGGTAAGGATCACAACAGGGCTCGCCAATACTTGGGCGGATTTGATTTCAATGGCGGGTGGCAGTGATGAAGAGCTTCAGGTTGGAGTCTACACCGAAGCCCCTGGGAACGCTCTGATTTCTCCCTTCCTATCCCCAATGGCATCAGCTATGGAGGCTTTTACCAGTGCTCTGGCAAACAGTGTTCTTGGCCCCGAAGGAGTAAGGCCTGCCTCGAATATGAGCATTGGGGTTGGTACCTCCTCACTTTCGAGTGTGGGCGCTGATGAGCTGGGAATAGACTTAGGGGGAACGGTCAAGTTGACTTTGCCACTAGGAATTCAATTGGAAAACCTAGGGTCATCGGAAGGGGAGATTAGCTCAGTAATCTTAGATAAGTCCCAGAGACAGGTGATTACTTACGAAATAGAGGCTGGAATGGAAGATGATACTCTAGAGTTCTCAGTACTGCTTACGCCAACATGGGTACTTCAACAGATAGTATATTACCTACTGGTACTAGTCTTGTTCTTCGTTTGGAGAGTGCGTAGAAGAGGGAGGAAGAGAAAGAAAAGGAGGAGGGCACAGGCACTTGCAGCCTTAGAGGAAGAGGTGGTTACTCAGGTGGGTTATGTGGCTCCGATGCCGACTGTAGAAGTGGTACAGGTAGCAGACAATGGAATCGTAATCAAGAAGAGGCTGCTTACCTAATAGTGGGGTTAGCATGAGGATACTCCTAGTTATTCTGCTAATAATCTCCGCTTCGATGAGCGGTTGTGTAAGAGAAGGTTCTGAGAGCGCAAACTCCGAGGATCTGGTAGTCAACCCAGATAGCCTAATCTCAGGTATCTTTCAGGATGTCTCTCTCATAGCAGAGAAAGACATGGCGGTATTTGTACCCTATCTAATTAAAGATCCTGTTTCAGGCTACGTGCAGAACTCTACCGTTGTAGACATCCAAGGAGGTAGTTCTGTCTCTCTGGAGGTGCTCTCCCCTCCTAGGAACGAAGTCCTAGTACTGCTTGTTGGAGAATGGGGAAGAGTAAACTGGCCTGTACGGGATGTCGATGAGTCGTGGGAGTCATGGTTCTGGAGAGATGGTAGCTCAGGACAGGGCCAAGGAGTGGAGAGGGTCTTTGGGAACACTTCACTGGACTCTCTGAAGAGCAGTTCGGAAACGGGGGGCCAGGTTTCTGTGAAGATTCTCTCAGCCAAGAGGGAAATTACAGTTGGTATCGATGATGGAGGCCAACACTCGGGTGGGATAGTTCACGGGAGGGTTGTCTATGAGAGGTTGTTTGAACTATCTGACCCCACCGATACACTAGACCCGGTGGATGGCAAGGCCGGATACTACGATCGTTGGGCGGGTCAAGGGAATCCAGCCTACGAGGATGCTGCACTGTACATTATTGGAGAGCTCGAGAGTTTTGGGCTGGAGGTTATTGCCCATAGATATGAGTACACCGACATAATGGGTGCTCAGAATCCCGAGGCATACAACATATGCGCATACAAGTGGGGTTCAGAATACACCAACGAGTGGCTGGTCTTCGGAGCACACTTCGACGTGGCTCCGCCCGCAAATGCGATCCTGTTGGATCCACACATAGTTGGTTTCAGAACTTATGGAACGAGGGCTGGGGCATATGACAATTCTGCCGGCACATCCATGGTGATGGAAACTGCTAGGGTACTAGCAGACTTTGAAACCAGAAGAACGATGGTTTTCTGCCTTTGGTCTGGAGAGGAAGGAGGTAAAAGAGGGTCAGACTACTGGACAGATTACCATGTAAAGGAAGACAACCCCCAAGTCACGATTACAAATTACATCAACCTAGACATGGCAGGAGTAAATTGGCCGGGTGGCGGGGGGGCACCTCATGGAGACCCAGACCCACAGATAGACGAAGACGGGTACCCAAAGGATAGCGAGGTTTGGCCATTGAGAGTCTACATTGGGCCCGGTCCGAACCATGAATTACTAGACCAGCCAGAAATGGTAGGTCTATCGAACTGGATCGGATCTGACGGTCTAGGGCTAGAACAGCAAATTGGTACCCTTGTGGGTACAAATTACTCTGCCGAAACGTGGAAGACTGAAGTCTGGCTTGATATGGATAGGCCGGAAGTGATAGTGTATGAGGACACTACCGCTCGCAGCGATCATGCGAGCTTTCAAGATAATCTTGGAACTGTGACGATCGGTTTCGGGGGCTTGGTTGATGGATACTGGTGCTATCATCAGACATGCGACACTCTGGAAGAGATGGAACAGTGGATGGATACCACGGGAAAGAGCTACGGAGAGGAAAATACCGGGGTGGCTAATGTGGTGGATAGCTTGGATATGATAACGTGGTGGGCCCTTATGACATTCTTCCACTGCGATGAAAGGCCGGTATTGAATGCATTAAATTGACGTTGATGTCCAAGTAACGTAAACCATAGCCACAGCAACACTTAGGCATGTATAGAAAATTGGTTCGGACCAAGTCTTAATTTTTCTTCCATCTAATGGACCGAATGGTAGCATGTTGAATGCACATAGGAAGGAGTTGCCCCAGAGCCAGTATCCTATAACAACGTCAATTGGGGAAAATAGCCCGCCCAGTATGAGCCACGCGAAGAATCCTGCTGTCCAGAGGAGCATATTGGTCACCGGGCCTGCCACTGCTATCTTTCCGAATTGATCCCTGGTGGCATTGCCTGCTACCATCACTGCGCCGGGTGCCATGAAAACGACACCTAGGATTGCTGCTAGAATCAGCCCAAACCTAAGTCCTCCTCGGTCGGCTCTGAACTCAGCCCAGCATCCGTAATATCTGGCCACGAATTTATGTGCAAACTCATGCAGAATGAATGCTGGAGCTAGAGAAATTAGAGAGTAGATACAAAAAATGGGAAAATTTGCAGAGATTCCAATCAGTCCTCCGTCAAACATCAGGGCTAGTGCTATTGTGAAGGCCCCGGTTGCCAGTCCGAGGTCTCGTATCTCGGTGGAAGAAAAATGCCATATCGATCCTTTGTGCATGGATATTGAGTGCATATTACTATCGCCACCGAAGATATTTGTGACTAAACTGCCATTCTCACTTACCTGCATTACCTGAACTCTCTGTTGACGCCATTTACCGTCATCTCTCGCTGAAGACTGGTAGTTGGATTTCTTCCTTGCCTCAAAGGGGTCCTCGTCAATCCACCATGCGCGTGGGTCTCTCTGGCCTTTCATTGATTCTTGTCCCCTGTAATATGCTTTGAATCCTATTCATTTTAATCTTCCAGCAATCCCTCTATCTCTGAAATTAGATCGTCCCAGGTCATGGGATCTTCTGAGTCGCCCCCCCTCAAAATCTCCTTCATCTCTGTTATCTCTGATTCATTAGGAGGGTCATTTGCCCACCTGTTCTGATTGGCGACCTCGCCAATGAGTGATCTTTTCCTATAGTTAGTGCCTCGGTAAGGTTCGACCCGGGGCCGGTCATTGCTACTAGGATCGTGCTGATGATCTCGAATCAAATCTGAGTAATGCTGCATCCACTTTCCATGGTCTTCATGGTCTACAAAGGAAGGGGGGTCAGCTAGCATGGCTAGGAGCTCTCTAGCCAACCTCTCAGCCTTTCTTACGGCTTTGCCGCTTGATAGCCTCTGCCTAGCACTAGTGTGGCTAGAGATACATGACTTACACCGGCTCGAACCCGGTATGTCTGGGGCATCGCACAAAAGACAACAAATGGAGAATCCCATCTGTTCCATTGCTCTTCTAGGAAGGGACATCGCTCACCCCGTCTCGAACTCGGCTAAATCCCCAAACTCATTAAGCAGGCTCGGGCCACTGCTTAGATAGCACATAATCCCCCTCCTACTTCTGGAGTCCTCAGGAGTAGAGTTGTTTCCTGTAGCGCATGTACCAGTGCAGCCATCCGCGAAGGCGATGTATACCCTACCTTCCCTGTCAATATGGAGATCATTAAAGTCCAAGAGATTCCTGTTAGAGCCACCGATGTCTCTGCAATCTCCACTATTTAGGCAAATACTGCCTATTTGCACCGGGTCATCAGAGGCCCTTACAGTGTGAAATACAGGGTTGGAATCTAACGCGTTCAGACTGTATGTGATATACAGGTAGTAGCTTACGTTGGAATTCGCGTAGTGCGCATTCCCATCCCAAGGGTCATCGTCGATGTTTGGCTTACCCAACTCGCTCGAGTTTTCGCTTCCGAGATACACCAAAGCTATCCTTCCCGGGTCTCCCGCATCAATCTGGGGAAATGCGGTTGAGATTACCTCATTTGGACTTACTCTGATGCTTGTCTGTTCCCATGTCTCTCCCGAATCGATACTTCTCGACATGTATATTCCCTCATCCGCTCCAGTCCAAACGTGGTATGCGTTTGACTGGCTATCCGTGGCAACTTCTGAGTTCTTTCTGGGATAGGGAGTCCCCTCGTCTTCACCCATGGTTCGATCAAACCAAGTCAGCCCGTTGTCCTTGGAGACTATCACCGTAGGTGTCTCGACCCGAGGCGTGACGTACACTGTTCCATCGGGTGCGGAGGTGATTGCTCCGTGTAGGCCTCCATTTGTTGTTGCTAGCCCTATTATTTGTCCCCCTGCCTCAAACGTCGCTCCTCCATCGAAGCTGGTGAAGCAGAAAATTCCAGCTAGCTTGTTGTAACAGTAGTATACTGCCTGATCGTAGAAGGCTTGTGATAGTTGCCCGCCTATGCCGTAACCACTACTGGTCCATGGCCCTGTTGCCAGCTTTATGTGGTCGTTGAGAGGCGTTGTACCCGAATCATGGGGATTCCCGACCCAGGTTTCACCGTCGTCATCGCTCCAGCATATCCATGAAGTCTCAAGTCCCTGCATCTGTACGTTGAACACTCGATCTGTCTCTGGATCCACCCAACCCCATGGATCGTTGGTTTGGAATGCGCAAAGCGGGCCAGTGACATCTTCCCAAGATTGACCATGATCACATGATCTCATCACCTTCTCGAATGCAATAAAGAAGATACACCCACTTGAGGTAACTCCGATGCTAGGCTCTGCTCCATCTTCTCCTACGTCGCTGAAATTGAAGATTAGCGGCAACGGAGGTTCGTCTACGGGAAAACCATCTGGTCCGGTGACGAAAAATCGATATGAAGACATATCGACATCAATATCATTGTGTGTAGACTCATCCTGAATACAACCCGAGAAGGACAAAAGTATCAACATCAGGGAAGAGATTACTGGTAGTATAGATCGCCTCATTGATCGTTTCAATTAGGCCATAGTATTGAACCCTGCTAGTATTCGGGAGCTAGGGGGCGTCAAGAAGTGGGGCAGATGGACGGGGATTTGATTGAAATGCCACAGGTAGTAATTCTTGCAGGAGGGTTGGGCACAAGATTAGGAGCGATTTCTAAATCTGTACCGAAACCCCTTGTTAGAGTGGCAGGAAAGCCAGTGATTGGTCACATTCTAGATTGGGCATCTGGTCAGGGCTGCGACAGGGCACTAGTCTTGACAGGGTATCTTGGCCAGATGTTTGACGGTTATTCTCACCCAAACATTGAGCTTACTTTCTCAAGAGAAGACTCTCCTCTGGGAACGGGCGGTGCCCTTTGGAGTTCGAGGGAGCTTCTTGAAGATCGATTCATCCTACTTTGGGGCGATGATTTGCATCAAGTAGACTATCAAAGCCTAGTAAAGGCCCATCTTTCATCTGGGGATCCATTAACAATGACCGTAACTACTTCGTACAAGTATTTCAATTTGGAGCACAGAGGGGGGAAGGTGGTGAGATACGACAAGAGGCGTGAGAAAGTAAGCGGTCTGAACGGTTACGAGGCTGGGACCAGTGTCGTAGAAAGGAGCCTCCTAGAAAGATATGGAAAAGAGGGGCGGTGGAGCTGGGAAGAGTGCGTCTATACTGTAATTTCGGGAAGTATATGCGCATATCTAGATGATGCGCCTTTCTGGGATATGGGAACTCCAGAAAGACTAGAGAGCTTAGCCAAGTTCCTCGAAGATAGCTGATTGAGAGGGCTCTAGAGTTTTGCCCGGAAGTGCATTATCATCCTGCACCAATGCAATGATCATGCCCCCGAAACCCCCTCCCATTAATCGAGCTCCTAAAACTCCGGGCTCCCCTTGAACCTGTTTAACCAGATCGTCTATCAAAGGATTCGTGATCTTGATCTTTCTACTAAGTGAGTCGTGTGATTCATTGAGTAATTCCCCTAATCTTTCACTTTCAGAATTTAGCGCTTGCTTAACTCTTTCAGTCTCCTCGGAGGCATGCGTAATTCTGTCTTCTAGGCTGATTTTAGATTTTGAGTATTCTGTTTTAGACAGACTACGCCTTAGTCCTGTGTCGACTAGCTTAAATTTCCACCAATCTGGTATTGAATGAGGTCTCACACTTAGGTTGGAGAAGTCGACAAGTGCGGCCTTTCCTTCGGAACAATGAGTGATTATGATTTGGTCCATTAGTCCGCAATCGGATCTAAGCACTTCGTTCTCAATTCTCTGGGCTTTGATGGATGTTTCCAACCTATCGGCGTCACCGTCAACACACAATGTAATCGCAACACATAGGGCGGCAGATGAGGACAAGCCGGCGCCAATCGGTATCTGGCTGTTTACATCTAAATCGGCAGGCCAACCACCTGCGGCCTTCCATAGTTGAATAATTGTAGGATCTCCGGTGAATCCAGTATCCCTCGAGCTGGCAGTAAGGGTCAATCTGTGATGGCCCGCAAATGCAAGGCATAATCCCTCAAATTTGTCTGTGTGCTCCCCTATCACATTTATCCTGGATGGAACTGATGCTCTTCTTATCATACCAAACCCCCCTTTTATTTTCCTTGGACTTTATTTCTACTATGTAGAATGTAGCAATCTGCTGGCACCATTTCAACGGGAGAGCTGTCCTTAGGCACACTTACAAGGTTAATTTGACTCATTAGTACAGTGAATAAAGTCCTAATAATTGGGGGTACCGGGAAAACAGGCAATCTACTAGCTAAAGATTTCCTAAATTTTGGAGTTGTCCCTGTATGCTTTGGTAGGACAGCATCTTGCGAGACTGTACCATCTGGAGCTTTGGCCTTTCGGGGGGACTCGCTAAGTAAGTCGTCATTATCAAGTTCAATGGAGGATGTCGCCGCGATTGTGGTGTGTTTGTCAATATCCAGAGTTGGTAGTTCTCCTTTTTCTAAGGTTGTGGGAGATAGGGAGTTGCATAGTAAATCAATGAGGTCAATTGTGGATCTGGCTAAAGAACATGGGGTTGATCGTGTTTTGAAAGTCTCGGCCCAAGGCGTTGGAGACTCGTGGAATAGGGCGGGCATATTGTTCAGGAGCTTAGTCCTTTCAAGCAACCTAAGGACTGCCTTTTCGGACCATGAGCTTTCTGATTCTATCCTCTCTGAATCTGGCCTAAATTGGACAATAATTAGGCCTCCAATACTTGGCAGCAGCAAATCGAGACATGGCTTGATTACTGGTAGTAAGCTGAGAACAAGAAGTTACGATTCTGTTTCTCGGGAAGAGCTCTCTGCATGGATAGTTGATAACATTGGAAAAGATGTTTACTTCAAACGTTGTTTGACTATAAAGAAAGCAAAGCGGTCTTTTCAGTAGCCGATAACGTCTTCGTGCCCGCACTCCGGATGAGCGCAGATAACCTTGTACCTCTCCCTTTTTGGTTTGGGTATCTCCATCCTACTTCCACACATTGAACAGTGGTGGATTAGTGTATCCGGCTCCCTTTTTACAATCTCTTCGGGCTCACCAAAATCGCTGAGTATGGTGTCCGAAGTTGATGTCGTCCAGCCAATTTGATCGGTGTAGCTATCGACATCTTCGGATATTTTTTTCGCCCTGAGTCCAAGCTTAATTTTTATTCTCCTACCCTTTTTCCTTTCCCCCACAGGAGGCTGTCCCGGCTTTCCCTTCTTCGGAGGAGGTCTTCTTCTGGTCTTCGGTTTACCTGGTGGTCGAGCCTTTGGAGTCCTCTTTCGGGTCTTTGATGGTGGTTTAGCAGGGGGTTTACTGGTCGGCTTTGTCGTAGGAGGGGGCGATGCGGGCTTGGGCGGTGCTGGTGGCGG
>DAYD01000005.1:0-4360 GCA_002506755.1 Euryarchaeota archaeon UBA462
AGCACTGGTTCATTCGGGAGTGACTATGACCCCTGGTTGTGCGACGCCCCAGTCCACTGCTTCCCATAGTCTCTCGTGGAAGTAGTAGAATCCCATCTTGAGAGGAAACTCGATGACGATGAACCATCCCGCCGTCTCTATCTCTCCAGTAAGTAGTCCTGCAACTGCCGCACCGGTCAAAGTTGCAATTATTCTCCAAGCAAATGTCTTTGCAAGGACGCGTTCTCTAGTGTACATTCCCATCGCCATAGAATTCTGGTCTGATCATTGAGCAAATAACATGCACGGTATTTGCTGACTGTCATACTACAATTAGTGCAGGGTTGGGATTTCGCCGAGAAACCAGCTAATAGGTTCGATTCTTAGTGCGCTGGACTCACGTCTGGAGCGTCCGGATCATCTAGGCCCCAGTCCGTTTTACTCCATGCCCTCTCGTGGAAGTAGTAGAGGATCATCTTAGTGAAGACTTCGATAATTCCGATTGAAAGGCCCGCAAACCAACTACCTGTGACCCATTTGGAGATGAGTATTGTATCTGTAGTGGCGATTCCCCTCCAGGTGAATGTCTTTGTTACGCTACGCTTTTTGTTTGCATGGCCTTCGCCTGGTAATTTGTCCTCTCTCCCATCGACTTCTCCTAGGCCCCATTCAGATGCGCTCCATGCTCTCTCATGGAGATAATAGAGTAGCATCTTCGTGAACACTTCGGTAATGCCGATCGCTATACCTTTTGTCCAGCTATTAGTAATAAAATAGGAGATGAGTATTGTATCTGTAGTTGCTATTCCCCTCCAGAGGAATGTCTTCGCTAGGCTGCGTTTCCTGTTAGCGTGTCCGCCACCTGCCACAGACGACATGATCGTTCTTGAGGGCTAATTTTTCATAATCCCTCCGCATAGCTGTTTCCCACTACTCAGATTGACTCGATCACTACTGCGATTCCTTGCCCCCCACCGATACAAGCTGTCGCCACCCCGTACCTAGATCCCATTTCTTTGAGCTGGTGGGATAACGTGAGAACTAGCCTGGTGCCAGTCGCTGCAAGCGGATGGCCGATACCCACAGCACCACCATTGACATTGACGATGTCATAAGATATCCCAAGATCCTTGATGCAAGCCACTGCCTGTCCTGCGAAGGCCTCGTTTATCTCCCAAAGGTCAATGTCGGAAACATTGAGACCTGCTTTCTCTATTGCCTTTAGGCTGGATGGTACCGGCCCATAGGCCATGATACTCGGCTCCAGACCCACTATCCCCCAAGAGACGATTCTCGCAAGAGGCTCGTCCCCGTCAGCCTCGGCTCTGGATTCTGACTTGACTACCACTGCGGCAGCACCGTCCACGACCCCGGAGGCATTTCCTGCTGTGACCAAGGACTGCGGGCCGAAGTGAGTCCTGAGACCCGACAGAGTCTCTAATGTGGTTCCAAGAACTACGTGATCCTCGTGTGTGTGATCGATGATTCCCTCATTGGTCTCGACTGTAGTTATCTCTTTTTCCCATATTCCTGTGGAAATGCTTTCTTCTGTCCTTTGATGACTCATAGCAGCGTATTCATCGACTTCTTCTCTCATGACGCCCTTCCGCCTACATAGTTCATCACTGGTCTGGGCCATGAAAAACCCACTTATTCCATCCATTAGGTTGGTGAATAGGTAGTCTTCCATATCTTTGGATATCTCCTCTCCCGCTTGGGGTGGGCTTCCTAATCGGTACTTGTCTCGAGCACCTCTGAGTACATGAGGGGCCTGACTGAGATTCTCCATCCCTCCGGCTACAACAGTTTCCGCTTCTCCGAGCATTATCATTTGTGAGGCGCTTACTATCGATTGAGCCCCACTACCGCACAACCTGTTTAGGGTCAACATTGGGACCTCTTCCGGAATTCCAGATCTAAGACCAGCGTGTCTAGCACCATAGATTGCCTGGTTAGATGTCTGAAGGGCGTGCCCCATAACCACATGGTGTACACTTGAGGGGTCCGTACCAGTCTTTTCCATTGCACCTCTTATTGCTATCGAACCTAGTTCTTCGGCGGTAATCGATGCTAGTCTACCGCCCGGTCCACCATCTCCTCTTTTGCCTCCTTGCCATTCGCAGAAAGGAGTCCTAGCCCCTCCGACTACAACTGCAGTTTCTGTCATACTCTGCCCAAGAGACCAGTGCTCAAGAGTCTGCCTGTGGGGTACTCTGAATCAAGACTCCGAATCTTCATCGGTCATCGAACCCAGGTAATCAGGAAGTTCGACTCCTGACATCTTTGCAACGTCATGAATCGGAGGGAGGCTCTGGACTAAGCTACTAACAAAATTGCTGGTAGCAGAGTTGCCATCCGGAGAGTTTCCACTGTCCCAGACTGTTATTTTGTCTATCTTCAAATTTCTAATAGCCTCGGTCTGTGCTTCCACCATAGACTCTATTTTCTCCACCATCAGTAAGGTAGCAGCAGCTTTTGGATCTCCAGATGCGCTTCCAACTAGGCTTTTGTACCCTGTTGCCTTTGCATCCAAAACCTTCTGGATTCCCTCCGCCTCAGCCTCATATCTAGCCAGAATTGCATCCGCCTCACCACGGGCTATTCTCCTCTGTCTTTCTGCCTCTGCATCAGCCGCTATCTCGACTTGTTGCTTGGCCACAGTCTCTCTTGCGATTTCACTCGCCCTAAGCCTGCCTTCTTCCTCTTGGTAAACTGCTTTTTGAATCTCTGCCTCAGCTTGTGCAGTTGCTACATCGGCTCTTTGCTTAGCCGAGGCCTCTGCCTCAGCGAGATCGGCATTGGCCCTAGCAATCTCAGCTTGTGCAGCATTTTCTCCTCCCACGGCCATAGCCTCTTGTTGTTCGACGTAGACACGCTGATCTGCTTGGGCGGCCTTGCGACCCTTCTCAGCCTCTGCGGTGTTCTGGGCAACTTGGATTTCTCTTACTCGGTCCGCCTCAGCCTTTCCTATAGCCCCATCCCTCTCGGCATTTGCCACGTCTATTCTGGCTTGTTCGACTGCGGTTGCAGCGGCTTTCTTTCCGATGCTCTCGATGTAGTCGGACTCGTCTGTGATGTCTGCGATGTTTACGTTGATTAGGTAAAGACCAACCTTTCTCATTTCGGCGCCCACGTTCTTCTGTATTAGCTCTAGGAAGGAGTCGCGGTCCTGGTTAATTTGTTCAATGGTAAGAGTGGCTACAGTTAGACGAAGCTGCCCGAAGATAATTTCCTTGGCCATTTCCTCAATATCCGCTACCTTGAATCCAAGTAGACGCTCTGCGGCATTGTTTCTAACTGCCTCCTCGGTAGATACTCCAATAGTGAAGGTACTTGGAACATTGATCCTAATGTTCTGAAGAGAAAGTGCCCCTCTTAGGTCGATGTTGATGGTCATGGGCTTGAGTGAGATATATGCAAAGTCCTGGATAAGTGGCCAGACCAAGGCTGCCCCGCCGTGAAGGACCTTGGAAGGTTTTGCCTTGCCGTCTGCTGTCCTCTGTGTCCTACCATATATGACCATGATCTGGTCTGGCGGGCACCTCTTGTATCTCTGAGCGAAGAACATTACTGCCGCTACAAGTACGAGTACGATTGCGAAAATCATAATCGAAGCGACAAAGCCCGCTCCCGATCCCTCATCTTCCTGAGCCAGCACTGGGCCAGCTGCAAATGTCGTGGCGATCAGCGTTCCCGCAATTGTTGCTAACCTCATGCTGTTTATTTTACTGTTTGACATGGTCTCTACTCAATCCTAGCAAGAGACGGTCACGTAATAATCCTTACCCGGATAGATCGATATTGATTATATCAAATCGATGCAGAATTAAGAATATTCAGGCCTTTTTTACTACCAGAACTTCTCCCAGAACTCCAACTACCTGCACGAAATCATCCGTGGCTATTTCCACTCCTTCTTCCGACTTAGCATTATAGGTTCTCAAAGCCCCCGATACCTCGATTGTTACTTGCCCCACACCATCTGCTGGAATTCTAAGGTATACTTGGCCGGTACCCCCGATTGAGTCTTCCATTTCTATTGTGCCATCTTGCTGTAAGTCTACGAATAGCTCGAACAGTTTGCCAGTTCCGTACATCGAAATCCCCCCGCAGACGGATCCAGCAAAAACAGCGAGGCTCGTGGCGTCAGAGTCTGTTCTCAAAACATAAAGGCCCCCTAGCCCAAAGAACATCAGGAAGGCCATTATGCCTTGGAAGGTCAAAGCTTTGAAGGAAGCGTCTGCCCCCATATCGACATCAAGGCCGAATAAACCGTCGAATATGTCCGTCGCTATGCCCCCCACCATCAGTAGAAAGAAATAGAGAGTAAATAGAATACCTCCTATTAGGGCGCTAGTTGCGAAAATAAGCTCAATTCCAG
>DAYD01000005.1:4673-8171 GCA_002506755.1 Euryarchaeota archaeon UBA462
ACTAATGTTTTACATGTTCGGAACTACTATTCGATGCCAGGGCCTTTTCTGCGAGAGAGTATTACCCCGATGTACCTTTCTGAATTCATAACCGGCCCAAGGGACAAACCTACTATCATTGCGGAAATAATTATGTTGGTATCATGAGAAATTCCAAATGAATCCAAAACGGTGTAAATGAACAGCCCCCAAATGAAGAGGAGAATCGGTAAAGCTGCCCTTCTGAAGAAAATATAGTATCCATGCATCTGTTCGAAAGCAGGATTGTAAATCGCCTTGTCCACCAGAGTCTCATCATCCAGTGTGGGCATCAGAATCCACTAACCGTTGAGAAGTAATGAAATCAATCCAAGGAAAGCCATACCAACTGGAATAGTGTACCAAACTGCCTTGATTGGTCTTGACGAGTTGTCCACAAGTTGCTTCTTTCCAGTAACTGGATCAGAGACAAGTACAGTCTTCTCCGCCTTGCTATAGAGCTCCTTGAATTCTGACTCGTTGCGTGCTAAGAAAAGTAAGAAGTAGAGACCCAGTGCTATTGTTCCGCTTCCAGTTCCTTGGATAACTCGGCCGAGGATCTCAGTAGTGCCTGCTTCCAGAATAGCTTCTCCAATCATAATCTGGGCTATCCCCAAGACGAACCACGTAAGAGAATCCCTTCTTGCCATATTATTATGACGTAGCAGGTATTATTGAACATGACCCCTGAATGTTCTAAACTATCCCTATCTATTCTGTGGCCTCTTTTCCCAGATTACCCATGTTCCTTTCGCGGAAGCGACTCTAGCCCCATCAGCAGTATCCAATATGCCTTCCACGTGAGCAATATGCCTACCCCTTCTCACAACTTTTGATGTAGCGATAAGCCTGGCCCCTTCCTTGACAGCATTGAGGTAGGAAATATCAAGTTGAGCGGTTGCGCACCACTCCTCTTCCTCGATAATTGAGACGAGAGTCCCCCCCATGGAGGTGTCGAGTAGGGTTGCGTGCACGCCTCCATGAGCTACGCCGGCCATGTTTAGGTGTTGGGACCCTACTGTTAGCTCCACTGTGCAGTTCCCCTTCTCGAATTTAGTTATCCGGATGCCTAGTATCTTTGCCAGCTCGGTTAGTCTAGGAGATTCTGTATTACTCAAATTGATGCCTCCCCGGTCTGCACTGACCAGAGCCTTGCATAGAGTCCTTGTTTCCTTACGAGTTCATCATGGCTTCCCGTTTCTGAAATTCTTCCCTTCTCCATAACGGCGATGAAATCGGCATTCCTAATGGTTGAGAGCCTATGTGCTATGATCAGAGTTGTCCTATCCTTTGATATTCTCTCAATTGACCTCTGCAAAGCGGCCTCCGTCTCATTGTCGACGTTGCTCGTGGCTTCGTCGAGTATCAAAATTGGTGCATCCTTCAAAACTGCTCTTGCTATTGCAATTCTCTGCCTCTGGCCACCTGACAATCTGTGGCCATCTTCACCAATATTCGTGTCCCAGCCCTGAGGTAAAGAATCAATGAAAGCTGACGATTCAGCTATTCTGGCAGCCTCTATGATGTCCTCTTCAGTAGCATCTGGCCTACCATATAGGACGTTGTCCCTTACTGTCCCCGGAAACAACGTCGTAGTCTGGCTTACTAAGGAAATGTTCCCCCTCAGGGAATCTAAGGTTAGGTCTCTAACGTCGTGGCCATCCATAGTGGCACGGCCCTTTGCTGGATCATGGAATCTAAGTAGCAACCTGATTAGAGTGGTCTTTCCTGACCCAGTAGCACCCACTAGGCCAACGGTCTTTCCAGCAGGAACTTCCAGATTTATGCTCTTAAGTACATCCTCTCTTTCAGGGTAGGTAAAAGAGATCCCTTCGAAACCCAGATTACCTCTAACGGATTTGAGAGACATTTCACCCTCAACTATTCCGACTTCGGTATCGAGAAGGTCCAGTACCCTGGTGGTGGATGCGAGGGCCCTCTGGTATAGATCGAATGTCTCTCCGAGCCTAGTTAGTGGCCAAAGGAGCCTTTGAGTGATGAATACAATTACCGAATACTCGCCCAATCCAATTTTACCTTCTAGTGCGTACTTTCCCCCAATCAGAAGATTGGCTGTGAAAGCGAATAGAATAGCCATTCTAATCAATGGTACAAATGATGCGGATAATCTGATGGCCGACCTGTTGGCATTTCTGTATGATTCAGAGGCTTCACTGACCCTTCGAGCCTCCCTTTTTTCTGCTGTAAAGGATTTTATGGTGGTGATTCCATTTAGATTATTGTTGAGGATTGCATTTAGATCGGCTACCTCCTTCCTTACCTCGGTGTACCGGACACCAATTCTTCTTTGATAAATGAAAGAACCAGCTACGATGATTGGGACAGGGATAATTGCCAAAATTGCGACCTCAGGGGCTACTGAGAACATTATGCCACTCACCACAATGACCGTGGTTGAGACATGGAGGAGGTCGTTAGCACCATGATCTAAGAATCTCTCGAGCTGATTGACATCATCGTTCATTATTGCCATGAGTCCGCCGGTGCTCTGCTCGGAGAACCACTGCATCTCAAGGTTCTGGATGTGATTGTATGCATCCATTCTTAGTTCGTGCTGTGCAGTTTGGGCAAGGTTCCTCCATAATACCCCATAGAGGTACTGAAAGAGGGACTCAAGAACCCATATTGCAACTGTGATTGCTGCAAGAACTTGCAGTTGCACCCAAGGGTCAGTAAAACCCTGTTCTGCGAGAAGGGAGTTCTCTTTTTCTGCAACCACGTCTACAGCCAAGCCAATTAGGATTGGAGGGGCGAGGTCCCAAATCTTGTTCAGAACTGAACATATAGACGCTAGAAGTATGGTCCCACGGTGATCACTGAGCTGTGAAAGTAGTCTAAACAGAGGGTGTCTCACTTGTGACACAGCACTCGCTAGAACTCGATGATATCAACCCTGTCCCTGAGCCTATGTCGAAGCATATGGCTTTAACAGGATAACTAGAGAGATTTGTCGGCATTTCTCCATGGAACTAGAGTTAGATACGGATTAATGATACCGACTTACTGGTCCGAGAGAAATATGACTCGGGGTGCTCTAAATAAAGAAGGGCGCCCAGCGAATGGAATGGGCTTCGGTTGGAGATTGACTTGGGGTCTCGGAGCCTTGATTTTGGTATCGCCAGTTTTGTCGATAATGATAGGGGCCGAGGAAGGAAGTATGGCTGACAACTTCTTGTTCTCACTATTCGCATTGGGATGTCTTGGATTTCCAACCATGCTATTGATTATGCTAGTCTTGAAATCCTTCAAATCCCCAACTTCAGATAGTGTAAGGATTGGTACTCCACCAGTAATGATGGGTGCAGCCCAACCCCAATATGGTGCTGGGCAATTCACTCAGAAACCTCCCTCGGTCAGCCCAATGTATAGTCAAGTTCAGACCCCTTATCAAGGTGAATCAGGGGGAATTGCATCCACCCCTGTAAAGAAAATCGAAAAGCCATTAAGTATGGAATTGGA
>DAYD01000005.1:8459-8698 GCA_002506755.1 Euryarchaeota archaeon UBA462
GAAGAGCTGATTGGGCGAGGTGGGATGGCAAACGTGTACTTGGGAGAGGACAAAAATTCCGGCGATGTTGTTGTCTGGAAGCAAGCTGCACCCAGCAGATTCAATTCCCTTAAGGAAGTGAATGATAGGTTAATCGAGGAATGCTCGATTCTGAGGTCTCTTGAGCATTTCAGGATACCCAAATTAATCGACCAAGGAGATGTAAAGGACGATACTGGGGATACCGTGAAGGTGATGAT
>DAYD01000005.1:9048-10103 GCA_002506755.1 Euryarchaeota archaeon UBA462
ATTTTGGAAGTCTGCGAGGCACTTGAGTACATGGCCGATAGGGACCCCCCAATCTATCATCGGGACATCAAGCCCGCAAACATTATTTCGAACCCAGAAAGGGGTGCAATGCTAATTGATTTCGGTCTTGCTAAAGGCGTGGCTGCTGGGAATGACATTAGCGTCTCTAAGGGTGCATCTGAGGGTTGGTCGCCACCAGAGAGAAGGGATGGCATCTCTGGCCCATTTACAGATGTATTCAGCATTGGTCAGATTTTATGGCACTTATTGACTGGAGAAAGACCGTTTCACGCTATGGGAAAGGAGGAGATGCAGAAACTCAGTGAAGGGGGGCATCCGGAATGGATGTGCGACCTTCTGAGAGGTTGTAGCCTTCCTCATGGAGATAGAATTCAGACAATCTCAGAGTTTAGATTCCGGCTCCAAAATGATGGAGAAATGGTCTGATTCACCCCGTCATTGATTGATTTGCTCTGCTAATTGGCTCATTGCGATCATAACACTAGTCGCGACATTGGGGTCAATTCTGGATGTATGCACATTGCATACAGTAGAGATTCGGTCATCGCTTATTGTTGTCGAGAAGGCAAGCTTTACATTGGCATCAATGAAATGATAATATCCGAAGATTGAATTAAGCCTGTCAGGATTTAGGAAGTGCTTCACTAGATCTTGATCCCTGGCTTGAATTCTGAAAGCTGAGTCAAAGGCAGGTACTCCGATCTCGATGTCTTGGACTTTGGTGAATAATCCGTGTTTGGCCTTCTCCGATAAAGTCGAAAGGAGGTTTTGGGGGTATATGTTTAGATCGAGTCCAATCGGCCTAGAGAGCATAATGTCGAATACTAAATTGCTGTTTTTCCTAGATTCTAACTTGTAGTCAGCCCAACTTCTATGTAGATAAGGCTCCTTTCTGAACCAAACAATGCAATCGTTATTCCCCACTTTGCCCCAAAGGATGGGAGAAGATGGGTTCCATTCCCCCATGAATGGGTATTCTGGGTTGAATGAAAGCTGTGTATTTTCAGCAATGGAAATGAACTTCGCTTTTTCCG
>DAYD01000005.1:10427-11799 GCA_002506755.1 Euryarchaeota archaeon UBA462
GAAAGTAAGGAAATCAGCAGTGCGACTGGCCCTAGTAAGACGATAACGCCGAACCTCATCATAAAGGTGCCGGGTTGCATAATTTTGGATTGGGCATGATGACTTGATTATGTCGAAGAAAAAACATGTGGGGTTTCATGGTTTCCGGAAGTGATTGTATGTACTGAGGCTACCTTTGGATTCGTTTATTACGAGAAAGCAGACCCAATAAATATGGCAAAGAAGTATTTCTTTAAATTTGTGTCAGAACCGAAAAACGACCCCATCAAAACTATCGTTGGATTGGCGTGTGTGAATCAGGCAATCTCAGATGGGCACGAAGTGAGTGTTTTTTTCGCAGCTTCGGGAACAAGGATTCTAGATCCCGGCTACGTTGCCGAGTTGAATTCTGAAATGGGCCCTGATTCCAAATTTATATCTGAGTTGATGGAAGTAATCATCGCGAAATCTACCCTCTACTGTTCATTTGCCTCAGTAAAGGCAACACTTGGCCACAGTGAGGGTGATGGGGCATTGATAGTTCCAGATGAGGAAATAGAATGGAGCGGCCCGCCGGGGGTAATTGAGCTGAGTTCTAACTCAGAAATACAATTGGTATACTAATTTACTTTCCATCGGGTATATTACCTGTATTGACGAGGGTGAGTTGTGCCTACCATAGGAGTTGAGGGACATGACTTCTACTTCTTTGAGAAGAATGGAAAGAGTCCTACGATTATGATGCTATGTAGTACAGGTCTTGATTCCAGGCAGTGGAAGGACCTGTTGCCAATGGTTGGGGAAAGGAAATTAATATCCCCTCATTATTTGAATTACGTAAAATCTAGTTCTTGGGAGAAAAAGAGCCCGATCGATTCATGGATCGACTATAGAGCTGCAGAGGGCCTTCTTCTGGCCGAGGGCAGAGAGATTGATTTAATCGGCCACTCTTACGGGGGTTTTATTGCATTGAGGCTTGCAAAGGAGCACCCTGATAGAATTAGGAGGATTGCGCTACATGAGCCAATCGTTTGGGGCTGTCTTCAGCATACCAATAGGGATGACCTCAAGAACGAATTTGGAGAGGTCGTTGAGACCTTTTTCAAAGAAGACCTAGAACCTGAAGATTTTCTTCGTGACTTTGTTGATTATTGGAATGAGGTCGGTTCCTGGGACTCAATGCCTGAAGGAAGAAAGGGGTCTTGGAGAGATCTTCAACCGAAGATCCTCAGTGAGGTTAGACTATTATGTTATGATACAACTCCTCCTTCTTATTACGAGGAGATAAGCCATCCAACCCTCATTACTGTGAGCGAGTCAACTCCACCTCACCAATACGAAGCTTGTAATATTCTATCATCTAGCTTACCTAATGTCAAAGTTATTGATGTCA
>DAYD01000013.1:0-17268 GCA_002506755.1 Euryarchaeota archaeon UBA462
CTGACCGTCAGCACCAGCAGGACCAGTTAGGTCGATGTTGGACCATGAACCTCCCGAACATGCTCTGAAACCACTATCGGTTGACAAATAGTACAACCTTCCATCTGTCGATGAGTCGCATTCAGGCAACTCAGCCTCGCTCTGGACTAGGAATACATTCCAGTCTTCAAGCTCGTTCGAATCATTCTTGTCCGACTCATCATCTGGCCCTGAACATCCCGAAAGAGCCGTCAAAGTCATCATTAGGGCTAGGAGAGTCGCCATTGCATCTTTTCCAATTCTCTTCATATAACACGCTGGGCCACACGGATACTTAATGTGGCGTTATGAAAAATCATCCTTCTTTGAAATCTGACACCTCTTCAAATGTCTTCCGAGTGAGATTTGGTACTTTTGCACCCTCAGCGGGGTATCCTACCGGCATTAACAACATCGCATTTTCATGTTCTGGCCTTTCCAAAATCTCTCGGAGAAAGCCCATCGGAGAGGGGGTATGTGTCAATGTAACCAAACCCATGTTGTGAATGGCTGAGATGAATATGCCAGCAGCAATTCCACATGACTCTTGGGAGTAGTAAGTAGGAGACATCTCTCCATTGGGCCTTTTTCTCTGTGAGTGTCTGAAAAGAACAACTAGCCAAGGAGCGTCTGTGATGTGTTCCTTAACATGGTCAGTGCCCAGTGGAGCAAGAACCTCTTGCCATGCCTCTGGAATTCTCTCTTCATAGAACCGCCTTTCTTCCTCCTCGGCAGCCTGCCTTATCTTACTCTTGAGGGTATAATCTGAGATTGCTACGAAAGTCCAAGGCTGAAGGTGTGCCCCAGAAGGCGCGGTGCTAGCCGTTTTTATTGCCAGCTCTATCAATTCCCTGGAAACTTCCCTTGAAGAAAAGTGCCTTGTAGTTCTGCGAGATTTCATTTGACTGTAGAGCGAGTTAGCCCTACTCAGCATTTCACCTTCTTCTATTTCTGAATGATCGAGGGGCACAAAATCAGGTTCGCCGCAGTCCTCTCCCATGGGTAGTCTCAGTCGCGCCCTAACATCAAGGCTGCCATTCCCACAGAGACTATTGCCAATGAAATCGTGAAACCCGGTATCATGCCATCATCATCCTTACACGATGTCTCCGATCCTCCCCAAGTCCCATTGTCAAACCAGCAGTCAGACCAGACCTTCCAACCAAAACCAACTTCTGGTACCAGAGACTCAGATCCGTCTTCCGCCTCCAGAATGAATTTCCAGTTGATGTAAGAATAGCCGGGTTGGGCTTCAAGTGAATATCCAAAGTTTACGCCGTTGCCGCTCTTTTCCATCTGCCTCTCTTCTGGAGGGTAGCATACTCCTGTATTGACGCAAATTTGCGTTACCCATTTTACATTGGAGATGTTTGACCCATTCTCAATTTCGAGATTAACTTCGAAGTTGCCACCTGAGCTAGCTCTCACAACACTCTCGTAATCGAGCGACTTGATTCCTGTGCCATTAATAGAAGCCGCTTCGTTCACACCCCCCTCTGATGCACTGGCCGGTAGCATCAACATTCCAACCAAAAGGATGGCAAATAGCCCGCGCATGCTCTGTCGCGTGACTCATTGCAAATGAATGCTAACCACTCAGACTTCGAGCTCCCAAAGATCGTCTCCAACCCAGTGGATGGTTGATATTGCCTTTCCCTTGGTCATGTTCATCATTTCATCCCCTTCCACCATCGCTTTGCCCGTCGCGATAGGCTCCCCAGTCTCCTGGTCCCGTATCCAAACAAAGTCCCCAATTGCTAAAGTTGGATCAGCGATATGTATTCCCGCACCCATGCAGTCTGCTCCATTTCTGAGAAATGGTATCGCACCATCATCTACCGCTACCCAAGACTTTTCTACTTTCCAGGCCTTAATTCCCTTAAGTGTCGGATACCATTGCATACCACCTCCAACCTCAATCCTCATCGCCAGAGGAACCTTATCGACGAGAATCAAATCAGTCTCCTGGAAGTGGGCCTGTTCGAGAAAACCACTGAGATCAACTTCGTGACCTATCCAGCTGCCAAGCTCCTCTGCGACTCCCTTGATTTGCTTTAGTCTAACAGGTGTTCGCCTCCTCAGCCTCTTCTCTACCACGTGCTTCGGTCTGAACCAAAGCGCAAGAACTTGCCGAAGCCGTGTACTTGAAGCCATGATCCCTATCGCAAAGCATGCTAGCCATATGCTTGGACTTAGAAGGGGTTTTGGTACCCGAGATTTGGATTAATGTAGCCGAAAGAACTGGAATCAAACAATTGATGAGGACTACAAGGGATGAGCCAGACTACGACCGCTTGATGGCCTACAGACTCGGTATTCTAGATGACAAGGACATCAAGATAGGAGATATTACTTCGATAATCGAAAGCATGGAACCATTCCAAGGAGCGAGAGAGTTTCTTATCTCACTCCAATCTAGATGGCCAACATTTATTCTCTCTGATACGTTTTCTCAGTTTGCCAAGCCTATGATGGCAAAGCTTGGCCATCCGACTTTGCTTTGCCACAGTCTGGTGATTGATGATTCCGGCAGGATCGAAGATTGGGAGATTAGGTGCCAGAATCACAAGCACAAGACGGTCGAGGCACTGAAGCAAATGAACTATGACGTAATCGCAGCAGGCGACTCGTACAATGATACTGACATGCTCGCTTCAGCAAGCATTGGGGTCCTTTACCGACCGCCAGACAATGTTATCGCCGAGTTTCCACAATTCCCTGTGATGACGGACTACTCTCAATTGATGGTTGCAATAGAGTCGGCTGCGATGGATCTAGGTGAGCGCTGGTAAGATCCACTGGATGCAATCTATTGAAATAAGGCTGGCAGGTCGGCGGCATGAATGGCGAAGTGGCATGGCATTTCTCGCAGGAAGCCTACAGGCGGTCGCTTGAAGCGTCCAAACCGGTACAGGGGGAAGAGAAGAACCGAGGTCGCGAGCGAGGAGCAACTAGCATTCGTCGGTGAAAAAGATGCACGGAAGAACTATCGAAAGAGATCCGGATCACAGACTGTTAGAGCTCTCTCTGTTAATAAGGTCAATATCAACAAAAAGGATGGTAAAACCATTAGAGCTACAGTAAAGAATGTGGCAGGAAACGATGCAGACCCTAACTATGTGAGGAGGAACATTGTAACCAAGGGGGCGATCCTAGAAACGGATGCAGGAATGGTCCGAGTCACCAGCAGACCGGGAATGCATGGGGTTGTCAGTGGCGTTCCTGTCGATGAGTAAGCCCACGAAGCCCTCAAGTCCCACATCTTCCGGGGTTAGAGCGATAGCATGCCCCCCAAGCGTGACGAGATGATCCTGTGGACTGGTTATTTTGACCTGAGATTAAGTCGTTCAGAGGGTCGGAGGGTCCCCAAGGATGCCAGTATACCTAAGCCCACACTTGAGGCCCTAGTCTGGGCAGCACGCAGCACTGGACTTCGAAAGATGAGGCAGGAGCCTGATTCTAGCCACCCATCAAGACCCCATGCTAAAGAAGGAAGACTGGTAATGCCACCGGGTCACGCATTAGAGATAACCGGATCAAAAAGCAAGGAAGGGGTAATGAGGACTATTGGTAAAACTCTTCGAAGAAGATCACTAGAAGCTAAGGAACAGGGTGAAATTGGGACAAGGGGACCTGCGAAGGGCGACCGGAGGCAGAGGGCTCAGAGAAAGTCCTTCAAGCACAGGGGGGCCTCCAAGCGACGTTCTAAGTTCGGAAAGAAGAAGTGAATATATGATGGTAAATTTGTCTGGATATAGGTTCGTTGATCTTCCGGATAGGGATCAGTTGAAGGCCCCTTTACTTGATCTATGTCTAAGTCTGGAACTAAAAGGAACAATACTTCTGAGTCATAATGGGATTAACTTCTTTGTCTCAGGGACTGAGGAGGCAACAGACTCTCTGATCGAGTACTTTGACTTGGATACTAGGCTAGCTGGAATACCTACGAAGTTGAGTCGGTCTGACTACCAGCCTTTCAGGAGGATGCTTGTGAAGTGTAAGAATGAAATTATCTCTCTAGGCCGGGATGACATCAGGCCATCGGAGCTAACTGGGCCCTACATAGCTCCAAAAGAACTTCAAAACATGCTCGATGAGGGTCAGGAGGTCCTGCTACTCGACACTCGCAACGACTACGAGACAAGAGTTGGAATCTTCGAGGGTGCAATAAATCTAGACATTTCTTCTTTCAGGCAATTTCCTCAAGCGATCGAGTCCCTTCCAGAAGAGTATAAATCCATGACATTAGTAATGTATTGTACCGGAGGTATTCGCTGCGAGAAAGCTTCTGCCGTGATGATGAAGGAAGGTTTTGAGGACGTTAGGCAACTTGAGGGAGGAATTCTGGGCTACTTCGAACAATGCGGAGGGACTTACTGGGAAGGGGACTGCTTTGTCTTTGATCAAAGGGTTGCTCTGAATCCTAACCTAGAAGAGACAGAATTCGAGATGTGCTTCAAGTGTAGGGAACCACTATCATCAGACGAGCAAATGTCCGATGATTACGTAATAGGACAACACTGCCCATATTGTGTTTAAAGTGGAGGCTTAGTTTTGTTCATAATAAAGCAGGAAGTTCCAGATCCTCAGACTTTTTTGGCTCTAAGATCGGGAGCAGGCATGAGGACTCGCTCCAAAGAGGGGATTGAGAAGGGATTGGGAAGAGAGCTCTTTTCGGTGGTACTGAGGTTAGAGGAAACTCTTGAGCCAGTAGGTATGGGACGTGTGGTTGGGGATGGAGGGACAATATTCGTGATCTGCGACATGGCGGTACTCGAGAATTGGCAAAGGAAAGGGGGAGGAACTATGATCATGGAAGCCCTAATGAAATTCATTCTACAAGAAGCTCCACCAAAGTCATATGTCAACCTGATGGCCGATGTCGATGGGTTCTATGAGAGATGGGGCTTCGTACCCTCTCTCCCTCGGTCAAGAGGAATGGTGCTCAACACAGATTAGACATCACTTCACGGATACTGTCCATCCAAACTCGTCAGGAGAACGCCTTTGTTGTATTGAGGTTAGGCTCTCGTAGAGCTCCAACGCTACAGGACCTACATCCCCTCCACAGTACTCGACAACTTTGTTCCCGTGCTCTATCCTTCCTATCGAGGAAATAACGGCGGCAGTACCCACGCAGAAGCACTCGTCTGCCTCAAGGGCATAATCCACATCCACCTTTTCCTCTATAACATCATAACCCTTGGACTTGGCGAGCTCCATCACTGAGGACCTAGTGACACCCGGAAGAATTGTTCCAGTCAATTCGGGTGTCGAGATTACTCTGTCCTTTACGCAGAAGAAGTTTGCAGCCCCTACCTCTTCGATGTACCTATGATTAACTGCATCTAGGTAGATTATCTCCGAATAACCCTCTTTTTTGGCCATCTGTGAGGGGACCATTCCAGGCGCATAATTGCCTATCGCCTTCACCCCTCCAGATCCTCCGGGGGCGGCCCTGTGGAACTCATCCGATACCCTCAGAGAGGTGGGGGTTATCCCTCCTTTGAAATACGGTCCGACTGGAGATACGTATACGAGAAATGTGTACTCTGGAGCGGGCGCTACTCCAAGAATAGCTCCACTTCCAAATAGAAGTGGTCTAACGTAAAGAGCCCCCTTGCCCATCGGAGGGACCCATCTAGAATTTTCACTCACAGTTTTCTTGATAGCGTCTAGAAACATTTTCTCTGGAACTGGAGGCATACCAAGCCTCCTCGCTCCTTCACGGGATCTTCTAGCATTGTCTTGAGGTCGAAATAGAACAATGCTACCATCTGCCGCATGCTGAGCCTTCATTCCCTCAAACAAACCCTGGCCGTAATTTATCACTCCCGCAGCTGGCGATATGCTCAGATTCTGAAAGTTCTGCATTGATCCAGGCTGCCATTCTTCACCCTGCTTGCAGTATGCGATGTACATCCGGTCAGTTTCTGTGAAACTGAAAGTCAGAGAGTCCCAATCAATCTCTGGTCCCGACTCTTCAAGCACCTCTCGCACCCCTTTTGCTACAAAGGGAGACGCCTCGGCTTTCAACGATTGCGCTGGAAGCTTCCCCGGCATGGTTATGGCCCTTAGCGGTGACGTAGGGTAAGACAATCGGTCTGTGTGTGCCGTGGGGGTGATTTATTGCAGTTTGAAGAAGAGGTTTGCATCGTCTCGGGTGATAATAGGGCCTGGTCGGAAGAGCCAAAGACAGTAGTAGAGTTATGGTGTCGTTCAAAAAAGGGATACTCGGTACTTCTTCTAGTTAACGGGCTAAGGCCATACGTCGAAATCTCTGCTCCAAATTCACCAGATATGCAACCGGATTCGGAATTTTTACTCAGCGTATCTTCAGTAAAAGGGGTTCAAGGAAACCCTGAACCTAGTGGCATGAAGCTCTGTCAAGACGGGGTCATAAGGCCACACTTTCGCGTTTATGTTAGAGATACGACTAAAGTTAGAGGAGTTAGGAAATCACTTTCAGATCAAGGCTGGACCGTCACAAGCGCCGACATTCTGTTCTTTCAGAGACTCTTGCTGGACCTAGATCTGGGACCTCACATATTGGCTAGAGGTGAGGTGCTCTGGGCAAGTGGAAAGGCACCAAGGAACACTCAGAACCAAGAAAACACAAATCCGGAGATAGCTGAGAAGAGAATTCAAGAGATCGGAGGCTCGGGAATTTATCCTCTTGATTTGATTGTATCCTGTGATATTGATGGCCTTAGCAGAACCGAGCCATTCCCAGCGCCATTCGTGACCATGTCATTTGATTTGGAGACCAGCATCACCAAAAATACGATACTTTGTGCTGCAGCGGTCATTGACAGGGCTGGAAAGAGGACAGAGTACCCTATTACAGGCGAAGAGGCTGAGATACTACAAAGACTAACAGAAGTGGTACGCTTAGAGGACCCAGATTTCATCACTGGATACAATATCGACAACTTTGACCTTCCAAGGATGGTAGAGAGATCAGAGTATATTGATACACGGTCCGAGATGGAAAGAGCACTATTTCTAGGATGGGGGCGAGTCCCGATAAATGAAACAGAGACCAAACGAGGTTGGAGGAAACCTGGCAGAGTTTTCCCAAATAGAGAGCAGAACAGGGTCTGGACAATAAAAGGGAGAATACCCTTGGACGCATGGTGGCAGGCAAGGCAGACCCTTAGACCCCAACGGGAATCACTCCGATATGTATCGCGTCTTTTGTGGCCGGAAGATAAAGAGATGCAGAAAATGGACATTGACGCCAGCAGGATGGATGAAGAGTGGGCTGCGAGACCAGACGAGGTCCTCGAGTATTGCGTACGCGACACAGTCCTACCTCTGGACATACTGGAGAAGATGAAATCAGTGGCTAGAAAGGAGGCCTTGGCCTCTGTTTCCTTGACCACTGTGGACATAGCCGCTACCAGCACCACCAGTCGATGGATAGACTCGTTAGTTATACGGTTAGCAGATAGGAATGGGGTAGCCGTCCCGAACACAAATCAGGGTCCTAGAAAACAGGAAAAGATAGCTGGAGGTTACGTTCACGAAGTTGAACCAGGAGTCAAACCATGGGTAGTGGTCCTCGACTTCAAATCCATGTATCCTTCAATAATGATATCCAATAACATCTGCTCCACCACCCTAGTTAGGGATGGGAGTGAGGAAGATTCTCACTACGTCTCTCCGGTGACCAACACGAGGTATATTTCCAAGGATGAAAGATTTGGTTTGGTACCACAACTACTGCAAGATCTCATGAACAGTCGGGACCGTCATAAAGCTGCATTGGCAAAGGCAAACAAGGAAGGGGATGAACAAGAGGCCTTCCTGCAGGATCAGCTCCAGTATGCCGTAAAAATACTAATGAACTCGTTCTATGGGGTTTTCGCCTCTAATTTCTATCGATTCACCCATCCGAGTTTGGGAGCCAGTATAACTGAGTGGGCCCGCCACAATATCAAGGAGATAATCTCAAAGGTAGAAGATGACGGTGACGACGTTGTCTACTCCGATACCGACTCAATATTTGTTATTGCACCTGTTGAGGGAGCTCCTATGAATAGGCCTCCTGGCGGGGGTAATCTGGAAATATGGGAGAAGGCTAAGAGCGACACACTAGATTTTGGACAGTCACTCGCAGAGAGGTTTACCCGAGAAGGCGCCGAATTAGAATTTGAGACGGCACTCTCATCTTTCTTCAGCCATGGAGCCAAGAAGAGATATGTGGGAAGGGTGGTATGGCCTAGGGAGGAGATGCTAATCAGGGGATATGAGGTGAGACGTACCGACACTTTCCAATTATTATCGGACACCATGACTGAGATGTTTGAGATGATATTGGATGGAAATACAATTGATGCCGTGGACATGACCAAGTCTGTAATTGATAGTGTCAAGGCTGGTGATGTGGAACCTTCCCAGTTAGTAATTAGTAGATCTTGCAAAGGAAAATGGAACTCGAAAAAAGAAGAGTGGGACTTCAGTGTGTACAAGAACGAGGATGGCCTTCCCTATGTCAGAGCGGCTAAGCAAAGAATTGCCGAAGGACTACAGTTCACACCGGGGATGAAAGTGGGCTATGTAGTCACTAAACCCGATGAGGGTGAGAAGAAGCTGGGTGTCAGGGCTTGGCTAGTCGATGAGATCGGAGGGGAACCCCCAGAGTACGATAGGGACTACTATGCTGGTAGACTAGCCAAGTCGCTGGGAAGAGTCACTGAAGCCTTTGGATGGGATGAAAAGAACTTATTGAAGGGAAATAGGCAAAGCAATTTACTAGATTTCTAAGTTATCAAATAGCCGCAGGATTGATTTCTCCTCCCCTGTGCCCGTATAGCATGGCGAGGCCTCGTGAGCTTGCATGTCTGATGGCATTGGTGTTCCTAGCACCTATGTTTGCAGGATGTACGGACCTACTTAGCAATAATAGTCCGCCTACAGCTACCATCAACGTAGAACCAAGCGGGACAGTAAAGACAGGCGAATCTGTTACTTTCAATGCGGCTGGATCATCCGATCCCGATGGGGATGCCATGACTTTCGAATGGAGGTTTGGAGACGGCAATACAGGAAATGGCCTAACAACCAGCCACACCTACACTCAGCCAGGTGAATACACTGTACAGCTAGCAGTTGGGGATGGGACACATGAGGCAAAGACTAGCACATCCATCACTGTTGTAGACTCTTCAGCAAGGGAGCCAAAGGCAGTGATTTCATCCGACAAAGATGATGATTGCGACGGCGAGGAACCTCCAAATGGGGACTTTGTGATCGTCTGGGTTTGTGAGGACGATAAGGACATCAACGACCGTCAAGTGCAGGTATCAACAAGTGTGACACTTGACGGATCAGGATCATGGGCGGGCTGTGATCCTGAAAACTCGAACTGTTATGCAGAAGAGTACCTTGTAGAGTGGAGATGGGATCTGGACACCTACATTGACTCTGATAATGATGGTATCACGGACAATGACATAGATGCCACTGGAGAGACATACACTTGGGAGGATAGAACTGCTGGTGCTTGGGAGGTAAAGCTGACAGTTGTCGACAACAATGGATTCGAAGATAGCACAGATTCCGTTGTTTACGTCAATTATCAGGGTATCTGGAAAGATTTTGTTATCGACAGGGCGACTCCAAATGCTGTCATCATGACCTGGGAATTCCCTGTGAATTACGACCAGGAATCGAAGGATAGAATACGCTACATGAGGGCCAAGCTATCTTATCCGCAAGAAGATGATGACCAGCCTGGAGGAGGGATTGTTGGCCAGACCACAAGCAACAGGCTGGATATGTATATGCACAACAGTACCGAGGAAGAAGTGGCAAACACTACCGGAATAGAAAACGACAACAGAGACGCAGGAGATTGCAACAGTGATGACTATTGTGTTTGGATGGTAATTGGTGGTTCCACAGTGAGAGGGTTCCAGCCTGGAGAATGGACCGTTGATTTAGAGAACGCAGAGACTCATAATACAAACGTCAATCATTTTGTGATAGAACTACAGTACAGGTGAGGACTCTTCGTAAGACAGATTTGTCAGAATCTAGGCATAGTATACCGAAAACCGTGGGGAACGATTCATAAACACCTCTTCGGTCGGCGAGGCACCTTAGAGGTGTAAACAATGGGTTCACAATGGGAAGATAAGAGTAAGCCGCATCTGAATATCGTTTTTGTCGGGCACGTCGACCACGGAAAGTCGACAACCGTCGGAAGATTATTGTTGGATAGTGGCCATATAGAAGAGCACGTAATCGAGAAATTCGAGAAGGAAGCAGCTGAGAGAGGCAAGGCCGGGTTCGGATTCGCCTATGTCATGGATGGCCTGAAGGAAGAGAGAGAGCGAGGAATCACAATTGACGTAGCTCACAAGGAATTCTTCACCCCAAAATACTACTTCACAGTCATCGATGCACCTGGTCACCGAGATTTCGTGAAGAACATGATCACTGGGACCAGCCAAGCTGACGCAGCTGTTCTAAACGTGGCGGCAAACGACGGTGTAAACGCCCAAACTAAGGAACATGCCTTCTTAGCCAAAGTTCTGGGTGTCAAGGAGTTGATTGTCAACGTCAACAAAATGGACATCAGCGGAGTCGATTGGTCTGAGGACAAGTTCAACAGCGTTAAGGAAGAAGTATCGAATCTACTAAAGATGGCGGGCTTCAACCCAGCAGACATACCATTTGTTCCTTGCAGCGCTTTTGATGGGGACAACATCTTCAACAAGAGCGAAAACACACCATGGTATAACGGACCAACACTGTTCGAGGCTATCGATGCAGTAGAAATGCCACCTAAGCCAACAGACAGACCGCTAAGGCTTCCTATACAGGATGTCTACAAGATTAGCGGTATCGGAACAGTCCCAGTGGGCAAGGTAGAGACGGGTGTTTTGGAGAGGGGAAAGACGGTTGTCTTCAATCCGAGCCAGAAGTCTGCAGAGGTCAAGGATATCGAGATGCATCACACAAGCCATGCCAAGGCAGAGCCTGGTGACAACGTTGGGTTCAATGTTCGAGGTCTAGCGGCAACGGACATCCGAAGAGGAGATGTAGCGGGATACTCAGACAGTGAGCCGTCATTTGTCCGACACGACGAGACCTTTGTAGGCCAAATCCAGCTTATGGACATCCCAAAGGCTATCGGAGCAGGATACACGCCAGTCTTCCACGCCCACACAGCTCAAGTAGCGGTGAGGTTTGTCGATCTCCTTGAGAACGCTAAAACCAAGGAAGCTAACCCAGCATTCCTAAAGACCGGAGATGCTGCTTTAGTCCGATTCGCGCCAACAAAGCCAATGGCAATCGAGGAGATGTCCAATTTCCCTGAGCTCTCGCGATTCGCTATTCGTGACATGGGCAAGACCGTGGCAGCTGGCGTCTGCATGAAGATCGAGAAGAAGTGATTCGGCACTGGTGAAGGAAATGCCGGTTGTCACGACAATAAAGCTGACCGGCGACAATCACCAAGACGTTGACATGGTCTGTCAGCAGATCAAGGCAATTTCGGACGAAACTGGAGTAGATCTGAGGGGACCAATCCCCCTTCCCACCAAAAGACTGGTAGTGCCCTGCAGGAAGAGCCCTGATGGTGAGGGTTCTGAGACATGGGACCACTGGGAAATGAGAGTCCACAAGAGGCTACTTGAGCTAGTTACAAACACAGCGAAGGACGAGAAATCCTTGCGGAAGGTCCTCAGAATTCCTATTCCCGATTCGGTTACTATCGAACTCTCTCTGAGAAATTTAAACTAATAATGTCCTAGCCAAGGGCCTCTTGACTTGCAAGTGATCCCATAGGGTCCCATGCTGGAAGTACTATTGGCTCGGTATCCAGTCCCGATAGCATATCATCTGTCAGAAATTCCTTTGGGGCTGCTATCTCAAACATATGCTCGTCAAACCAGTTATCATTCATTGTGAAGAAGCCCTTCTCACCAGAGTTTTCAGCTCCCCATGAGTTTTCTACCCTCCATCTCCTAGGTTTTCCATCGACTACATCTACCCCTGTAAAAAGCATGGCATGAGTCATCATCGTTTGTCCAAACTTCAGTCTGTCAGCCTTTTCCATACCAAACTCAACGCCATAGAGCTCCTCTAATTTGAATAGATTCGCATCCCAAAGACCCCTCTTCCTCTCCATTTGCTTTCCTACGTCGCACCCCATCCAAACTGGTGTCCCATTTTCAAGAAGCCTTTGAGTGACCTCTTTCATCTCCTCAGCTGGAACGTTCAGATAAACCACAGGAGGCCCTCCAGATACGTTCTGCAAGTAATCTACTGTGTATGTTTTGTAGTATTCGTTTCTAGGATCATTAACTACGCATACATAATCCTCCCATTCGATATCTACGTATTCCTGTGCGAATTCTAATGGAGTCATCATCCCCTTCCTGTGGAATTTGCCATCCTTGTCTCTCCATTGCCAGTCGAAATTTTCGGGCGGTGTACCGAGGTGGATACAGAGAATTTTCCAGATGTCGGACATCCTTGACTCCTTGTGACTACGGGCCTCTTCTTTCGCACCTCCTTTTTCTAGAATACTTCGAATCTCACTGGCAGAGGTCCTGAGAAATTCCTTCAGAACGTTATTCATCGGCCGAGTACTACTACTGCTGTTTGACTCCGGATAAGCGGACATTGGTACCAGACCATGCTTTCTGATGAGGTTCATCGCCATGTTCCACTGCCCACCGTCACCGATAGGGTCGCTAAGTAGGAAATGGGTAGTCCTATCGTCAACTGGCCGGTCAGAGGTTTCGATTATAGCTTCTAAAAAGTGATTTGACCTCTCGAACTTGTCCCAGAAGTGTAGATGAGATTGGCTAAATTCGAAGTCTTTTAGCTTCATCTTTTCCATTGCCCCAACTCGAAATAGGTTTAGTGTGGCGAATAACCAGCACCTTCCACTTCTTTTTTGGTTTGTCACAGACCAATCATCCAATTTTGTGCTGAATGAAAAATCCATGTTTTGGAGTAGGTCCCTGCTAAGAGTAACTGATGACAACTCAGTATTGCTAATAGCGTTCTGAGCGACCTTAGCGGATGAATCAGAGTTGAATTGCTCTCTGAAAGCTTCAATTTGGGAATTAGTAATTTCGCCAGTCATTTCACTCCCCTGACTCACCAGTTGGTCCAAGCGTTAGAAGTTGCCTACCTAAACTGGTGCTGCCTCTGCGAAACCTGCCGAGATGAGTATCTCCGCAATCATTGGTTGGCAAAACTCCACATCTCCTTCTTCCAGTGAAACCTCCGAGCCATCCTCCATCAATATTGGATCTTCCATGTCTCTGAGAACTTTGATTCTGACCAACTGCAACGAATCTTCCTTTACATCATTCTCAATACTTCTAGACTCGGCAGACGAGGAAGCATGTTCTGGAAAAACATCCATTTCCCTTATACGATCCTCCTCGTCAAAATCAGGCTCTTCCCAGTGATCACCGGTTGGAGGTGAAGGTTTAGCTAGGATCTTTACACCTTCCTCTTCGGTATATTCCTTCAATGTCTCACGTATGTCACCGACTATCTTCTCAGAGTGACTTTCGGAGGCTCCGAGCATTGTGGACCAAGAATTGGATATCTTATACTTCTCTGTTTGTTCTCTGACTCCGTTGTAGAAAACCCTCTCCGAGGGGTCATGCTTGCTCCATTCTAACCTCTGAAATCCGTTAGATGGTGCTTGAAGATTAGAGTAAGTTAGAAGATTTGTCATAACCGCATGAGTTGTAAATGCGGTCAGTCGCATTCTAGTAAGATCCGTCACGCATGTTCTAGCAACTCCTAGCCTCCTTGAAAGCAATTGAGCCTTTGCGGTCATACCCTCATCTCTAACCGTCTCAGATAACTCAATTTCCATATTCTGAAGTAGTTGACCAACTGCATTCCAAAACCCTATACCTTCAGGCATAGCAATCTCGACAGGAGTGTTCTGACTCTTTTGCTTTCTAGTAATCTCAATCAAGGATTTGTGAATACTTTCTAGCTCTTTTTTCGAAAGCCTGCGAACGTCTGAGTCTACTGTCATGAGCACGACCTGTCATTAATCGAACAGAGGAGATACATCAACAATTCCTAACCGAATAAGAGATGAATGCTTGCGGGAGAATCAAATCAGTGACACCTCTCGGAGGGTTGCAGGTGTACCCGAGTGGTCAAAGGGGGAGGGCTCAAGATCCTCTGCATAGCGCTTCGCAGGTTCGAATCCTGCCGCCTGCACCATCAGATTTTATCTAAGCAGAGCCTTTAGAAGCTCAATAGACCCCTCCTTACCTCGACTATCGGTGATACAATCCGCTGCCTTTACAACATCAGGAAACTCGTCGCTTACAGCTACGGAAAACCCAACAAGTTCGAACATGGAAATGTCATTCTGGGCGTCACCACATGCGATTACCCTTGCAGGATCTATACCCCTCCTTCTGAGAGCCAATTCTAGAGCGCTAGCTTTGTTGATGCCAGGTTTGACTATGTGTACGGCGAATCCAGTTGGTACTACCTTCAGATCTGACCACTCGCTTTCTGAGATTAGCTGCGCCATCAATTCGTGTTGACCAGTCTCTTTCATGCACCATTCAGTCTCCCTCCATCTGTTTGATTCTATACCCTCTGGATCCAAATCTTCTATCTGGTTCGCCAGCCATTTAGCAGCGTCTTTTGCCCTTTTACCATCGGACAGAGCCAGTATTTCGTGACCTTTGTAACTGTCCCAGATCATCCCCCCGTTTTCGGCTACTATGAAACCAGAAGCACCTATCGCTTGACTTATCGGAGTTGCGTTAGGGAGAGTTCGACCGGTGGCTAGTGAAACAGTCATCACCTCCCTATCCACTCTCCTTGCCAGCTTTACAAGCTCATCGTGGAATCCATCTGAATCAAGCAGCGTCCCATCCACATCAAACACTACCATGTCCCACTCATTTGGGTTCGGAATCTCTACCATGCCTCGACGGAGTGTCTTACATTCAAGATACCACCGACAACAAGACATCACGTTGAAGCGACATGAGACATTGGGCGCTTCATGCCTGAAGATTCTGAGGACTTCTTAATATTGGAAGACGATGAGGGCGAGTCTAATCAAATCAAATCAGTTTCTAGAAGAATCCCGTTTCCCAAGATAGCAATTCCACGGCCAAGTTTACTCGTCGACAAGTCGAACGAAATGGAACAAATGGAAGGCGATGATGATGACTATTTTGAAATCTCAATGGATGGAACCCACAGTTTTGACTGGCCCATCAGGGGTATGGATTGTCCCGATTGCGCGATGAAGGCAACAAGGGCCATCAATAGACTTCCTGGCGTAGACTCTTGTAGAATTTCCATCGCTGAAGGTACCGTAGAGGTCTCTCAGGATATTTCAAGAGGTTCTATTTCGAGGTCCTCCTCTGTTCTTTCCAGTCTTGGGCACGATCCTGATTTAGGTTGGCTAAGAGCAGTTGGAACAACTTCTGACAGGGTCTCCTCTAAACTTGGTGTAGATGAAAACGGTTTAAGGGACTGGTTTCTTAATATCCCTGGAATACTAGATGCAAGGATAGGCAAAGGAAGCATAGACTTGAAGAAAGTGTGGATTCAAGATCCTGAGCTTAGGGAAGCATCCGAGAGAAAGATGTATTCTGCCTTGGCCAATGGAAGAAGACTTTCCCCAATTATAGATTCTGGATTTAGGAAGGATCAGGTCCAGCTACTATCATCAGTTCTGTCCATACCATTGATTTTCTTGATAGCTGGCTTAGAATCTAACGCAGATATTCCGGCTATAATTCCATGGTTGCTCGCTTTATCTGGAATTGCCTTCGCTGGAAATCAGCTTTTCTTAGAGGCCTTCTCAAGTCTAAAAAATAGAGTGGTCGGTTTTCAGGTGCTTACATCGCTTGCAATTTTGGGGGCTATTATGTTAGGAGAGCTAGTGGAGGCAATCATGGTGGTATCTCTAGTGGCATTTGCTTCGCATCTGGAGAACAGGGCACTGATTAGAGCTAGAGAATCAATGCAAGGCGGACTAGATAGATTGCCGAGAATGGCCAGATTAGCATCGCACAGAGATAAAGACCAGAAGAGGGAGTTAGGATCTTTGGACATTGTAAAAGCAATTTCGACATCCTCATCTTTTGGCAATCACCATGATGACGACCTCATCCCAGTTGAGGCATTAGAAATAGGAGAGGCAGTAGAAGTTAGGTCCGGTGAAACTGTTCCAGTCGATGGAAGAATAATCGAGGGTAGGGGGACTATTGACAGGGCCCCATTAACTGGCGAACCAATACCAGTCCCCGTTAAGGAGGGTGACATAGTGGAGGCAGGACTAGTCTTAGCCCGTGGACCTATAGTAATCAAATCGGAGGCGATGGGAGGAGAAACACGTCTCTCGAGCCTAATCGAACTGGTTAGGTATTACAAGGACCAACCGACAAGAACTCAGTCCGCTATCGAACGGTTTACCTTGGTCTGGACTCCATTAGTGGTTCTCACCGCTCCGATTATTGCATTCCTGTTTGCCCCATCAACAGAGCAAGCAATTATCACAACCCTTCTGCTTTGGGTTGTTTCATGCCCATGTTCACTACTTCTTGCCTCCCCTGTTCCCCATGCAGCTGCACTAACTACTGCTTCATCGTTCGGTCTTATAGCAAGAGGGGGCGACATCCTAGAGTCTGCAGCAGAGGTTCAGCTTGCACTTTTGGACAAGACCGGGACCCTCACAAGTGGTCGTCCGACCATAACTAGGATTTTCATAGCAAAGGATGAGGACGAATCAAGGATACTAAGGATAGCCGCTGGATTGGAATCTCGTTCCAACCATCCTTATGCCAAGACCATAATCAAAGAGGCGGAAAGAAGATCACTAAAACCAATGAGTATTACTAAGTTTAGTGACGGCGATGCCGGAGTCTCTGGGTCACTCAGAGGAAAGGCAGTAATGCTTGGAAGAGCGGACTGGATCCGTTCAGAAGGAGTCAAATTCTCAGAAAAGATTGAGAATGCCCTGATTGAGTCTAGGACCGCGGGTTCTGGTACCAGTATTCTTTCGCTCGACGGAGAGGCCATCGCTTCGATTAGTTTCGCTCATGATGACGCTAGGGAAGGGGTTATGGAGGCAATCAGGGATCTGGAAGCTCACGGAGTATCGACGGAGATACTTAGCGGAGATGAGCAGGCAAGTGTTGAGGCATTCGCTAGAGAAATAGGCATGGACTCATCAATGTGCAAGGGAGGTTTTGATCCCGAGCAAAAGGCCGAATACGT
>DAYD01000013.1:17588-85418 GCA_002506755.1 Euryarchaeota archaeon UBA462
CTTGCTGCAGCTGACATAGGAGTAGCGGTTGGTAGTGGAGATCAAGTAAACCTAGACGCAGCAGACGTCTTAATTCCTGGTCAGGATCCAAGAGTGCTATCTAGAATGGTTGCATTAGCAAAGAGAACTAGAAGGGTTGTTTATGCCAACATAGCAATATCCGTTTTTGTAACTCTAGCTCTTGTGACAACTGTATTGATGGGAATCGACATAAACCTCGCTGCTGGAATAGCACTTCACGAGGCGAGTGCAATACTAATCATTCTCAATGGAATGTGGGTCTCTGGTACAGGGGCTAACAGACTTTCTAGCTTGGTTGATCTATCTCGAGATATAATTTCCGATCTTTGGGAGATTTGGGCCATAATGCTCGGAAAGACAAGCGAAGACGCATCAGCGACCGCTTGATTAACCGAGGTGACCTCGCCAACCTATGGTCGAACCACAAGTAGAGTCTAAGTTCGCCCCTCCACTTGTTAATTGCGTCCAGTGCGGAGGTATGCTACCACAGGGATTGGGAGAGATAGAATGCGTTCTCTGCGGCGCTCTATGCCGGGTATCCCACCAGCCTACAGTAGATGCTCTCACAAAAGAAACTGTGCAGTGCCCCCATTGTATGACCGCAGTCGAGGCCGGAACTGATCAGAGGCCTGTAAATCTAAACTGCGAAGCATGTTCCGGGTCATTCACTCTCTCTAGGAAACTTGTCAAAGTAGAGATTCAATGCCCCTCATGTGAGGCTAATCTCAGGATTCGCCCTAGACCAGGAAAGAGGGAGCTGAACTGCCCGGCATGCAATAATCCATTCAGTGTTACCTTTTAGCTCCGAGATGGTATAGCAGTCTAAAAACAACGTTTTGAGGACAAATAGAACCCTCTTGTCTCAAATACCACAAAAAGAGCGTGAGCATGGGGATGGGTACGTGAGCGAGAGCAAGAGGACAGAGAACGGTGAGTCCGAGACTATGGATGAACTTGAAGCACTCAGAGAGGAGCACGCACTATCGTCTTCTTCAATGGGTGCTGCGAGGAGAGCACAAAATAGGCTCGATGAGGAGTCGAATTTACGATCTGGAATTAGAAGAGAAAGAAGGATGCGAATAGCGGAGATGACTGAGAGGGTCTCTGGAATGCACGGAGCTATGAGAAAGGCGAACGAAATAGTATTCGAAGAGAAGCTACAGCAAATTGAGGCTGATCTGAGGGATGAACTCGAGGACGAATTGGAGAGATTAGAGAAGGAATCGCTTGAGAGGGAAGAGAGACTATTGAGAGAAGAAATGCTTCACAGGCTCAGAAGGGAGGAGAACAGGTTGCGCGATCAGTTGGACCTAGAAAGAGATCGTAGGATAGAAGCTCATACTACTAGGGTTAGAAAAAGGTTGAGAGAGGAAATGGAAGTAGAATTCTCTAGAAGGCAGGCTTTCTTGGAGGAAAGGTTGGATCTAGAGGCATCTCAGGCTATAGAGAGAATGGAAAGGAGGGTTGAGATGGACCTGAGGGAGGCAATGATGTCAGAAGTACATAGGAAGTCGGAGACATTCAGGCTCGAGCAGGAAATCAAAATGAGGGAGGCCATTGCAAAGAAGAGGCGGAAGCACGAGTCAAAGCTTGAGAAGCAGCTTGAAAACGAGAGGAAATCACTAGAAAAGGAGATGATTTCAGATATCGAGGTTAGAACAAGGGGTCTCGAGGAAGAGTCAGAAAGGTCGGCTTTATCGGAATTGGACCGTAGGTTCAGGGCAGAGAGGGATACTATGGAAACCGCGCTTGCACTAAGAAAACAGGAGATTACGCTTGAAATGGAGGTTGAGATGGAGCAGAGAGTATCTGATTTCGTGAACATCAGAGAAAAAGAGATGATATCCAACCTAGAGAAGCAACTCTCAAAGAAAGGTGACCTGTCCGAAAAGGAAGTCACAGAGATGATGAAGACCATGCAGTCTGAAATAAAAGTAAAAATGGAGACAGCTTTCTTGGAAGCTCGTCAAAAGGTACTTGATTTGTAGAAATTTATCTTTCACCATTAAGCATAAAGCGTGAGCATAGTCACTCAGAGGGTTCTCAAAGGGTCACCTGCTCGGATTGGTATATGACTCAACAAGAAATGTATTACAGAATGATGGGAAACACCGGAATACAAGTATCCGTCTTGTCTTACGGTTTTTGGGCCACATATGGTATCAAGGAAAGACTGTCTGGAGAGGAAGGAGTTAGCACAGCTAAGGACCTCATGACAATGGTACGCGAAGCAGGGGTCAATTGCTTTGACCACGCAGAGGCATACGGAAACCCGAATGGAGAGGCGGAGAGGATATTTGGGATCGCGCTTAAAGAACTACAGGAAGAGGATGCAGACCTTTGGAGGAGGTCTGATCTAGTTATCACAACGAAGGTCTTCTGGGGTGGTTCTGGAGTTAATGAGTCAGGCCTTTCTATGAAACACTGCATGGAAGGTCTAGATGCCTCCCTCTCCAGACTGCAACTAGATTATGTGGATCTTCTATTTTGCCACAGGCCAGACCCTCACACACCTACCTCAACTGTAGTAAGGTCGATGACTCAGATGGTCCGATCCGGAAGGGCAACGTCTTGGGGTACGAGCGAGTGGTCGGCTCAGCAGATCACCGAGGCATTTTGGATAGCTAGGACAGAGGGGTTAGAACCCCCACAATTTGAGCAGCCTCAATATAACATGCTACACAGAGAAAGATTCGAAAGAGAGTACTTCCCATTATTCAACTCACCGTACAACATTGGAACCACAATTTGGAGTCCATTAAGGTCTGGCTTCCTAACTGGTAAGTATCTGAATGGAGTCCCTGAAGATTCAAGAGCCACTCAAGAAGGGTATGAATGGCTGATAGAGGATCTTGAGGATAGAAGGGAGAGGGGTGAATTCGAAGTAGTTGCTAAACTAGTGCACTTCGCCTCAACTCTGGGCTGCTCTCCTGCTCAACTTGCATTGGCATGGTGCCTAAAGAACCCGAATGTTTCTACAATACTCATGGGAGCAACCACCTCAAGCCAGATAGAGGACAACATAGGTTGCATAAATATTGCAAAGAGTCTTACTGACCAAGACATGTCAGAGTTAGACGAAATTTTGGGGAATAAACCGGATTCTTGGATGGGTCCCGGTGGTGCTGGTACTAGAGAGCTCAAGACTCTGTAGACACCACTTCTTTATCCACTAAGTCCTCTTTTTCTTCATCTCCTTGTCTATTCCTAATAAGCACCATGATCAAGATCGAAAATAGTACTGCTACTAACAGAACAAGAACCACAAGAGCAACCCCGACGAGTGAAGCCTCCTCAACCTCTTCAATAGCTGGTTCAGAGCCCATAATATGAAGATGAGCGACAAGGTTAGTAGAGGCCTCGTCTTCTAGTATTCCCCTAACCATCAAAGTCTGATTCCCCTCTATTTCATTACCCGGAAGGTACTGAAGTCGTTCTACAAGCATGGTATGGGATATCTCGACTGTTTGGTCACCAGGAGTAAACCCTGACAACGTCATCCAATTGTCCCTCATATCCCATGTCCTCCACTGAATCTCAACCGGTCCCCCCGATACTCCCACCGCTACTGCCTCTCCTGAAGAGAGGTGAATCCTATTGTCCGCAGCCGTTTTCGTGTTTGTACTAAGATTGATTTCTGTATTCAGCCCATAGACGTAATTTGCGGCCTCCAGAAGTGCAGGTAGACCCTCGACGTGACCATGACCATATACGTTGTTTTGTCTATTCTTTGGAATCAGGTCTTCCGGGCAAGGCTCGTTGTCCAACATATAGTGGCATTGCCTGTAAGTAGCAGTTTCCTGCATGATATTACGTACGTCGAAGGGCGAAAGATCGGGATTTGCTTGGTACATAAGTGCCGCGAGACCCGCAGCTCCAGGAGTAGCCATGCTAGTTCCGGAATAGGCCACATAACCGTCCCCTGAGTTAGCCTCAGGGGCATTTACGCTTGATCCTACGAACGCTATGTTTGGCTTGACTCTTCCTTCTTCAGTGGGTCCTTGACTTGAGTATACCGCTATCGTAGTGTCCTTATCGAGAGCACCAACCGTTATGGCGTCCTCAGATGAACCAGGAGTCCCAATCTGTGCAGTCACACCGTTGTTTCCAGCTGCGATAAATAGAGCCACTCCCGAACGTACCATCTCGTTTGCCATTCTGTTCACCGACTCCTCCTCACTTGAGGTCCATTCAATCAACCCAAAACCTCCAAGGCTCATGCTAGCAGCTCTTATGTTGAATTCATGCCTCTTGTCTACTGTCCATTCCATACCAGCCATCACTGTTGCAAAAGACCCCGATCCCCCTTCATCGAGTACCTTAACTCCTACTAATTGTGCTTCAGGAGCAACTCCAATGTGTTCGTATGTGGGAGCCCCAGTACCCGCGGTTATCCCAGCACAATGCGTTCCGTGACCTTGGTCGTCGTAAGCCTTAATTTCTGTCCCATTAGTCTTATCAGGGTTGTTTACCGGGTCATAAAAAGCAATCACCTTGGAGTCATTTGTAGAATTGTCGTCATCAAGATCATCCAGTCCTACATGCTCTGAGTCTATTCCTGTGTCGATGATAGAGACAACACTGCCCTTTCCAGTATATCCGGTGTCCTCCCAAATCATGGGGATCCCGTGTATGTCATTCACATCGTTCATCTGAATCGTAAGTATTCCGTCCAATTCGACCATAACTACACCCGGGAGATCAGACAGCTCAACTATGTCATCTACTCCAACTCTTCCTGCAATACTGTCTATCAGATGATATCGAAACTGAGTCTGGAAATTAACCTCTCTCTCCAACATATTTTGATCTGTTTCTGTAGGTTGGTGGTCGAAGTCAACAATTACGCTGATAGTGTCTGACTCATCTACCCAGTCGTAGGTTTCACTAGAGATTGCCTTCCAAATCGCATCATGGACTCCATCTCTGTCCAGATCCATACTTGTGGTCTCCCACCAAGGGGAGGCTTCTTCATTATCTGTTGTAGCGACACTTGAAGAGGACATTGGTATAGTAATCAATAGAACTAGTATCGTCGTAATCGCCGGTTTCACAATATGTCCGACGGGGGGTGATTCTTCAATAAGACGGTTATTGGCTCAATGAAAAATTATTTCTGTGACAGACTCGTCATAATTTGTCATCGCTGCTTGGCCCTCTTTCTTGCTGCCTTACGCCTTCGGAGCTTCTTCTTTCTCCACTTCCAGCGCTGCTTCCCCTGCTTCTTCCAAGCACGGGAACCTCTCTTCATGTAATAATCGGCCCCCAGACAGTAGTCCGAGCGAAGGTCTGTATTTCAATTTGGACTATTCGTCAGCTATTGCTTTAATTCTATAATCAGCCTCTTTTGCAAAGTTCCAGTAGGCTAGACTTGCAGGATTTGAGTAGTTCGGATTCTGTGCAATTACTATCGGAGCTCCTTCCAAAGGAGATTCTGCTATTGCTACCGATCTTGGAATTTGAGTTTCGAAAACCCTATCGCCAAAGTGACTTCTTGCCTGCTCTGTCACAGCCTCGCAAAGGTTGCTTCTTGCTTGCACCATTGTCATGAGTATGCCGAATAACCCTAAACTAGGATTAACTGAATTTTGTACATCCCTAATCGCAGTCATCAATTGCCCCATTCCCTCAAGAGCATAGAACTCAGCTTGTATTGGAATTAGGACCCAATTAGCCGCAGATAGTGAGTTAACTGTCAGCAGACCAAGTGAAGCTGGAGTGTCGATTATTATCACATCAAATCTTCCCATAGCCTCTTTTAGAGCCAACCTGAGTCTATTTTCCCTTCCCACTCTGGTTGCCAGATCAACTTCTATTCCAGATAGATCAAGATCAGCAGGAAGTATCCAGAGATTATCGATCGAGATGTGTTTAGGTGGCCCTCTCTTCCTATCCGGGTTGTGCCTCTTCCAGGACGATCTCATGGACCTAGAAAGGAAATCTGGGCCGATAGTGCAATCCTCTAATTTGAGTAATGTATCATCAATGCCTCGAGCGAATAGGTCATTCATAGTGTGACCAACCTTTCGCTTGTCAACACCGAAAGTGGTTGCAACATTACCCTTCGGATCCATATCGACGATCAGAACCCTCCTCTTCCGAATTCCGTATTCTTCATTTCCCATTGCCAGGGATGAGGCTAGGTTAACCGCAGTAGTGGTTCTTGAGCATCCTCCCTTGTGGTTCACACACGCAATCACTATCGCCACATAGGTTGAACATGTAGCCCGGTTAATTGGGATTGCCCGGCTACTGGATAACTGGTACGTTCACTTCGCTGAGGATCTTGTTTACGACCCTCCTTCCTGTGACTCCTCTGATTTTTGACTCTGGCTTGAGGACAATTCTGTGGCTTACAACATCCAGTGCAACACCTTTCACATCGTCAGGAATGACATAATCTCTACCATCTATAGCTGCTGAAGCTCTTGATGCTTTGAATAGACCTTGACTAGCTCTGGGAGACGCTCCCGCTTCTATTCTTGGATCAGCTCTTGTCCTCTGTACCACTTGTACAATGTAGCCTAGAATTTGCGGATCGATATGGACCGTTTCAAGCGCTTTTTGCATTGCAACCACCTTCCTAGGTTCCACGATCTGCTCCACATCGTATGAGTCCTTGCCCCTCAGCTTCCTTCTTTGGAGAATAGCTTTTTCTTCATCCATTGAGGGATATCCCATGCTCATCTTCATCAGGAATCTGTCCATTTGTGCCTCTGGAAGCGGGTATGTTCCCTCCTGCTCTATCGGATTCTGGGTGGCCATAGTGACGAATGGAGCCGGAAGCTTGTGTGTTATGCCCTCAATTGTGACCTGCTTTTCTTCCATCGCCTCAAGTAGAGCCGCTTGTGTCTTGGGTGGTGCCCTATTGATTTCATCTGCCAGCAATATATTTGTGAACAGCGGGCCAAATCTCGGTCGAAACTCACCTGATTGTTGGTCATACATGTATGTCCCGATAATGTCGGCAGGGAGCAGGTCAGGAGTGAATTGCACTCTCTTGAATTTGCATCCAAGGGCCTTTGCAAAGGTATTGGACATCAGAGTTTTGGCCAGCCCGGGATTGTCCTCAATCAGAATATTACCGTTGGCTAGAATTCCTATCGCTACCTTGCGGATGTTTTCCGGCTTCCCAATAATTACCTTTGAAACCTCACTCATTAGGTTGTTTGAATGCCCGGAGACGGACCTGATTAGATCTTTTGAGCTCGATCCGCCTCCCTGTGCAATAGTCATATTGACCCCTCTTTTTTTATAGGCCACTCAGATTACTACTTGAGTGTTCGGTGCGTTTGAACATCTATTGCTCTGGACTCATCTACCCCAGAAGTGGTCGTCTTTACGGTGTATTGCCAGTAGCTCTTCATAGACCTCCTTTTCCACTTGGGTCATCTCCAATTTTCTAAGCTTCCTTGCGTGGGATTCAGGTATGTCTACGAGTAATACGTCGCCCTCTTCTATTTGCCTTCCCACCGTTATACCATCTACCGAGATTGCCACCTCTTCACCCTGTCTAGCCTCCTTCATACTCTCTTGTCCGGATCTTATCGATTTGATGCGACCAACCTTACGACCGTCCTTCAGTAATCCTTGTCCGATGTGAATCCTCCCTGCGAGAACTCTGACCCCAATCACGGCGGGTTTCGATACTCTGAATGTATGATCCGGGAGAAACATGACCCTACCGGGATAAACCACTAATTCCCTACTTTCCTCCTCCAGCTCTGCCCTTCTGTTTTCCATCCATTGCTCATGCTCCTCTAGGATTCTGTAGATAATGTCTGATCCTATGTGCTTGACGCCCTCCTCAGAGGAAGCTATCTCTTCTTCTGCCTCTTCCAGAATATCTGTACTGAAAGCGAGTATAATTCTGTGGAGAGGATCTGAAGATGCTTCGGCACCTCTAACGTCTCTCCTACTTACTTTTCCAATTGTAGCTTCTCTAATCGGTACCTCAATCTGTCGCAGCTCTTTCGCTAATGCCTCAAGGCCACCAACGGTGTCGGATTTGATGCAGATTCCCTCTTCATCCAGTTCTATCGATAGGTTAGCCTCAGCGCTCGCAGCTTCCATAGCAGCTTTCCTCTCATCATCATTCCCCACGACTCTCAGTGTAGTTCCTACAAGGACACCCTCCAATGATGGGGCACTGATCTTTATTCCTGCAGCCGCATATACAGACTCTGTATCGTCCCACCTGTCCCCAGCGTCTCTCATCTCGCTCATTCCCCGTGGTGAGAACAGGCCCTTGACTCTGGTACTGATAGCTCCCCTGTCACCAACAAGTACGATATCGTCTCCCTTCTTCATCGCGCCCCTATGAAGAATCAGATCCAATGTTTTCCCAAGACCCCTTTCCTCTTTCATTTCAAGCACTGTAGCCTCTCCAGATCCAGTCACATCGGTCAATTGATCCTCCAAATATCTCTCAGCTAGCCCGATAACCACTGCTAGTAGATCCTGAATACCCTCTCCTTCCCTCGCAGAAATTGGTACTATCGCTATGTCCTTGGTGAAATCCTTAATTCGGTCGTATCTCTCTATGTTGAAACCTTCCTCAGCAAATTGACCAACAAGCTCCCAATATCTCTGATCGAAAATTCCCGATGCTTCCTTTGTCTGTGTTGCCATTGAAACAGCCATAGCACGTCCTTTTTTGCAATTCCACCCATAAATCCTGTCTACTTTGTTAGCAGCTACCACGAAAGGAGTCTTAGACTGTTTTAGTATACTCAGAGACTCTCTGGTCTGGGGCCTACATCCTTCCATGACGTCAACGATGAGAATAGCGATGTCAGCTAAGGAACCACCCCTAGCCCTTAGAGAGGAAAATGAGTGATGCCCAGGGGTATCGATGAATAGGAGGCCGGGTGAATCGAAAGTTTTCCCACCCAGGAGGGGCGCACAAAGGTGGTTTAGTATAATTGAGGGGACTTCTGTGGCCCCTATATGCTGCGTTATGCCACCTGGCTCCCTATCCATTACAGAGGACCTACTCTCCTCACCAAGTGATCTCACATGGTCAAGAAGCGAGGTTTTTCCATGGTCAACATGACCTAGAACTGCAACGATGGGTTGTCTACGTTCTGATGACATCTCACCGACCTCATTCCCCTTCCCCTTTAGAATTGGTTGCTCACTCATAGATGTGTTTTTCTGCGTCAAGAGTCCACTTTACGAGTCCATCTGGGAACCATAGACCCAGCTCGAAAGCAGCCGTGTCCTCACCATCAGAACCGTGAATTACATTGTGGCCTATGTCCATCGCGAAATCACCCCTAATTGTACCAGGAGAAGCAGTACGCCCATCTGTTGGTCCAATTATATTGCGAGCTACGCTGATTGCATCCACACCAGTCCAAGCCATTGCGACAACTGGACCTGATGTGATAAATTCAATAAGACCAGAATAGAATGGTCTTTGATTATGAACTTCATAGTGTGCCTCTGCTAGCTCCAGTGGAGGTATGATTTGTCTGAGTCCTACTAGTCGTAGGCCCTTAGTCTCGAACCTACCGATAATATCAGCAACTAATCCTCTCTGGACACCATCGGGTTTAATCATCACGAATGTCGTTTGCATTTCTACCATGTAGTCGCGAGACAACCGCCCTATTTCAACGAAGTCACAAAAGGAAATGTTTGATGAGCCTGACTCATCAGGGTGAAAACATGAGAATCTGGCTGGCCTTAGTTGTTGCACTTTGCATTCTGCTTCCCGGATGCGCCGAAACGGTTCAGGATACAGTAAAGCCAGAAAGAGAGCTTTTTGATGATAACACCTTCATTGACGAGGACCAGTACCTTGGGCTCGAATGGACCATAGAATCAGTTTCAACAATTAGAATTGCATTCGATAGGCAGGAAGGCCCTAATGTCGACTTATACACAATGACACCAGTGAACTATGAGAAATTCAAAGATTGTGGTAGCTTCGTATATCTTTCCGAACTCAGCGATCCAGACACATCAGGGGCCAACTTGGAAACCAATATTGACGCTGGGACATATGTAACAGTGATCGACAACTCCGATTGTGGAGATGCCCAACCCCCTGACCAGAGTGGCCTGTTTACTAGTGATGAAAACGATCAGGCTAGAGTTGACTACAGGATTACGTATCAATAGTCCAAGTCACTTGATTCCGCCTTTCTCGTAGCGTCGAGTCCACTTGAGTCTCCTAGCATTCCTCTTTAATTTGAGCATGTTCTTTCTTGATTTGCTATCCTTAAACCAATATACGGAACCATCCCTCTTGATGTACATCATGCCTGTACCAGGCTCTATTTCCTCATTTGTGAAACTGCAGATTCTCTGCTCTGGCATCCAATCACCTCGAACCTATCCTTCGGGCTTCTCTACCTGTGTCTCTCAACATCAGTATATCCCCGCCCTCTCCCGAGACCGGATCTGGGCCTCTGACCGGACCAAGCACGTTTCTGGTGATAATTCGACCCACATCTCGGGGGTTATCTGAATCTAGGACTCTGACCTTTACTTGCATCGCTTCGCCGGTGAGCCCAGTCCTCCCAACTATCTCGACTACTTCTGCTGGCCATGCCTCAGTTGCCATACTCCTGACCTCCATTTTTATGAAGACAGAGTCTCAAAGTGCGACTTGACCTCGTTGAATCGATCCATCCCTTCCTTCTCCACTTGCATAACAGAAATTGCAGCGGTCCGGGTTCCTGTGCTCATCCCGGCCGACTCAGCTAGGTATGCCTGATCTTCTACATAGATGAAAGGGATCCCCTTTTCCTTACAGATCATCGGAATATGCGCAAGAAGCTCTCCTGGATTGACATTTTCGGCCATGACAACCATCTGTGCAGTTCCCCTCTCTGCTGATTTCGTCACTTCGTTTGCTCCCTTTTTCAGTCTGCCTTTACCGTCCTTACCTAGGCTCTTGACCATCTCGTAAACTTGCTCTTGTACGTCTTTTGGGGTTTCGAAAACAATGTGGACACTCATTGGAACAACTCCTCGTGTTAGTAAGCCGCCGCACGGCATGACCGATATAAACGCAGCGTATTGCCCTCAATCAGCCATATCCGGAGAGTTAACTAATCAACTCTTTCAATCCTCTAGCTATTGCGGGTGCGGCGGACACACTGGCTCTTGGATTGGGTAGAGAGTCTGTGGTGTAAACTCCATCGACGTGATTAGCCAATCTGGAAAGAGCTCCGCCTGTGAAAAGTCCATGCGTGCAGGCAGCGTGTACCTCTTTCGCCCCTTGTCTGCGGAGTGCATCGCTAGCTCTGCAGATTGTCCCGCCGGTGCTAATCATGTCATCAACTATTGAGACAATTTTCCCCGAGACGTCCAAATCCTTGGGGGTGTGTTCGATTGTATGGGCATCTATTCTAGTCTTTTCAAGGTAGGAAAACTCGCATCCGATGAGGTTGGCGACTTCTGAGGCCCTAGAAATTGCACCCTTGTCCGGACTCAGAATGAAATCTGGATTTACATTTCTGTGTAGGCTTTCAGCAATTTCAGGCATCGAACTGACATATTTGATGGGTACATCCATTCCTTGCAAGACCTCCGGAGCGTGAAGGTCTAGAATTACCATGCCATCACAAAATCGGGAAACTATCTCTGCCAAAACCCTCGCTGACACTGACTCACCAGCTGAGAATCTTTTGTCCTGTCTCGCATACCCAAAGTAAGGGATGGCTAGGAATATTCCAGGACCGACATTTCCAACATCAATATCACCCTCGCCTTTGAGATTGGAAAGATCCCCCATTCTGACATCCCTTATTGCACCAAGAAGTAGTATAGTTTGCAATATACCAGAGTCGGGGTAAGTATTCGAAACTAGTACTACATTTTCCGATCTAACAGAATCAATTGACTCGAGAGGTACTCTGACATATGCCTCTCCGTCGGGGAATCTCCTGCTTTCTAGAACCAAGTGTTCCATACCAATCAACGGTGCGAGACCCTGTGCTATTTCTCCTCCTGAGGCACCGCTCAGAACAGGCATTTGTGGTCAGGGAAGGGAGACCCCTTCATGATGCTTCTTATCATCAATATGTTCCTTTAGATGCTGGTTGTGGTGGGCACGACAGGATTTGAACCTGTGACCTCCCGGTTATCAGCCGGGTGCTCCAGCCAAACTAAGCTACGCGCCCTGAGCAACATAGCCACATGGGATAGTGATTTGAAGGTACTCTAGTGGGAGCGTTATTCTTCCTCATACCCTTCATCATTTAGCTTTAGATAGCTTGGAAGAGTTATCAGCCTGGAAAATGTGCACTTCAGAATGACTTCATCCAATCTAGAGGTGGTTCTAGCCAATTGTCCGCAAGGTACTGCAATCGTTTCTGGTAGCCCATGTCTGGCCCTTACCATAAAATGGGGTTTAATTAGAAGCCCTTTGTAAGTCCGCTTTATTTTTATTAGATCAATAACATTACCAATGTCCATTCCATCGTTATCAAGCACCGCTCTGTCAAGTAGCTCATCTGGAGCATAGAGATCCTCTTCAATTCTTACAGTATTTCTCCATCTTCTCTGTAGTTCTCTCATCGATTTAGAGAGCTTGATACCTCCATCTGGCCTAATACTATGAACCAACTCTTTGGCTAAGGGTGCCAAATCAGCAGGCTTCCTCATAAATTCGCTTGCCACTTCGCCTTCGACTTTTATTCTTAATGACCTTACAAACTCATCTCTGGGGTGAAATCTTTCACCTACAACAACCCCCACATGCTTCTCTCCAACATATACGTCTCTGTGTATCATTTCCTGTATTTCGTAGTCCTCTACCATTTTTTCTTCCTCATGGGAGGAGTGCATCCCCCGTGCTTCTCCGATATGCGAGAGACAAATGTGGCACTTATATTATTCGTTAATTAAGACTGATAATCCAATTGAAAATTTTTACCAATATACAATTTTTCAATTGAAAAACTAAACTTAATTTAAATTTTTCATTGATTATCAGAAATTGAAGTATTTCTGAATTCCGAACAATCTTACATTTCTGATACCGCCCACAGAGAATGTTGATGTGGGACTCCCTTTTCCATCCCTTGATGGTAGAGGGTTTGCGGGCTCTGGCTGAAATCCGTTCGAAAACAGGAAACTCCTGGACAACAGGCCTAAAGGACTCGATAATCCAAGATTTCCTTCAATCAGACCCGTCTCTGACCAAGGCGATTGAGGAGGCTTCAATCAATTTTCAAAGCCTCCAGAATGATATTGGATCAGACGCATTAAAAATGGATGAGAAAGATCTGATAACATATCTACAATCGGATTATGTTAATTTTTATTCAGCTCCCACTGTAAATCCATACGTTGCTATCTCAGCACGTGGTCCATGGATCGTCACATCCTACGGTGCGGTGCTCCATGATAACGGCGGATACGGCATGTTGGGAATGGGACATGGTCCAGAAGATGTAATTCATTCAATGCAACAGAATTGGGTAATGGCTAACGTTATGACTCCATCTTTCAGTCAAAAAAGGCTAGCCGACCGCCTGAAGAGGGAAGTAGGACATAAAAGGGGGAATTGCCCATTCTCAAGTTTCGTTTGTTTGAATAGCGGATCGGAATCAGTGACAATATCAATGCGAATAGCTGATGCAAATACTCTGCTTATGACAAAGGAAGGTGGTAAGCATGAAGGAAAACAAACTAAGATGCTTGCATTGATTGAGGCATTTCACGGAAGGACACACAGGCCGGCTCAGATTTCTGACTCATGTCGAGGAAAGTACGAGGAAAACCTCGCGAGTTTTAGGGAGACGGGCAATGTGATATTCATCCCCTGTAATGATCTTGAAGCTCTCTCTGATGCTTTCGAGCGTGCTGAGAATGAGGGATTCTTCATTGAATTAATGGCAATGGAACCTGTAATGGGGGAAGGGAATCCAGGACTGTGCGTGACCAGAGAGTTTTATGATTCTGCCAGATCCCTATGTTCAGAGCATGGGAGCATGCTAATCGTAGACTCTATTCAGGCTGGTTTGAGGGGGCAAGGGTGCCTTAGCATAGTGGACTACCATGGATTTGAGGACTGTGAGGCTCCAGATATGGAGACATGGTCTAAGGCCTTGAATGCGGGCCAATACCCTCTTTCAGTTGTCGGCCTTTCTCAAAGAGCAGCTGACTTGTACGTCGTGGGAATATACGGGAACACTATGACCACGAATCCTAGAGCACTGGAAACTGCCGTGTCAGTTCTGGACAGGATTACCCCAGAACTCAGGAAAAATATCCGGGAGAGGGGGGTCGAATTCGTCACCAAGCTAAGAGGTCTAGCAGCTGAGATTCCTGGTACAATCACACAGGTTCAAGGCACGGGACTTCTTTTGTGTGCAGAGCTTGACCCAGACAAACTTCCAGTGGTTGGCTTCGAATGCGTCGAAGAGTGGTGTAGGATCAATGGTTTAGGGGTAATTCATGGGGGGCAGAATGCCCTCAGGTTCACTCCACATTTCTCAATAACTTCTGCAGAGATAGATCTGATAATTAATGTCCTTAGAGAAGCTCTAATCCACTTCACTTCACCTGAATTGATAGAGGCCAATTAGAACCAGTGGTTTCATGCCGAGATCAATTCGCTTGATCGGAAAACCTGGAGGCCTTGGAACCGCATTGGAAAATAGATTATCAAGGGCCGGGGCAAACATCACCACTGATTCTGACGATGTTGACTTAACAATAGGTATAGCTAGCCAAGAAAAATGTGACTTGGCAATACTTCCAGAGGGAATGCACTCAGAAAACTCAAATCTGATCATAACGCTATCCGATGTAATCATCCCAAATGGTGGAAATAACTGGGGGAATGGTATCATCATTGATTGGGTAAGAAAAGTGAAACGGGGAGAGTCACCTGAACATGGATCAGAAATCAGGTATTGGGTTAACGTAAGAGATGTTGCAGATGCGATAGCGACAATTTCAATGAGCAAAGAGGAACTCGTCAAAACTGGTAAAATGAAGATGTGCGGAAGAAGGGGGTGGGAAGGAAAATACGTCATTGAAGAAATCAAGCTTCTATGGGATAGGTACACTAATGCAATAAACCACTCACATACTAAAGAGTCACTTTCAAATATACCCAGTCCTGTGAGAGGGATTGATTCTGGAGGTACTTCTGGCCCTGATTTTCAGAGTCTCCACCATGCTCTCATCGACTCTGGGGGGGAGGGCTGGCACCCTTTAGTGCCATTGCGAACCTCTTTGATGGAAATCATTGCTAGCTTAGAGTAAAACCTCATCGACTTTTATTGAGAATTTGTTTTCTAATCTCCTGAGCCCTGACTTTACAGGACTGCATCAGCTTTCTAATTCGAGTTCCTGCGGCTTTGTTACCGGAGTCAAACTTTTCAGCATCTGGAATTGCATCTACTAGCTCATTGATCATTTCCTGAATGGCGCCCCTAACTTGCATAAATCTTGGAGATCATTGAAACTATTAGGGATTCTTGTTTGATTCAACTAGTTTGGCGAAATAGATCACTTCCAAGGATAGGCAAAATCAGACTTGCTTCGCCCTCCAGAACCATTTGTGGGGCATTAGGCCTAATCTTTCCCCATGAAACCGCTTCTCTCAACCTAGCTCCCGACAATGACCCGTCAAATTCAGGGGCCGTCGTGATCGATACCGCTGAATCCATACCAGCCTCTTCCCTGAACTGGTTCCACCAAATTACATGATGTTTAGAAATACCACCTCCAACCATCAATCCGTGACTTTCTTCGGCACCCCATATTAGGTCCGAAAGAACCTGTTCGTCGGCTAAAACATCCACCATGAATCTAGGGCTCCTCTGTCTATGCATGAACAACTGTGAGCCTATCGATCCGTCTGTTAGTCCCGGTATGACCATAGGTATCCTATGCTTAGCTACCCAGTGAAGTATTGACGACTCATCTTCTATTCTGTCACCAAGGGACCAGCACAATTCCACGGAACCAAATCCTAACCAAGGATTCTCTCCGTCTTTCTTCTTCCGGTCTTCCTCTATTTCCTCTAACCATGGAAGAACGACACGCTCAAGTATTTCTCCATAGCACTCGTTTGGGACTACGACATTGCCAAGACGATTTAATCCCTCTTCGCCTAGAGCCACATCATCGAGAGTGAAATCACCATGGAAGTATTCCCGATAAGTTCGAGCTATATCATGATCCAGAGTTCCGCAAGTAGTAATGACAACGTTGTAGGCCTTTCTTCTGATCGCCTCAACGAAGAAGCCACGAGTCCCTGTTGCGCATAGACAAGCAGGGAAAGATAGCCAATTCAGAATCCTATTTTGCCTCGATTTAGAAATTGCATGCCTAAGTATATCCCTTGACTGGGCTAGCTTGGATGCTGTGAAACCGCCCGCCTTACCCATCTGATCGATTAGAGAACTGACATCGGAAACCTTAGAGAATTCATAATCCTCTACTGGGACATCAAAATCATCTCGCGAGTATCTGACCATGCAGTTCGCACTGTGCATATGACTTCAATTGGTCGCATTCTGAAGTTTGAAGATCCTGTCCCTTAGATTAGCAGCTTTCTCAAAGTCAAGTCTATCTGCAGCCTGGTGCATCTCTCTCTCTAGTCTCGTGATTAGATCGACAATCTCTCCGTCTACATTGTCTGTCCCATCTTCATCCACCCATTGTGGCTGACTGACGTTTTCCAGTACTGAATCAGAAGTATTCCATACCCCAGCTCCCAGTCTGAATTTTTCAGCCATACCTTCTAGACCCCTCTTTCCGGGTGCCTTGGCAACCATCCTCCTACCTCCACCTGTTCCTGTTCCAGCAACTCCGGAAAGCAGATCTTCGATTTCCGAACCCATCACTGGCAATGGTTTTTCTATAGTCTTGGGGGATATACCGTATTCTTCGTTGTACTTACTCTGAAGCCTCCTCCTCCTAACCGTCTGGCTTATTGCTGATTCCATTGCGGGTGAGACCGAATCTCCATAGAGGATAACAGATCCATTTGAGTTTCTTGATGCTCTCCCAATTGTCTGCAGAAGCGACCTTTCGTTTCTAAGGAATCCCTGTTTATCAGCATCAAAGATTGCAACTAAGGATACTTCTGGGATATCCAGGCCCTCTCTGAGTAGATTTATCCCAACTATCACATCGATAATTCCAAGTCTAAGTGCCTTAATTATCTCAGTCCTCTCAAGAGTATCAATTTCACTGTGAAGATAGTGAGCTTTGACTCCCATCCTCTCCAAGTAGTCTGAAACTTCTTCTGCAAACTTAATCGTCATTACAGTTACCAATACTCTCTCTTTTCTCTCTACCCGTTCATTGATCTCACTCAATAAGTCCTGAACTTGTCCCTCCGTCGGCCTAACCTCGATCCTAGGGTCTAGTAGCCCAGTTGGCCGAATTTCCATCTTTGAAATACCTTCAATTCTTTCGAGCATATTCTCCATGCTGTTGTTTGTACCGACCTTCTTTCTGTCTGATTTATTCGCGCCACCACCACCATCAACGTGCAGGAGCTCTTCTGGAACCTCTTGACCAGTTACCTCTGCCAAATGCCGAAGCTCTCTTTCCCCGGGCGTCGCGCTAACATAGATCATCTGGGGGACTAGCTTCTGAAACTCATCAACCCTTAGTGGGCGATTGTCATACGCGGAAGGTAACCTAAATCCAAAGTCGACCAAATTCTTCTTTCTTGAGAAGTCCCCTCCATGCATACCGCCTACCTGTGGGAGTGTTACATGGGACTCATCCATAATCACGAGATATTGATCAGGACCTCCGTGAAACTGATCAGCATTACTGGAGAAGAAATCTAGCAAACAGTAAGACCTCTCCCCCCTGACTCTTCTATCGAAATGCATGGAGTAGTTTTCAACACCCTTGCATGAACCAATCTCCTTGAGCATCTCCAGGTCGAATCTGGTACGTTGCTCAAGCCTGTGCGCCTCAATTGCCTTGTCCTTTGACTCAAACCAATCAACCCTTCCTTCTAGCTCTTTTTCGATATCATCTAAAGCTTGATTGAAGTTTTCCTCACCAGTCATATAGAATTCTCTCGGGTGAATCCATGCTTCCTCGAATTCATCCAGTGGCTCCCAAGACACAGCTTCACACACTTGAATCCTCTCAACCCCTTCCCATCCGAATTTAATCCTGATAGGATCATCGCGGCTTGGCATCCATACATCGAGGACCTCCCCCCTGAGTCTCACATCTCCCCTAACTATTTCTCCGGTTGTTCTTCTATACTGGAGCCCAACCAGGTCTCTTACGACTTCTTGAGGATCTGATTTTTGACCTACGTGGAGCCTTAGATGGTTTTGCTGGAATACCTCGGGGGGGTTTAAACCGTAAATTGTGGAGACTGTCCCTACCGTGATAACATCGGGCTTAGAAACCAAAGAAGCAACTGTCGAGAAACGCTCTTGCTCTATCCTTTCGTTTAGTTGAAGCTCCTTGTCTATGTACAAATCCCTGCCAGGTATGTATGCCTCCGGTTGATAGTAATCGTAGTAACTGACGAAGTACTCAACTGAGTTCTCTGGAAAAAGGCCTGACATCTCCTGCCATATTTGCCTCGCTAGAGTCTTATTGTGCGAGAGAATTAGAGTCGGTAACTGTAGACTCTCAATCACCTTTGCCATAGCGAAGGTCTTACCGGAACCAGTGACACCCAGAAGAACGCATCTTTCCTGACCAGCGTCTATTTGACTTACCAACTTCTCAATAGCCTGCTTTTGATCGCCTGCCGTGTCGTATTCTGAGTGGAGCTTGAACATCTTATACCCCCAAAATACTCTCTGTCAGTAGACCATTAATCCAAGACTGCCCAGTAAAAACCACCCCGTCAACATGGATCCCCTGAACAAGTCCCTCTGAAAGCTCTTCATATCCTGAACCGATGATTGTGCATTAGAAGCTCTTATTGTTACGATGTAAAGATTTACCAAAGCCATGAAAAATACTGTCGGAAACCATAGCACTGGATCCCCTACTCCGCTCATCAAAAAGCTAGCTAACCAACCTAATGTCAGAAAAACACTCAATTTCATTGTAGCCGACTCACCATGAGTTGATGGGAAGGAGTGAATCCCTTGATCCCTATCCACCTCTACATCCATAAGGGCATAGTTCAAGTCAAACGCAGTAATCCACAACGCGACTCCCAAAGAGACAAAGAAGAGCTCTGGGAACCAAAAGAACTCCCTTCCCCCATCTACGGCCCCGGTTATCGCTGCCCATCCGTGGGTGTCGGCAGCTACTGCGACCCATGCACCCGCCGGAGCTAGGGCCAAACAGAGACCTATCCAGAAGTGACAAATCCACGAGAATCTCTTTGTGTAGGGATATATTGCGAAGGCTAGAACAGGTAACCAAGACATCTTTAGTGCTACATGGTTTAAACTCCATGCTGCGAGAAGTAGCATTGCAAGGAATATTGATGCTAATATCCAAGCAGATTGAGTAGACATAGTCCCTGCTGGCAAATGCCTCGTAGCCGTTCGCGGATTATCTGCGTCTATTTCCCTATCAACGATTCTATTCAGAGCCATTGCTAGACCCCTCGCCCCTACTGCAGCTATGACAATCCAGAATATGTCGAGATTCTCTGACCCGAATTCATTGTCTGCAAGGACAAAGCCAATTAGAACGAAAGGGAGTGAGAAAAGGGTATGTTCAACCTTCACGAACTCTAAGACCTCGCTTATTCCCATGTCACAACCTCTGAGATAGCCATTCATCCACCGTTCTTACCAAGTCAGGGTCGTGAAGTGTAACCGCTGGCCACCTACGCACAGGGATTGGGCCTTCTTTGGAGGGAATGGGAGCTGTGGCGTCCCAGGCCACCCTAGCTTCACTCTCGTCAAAATGCAGATCTCTACTAACATCGAACCTAGAAAATAGCTGCCACAGAAGCCTCCTCTTCCAGTTTTCATCCTGCAAGTCTGCATCGATATCTGTAATGAATAGCCACCTCAAACCCTTGGAAGCCTCCAATTTCCAGACTGAATCAATGATCGTTGAGATTCTCTGTCTCTGAATATTCGCCAACTCTTCGTTTTCTTCCTCCATACTCTCCTCTGGCACCGGCCCTCCCTGCACTTCAGTGGTTATTACCATCATAGAAGGCCTCAGCATCCTTGCTTGCGCTACACCATCCAAAGCAGAAACAGTAATTGCCAGAGAATCACCTACATGTTCCTTGACCACAGGCCCTATTGGATCATTCTGCATAGCCGTTGTAGCATCGATGATTAGCTTATCATGTATATTTTCCCAAGGCGATGTGTGTGCTAATGAATCAGCCACCATACCTTTCAGCGTAACTAAGTCATGGGGGACACTGACCTTTTCCTCCAATGCATCAAGAAGAGCATCCAAGTCCTTGACTTGATGATTCTCATCCACGACAACCACTACCTTGAGGAACATCATTTGCCCTGCTCCAAGTAGCCCTAAAGCAGTCTTCCTAGCCTGCCTAGGGAATCTCTGTTTCGATGAAACGATAGCTAGATTATGAAATCCGGTCTCAAGAGGTAGGAATGTGTCCACTACATCTCTGTGCTGGAACTTCAGAACAGGTAGCAGCGCATCACCGATCGCTTCACCGAGGTATCCATCCTCCATAGGAGGTACCCCTACTATCGTCATTGGTACCGTCGGGTCCTTTTTGTGAGTGATTGCGGTTACATGCATAACTGGATATTCATCCTGAAGAGAGTAATGCCCGAAATGATCCCCAAATGGCCCCTCTAATCGATTATCCCCTGGAACCATGAAACCCTCGATAACGAGGTCCGAGTCTGCCGGAACCCAGAGGTCATTAGTCAGACACTTTGTAATTCTGAGCCTCCTTCCGCTCAGAAGCCCTGCAAACTCATATTCTGACAGATTGTCGGGAAGTGGAGAGATCGCACTGAAAATTATCTGCGGAGGTCCTCCCAAACATATCGCAACAGGCATCCTTCCATCCGTGGACTCTGCGTGATCGGCCCCGTGCTTGTGCTTCTGCCAGTGTAGCCCTACCTCTTTGGGACCAAACACTTGGCTTCTGTACATGCCCATATTATGGGTTCCTGTCTCAGGATCAGCTGTAATCACCAATGGCAAGGTCATGAATGGTCCTCCATCCATCGGCCATGTGGTTGGAATTGGGAGTCTTGTCATATCAGGGTCTGTAATCCTGACCTGCTGACACCTCCCTCTCCGAATTCTCATCGGAGCCATAGAGACTGCTTGCCTAAGTAGACCGAGACCAGTCCAAGGCCTCCTCATTATACCGCCAACATCAGGCTTCATCAAGTCAGTCATCATATTACCGATTTCTGAAGGTTCATTCACTCCAAGTGCCAAATTTGTTCTCTCTCTGGTTCCAAACAGGTTCATCGCTAGAGGGAACTTGCTGATGGTTCCATCAGCAAGTCTTGGTTGGTCAAAGATTACTGCGGGACCCCCAGTTTTCACAAGACGATCGGCAATACATCCTGCTTCGAACTCAAGATCGACCGGGTGACTGACTCTGAGCAATTCCCCCCTAGACTCTAGCTCTCGGACAAACTCTTCGAGACTTCTCCATCCCATGACGGTTCCCCCGCCCTTCCATCATGATAATGTTCGCTTTCTGAGAGGTAAACAAACCGAGGGTTTCTTTGATGGTGACCCTACCGATAATGCATGGGTGAAGCGGTCACATCATGTGACGTCCTTGTGATAGGCGCAGGACCCGGAGGAGGTAATGCGGCCCTCCAGAGCGCACGCTTGGGACTCAAGACGTTGCTAATCGAGGATCATGCGGAGATAGGTACCCCAGTTCACTGCGGGGAGTGCATTTCAGAGATTGCGTGTCAGAACCTTGACCTCAACCTCCCAGAGGAAGTGATTAGCAAAAGGGTCCAAGGAATCAGGGTAATATTCCCTGATCGAACTGAGAAGTGCCTCACTGAGGAGGGATATGTTTTGGAGAAGCACCTCTTTGAGAGATGGATCGCAGATGAAGCTGTAGCAGCAGGAGCTAAGATGCACTTAGGTCACAAGCTTCAGTCTATGGAGAGGATGGAAGACGGCAATTTCGAAGGTTGGAGGTGCAATGGCAAGGGAGATGAGTTCCCAATCGAGGCGAAGGTCGTTATCGACGCTTCGGGCGTTGCAGCCGTATGCTCAAAGCTCGTAAAAACGAGTGAAGGAAAACCACTCAATGAGAAGGGCAAGGTGGTTGCAGGGATGCAGTACGAACTCACTGGCGTACCAACAGATGGGTACCTAGATTTCTATATCTGGCCCAGCTACGCCGAGAAGGGATACCTATGGATGATTCCAAAATGCGATGGAAGGGCAAACGTCGGCCTGGTGACCGAGGATAGGCCCAGGGCAAAGAAGGCACTCGACGAATTCATCGATGATACCCATTTCAAGGACTCAGAGCAAGTCCTACCACCTTGGAAAGAAAAGGGGAGTCCAGCATTCGGCGGTACTATACCCATATCCGGACCTTTCGAGAATACACACCATGATGGATTACTACTGGTAGGAGATGCCGCAGGGTTTACCTCGCCGCTTTTTGAAGGGGGGTCGCACCTAGCTCTGAAGTCTGCTGTTTATGCGGCCGAGACAGCCGCGAAAGCAATTTCCGAGGGCAATACCAGCTCCGAGAGAATGTCAGAATACACTAGGAAGTGGAAGAGAGAGTTCCCTCCCTATGATAAAATTCTCAGAGGGAAAAACGCACTATTTAATCTGACAGACGAAGAGATGTCGGTCATGGCGACCTGTTTCCCAGATGAGATGTCCGGTATGGGAGTCTCAGGAAAGGCAATGGTCGGAATGAGGCTCCTTCTTAGAAGGCCGGGACTTTACTCAAAGAAGATAGTTCCAGCTATGCTCGCATTCGGATATAGCAGGGCAAAATACTACGGATGGTGAATGATGCTCACCCTTCTAGGATACTCGATACTGATTATTGCACTGCTTGTAAGTACGATACAGGCAACCCGCCCAGATATCCTTGAAAGCAACAGAGCCAGAATCTTTACGATGTTTTGTCAGTCTTCCCCGTTCCTCTTTCTCTCTGCCTGTTTTCTGACTGAGTCTACTAGCCTGAGACTTGTCTCGGATTACGTAGGACAGGGGTTGCCTCCCCTCTACAGGATTTCTGCCGTTTGGGGCAGCAGAGCTGGCCCTCTTCTTATGTGGGCCTCGTTCATGGGCCTCATAAGCTGGACAATGTCTAGGGAAAACAAGCCCGATCTGTTATCGATACGGGTAATGCATGGATGGACTGCGATGATCCTCCTTGTATCCTCAGTCTTACGTCCTTTCTCACCAAGTTTGGTTGGGTCCAGTGGAGAGATTAGTCCTCTCCTACAGACCAACCTGATGGTCATTCACCCTCCAGTAGTTTTTGCCTATTACTCACTTTGCCTCGCAACTGCGAGTGTCGCGGTGTCCGGCGTATTGAGTAGAAGGCCTTCCGAGGAAATTCACAAGTCCATGTTGGTCTGGGCAAGGTACTCTTTGCTTGCAGGCACAATAGGTATAGGTTTGGGTGGGTTATGGGCATATACTGTTCTGGATTGGGGTGGTTATTGGGCATGGGACCCGGTCGAGACCGGTTCTCTCCTGCCTTGGCTTGCCCTTCTCGCCATTGTTCATGCTAGGTCAAGAAATCTTTCGGAAAGACCATTCTCATCTTCACCTGCAATGGGTCTGGTTGTAGGAGCGCTCGTTATGCACGCCACCCTGGTCACTAGGGCAAATGGCGTATGGGCCTCAGTGCACGCTTTCGTGGGTGACGGGGAGAATTCAATGCCCAGAGACCCTTACCTCAGGGTAGTGGAGATAATCGACTTATCCCCCGTGGGCTTTGAGGTCCTCTTCTACTTGGCCTCAGTAGTCTTACTCTCCTGCCTTGGTGTGACTCACCTTACCAGGGAACAAAGCAGGGTAATCGAATCAATGGGCTCCACTTCGCTGATGCAATCGAACAGACCACTCGCTCTGGGAATGCTCGCATACTTCACCGCCGTGGGAATCTGGATAGGATCTTCTGCGGTTCTGTTCGCTGGCCTTGCCTCTTTGTTCCTTCTCTTGAACGGGGACAGTGAGAGACCTCCCACCCACTGGGTGGCTGCGGGAGTCCTGCTGATGCTTTTCTCTAGCTGGGCATGGATCTCCGAGTGGTACCAGTCACTAGCGGGAATCGCTCCATTCATGCTTGTATGGCTAATTCCCGATGAGAGTCAGGACGACTTCCAGTGGTTTACACTAGTCTTCAGCGATTCATCATACAGGACCAAAGCCGTACGTTCCTTTCCTTGGCACCTCTCAGTCTCCTTCCTTCTTCTTACCTGGATCCTACTCACCGTAGAGATAGACGGTACCAACATTGCGGCTCATGAGTACTACGGCGCTCCGTTGATATCGCTGGTCGCCATAGGGCTTGCTTTCTTCGCTCTTGGAAAGGGGGTAAGCGCAAGGGCAGGGACAATCGGTATGATCACTGCGACCGTTCTTTCCATCGCCATGGCTTACTTCTCGAGCCATATCGATCTTCCCGGGAATCAGGATCTATCGATTACTGACTCGGTCTCTAGAGGGGCACTTTCGATGTTCATGCTGACATGGTTGGCATTGGCCATACCACCCAGCATTCTCCAGCTTTGGAGGAGCGCGAGCTCAACCGCCCCTGTTCTGGTCAAGAAGGGATTCCGGTCAAAACCGGCGAGAATCAGGATTCTGGGATCGCACCTATCCCATGCAGGGATACTAATCCTTCTCGTCGGTCATGTGCTGACCACCACTTTAGTCGACAGGACTGACTCATCCAACCTCGTCACGCTGTACAGAGACGAACCAGTGAGGCACCGGGGAATGGACCTTGTATTCACAGGGGTTGATCTCGTAGAAGCCGATGACGATGATTACGGGTACAGCATAGGTGATGGGTACGTGGGAATCGTGATTCAGGCTTGGGATGATGGAGAGCTTCTGGGCCAGCTCACACCTGGGATGCTCCGTTTCGACTCTCCCTCCGGATCGGTCTCCGCCAGGTCCGAGGTCGATAGGATGCCTCATCTAACTGGCGACACAATCGTCATTCTGGACCTCCTGCAGTCAAACGAACTGCTTTCCTCAATGATAATGGGGCAGACAGACGAGGTCGAGCAGGTCAGAGTCACCGTTCACCACTTGCCTGGTAGCCACCTCGTCTGGGTCGGCTGGCTCATGATATTGTTGGGAAATGCATCCGCTTCCTTTGCAGGGCACCTCCAGAAGAATAAAGCCTGAAATAGCGCTATTTTCATATCCAGAATCGACCGAACAAAAATATTTCAGTTGATGAAGGACATGAATATGGCAAACCGTTTGAATGAAAAGGGGGAAGCGAGTGGCTTGGATCCCACAGGGTGTTTTAATGGATGAAGGAAACATCGTTCACGTCGATTATGACCTATACAACGCTAGCACTGACAAACTTATCGAGACCACAAGGGAGGATACGGCCAAGGAACATGATCTGGAAGATGAAAACAGGACCTACTCCCCGATGATTACGATCGTCGGTGACGGGAGGCTAATCCCGGGATTCGAGGCCCACTTAGCCGAAGCCGAGACGGAAAAGGAGTATAACTTCGAGATAGAACCTGAGCAGGCCTATGGTGAAAGAGACCAGAACAAGATCGAGACTATCTCACAAAACGTGCTTCTCCGTAGTGTACGGGATCCCAACACTCTGGGAATCGGGTCACCTGTGGAGATAGCTGGCAGGAACGGAATACTACAGTTCATGAGCGCTGGAAGGGCGAGAATAGACTACAATCATCCCTTGGCAGGAGTGACTCTGAGATACAACTACAAGATTGTCAAGGTAGTAGAAGAAAGAGAGGAAAAGGTCCAGACCCTGATGAAGATGAATACCGGGAGGGAAGACTTCGAGATCGAGTTTGATGGCGATGATCTCACGATGACTCTACCTGAGGAAATGGCCTATGACCAAAACTGGTCATTCACTAAGTTCTCCCTCGTAACTACACTCAGGGAACATGTAGGTGTAGGAAAAGTGATTTTTCGAGAGGTCCACGAACCAAGGCAAATAGAAGAGGAAGAATGAATCTACATTAGCCTAGGTATAACAACCGGGACAAGAAGAATTAGCAGAATGAATATGCTGCTCATCGAACTAACCCTATTGGCGATTAACTCCACCTCCATTGGGTGCCATTTCGACCTCAACCTCGCCAAGATTGAGTGCGTAGCATCTCTAAACATGTGACCACCATCAAAGGGTATCATAGGAATCAAATTCGCGAACCCTAGTAGAAAGTTTATCCATACAAGCCAGAATAAAAAATCAAACAAATCAAGCATTATGTCGGTGCCTAGAATCGATGCAATTCCAGTGTCTCCAGCCACCAGCATTGCTCTCTCGTGCTCCAGCATTGTATGGCCACCGAGCTCTACCGGTGTAAAGATCATGATTATTGGCTCAAGCAATGCAACAATTATCGTACTAGCTACCGACAACTCACCTCCAACGTATACTCCATCTATTATTCTCGAGTATTTGTCCACTCCACCGGTTGATGATTTCAAGTCGGAAACCCCTAGGAATGCATCTCCCTCTTGGATATCCATAATTTCGAGTATTTCCACCCAATTTTCAATACACTCCTGATCACCATCACACTGATCTATAATATATTCATAATGATCTCCAAGAGTCACAAATACCGTTCTTTCTACCCTTACCTCAGCAGCATTGGAAACATTTGGGCTGGATAATATTGTGAATGACGCAACCTCTCCAGATCCGAGAGTGCTCATTTCATTTGAGAAATCATCATAGTCCAATATTCTGTTTCCATTGATGTGTGTTATCGTTTCATAGGGGAGAATACCAGCTTGTTCCGCCCCTTGGTCCCTAATGATACCCCTTGCGTGGACCCCCTCGTTCTCTGCAACCATTCCACTGGCAACAGAGGATAGCATAATCAATACAATATAAGTAGCTAAGAGGTTTATCGAAGGTCCTGCTGAGAAAAGCCTCATTCTCTCCCTCCGAGGAATTCTCTCCATCTCCGACTCTTCTGGTTCGGCGAAGGCACCCAATGGAAGTGGGCCTAGGAGTAGCAGTCCAAAACTTCTCAGTCGCATCCCATGGGCCCTTGCTTGGATTCCATGGCTATACTCATGTATCAGAATCGCGATAATTAAAGCAAGGGCAGGCCACTTGAAAGGTACAAAGCTAGTTACCCCGGGAATTAGAAGTAAATCACTGGCAGGAAGGACCTCATCAGGAGGATTAATGGCAGTAGCTATTGCAGAGAGGAATAGAACTAGGATTACACCGAACATTACCATGAAGCAAAGCCAAATCGAGAGCTCCCCGTAAAATCTCCAGAACCTTTTGGTTTTAGATATCACCTCAAGCATGCCTTTCCCTCTTTTTGTTCTGACCATCAGAATGCCTCCAAGCACTCTGGTTGCATCCCATCTATCGAGAATGCCTTTTTCCTCAGCGATTTGCAGGGCTACGAACCACAAGGCAATCAATACGACACCAATTAAAGGAACTCCCAACAACCAGATCAGATAGAGAATAAGTAAGGGAAACAAGAAACTTCGTCTTTGGGGAACATCGACTTCCCTCTGAAAGTCGGCGCCCTCCTCTTTTTCCATGATACCCACAACAAACTATTGCACTTCAACCTGCGTCTTCATAGTCGCAACTGACAATACCGATTGCCTCTTCGCAGAGTTAACTATGCAGTCTAGAGACGAAGATAAGAGCGATAATCGCATCCTGGATCTGATGACTAGGGAGAAAGAGAGCATTAACAGAATTCTCAGTCAGGCCGAATTGAAAACTGTGATAGCAAGGCTCAATGAAATTAAGACAAAAATTGAATCTATAGAGTCGAAGCTCTCCGGGCCCGAATAGTTAGACACCGACTTACTGGTGGACCCAGATGGCTCTTATGCAATCCCCCTTGCTCCTTCTGACTTGCAAACGAGATGTAAGAATCTATGGACCGGCATACCGGAATTCCAGTCAAGGTGAGGTTTACCCCTGCTGGTAAGTGCCAGGGAGGGTATACTTCTAGAAAGGTGCCTAAGTTTTCCTTTCAATCCATCTACTTCGACTTTCATTATCCTCCAACTATCCCCTCTCACACCTTTCAATCTAAAGGCATAAAGTGGAAGCAGGCCACATTCTTCCCCTGTAGATTTTAGGGCACTGTACTGGTCCATGGTTCTACCAGAGAGGTAGATTTTGTCCTTCTTTGATGATTTCACCTCTATTGGGAAGCACATGTCGCCCCTGAGGGCAAGCAAATCCCCAGTGCCCTCTGTCCCACTTCCAGGGGCTCTTACAACAAGGAAAGGCCTCTGGACAACCTTCATTGCTCTAGCTCTTTCAATCTCACTGCAGGATCTAGTAACCGCTCTTACTCCTTTCAGATCCCCCGCGAGGACCAATCTCAACTCTCGTTCGTAATTGGTACCCATATTACTACCCGGTTCTCAAGGTTATTGAGAACACCGGTCCGGGTTACTGGAATTTCCCCTTTCTGTATTCCCTTGTCCTGTCGACACCAGGAAATTGGTCTTCGCTCTCCCTGTAAACTGTCTTCATGTTGTTCAGGAAATTGTCTTCATGGGTGACAATTAGCACCATCTCTACCCCAGGGTCATGCTCCCCATCCATCCATGCCAAGATAATCTCCATCGTCATTCTCGCTCCTTCTCTGTGAGGATATGCAAATACATCCATCCCTAGAGGTGGTAAGACCAATGTACTCCTAGGATCTAGATTTTCAGTCTCTTGAAACAAGGCTTCGTACGAGTTTCTTAGCAATTCTCTCCTGAAATTATCCTGTGTAGGCCTTCTACAATCCGGCCCTACAACGTGAACTAGATTAGCAGCTGGAAGATCGAATCCAGAGGTCGTGACTGCCTCCCCTACACCGCAAGGTTGCAAATTTAGCTTCCTTCTTTCTTTTGCTATATCTGCACACGCTTCCCTAAGGCCGACCCCTGCTGATTGCTGCATCCTCTCATCCAAACCCTCTCTTCCGGCAAGCCTGCTATTTGCTGGAATTACCATAACATCACCTTCTACTCCAACGATATCCCCATAAAGGACGCGAACCTGACCGTGCCTACATTCTCTGACAATAACTACGTCGGCCATAGGGCTAGGAAGAGAGGCCATCTGATATGTATCCATCGTAAGGGTTTTTTTTCGAATAGGGAATGATTAATTCCTATCGCCCACATCGGGAAGACGTGTCCACCGGTTATGTGTTGCTTGATGTTGAGCCCGGATCGGAGTACTCAGTCCATGCGAGGGTTTCCTCTCTGCCCTTTGTGAAGGATGCACAGGTTCTGTTCGGAGATCATGATATGATACTGAAGATCGAGGCAGAAACCATGGGCGAGATAGCAAAACTGGTAGTCGACTCAATTCGTTCAGTGGAAGGCGTAATTAACACCAAAACTCTAGCCTGCGCCGAGCTGTGAAACCTCATAGAAACCCGACATAAGGACAAGTCAGCCTATGATTGCGCTAAATCCGCCTCACACTTTAATACCTATAGAGCTCAGCCAGCATCCGGAGGAATCCAAATATGGCAGACAAGAAATATTTCGTGTTGATGCAGAACGGCAAGGACACTGCTCAAGTGTTCCACAGCAAGCAGCCCAGGGGAGCAGCCCTGAAGGCAGCATCCAGGGGTGTCACAGACATTCACCTAAGGGAGAGGGGGACAAATAGAGTTCATGTGTTCTCAGGATCAAAGAGTAAGGTTCCAAAGGGACCAAACGCACCGGACTGGCTTCCTGATATGATAAACAAGGCCAACGTAAAGAAGCTGAGAATAGACCGAGTCTGAGTAAGCGGATTTTCCAAGCTCAGTTGGGGTCTTTGCTCCGATTAGCGTTAGCTCTGAAGGATTACTATAACCATTCAAGCGCGTTTATTTTGATTTGAAACGGAACCTCTTTCTCGCCTTGTCTGTCCTTTTAGCATCCAGTTTCCTCGCCTCTTCTGCTCTTGATCTCTCATCCTCGGAAGCACCCTTTGCCTTCTTGAGATTGCCTGGATCAGATGATTTGGAGAAATCCTCGGTAAAGTAGCTTAAAACTCCTGAAGTGATATTTACTGCAGTTTTAACTGGATTTACCAAGGGATCGAAGTATTCTGTAACAACTCTCTCCTTAAGTGGAATTATTGCGTTGTCCGTGATCTTTATTCCCGCCGGACAGACCTCAGTGCAACATTTTGTGATATTGCAATACCCTATGCCAAAGTCCTCTTTTATTTCTGGGATTCTATTTTCTGTGTCTAGAGGGTGCATCTCCAAACTTGCTAATCTTACGAAGAACCTAGGTCCAGCAAATTCGTCATACATCTGATGCTCTCTCAGAACATGACATGTGTTTACGCATAACATACACTCAATGCAAGACCTAAATTCTTGCAACCTGTCTGCTTCTTCCTGATGGAATTCCCAATCGGGCTCGATTGGTCCATTGATCGGCTTTATTTTCTTGTCTGTTTCGTATGCCCAAGATGTATCGGTAACTAGATCCTTGGTCAATGGAAAAGCCTGCATTGGTTTTACTAATACAGGAACGGTTTCATCATCCATTTCCTCGAATACCTCTTCCATCCTAGTCATGCACATTAACTTTGGATGACCATTAATCTCAGCGCTGCATGATCCACATTTTCCTGCCTTGCAGTTCCACCTACAGGATAAATCTGGAGCATGTTCCGCTTGTATTCTGTGAATCACATCTAAGACGACCATGCCCTCATCCAGGTCTACTTCGTAATCAACCATTTTTCCGAAGGGATCGCCATCCGAATCCGGCTCTCCTCTAAACACTCTGAAGGTAACTTTTTCCACCATTCTACTCCTCCTCGTGCAAATCTTCTGAATCCAGTAGAGATCTCAATTCTTTGGGAATTTTTGGATATGAGACGAAATCAATCTTCATCTCTGCGTTTTCATCCATCCAAATTACGCTATTTCTGTTCCCCCAATGTTCATGATCAGTCTCAGGGAAGTCATCCCTTGTATGTGCTCCTCTACTCTCTTCCCTCTTTAGAGCTGCAATTGCGCACATCCTACTAACATCAATCATAGCGCCAATCTCCAAGGCTTGGTGCCATCCTGGGTTGTAGACCCTTCCCCCTCCGGGAGAAGTAGATTTTGAACGCTCAGTAAGCAAATCCAAGTCAGACATAGCCTCCTGAAGAAGATCTCCTGTCCTAATTATTCCTGCTTTGTTCTGCATCATTACCCTCAGGTCATTCACAACACTGGCAGGATTTTCCCCTCCTTGCCTGCTCAATGGCTCTAAAGTCTCATTGACAACCTTATCGATTTCTAACTGATCGATTTCCGAGTAATCCTCTTGTTCCTTTGAATATTTAGCAGCAGACTCTCCTGCGATTTTTCCGAACACAATTAGATCGGATAATGAATTCCCGCCTAGTCGGTTCGCGCCATGTAGGCCAGTGGCAACCTCGCCTGCCGCAAACAAGCCCGGAACGGAACTCTCTTGACTGAAAGGATCTACCTTCACACCTCCCATCACATAATGTGCTGTGGGGCCTACTTCCATTGGTTGCTTAGTTATGTCAACGGCAGCTAGCTCCATGAACTGATGATACATACCAGGTAGTTTCTTTTTTACTTCATCCTCGTCTCTCCATGAAATATCTAGGTATGCGCCTCCATGTTCCGATGCTCTTCCTGCGTCTCTTTCACTGTTTATTGCCTTGGCTACAACATCTCTAGTTAGCAATTCTGGCGGCCTTCTCCTTGTTGCAAGTTTTCCTGAAACAACTTCATCGACCCATTCCAGAGCTTCTTTTTCTGCATCCGCGAACTCATCTCGGTACATCTCAGGGATGTAGTCGAACATGAACCTCTTTCCTTCAGAGTTTGTAAGCATCCCTCCCTCCCCCCTCACTCCTTCTGTGACAAGAATGCCCTTCACGGATGGAGGCCAGATCATCCCTGTCGGGTGAAATTGCACGAATTCCATATCTCCCATTTCTGCTCCAGCCCAGTATGCCAAAGCATGACCTTCTCCCGAATATTCCCATGATCCCGAGCAGACCTCCCAACACCTCGTGATTCCTCCGGTGGCCAGAATTATCGACTTTCCCTTAAAGACGTGTAAGGAACCATCGTTCCTATCATATGCGAAGCATCCAGAAACCTTTCCGTCTGTCTTGAATATACGCCTTACTGTGTACTCCATGAAGATCTCCATTCCTTCATGAATTCCCTTTTGTTGCAGGGTTCTAATAAGCTCCAATCCGGTTGCATCACCTATGTGGGCAAGTCTGGGATAAGTGTGCCCGCCGAAGTTCCTCTGACTTGAGAGTCCTTGGGGGGTTCTATCGAATACAGCCCCCCACTGTTCCAACTCTCTGATCCTGTCAGGTGCCTGCTGCGCGTGAATTTGCGCCATTCTCCAGTCTCCAAGATACTTTCCGCCTTTCATGGTATCTCGGAAGTGCGTCTGCCATGAGTCTCTAGGGTCCTTGTTAGCTAATGCTGCAGCCGCCCCTCCCTCTGCCATCACAGTATGCGCTTTACCAAGCATAGACTTGCAGATCATTGCGACGCTAACTCCTGCTCTACTTGCCTCAATAGCTGCCCTTAGTCCAGCTCCTCCAGCGCCAATTACTATAACGTCGAACTTATGATTTTTAATTTCCTCATCCATTTAAAGACCTCCGATCAGAACATAATCAGTGATGCCAAAGTCCTGGCAGATCCAAATGTAGAAATCAGCAAACATAACCCAAAATAGGCTAATTAAAGCCCAATCCTTGTGTCTTTCGTTAAGTTTCGTCGAGATCTTCCACATCAGATACTTCGCTTTGTTCGTTATTGTACCAGACCAATTGTTTGCACCCCCTCCAACGACATGACGGAAAGCGTGGCAGCCGAGAGTGTAGCCAGTTAGGAGTATAACATTTAGTAGAAGTATCAGAGAACCAACAGAGACACCAAAGCTGTCTTCGGACCCATCCGGTGCATCGTGAAAGTTAACCGATAGCCACAAGTCGTAGGTCAAAATTGGTAGATATATCAGAGCGATGTACATGAAGATCCTATGTAGATTCTGCACTACAAATATCCCCTTCTCTCCACTGTACTCATTCCATGGCTTAGAAACTGCACAACCGGTCGGCTGCTGGAAAAATGCACGATAATACGCCTTTCGATAATAATAACAGGTTCCCCTAAATCCTGCTGGGAATACTAGTATGAACATCGCGGGGCTGAGCCACCACAAATCTTTGGGAATCCATGATGATTGCGGAAAGATTAGTGGACTGTATAATGGTGATAGAACATGGCTAGTCCCCCATTTCGATTCTTGTTCAATTGACATCGTTTGGCATCTGGAAACATCTTTGAAGGATTTAGCTGTATCCCAGTTCTCACATGAAGACGCTCCTAACTCACTGAAAAACAGGATATCTGACTCCATGAAACCTCTCCAAGTAGCATAAACAATCATCAATCCCAAGTAAGCTGCCATCGCAGTTGGGCCCTTCCACCAATCATCGGTACGATCGGTCCTACCGAATCCCTTCTTCATTGGTAGCTTAACGCTCTCGCTCACCTCAAGCACAACCCGTTGTCTCATGGCAGGTTAGATGTGTCATAAGGGATTGCATGGTCCAACTACACAATCTGGTACTAGGCTAGGGAGGAGTAGTCGGCATCGGCTTCCTCAATCTGGATCTCCTCAACATCCATTTGAGCGAGTTGTAGCTTACCAGATAGCTCGTCATTTACTGCATGCCAATATGAATATGCTTCAATCACCCAAATTCCCGATTCTCTGGTGCCATTTCCACTATCTTTGACTCCTCCGAAGGGGAGGTGAGCCTCCGCGCCGGTTGTTGAGTTGTTGATGCCAGTCATACCCGCTTTAATTCCAGTTTTGAAGCGATAAGCCTCTAGCCTGTCGTTTGTATAGCATGCACTCGAAAGCCCGAACGGAGATGCGTTAGCTAGATGCAGGGCATGATCGAAGCTTTTGGCTTTCACGACAGTAACTAGTGGTCCAAAAATCTCCTCGTGGAAACAATTCATCTCCTCAGTCACTCCAACATAAACATGGGGCCACATGTACGACCCTTCAGAGGCCTCGCCGAGGAAGTTTAGTGGTCTACTGTCATCGGTGATCGCCCCTTCGCCAAACAACTTCTCTGCTCCATCAGAATCACATATTTCGACACCTTTAAGGAAATCAACGGCATACTTTTCCGAGAGCATTGAGCCATAGAGTACATCTTCATGCCTCATAGAATCTCCAATTCTGGTATTCTCCACCATCTCCATAAATTTCTCCATAAATTCGGCATAAATATCTTGATGCAAAATGAGATTGCCTAGGCTTGTGCAGCGTTGTCCAGCGGTCCCAAAAGCAGCCCAGTACGCTCCCTCCACCGCATTGTCGATATCAGCAGAAGGCATCACTACAAGTGGGTTTTTGCCACCTAATTCCAGTGAAGCGCTGACTAGGTTCCTCCCACATATTTCGCCAATCATCTTTCCAACAGAAGTACTTCCGGTGAAAGATATCTTGTTGACCATTCCAAGGTCTGCTGAGTCAACTAGGCTTTGGCCGGCCCCGCTTCCATTTCCGTGAACTAGGTTAATCACACCGTTTGGTAGTCCTGCCTCGTGCATTATCCTGGCCAATGCAAAGGATAGCATGGGCGAATCCTGGGGTGACTTCCAAACACAGGTGTTTCCACACATGATTGCTGGAATCATTTTCCAGAATGGTACTGCGGAAGGGAAATTGCATGCATTGATTATGCCACAGACCCCCAATGGTCTCCTGTAGGTGAAAAGCTCCTTATCTTGAAGCTCGGAATTTACGGTTTGCCCATAAAGCCTACGACCCTCAGATTGGAAAAACAAGCAAGTGTCTATTGCTTCTTGAATTTCTCCGCCACATTCCTTCAGCGTCTTTCCAATTTCACGAGCTTGTAAGCGCACCAGATCCTCTTTGTAATCCATCAGTAAGCGACCCATATTCCCTATGACTTGCCCTCTGGTAGGCGCTGGAGTGGAAGACCAACTTGGGAATGCTTTCCTAGCAGATTTGAGTGCCTCATGCACATCTTCCTCTGTTGAGAGGGGAAATTCACCAAGACAATCGTCAACCCAAGCCGGGTTCCTGCTCTCAAATGTAGCGCCGCTGCTCGAAGATTTCAGCTCGCCATCAACAATGTTATACCCCCTAATAGCGGGGCTCCCATTGGGATTTTCTCTGTTAAGCTGTTCAAAACCGGTCTCAAGCACGTGCGTCATGGGTGCGCGAATACTGATCCCGAAATGAATTATACGCATCGAATATCTTTTTTCTGATAACAATTTTACCTTGTGGAGACTTCTCCATTGCTGGGTTTAACTACCCCCAATGCACGAGACCTGATGGCAGGGAGTGAAAGATGACTTCAGAAAGTGCAGATTCGCTGACCCTAAGAGTGGCAAAAGCCATTCCTAGTGACGTTGGCCATGGTAGAGCAAGGGTACCCTTTGACAATGACCTAAATCTAAAACCAGGAGACATTGTTGAGATTGAGGGCGAGAGTAAGACCGCAGCAATAGTATGGAGATGTAGGCCAGAAGACGCTAATCTCGGAGTAATCAGGATTGATGGCATTATTAGGAAAAACTCAGGAGTGAGTCTAGGGGACAGGGTAAAAATCAGGAAGGTCGAAGTAGAGCCCTGCACTAAGCTGGTACTTAGCCCTGTAATGGCTAAGCAACAAAAGGTAAGGTTCGGCCCAGGGATAGAGGGATTTGCGAGGAGGGGCCTGAACAAGAGACCCGTCGTGTCTGGAGATAGGATATTTATCCCCGGAATGACTCTTTTCGCAGAAGCACTTCCATTCGCAATAGTCCAAACCAGCCCCAAGGGAATAGTCCAGGTTCTTCCGGATACTGAGATTATAATCAAGGAGGATGCGGTAGATCAGGAAGAGCAAGATCTGGTCCAATCGATATCCTACGAGGATATAGGGGGAATTGGTAGCCAACTGCAAAAAGTAAGGGAGATGATAGAACTCCCACTTAAGCATCCAATTCTATTCAGGCGACTCGGAATAGAGCCACCGAGAGGAGTGCTATTGCATGGTCCCCCGGGTACTGGTAAAACATTGATCGCCAAGGCCGTAGCTTCCGAAACCAAAGCACACTTTACTTCTATCAATGGCCCAGAGATTATTTCAAAGTATTATGGAGAAAGCGAGAAACAGCTCAGAGAGATTTTTGACGAAGCAGCTGCCAACTCACCTGCTATTATTTTCATTGATGAGTTGGATAGTATAGCCCCGAAAAGAGAGGATGTCACAGGAGAGGTCGAAAGACGTGTAGTTGCACAACTTTTGACATTGCTGGATGGTATGGGAGGTAGAGACAATGTTGTTGTTATTGGGGCAACTAACAGACGGGATGCAATTGACCAAGCCCTAAGGAGACCTGGAAGATTTGATAGGGAACTAGAGATAGGTGTTCCCGATAAGGCAGGCAGGGGAGAGATCTTGGGCATACACACAAGAGATATGCCAATCAATGATGATTACAACTTGGATTGGCTTCTAGACAACACACATGGATTCGTGGGAGCTGATATCTCGGCTTTAGTCCGAGAGGCTGCAATGAAAGCACTTCGTAGGTATTTGCCAGAAATAGATCTAGACGAGGAAGAAATACCTCCCGAGGTCATTGAGAAAATGGAGGTAAGGATGTCAGATTTCCAAGAGGCCGTAAAAGAGATTGAGCCTAGTGCATTGAGGGAAATATATGTAGAGGTGCCAGAAGTTACCTGGGAGCAAGTTGGTGGGTTGCAAGATGTTAAAGAGAGGCTGAAGGAAAGTATAGAATGGCCGCTTACGATGCCAGAAAAGTTCGAACACTTCGGAATAAGCCCTCCTAGGGGTATAATGCTATTCGGTGCTCCCGGCACTGGAAAGACACTCATCGCCAAAGCGATAGCAAACGAAGCAAAGGCGAATTTCATATCAATAAAGGGACCTGAGCTGATTTCCAAATGGGTCGGAGAGTCTGAAAAGGCCGTTAGAGAAGTCTTCAAGAAAGCAAAACAATCTAGCCCTTCTATTGTTTTCCTTGATGAGTTCGAAAGTATCGCCGGTATGAGAAGAAGTCACTCTGGAGAGGGCTCCGATGTGATGAACAGGGTTGTGAACCAATTGCTGAGCAGTCTTGATGGGGTGGAAGGTATGGAAGGGGTGATTGTCGTAGCAGCCACAAATAGGCCTGAAATGATAGATCCAGCTCTAATGAGGAGTGGTAGGTTCGAAAGAGTCCTTCATATCCCCCCACCTGACAAAGATTCGCGCTCCGAGATACTAAAGATACACGCTGCAAAGATGCCGCTTGGAAAATTCAAGATTGATGAGCTTGCAGGAATGATGGAGCACTACACGGGTGCAGACATAGAAGCGGTTTGTAGGGAGGCAGCTTTGATTTCAATGAGAGAAGGAAAGAAAACGGTCTCAAAGAAACACTTCGAAAAGGCTGCGGAGATGGTAAGGCCCACTGTGACGGAGGAGATGTTGGAGTACTATTCCAAGATGGAAGGATCTCTAACCAGTGGACTTGAATCCGTAAGGAGGACTTCTTCCGGCCTTTCGGGAATTGAATTGATTTGAGGAATTTGATGAGGACTACATTCGGAAAAGAGATCCTAACTAGAAAGGTAGTCGATGCCGCCGGAGACTTACTTGGCCATCTTGCTGACTTCACAGTAGATTTAGGAACCGGAAATATTGTGTCAATTTTGGTGGTAGCAGAATCCGGTATCGATCCAAACGAGCTTCCATGGCCAACAACAGAAGGCCTTCTTTCTATTCCCGTAGAGGAAGTCGCTAGCATTGGATCGGTGGTTGAGCTCTCCAGATAGTAAGATGCAGTTTCGTTCAGGGTCACATAACGGTCATAAAATGACCTTCGGGCTCACTCTTCTGTAGGACTAGTGAGGATACCCGAATGATTGATTGGAAACGAGTGTCATCTTTCGCTAATTCCCGCAAAAATAGAAGAATAGCACTACAGATTTCTTTCTGGGGATTGCTAGCCATTTTGCTGACATCTATTGCAATGACATATGTTGTTCCAGGTCAAACCCAGCAGTCTGCATATGGTGACGAATGGAACGATCTAGGGTCTTTCAGAGGTGAGCTAAATGGAATGGGGGTGGAGACTACTGCACTCGTTTCAAGTCCGTTATTACTCAGTGATCTCGATCACCCCGAGGAAACTATATTCATAATCTCGGGGGTAGAGAGGGATACAATTTCACTTCCTCGTTTTACAGGGGGGGATGACATAGTTCAGTTCTCTGAAGGAGACGGATACACTTCATCTGAGATAGCAGCAATTAAGGAATTTGTAGAGAGAGGTGGTACTGTTATTCTCATGGACGATTTCGGATATTCAAGCAATTTGGCTGGAGAGTTTGGACTGGAATTTACTAATCATAGGCTATACACAGACTTCAGCTACGATAACGATCTAGGCTCTGACTTCGTTTGGGTTAATTCTAGTTCAGCGTTCAATTTTACCACATCCCAAGGGGCTCAGACTGGAGTGAACCCATGCCTCAGGGATGCAGATATGGATGGGGTGGTGGACGTTCTAGATCAGGACCCCACAGATCCTGAAATAGGTACAAATTTCCTCACAGCGTCGTCAACCGGACTTTGTTCTCATCGGTTTTTAGGCAACGACCAATCCACAAATAAACCAAGGTGGGATTGGTCACAGGACTACAACATCCTAACTAATACCCCTTCTGCATTTGAAAAGACCAGCTCCTACAACCCAGCTGAGCGAAGATACGTAGTTTCCAAAACTACTCAGGATTCTTGGATAGACAACAACGATGATGGAAATTACACTGTTGGAAGCTACGCCGCCTTTGGGATTGTTGGAGACGAGCAAGGTCCATTTCCTGTATATGTGAGATATTGCGAGGTCATATTGTGCCGAGGCTATGATTCCGGGAGAGTACACTTTATTTCAGATGGATCGGTACTAATCAACTCCCTATACGATCCAGAATTCGAATCCAAATACCTTGGGCTAGTACCTCAGAATGATAACAGGAAATGGATTTTGGATGTAGTAGCCGAAGCACTGATACTCAACGATAATGGTACCCAACCTAGTGAAAACGCACTTGTAATTTTCGATGAAAGCAGACACCAGCAACCAACAATTTTCGGAGACACATACAACCTACTCTATTACTTGCTGATATACTTCACAAATGACTGGATGGCAATGCTGATTTTGTTCCTAATTTTATTTGTGTTTCTTGAGGCCGTGTTAATCAGGAAGGAAGATCCTGAAGACTGGAGACATGTATTCAGAGTGGTCTACTACGGTTTCGGAGATGCTGAGAGATACAAATACTACCAGAGACCGGAGAAGATAAGACAAGTTCTTCTCACAAGGGTGAGGAACATCAACGCATTGTCGAGGGAGGAGTTCGATGCTATGCCAGCAGCTGAGCTTCAAGGGATGATTCGTGACCCTGTCTTAGTTCGTTTTATTTTCGAGGACAGAAAATACAGGCCCGACGAACTTGTTGGAATAGTTAGGAGAATAAAACAGTGGGGAGAATCTTCTGGAGGTGCTTCTACGTATGTGGACTAGGAAGGCAGCAATTATGTTGGCCGGAGGAATTAGCCTCATTCTTGTTGGAATGATGATTTCAAATTTCCAGATGATGATTATTGGTCTGACGTTCATTTCATTCATTTCTATTAGTGCATGGATCTCAGGACATTCTGAGTTGGAGATAACAAGATATGTACCGCACTCCAATGTCTACAAAGGTGATCTAATCGAGATATCTATAACAATTACAAATAATTCTTACAGGAGAACTCAGCAAATTGAGATCTTTGACAATGTCCCTCACGAAATGAAAATTAGAAGAGGAATAAACCAAATGAGATTGAACCTCGGCCCCGGACAGACTACCAAGCTCGATTACATGCTAAGATGCCCTTTGCGCGGTCATTACTCCGTAGGCCCTATTTCTGTGAGGTACAAGAATGCATTCGGACTATTTGTAAACGAATCAAAAATCGAGGATCTTTGCGACATCACAGTATTCCCCCAGGTAAGGGATGTTGAGGATGCTATGCTTAGAGCAGATGTTCCAAAAATGTACACTGGAGCCACTACTCTAAGGAGTCCGGGCCCCGGCATGGAATTCTATTCACTTAGAGAGTATCTTTCCACCGACTCATTAAGATCAATCAACTGGAAGGCATTCGCTAGAACTGGTGATCTGATGGTAAACCAGAAGACTAGGGATGCAGTCACTGACGTATTCGTTATCTTAGACACCAGAGAGGTAAGCAGAATTGGGACCGTTTTGAAGAATCCGTTGGAGATGGGAGCTTCGGCCGCTGCTTCGATAGGTAGCCACTTCCTGAAGAGGAAGGATTCCGTGGCCATGGTAACGTACGGAAGCAGAATGGAATTCCTACCACCGGATACTGGTGATAAGCAGCAGTATAAAATTCTCAGCAGTCTAGCATCCGTATCTCCTTCAGGATCAATGCCATTGCAGGCAGTGACTAACTCACTAGCTCCTAGAATAAGTAGGGGGTCACCAGTTTTCATCATCAGCAGCCTCGAGGGAGATGGAACCACTATACCAGCAATCAGAAACCTGTCAGGAAACGGCCACGAGGTGATTGTCCTTTCACCCAGTAGTGTCGACCTAGAGAGATTAGTTAGTAGGATTCCAAGGATGGCATATGAGGTACTGAAGCTAGAAAGACAAAACAGACTCACAGCAGTTTCAGGATTTGGCGCCAAAGTAATCGATTGGATGCCTGATGTAGAACTCTCACAGGCCCTCATGCAATCTAGGTGATGAATTATGGAAATCAAAAAGAAGGATGCTGAGACCATGGAAACCTTGCATATACCGGCTCTAAGGAGGAAATGGCAGATTCTAGTACTACAAATTATCTCTACTGGCTCCCTACTACTACTTCTAAAACGAATGAGCGATATCTACGGTCCTTGTAGCGATCAATTCATCATGGACAATAACAACAATGAGAACGTTTGGTGTCCTTCGTATGAGCATACCAGAGGGCTAATGTGGCTTGATAACAGAGGCGGACTCCTGATACCTGACTTCCTTCTGGGAATTAACCAGACCGGATTAATGACACTCTTGGCTCCTCTTGTGATGTGTGTAATCGCGGTGGTGGCAATAGACAGATATTGGGCTGCCCCCTATGATTTCCAGACCAAGATTAAGCAAGGGGTGGCCATTTTTTTCGCAGCGTGGGCAATAATCCCTTTTATTGGCTCATGGATAATTGCCACATTTAGCAACGGTTTTCACCTCCCATGGAACAGTGAGGAATCTCTTAACCACATGGGGGAGTTATTTTCTCCCATGGGACTAATCGCAGAGCTAATTTTTCTAGGAGTCGTTTTTGCACCGGTACTTGCAGGACTAGTGGGGATCTGGGGCCTGTCAAAAAGGGCAATAACATGGGCTCTAGGATACTACATCGTTGTCATTGCTTTCCACTCGATCCTTACTTTCGAGCCTATTCTCTCGGAGGTGGACGTGGGCCTGAATGCGCTTCCAACACAAATTGGAGAGGGAACAATGTTCGGAGGGCTGGTTTCTGAATTAGCTTGGTCTCTTTTGGGCGTGGCATTGCTAATGCTTCTATTCTTAGAATCAGGAACTGCTGCAATAGGACACATGGAGTATGCTGCTTCCTTGCCGGAGGAATCAAAGAGAGATTCCGAGTTCATAAAACAGTTCAACAACGTTGTTAATTCTCATTTAATGCAAATGGGCGTCATCATAGCATTAGTGGGAATAACCACCGCTCTAGCCCTCGCATTCGACGATCTGATGATCTCAATCGTAGGAATACTTGAGGGTACACAGTGGTCCGGGCAAGTCAAAGAGTCTCTGGAACTTCAGATGACCTATGGAAAAGTTATCTCAGCAGGGCTATTCATCATAGCTATCGCAGGTATGAGATTTCTTGTCCCATGGCAGACAGTTTCTGGTTACATAGAATCTGGAATCTCTAGGATTAGATCTTGATCATGCCTTAATTCTGACGTATATTTTACCAAAAGACGTGGCCAATACAGGTATCAATATCAAAAACCCACAAATTGTCGCCGTCATAGATTGATCTCCCAGGAAACCCTCCATAGAGGAAGAAATCAAAGGGGCGGCAAAAACAGCAGTCACTGAAAGTGAAACAAGGGCCAATCTATCCGGCCAAGGAGAGAATTTCTTCGAGCCCACTTCTGTTCTATTGGGAAGAGTCTCGGGTCCATCCATGGGTCTACGATTGAGGATTCCCGAATCAACTCACCGGAGGATGGGTTCAAGCATGTGTAATGTAGCGGACAAACATGGAATCGGCTATTGAGGTGCAGTCCTGCAGTAGATGCCGTTCAGACTCAATAGTGCACCAGCCATACAGTGGACAGCACCTTTGTGGGAAGCATCTCTCGTCATCCATAAGGAAAAGAACGTCAAAAGAGCTCAGAATTCAGTTGGACCTTCCCAAGGATGCAACTAGGTTAGATGGAACTCCATTCAGGATCCTAGTAGCCATATCTGGAGGTAAGGATTCTGCAGTACTCCTGTCAATGATGTCTGATATAATCGGTCGTCGAAGGGACGTCGAGCTAATTGCAGTATGCGTCGATGAAGGAATCAACGGATACAGGGCCCCCTCAATGGAATTTGCAAGGGAGCTTGCCGAGTCTTTGGGAGTGAGATTTGAAACAATGGCGTATGAAGAGATGGGTTATGAAAGAATGGACAAAGTTGTCCAGATGATACCATCGATAGGGCAGAGGCACACAGAAGCCAATGGTCTGATGCCTTGTTCCTATTGTGGCGTGTTTCGGAGACAAAGCCTCAATACCATGGCCGAGAAGCTAGACGCTGATGTGATGGCGCTTGGCCATAACCTAGACGATATGGCCCAATCAGTATTGATGAATCTACAAAAGGGTGAGGTCGAGAGGTCCGTTAGACTAGCACCTCACACACAGTTTCCAATTGACGGAATCGTTCCACGAATTGTACCTCTCCGTTGGGTTCCTGAGCAGGAAATTCATGCCTTTGCGATACATTCTGGACTTCCAATCCATCACGGAGACTGTCCTCATGCAGGGGGGGCGATGAGACAGCAGAGCAGAGCGTTAGTGGCAAATTTGGAGTCTCAAACACCAGGAGCAAGGCACGGGCTACTTCACTCTCTAGATCAGATCAGGGATCTCCACAGGCATGCCAATCCAGACTCTAAGCAGCAAGTCAACAATTGCACAATCTGCGGAGAAATAACCAGTAGAGACATATGTCAATCATGCACGATGAGGAAATGGCTCTCAGAGGATTCTTAATCTCCTAAGTCTCAGAAGATCCGCCAGGAACTTCCACCATCCCTGCAAGCATTAGCCCACCTAGTGCTACGTGGGTTATCATTACTAGAGGGAAGACCGCGTTGAATAAATCCGGGTTATTTATTATCGGGGAGCTTAGGAATAATGTTCCGATGGGCATCAAGGATGGTAGTGCGAATCCCATAGCACCTTCCTGTCTTTCGGAAAGGAATGCGACCAATCCAATGATAATCATAGCCAACCCCCAGGTGACAGGCGACATCTGCCAAATAACTGCACCTGCGTCAATTGCGCTGTTTTGGGAATCCATGTAGTCTTCCTCATCTACGTATGCGTTATCCACCCATTCCTCTGAATTGTCTTGGGGGACATCAACATTATTGATGATGGTAACATTGCTACCAAGACCAATCACAAATGAAACTAATGAGACCATTATTAGCATGCTGCCTACTGTTAATAGCTGCTTGTTCACTCCATCAGATCCCTCCATCATCTCTGAATTTAGTAAGTGAAGACCTCCAAACATTAGAATAACTCCGAGAGTTGCTGCAACAAGAAGAGGCATCAACGTGCCTGCCTCATCGATTAGAGACTGTGTTGCGCGCTCTCCAACATAGGTCTGGGCAGGCCACATGATAAAGGCCCCTAAAAGTAAAACAGGTCCAGCTACAAGCATTATAGGCGTCAAATTTTGATTACTCATAGAACTCTGGTGTTATAGAAGAAACTTAATGTTTAGCCTGATACTTAGTATAATTACACCTATTTATTCAAAGTATTTTTTCGATTAGCTCTTCAATATCTTGACCCCTTCCACAATAGTAGCATCTGATTTCTAAGGGATCCCTACTAACTACCCTCATCCTTTGAGGCAATGGTTCTCTGTCGTTGATCGTGATGCAGTTTGAAAATGAGCATCTGGCTATGTTCACTAGGTCATCAGCGAGCTCGACCATCATCTTTTCAGCAACAGCATGGTTTCTGATTATGGCTATGCTGGCAGATGGGGCGATTAGAGCTAACCTGTCAAGCTCCTTGTGACTAAGCTCACGGTCCTCTATCTTTAGTACATCCTTCCTACCTATCTTATCGCTTGGAACATTCATGACCAAAGACACAGGGGTAGACCTGTCCGTGTCTATCCTCAACAGCCTGATTACCTGCATCGCTCTTCCTGAGGGGATGTGGTCAACCACTGTACCGTTTCTAATTGCCGTCACCCTTCTCATTTCTGACATTAGCTCACCTTCTTTGGAACTTCAACTCCTAAACTTCTACAGAGTAATGCCATTCTCGTTGGGACTCCGTTGAACGCCTGCTCGAAGTACTTGGCGTGGTCAGTCGAGTCTAGACTAGGGTCTATTTCGTCGACCCTAGGAAGGGGGTGCATCACTATCATTTCTTTCTTGGCTCCAGATAGATCTGACGCTCTCAATTTGTAAATGCCTGCGACCTTTGAATATTCATCCTCGTCAGGGAACCTTTCCTTCTGTATCCTCGTCATGTATATTACGTCGGCATCCGGAATCTGATCTTGAAGCGAGTCTGCCTCATTGACTTCGGCACCGTGTGACCTTAAATCAGAAACTATTTCCTTTGGCATTCGAAGACTTGCGGGGGAAACCATAGTCAGGCTTGCACCAAATCTAACCAAGGCGTGAGATAGGCTATGCACAGTCCTGCCATATCGTAAGTCACCCACCAGGATCACATTCAATCCATTCAGAGATCCGTGGGAATTGTTTATTGTAAATAGGTCAAGCATTGTTTGAGTAGGATGATTGCCGGCTCCATCTCCAGCATTGAGAATTGGAATCTCAACGGAATCAGCGCTATACTGAGCTGCTCCTTGCCTTGGGTGTCTAATAGCGGCAATATCTGCATATCCATCAATCATTTGCATGGTGTCATATAGAGTCTCACCTTTAGCAACTGATGTACCCACTGAACTAAAGTTGAGGACTGATCCTCCCAACCTCTTCATTGCTGCTTCAAAAGACATCCTTGTTCTCGTGGAATTCTCAAAAAACATGTTTGCCAAGACCTTACCCTCCAGAAGTGGAAGGTGCAGTGCTCCTTTGGCCACGGGAAGCAACCTGTTTGCATCGTCAAGTACGGATACAATCTCTTCATTACTTAGATCGTCCATAGTGACTAGGTCGCCCATACTCTCTCTCTATCGCGGAAGCAGTCCTCTCATATGCCTTGTCATTGCTCGAGAGAGATATTATGCGTACCGGCGTCTTGATGAGTGACACTCTGTCCCCGGAACTCGATGATAATCAGCCGAACGCCACTAAGAGTATCTTTCTGTGGAGGGGGAACCGATTTGGATGGCTTCGCTCGTAGTGAGCCAAATGGAGGACGAGTTGTCTCAATAGCTATCGACAAATACGTCTATGTCACTCTAAATAGGAGATTTGATGAAAAAATTCGAGTATCATATTCAGAAATCGAAAAAGTCGGGTCGGTTGATGAAATTCAACATGCACTTGTAAGGGAGGCCATGCGGCTAACTGGTGTTGAATCAGGAATTGAGATCACGACTATTGCAGATATCCCCGGTCGAGGTACAGGTTTGGGGTCTTCTTCGACGGTTACTGTTGGACTCCTCAATGCACTGCACAACCTCCAAGGCAGGTCACCATCAAAGGAACAACTTGCAGAGGAGGCATGCAGGGTAGAGATCGACATCCTAGGAGCTCCCATAGGGAGGCAGGACCAATATGCTGCATCATTCGGGGGCTTCAACTCTATTCGTTTCGGATCAGCTGGTGTCAAAGTTGAGCCTATGCTTATCAACCAAAATCAGTCGGACGAAATCTCAAGTAAATTCACTTTGGTTTATACTGGCATGACTAGAAGTGCTAGCAAGGTTCTTGCTGCTAAATCATCTTCCGAGGAAGATAAGCTCTCAAAGTTGAGAAAAATTAGAGATCAGGCTGATCTGGCGGCAGAGATGGTAGAGTCTGGCGATCTAGAATCGTTAGGTGTTCTACTCAATGATGCGTGGCTAACAAAGAGGAAAACCTCCCCCGCTGTAAGCAATCAAGAAATTGACAAACTGTATCAAAGTATTATGTCAATGGGTGCAAAGGGAGCAAAGCTTCTTGGGGCTGGCTCAGGAGGTTTCCTATTGGTTTTTGGAGAAAGTAATTTTAGGGAAATTATGGAATCCAAACTACCTCGAGAAAACAGGATTTTACCCATTTCAATCGACTTCTCTGGCTCTGAGATAATTCACTAAAAAAGCTGGTGGAAATTTTGGTACACAAAAAAAATAATGATGCATTTTTATCATTTCTCTACCTCTTCATGATTGTTTCTTTGTCATTTAGCTCCTCTAGTCTGGAGTGGCTTGAAAAAAATACTAATTCACATCAGGCAAACCACTCCAATTCAGGACAAAATCATGATGAATTGATCAGTGGAGTATCTTTCCTCAATTTCAGTGGTCCTATTTCCCATAGCTCAATGATCAATGCGACTTGGTATGCAGAGGTTTTAATGGAGGAGAGTTATGGTACCGACCTCCTTGGAAATAGGACAATGGGACTGCTGAATCAAATAGATTCCGAATTGGGTAACTCTGATGGTTGGTTGGATTACGAAGAAGCAGAGGATTTTGCAGAGATGGTTCTGGTGGAGAGAAATTGGTCCAACGCCTATATGGGGGGTTGTTGTAGGTTCGACTACTCTCCAATGATGGCGGTCGGGGATCCAAGTATTGTGGTTCAACCTCCAGAAATTGGTCCAGTAAACAGGACAGACGTATTCTGGGGGTGGACAGAATCAGCGAACCTGACTGGAATATCTGATGGAAGAGTCCTAAGACTAATTGATCTGCCTAGGGTTGGAGGTATTATTGAAGAAGTACCGCTTTGGGTCGATCTCCCCGATGGATGGGAATTCAGGTTCAGTCCGATGTCGGAATTGATTTCTGGAGAACCCAATACATTCCTTGTCAATCGATCGAAAGCCCCAGTTGCATACGACATTAGAATAACAATCGATGCCAATGAGCCCCCAAGGATTTCTGGAAACAAATTCCCATCTTCTTCTACGACGACTCTTGATAGAATCATTTCATTTTCATCTACTTGTTCCGATAGCCAGCTAGAGGTTCCAATAGTACAATGGATAGTCTCTTTGGAGAACATTACAGTCCACACACACCAAAACCCATGGGTTGAATTTGCTCCATTAGAATTAGGATTTTCACATGGAGACTCTCTCAATGTAACCGCTACCTGCACTGATTCTCACGGCTCATCCTCGATCTGGAAGAGCAACTCTGTCGTTGATGCCGTTTTTCCAACCTGGTCCGGTACTATAACAAGCAATGAACAGGAGAATATCGATGTAGAAAGAGAGGTTATTGAGGTCCCAGCAGGAACTATGATCCAGTTCTACGTCAATGCATCTGATGATTCTGGTCTACCTGTATCACTAGAGATGCATACCAACATCTCCAACGGATGGAGGCAGACTGGGATAACAGAGACTATTTTTCATTTCACTGCCAACCAAGGCTTCGAAGTTAATGGACCCCATCTCGATCTCTACTCAAGACATATTCAGAGAAGTCCAACTGAGATTGCAGTTCAGCTTCTGGTGATTGACGATGCAGGGAATACCATCTCCGAGGAATGGACAGTTAGGGTACTCGATTCAAGCCCTCCAACAATTATTCCAAAGCTATTTTCCAATGAGATAGAGATAGAATTCGATGAGGCTCATGAGGGCGATAATCTGACGCTCGATCTTTCTCACTCATATGATGATCTTGATGATATAAACCGCCTTGCCTGGTCAATTTGGGTACATGATATATCTCAGAACGAGCTTCCCGATCTTCTGGTCTCAAATGTAAACTGGACCGAAGCAGAGTCAACCTCCATTCCATTGCTGAGTCGAGGGTTCCACGAGATAATCGTTAACTCCACAGATTCCAAGGGGAACTCTATTGAGCAGATTATTGATATTGTGATTCTTCCCAAGAGAGGGGCGCACATTAGTATCATCGAGACCTCATTCTCAGGAGAACGGGTTGGGGAGATGGGGACATTGCTTGTGACTTACCAGAACGAGGGAACAGATGATGCTTACGCTAGAGTTTGCCTATCGGATATTTGTGGTAGGTGGTCAGAGCAACCAATATCCGCGACTTTAGAATCAGGTCCAAAAATAAGAACGATTGAGTTTCAGTTCGAAATAAAAAGTGAAGATATTCAAAATCTAACCCTGCAGTGGGACAGTAATGCCGCAGGTACGAATGGTGAAATTGAGATCAACGTTTCTTTGGGAAGTCAAGATCCTCGGTCAAATAATTACGGAATAATAATGATGATCGCAATCCCAGCTCTCTTACTAGCTGGTTTACTCTTATTCAAGAATAGAAACTCGAAGTTAAGCTAGATACTTGTATCAAAAAACCGCATAGATATTGACCTTCAACCCCTCCTTCGAAGTATGATCACGCTTCCCGACTACCCAGATAGAGGTATCGCGGAGCAGAGAGCAAGGTTGGAGAGGTCCTCTCTCATTCTGCAGATGTCATTGGTAGCAGCTGGAGCATGGTGGCTATTTCTGTCTCTAGGAAGTGACTCTAGCCTGCTATTCAGATTGGGACCAGTCACCATTTTATTCTCATCAGCTCTTATAATTCCTGATCTTGTGGAATTTGGACCTAACGAGAGGACCAGAGTATCTACTGCATGCTGCTTCTTGTGGCCTCCTCTTCTTGCCTTTGCTGAAATGAATAGACATGATGGTGACAGTATAGGCCCCGTTCTTGTACTATTTTCAGTTTCATTCCTACTTTTCTATTTCTCTTCTTTGATTCTTCATACTGAGGTGAACTCATTGAGATTGAGAGGCCTAAGCACCGGCGCAGGATTTGGCATTGCTATACCAATCGTGGCAATTAATTCTAATCTTGAGTCATGGGCCATAATTTCCATTACCGGTCTGTTAACTATCATCCCATTACTGATTTCTAAAGATGGGTCAGAAGTGGCAAGGTCCGATTTCTATGAGAAGCTGAGGAGGGCTGAAAAACGAATTTTGGACATACAAACAGGGAATAATGTTCTGCAGCAGTCAAACTCCTTGCTAAAGACGGCTCGAGAGGAGGGAAGAAAGAATCCCGATCTTGGTCTACAATTGGTTAGAGAAGCGGAGGATGAAGCATCAAGGATACTTGCATTCTTGGAAGATCTTGCAGAAATGCGAGAACAGTCTGAGGCAGTTTTGGCCCAATCCGAACAAATAACAGGTCACGAGGGAGAGGCTAGAAGGATCCTAGAAATCGGCATAGGTGAAATGGAAAGTGGATCGCTAAGGGCAGCAGAGAGCAGTTTCAAGTCTGTCAGAGACAAGGCGACGACGATTATAACTCACTGGGAGAATGCTAGTTTAGCTATTTCTCAAGCAGAGGATGCGGTAGGATCAGAAGAAGGCCATCTAATCCAAGCGATTAGAACTACTATCGCGGCAGCTAGGAATGCTATGGAGAATGAGGACCCTAAATACGCGTTATCAATAGTTTCAGAAGTTCCACATCAGATGGGTCAAGTGAAGGAGCTACTGTCAAGAGCTATTGGGGCGATAGGAGATGCAGAGAATGCTATTTCCTTATCTGGGCCAGATACCATCAATGATGCAAATGACAGACTAATGGAGGCTAAGGAGGCCATCAAATCTGGCAACGCCTCACTTGCCATCGGCCTTGCCGAAGGAATCACAAGGTCTCTGAGAAGAGAAAGCGAGGCTCAATTGACTGTACAGAGAGCTTTGAGACAGAAGCAGAGCATCATAGATAGAATCCCATCGGGAGATTTCGCCACACAATGGTTGGAGAAAATAGGAGAGATAGAATCACTTGCAGACTCTGGCTCATGGATGAAAGCATCTGAGTCTCTGAATTCCCTGACCTCAGATCTTGATTCACTAGGTAGTCGAATATCTGAGGCTAGAGAGATGTTGGACTTCATCAGCCAAGATTGGATTAAGCTCAGAAATAGACTAGAATCAACAGGAATAGGCCCAGATAATTCCGATAGGTCGAATACTGAGAAAGCTCTCTCATTGGCAGAAGGTTCCTTGTCCGATGGAAGAATTGAAGATTGCTTGGAGTCGATTGGAGTTGCTGACTCTGCGATGGAGTCGCTCAGGCGACTAATCTAGAAAACCTCAAAATAGCTTACCGAGCCTCTAAATTACCGGCACCTATTCCCATGACCTCTGCGGACATGGTCTAGTGGTTATGACAGCAGGTTCCCAACCTGCTAACCCGGGTTCAACTCCCGGTGTTCGCACCATTTCCTATGATCCATGTGGAAGCATGCAGCCAATTTGTTTAAATCACTGATGATGATGTAAGTATTTTATGGACAAAACACTGGACATGCAGGTCGCCGCCTTGATTTTCTTGGCGGGAACAAAATGCCTCGTCACCAGTGATCAATCTGGTGGCGTTGAAACGACGAGGGAAGAAGAGGAGGAATCGGATGAACCGGCACCACACAATATAGCTCCAATCCTTCCTTTCAGCAATACAAACAATACAATTTTCTGAGACGATTTAAATTATCCAACTGAAATATTGAAAAAACCTAATTGAAGTGACATGACATGGAAAAAGGAAAGCGCAGCGCGTTTCTAATTATGTTCCTGTTCTTGGGATCGGGGTGTGTTGGCGCTATCGACGACATCACCGACGCAATAGACAACACGATTGATGTATTGGACGGAAATTATCCCCAACTAGATCTTCCTGAAAGAACTCGTTCTTCACCAGAACTTCAGAGCTACGAAGCTTGCGAATCTCTACTCTATGATCTCCAGAGGGCAGTGTACGACGAGATGGTAGTAAACCTTGACCAACAGAGCTACTGGCACTGGATTTCTGACCCTTGGATGAGGATGTATGATGATTTCGCGCTCGCGGAGGATGCTTCGGTGAATCTAGATTCGGGGGACGTAGGAGTGTCAGAAGGAACAACAACTGACCTAGGAAATAGTGACTACTCAAGAGAAGGAGAATTTTCTGGAACAAATAATCAGGAATCTGGAGTAGATGAGGCTGACTTCCTTAAGACAGACGGATACCACATATACATGCTGAACGGGCAGCTTCTTCTGATAATGGGGATTCCAGAGTTTGGCAATCTCACTCTGGAGTCTAATCTTACTATCGAGGGCAGCCCAACCCAGATGATGATTGACGGGAATAGACTCGTGATTGCCTCATCTATTTACTATTGGTCCCTGCCTCAGGAGAGCGAACTAAGAGAAATGATGTCGGAGGAAGTCACTGTAAGCTACGAAAATGAAATTGATGGGCATCACACCTACACATACACAAGGGTCCAAAACCTCGTCAAGTACACAGTTGTGGATATATCCGATCGCTCCTCCCCTTCAGTTGAGAAGGAACTCTATATCGAGGGGAATTATCATACCGCCAGACTCGTCGACGGAACAGTTAGGTCAGTGACGCACTTGTGGACTCACTTTGATGGAATCAAGACTTGGGTAGATCTTCCTAGTGAATATTGGGCCGAAGAGGACATGGATGAAAGAATGGACATCTGGAACGAATCAATTAACCAAACGATTCTAGAAAATGAGAACGTAATCTCCAAATTGTCTCTGAAAGACTTCGTGCCCCATATCTATGAGATGACCGAGGATGGCATATACCAGCACCCATTAACATACGAAAACTGTACTGAGTTCATGGCAAGCTTAGATAGCGCAGGAAGGGGATTTACTACCATTATGACTATTCAGATGCTGTCGGAGGAAATTACTCTTGAGGTAGATCACATCACATCTTCCTGGGCCCATGTCTACTCTTCCAAGGATACTCTAGTTTTGGCTGAGCCAGCAAACGACTGGTGGTGGTTCTGGAGAAATTCAGACTGGGAGGATGCAACCAATATTCACTCATTTGACATTAGTGATGCAAATCGTACAACCTACTCTGCTTCAGGAAGGGTCGAAGGGACTGTCAATGATCAGTTCTCAATAAGTGAGCACGAGGGTGCGATAAGAGTTGCTTCTACAATCGATAACTGGGATATGTGGTGGAGAATAGACGAGACGGATGAGAACGGAGATTCTCTATGGGCTGGCCCTTCGAACCAAGTCACCATTCTAATGAATAATGGGGAGGGGCAACTTATCCATACGGGATTCATTGGTGGAATTGCGGATGGAGAGACCATTTGGAGCGCAAGATTTGTTGGTGAAAGAGGATATCTCGTGACTTTCATGAATATTGACCCGCTTTGGGTTTTGGACCTCTCTGATCCATACGATCCAGTGATTCTTGGTGAATTGCACGTCCCGGGTGTGTCTACTTACATCCATCCAATCGATGAAAATAACTTACTGACAATCGGAATAGCTGGCGGAGAGGACGGTCTTGGCCTCGACTGGTCAACTACTCAAGTTTCACTTTTCGATGTTAGCAATACCAGTAGTCCCTCTTTGGCAGATACGATTCCACTAACACCAGGATACACAGATGACCAATGTTTGGATATCATGACCTGTGGGTGGTCTTGGTCATATTCCGAAGCTACCTATGAGCATAAGGCATTCACCTATTGGGCTCCAGCATCCTTGCTTGCAGTTCCTCTTTCCACCCACAGGTATGTCTACGACCAGGTTGAAATTGACGGTAGGGTATACTCCTATTCCGGTTATCAGTATGTTTCTATGCTGAAGATGATAGATGTTGACACTGTTAATGGCACTCTAAGCAGCCATGGCGAGGTGGAGCATTCTGGTTTCTACAACCAGGAGGGCTTGTCTAGCTGGTGGTCGGGCACAACCAGCATCAGAAGATCTGTCTTTATGGGGGACTTCATTTACTCGTTTTCTTCGGGAGGGGCCACAGTACACAGAACTGCAGATCTTAATTTGATGGTAGAGTTAGATCTTCCTGGAAACGAACCTTATGAATACTATTCTACGGTAGATGACCCATCAGAGCCCGAGAAGAATGGAACGGCAGAATCCTCAGGTGATGAAGTAAACGATGATGGAGGAGGGGCCAATGCTTGTAGCGAATCAGATGGCAGTGGCTGTGAAGGCTAGACAGTAGCTGCATCAGTTATCAAACTTCAAAACCCTGCCAGAAGATCCAGCCGGAGATAGAGAATCCCCTCTTAGAGAGCCTCCAGGTTGCCTCTTATGCACAACCCTTCCATCAACTATGGTATACATCGGCCATCCTGTCAGTTCCATTCCATCGTATGGGGTCCAGCCGACCTTTGTCCAAGTGTCCGAATCTGTGATTACCCTCCTGGTTTCCAAATCTACCAGAGTCAAGTCACCATCATATCCCTCAATTAAAGATCCCTTGTTCTGAATGCCATACACCTTAGCTGGACCAGCACACATCCATCTCGCAACATCGGTAACACTGCATTTTCCATTTATAGCGTGGGTAAGCATTAGTGGTAGCGAGGTCTCCACTCCTGGCATGCCTGCGGGAGAATTGGGGAATCCTACCGACTTAGCTTCTAGAGTGTGAGGGGCGTGGTCTGTCACAACGCAATCTATCGTGCCATCCCTGAGCCTCTTCCAAAGGGTTTCCTTGTCCTCAGAATATCTAATTGGAGGATTCATCAATACCCTTTCCCCTAATCGTTCTACGTCATCCTGATCGAAAGTTAGGTGCTGAGTGCAAACCTCTGTTGTGATTAGATCACCTTTGTTTTGAACCATCCAATCTGCTTCTTTGCCACTGGTAAGATGCACAATGTGAAGTCGATGATCGTGGTCCCGGGCGAGTGCCGCTGCTCTCTTTGTGGCTAGGAAAGCACATTCAACATCTCTGCATTTGGCATGAGAAGAGATATCTAAGCTATGACCAAATTCGGAAATTCTTCTTCTGAGTCGTTCTTCATCTTCCGCATGAGTAGCAATTATCCCTCCTGTGTTCGCGAAGATATTTTCGAGATGACTCTGTTCATGAACAAGCAGATCGCCTGTGCTACTGCCCATGAAGATCTTGATCCCACATACTCCATCCATTCCTTCTATACTTTGCAAATCTCTAAGATTGTCTTTAGTGGCTCCAATAAAGAAACCATGATGTGTGACTGACTTTTTTGATGCCAGTGATATTTTTTCTTCGAGTATAGACCTATTCGTAGCGTTGGGTGTGTTGTTGGGCATATCCAGAAATGATGTGACACCTCCTGCTGCAGCTGCTCGGCTACCGCTTTCTAGATCCTCATTTTTCAAATCACCAGGTTCTCTAAAATGAACATGGGGATCAATCGCTCCAGGAAGTAAGTGTAAACCGGTTCCGTCAATTACTTTCTCCTCATTTTTAGGTTCTAAACCGCCTCCTTCGGCGATAGTATCGATAATTCCATTTACTACACGCAAATCGCCTTCTACTATTTCTCTGGCTAAAACCAAAGAGGTATTTTGAACGAGTAAATGACCATTCATGGGGCTTTCAAACCAACTCGAAATGCTGGCATCCCAATACTGTTACCATCATAATGGAAATTATTTTCTCCCGCGCGCTTCAAATATCCGGGGCCTCAGCGGTGAGATAGCGAGTTGGAGTAGTCAGGTTATCTCGTCGGGCTCATAACCCGGAGACCGGTGGTTCAAATCCACCACTCGCTACCATAAAAAAAGTGAAAGTGAAAAAACGAATGACTGAAGGGCATTAGTCAAATTTAATACTTTCAAACCTACTAAAGGGGTCCTTCGTTTGTTCATATACTTTCAATTATTGGATTGGGCCATATTGGTGATAGGATGACGGAAGAAACTGCAAGCGAGAAGATGGAAGAAGAAGAGATAGTGATTGATATTGATGACCCAGAACCAACCATTGAGGACTTACCAGGAGTAGGTCCAGCAACTGCCGAAAAACTGAGAGAAGCAGGTTTCGAAGATCTATTGGCAATCGCCGTGATGAGCCCGCCAGAATTGTCCGAGCAAGCTGAACTTGGAGAAGCTGTATCTTCTAAGATAATTGCTGGTGCTAAAAAGCTGGCTAACATTGGTGGCTTCGTTAGTGGTGCTGCACTTTTAGATAAAAGAAAGAGGGTTCAGAAGCTTACTTCAGGAGCCTCATCACTGGATGAGCTGCTTGGTGGGGGATTTGAGACACAAGCAATAGTCGAAGTTTTTGGTGAGTTTGGTAGCGGTAAGACACAGATTGGACACCAATTAGCAGTAAACACAATCCTGAAGCTAGAAGCGGGGGGTCTTGATGGTGAAGTCGTATACATAGATACTGAGGACACTTTCAGGCCTGAGAGAATTGGCCAAATGGCAGAGGCCGTTGGCATAGATCCTAGCGATGCCCTAGATAGGATACATGTTGCCAGGGCATACAATTCTGCACATCAGATGTTGCTTGTGGACGAAATAAAAAGAATGTCAAAGAGCATTGAAGTAAAGCTGATTATTGTGGATTCCCTGACGAGTCACTTCAGAGCAGAATACATCGGTAGAGGAATGCTGGCTACAAGGCAGCAGAAACTTAACCGGCATATGAAGGAACTTAAACAGGTAGCAGATGTTCAAAACGCCATTGTACTGGTAACTAACCAAGTACAGTCCAAGCCAGATGCGATGTGGGGTGACCCAACAAGAGCAGTAGGTGGTCACATAGTTGGTCATGCAAGTACATTCCGCCTTTACCTCAGGAAGTCTAAGGGGGGCCGGAGAATAGCCCGCCTAATTGACAGCCCAAACCTACCGGAGGGAGAGGCAGTCTTTACCGTGACTTCCGAGGGATTGCGAGACTAATGCAGTCCCCGGAGTCCGAAGGCTAGGCTGGAAGCTCGGAGAGAGCAGTCTCTACGTTGGCAAGGAGGGAAAGAAAGTGACCTTCATCGAAACCAAACTTTAGATCTGCAGCTGAGAATAGTTCTGGCAAGGGTTTGGTACCGCCAAGCTTCATCGCTTTAGCATAGTCGTCAAGGGCCTTTTGTGGGTCCCTAAGCTGGGTATCCCAGAGTTGTAATGAACCGAGTTGGGCAATTCCATACTCAATGTAGTAGAATGGAACCCCGTACAGGTGTCCTTGTTGTTGCCAGGAGACTTCTTTGAAGTCGGAATGCCCTGACCAGTTCATATCAGATCCAAACCTATCTCTTATGGAAAGCCATACCTCCGCTCTTTCTTCTCTAGAATGGCCAGGATTTTCATATATCCAATGCTGGAAGGAATCAATCGTAGCAATCCAAGGTAATAAGAAAACTACTCCTTCTAAGTGAGACCTTCTAGCTCTGTCCGCCTCCTCCTTGTCGTAGAAATCATCCCACCATGGTTGAGTCAGGAGCTCCATGGACATCGAAGCAACCTCGGCGAACTCGATTGGGTAATCCCTCTCGTCTATAAGTTCTAGATGGGCACAGTATAACGAGTGGAATGCATGCCCTGCTTCATGAATCATTGTCTCTAGGTCTCCCTGAAGACCGGCTGCATTCATGAATATGAAAGGAACTTTGCTTTTTTCGAGATAATACTGATATCCTCCTGGTGCCTTACCCTTCCTTGTATCAAGATCTAGGGTATCCATTTCAACCAGCTTATCGAACTTCTCTCCCAAGTCTGCCGATATTTTATGAAACATTTCAGAGAGCTTGTCAACCATTTCTTTAACCGTTTCAAAGGGCCTTAGTGGGCTTCTTCCATGAATATCAGGTCCAGAACCGGTCTTTTCGTTCACATCCCAAGGCCTCAACTCTCCCAAACCTAAGGATTCACTTCTAGTTCGGTTTATTTCTCTAAGTATTGGCATGCAAACTGATTCAACAGAATTATGAAACTCTAAACAATCTTCAATTGTGTAATCGAATCGATGCATTGCCTTGAACATGTAGTGGGTGTAGGTCTCAAAACCAGCGTTTTGTGCGATCTTGTGTCTAATCGTGACCAACTCGTCAAATATTTCGGACATTCTTTCGTTGTCCTGCATCCTCCTTTCTGACATTGCAGACCATGCAGCTTCCCTTTTGGACCTATTATTCGACTCAAGGTAACTGCTCATCTGAGGAAACGTTCTTTCCTCTCCATCAAACTCAACAGTCATCCCACCGGTGATTCCTTGAGCCTCGGTGACAAGCTCAGTCTGCCTCACTCCTAGCGGGATATTCTCCTTCCGGAAGATCTCAACATCAGTTCTCATACCTTTTAGCATCAAATTATATCTTTCAGGCAGATCATCAACTGATGGATGCTCCACTATTCTCCTGTTAAGTGCATCAGAAAACTCTGATAGCTTTGGCCTGACATTGCTAACGAAGTCCATGAATGCGTCTTTTTTCTCTTCGCTCTCAGTGTCACAAGTCATTGCAATATACAGAAGCGCTCCTGCTTCTGAAATGTGCTCTGCTAGTTCAGAAGAGTCTCCTATTAGATTTTCCAAGCACCCCGAACAACTCAGCTTCCTATCTTGTAGCTCAATCACTAAGGGTTCAAGACTTTCCCAACTGGTAGCATCCAAATCATCCGGAACGTATTTCCGAGACATTATAGAGACCTCATTTCTTTACCGGTTTTGGCCCCATAGGCAGAGGTCCTTCCTCTCTAGTCCACTTGGCGCACTTCCACTCATCCGCCGCAGCTTCAACATTTTCTCTTATCTCATTAAGATCGGGATGTTCCGGGTTCTCCTTTTCAATCCAACAGGCAGTGCAGAACCTCTTTTTTTGATGGTCTAGGAAATTACCCGAGGTGCAAGGAATTCCACAGGTAATACATGATCCAAATCCATAGAACTTCGGCATCTTATCTGGTACATGCTCAAACACCACCCCTATCAATTTGACTGATGTTTAGCCCTATCTTACATCAGAGAGCGCCATGTGACTTAGGTAGGCCTTTTCCATTTGGGAACTATCCATACTTATCTCAGAGAAAAATCCGATTCTCTTGAGCCCTTTAGAAGTGGGCGTCGGCCTCTTTGCAATTAGTGAACCTCCAAGATGTTCGATTAGCTTTGCAGCATCCTCGGAAGAGTCATTGTAGCAGTCTATGGGGATCGAAAAATCTCCAAATCCTTCTCCTATTTTCAAACTAGGTAGCATTACAATCCAAGCTTCTTTATCTCCTTTTGAAACTCCTGCTCTTTCGAAAGCTCTGTTTATTTGATTAGTTCCAGAAATTAGCCTCAAGAACTCTGTATCAGGGGTTTTTGCAACCATACAGCCAGCATTCTCATTTGACCTTAGGTTATACCACGCTGTCCAAAGGTGAATTTCACTTGCAGCTGCATCGAACGCCAGCAAGAGCCATCTGTTGTTGTTCCTCCATTCGTTAATGACTGATACCATTGAGAAGACGTTCTCAATGGGGGCTGCAAATCTCACACCCCATGCTGGGAACCATGGTACAGAATGTTCCGCCCCCATAAACCCGATGACTCCTAATTGAAGAATATGACTAGTGTAATTTCTGATTTGATTTATTAGCCGAATTGATTAGGTTATCCACCAGTTTAGGACTCCAACCCCTCATATCAGCAAGTTTTGCCCTATCCCTCTCAGTTAACAATCTTAGATCAGAAGCGCTTGTGACTCCAAGTAGATCTGACATCTCTCTCGCCCTTACTCTTCCAACTCCTCGGATCGCCACCAGACCTAGAATATCGGATCTGCAGCCGAATCTTACTCTTCGATAAACTTCGTCTATGGAATCGAAAAGAGTCTTGTGAGCATTTCTGTTTATTTTTGCAAGCTCTTCATCTTCTGAGAGAATTCTCCTCGTCGCGAATAGTAGCCATTCTAGAAGCTCTACCCTACTTCTTAGGTCCCCGGGTTGAACTCCCCATTTGTGTTCGATTTTATCTAGGGACTCCTCGTCTATCCAAGATTGAACAACCAATGCCCCCTTCATCCTTCTTTCATTTTCTAGATCAACTGCTTCCGAAAGAAGCTCTCTCTCATTACCATGCAGAGCTTCCTGAATGAGATCATAGTCCTTTTTCCTTGGCCATAGTGGAATGAAGTCAGGTGTGCAAGAAGCTAGATGAATAAGGCTAAGTGGCGACAATTGTCCTATTTCGTCCTGGCCGGAAAGAATTTCCATAGCCCTTTTTAGTCCATCATAGATTAACTTCCCCGAGATCGGGTTAAGATAAAGTCTAGAAATTCTATAACCAAGAGAGGTGGCAGAATATGTCATTGTTGAGGGCTCTGGAAGAGAGTACTCTGCGGATTCATACAAACTGGCTCTTCTAAAGCCAAAAATCGCTGGACCTTTTCGAGGAGAAAGCCGTCTTCTACCATCGTCTTTAGTCTCAACAAATTCTAGCCCAGGAATATTAGTTGCCGAGCTTGCCCATGATGGCATCTCATCCTCCCAGTCCTCATCCATGTTAGGGTTTGATTCAGTTTCTCTAATTCTTTTACTAACCTCTTCTGACTCACCTTTCCTGTCAACCATTCCGTTAGAACAAAGCCAACCAATAACATCGTCTGTTCTAGCTTCCAGATTTTCGGAATCCATCTGACTAGCTAGAAAAGTCCTAGATAGGAATCGAGAAATCGCATCCCTATCACTTATGTCAGCGGTTGCGATAATAGAAAGGATATGGGTCAGCAATGCTCCATCTTCTTCTGCATTCAAAGCACTGGGATTAGCTAATTTCGAAGTGACCTCCTCAGAATTTCCTCTGAGATAAAGATCAACAAGCGAAACCTCCTCTTCCTTACTCTTTGAAACTAGGAAGGACTCTCCAAAATCATCAAATCCCGGTCTACCGGCTCTTCCCAGCATCTGCCTTACTTCCATTATTGGTAGAGGCATACTTCTAGCAGCGGCAGTGTTCCATCTCCTTGTGTCTCTGATCACAACCCTGCTTGCTGGTAGATTGACTCCCTGTGCCAATGTAGGAGTGGCAACTATGCATAGGAGTTTACCAGATCTAAAACCATCTTCTATTACCTTTCTTTGGGATGTTGTAAGCCCGGCATGATGGAAAGCTACACCCCCCTCTATGCATTTCTGAAGTAATTTAACCGTGGCTGAACCCCCATCTCTGCTATTCAGAGAGCTGGCTATTTTTTTCCAACTTCTAACCATATTGCCAGAAATATAGCTATTTTCTGAAATTATTTCCGACTTGATATGTTTCGATATCTCCCTGGCTTCCTTTTGTGATGAAGACCTAGAAGAAACAAAAACCAGCATTTGTTTGCTAATTTGTAATGTATTGTCAATTACCGCTTGCAGATTCTTCTGAGCTCTCCCCTCCAATTGTATAGGCTCCGGAAGATCGAAATCCCCCTCCTTTGGACTCTCCACTGAGTAGAAATTAATCTCTAAACCAGTTAGTGTCCCAGAGTAAAGTGCAACAGGCCTCCAATCGGATCGCACAAGAGTAGCTTCAAGCCATTCAGAGATCTGCTCAGCATTTTCCACGGTGGCTGACAGTCCAAGAATTTGGGCTTCCGGTCTATTGTGTCTTATTCTAGAAAGAAGAATTTCAAGAGTAGGACCTCTGTTTGGGTCGTGAATAAGGTGAAATTCATCAGCCACCACTATCCCAATATTATCCATTAATGATTGATTTGATCTTATCATCGAATCTAGCTTTTCGCTTGTGCACACAAGAATATCAGAATCTTCGACTAGGTTTGTCTCACCATTTCTGTCCCCAATAGCAAGGCCTACCTTTAGATCAAGGCCGGAGCAAATTTCCCTCAATTCATTGTACTTTTCAGAGGCTAGTGCTTTCAGTGGTACAATGTAAATTCCCCTCATCCCTGAGAGATCATTGGATAGCCTATGGGCCATTGTGATGTGGGCTACTAGAGATTTGCCACTGGCAGTGGGAATTGCAAGCATCAAATTTTCCCCTCTCAGAGAATGGGGTAATGCCTTCGCTTGGGGGGGGAAAAGCTCAGTAATTCCAAAACTATCCTCAAGCACCTTCTTTACTCTGATATCGATTCCGAACTCATCAAGTCCAGTCAACTCGACCTCCGATGCCTCATCCACAAACATCGTTCTATTCGGCCGTTCTAAAGGATGCCGTGTAACTCTCAACTCCATCTGTGGAAGGCTGGGTGGCCCTCAGTCACCGCGACAAAAAGACCCTTTCCTGTAGCGCAAATTTCGTCTTCAGCGTAAAGAGTCATTCTAACCTCGGCCCTATCATCATCTATGCTGGAGATTTCACCAGTTATTCTAAGCTTAGCTCCATATGGTGTTGGCTTCCTTAATTTGATACTGTAGGATGCGGTTACAGTGCATGGAGGCTCAGATTTGCCTGACCGGTCCATTAGCCCAATGGCCGCAGTCCAGTTTCCATGACAGTCTAGCAGTGTCCCGATTATGCCTCCGTTTATCATTCCAGGAAAAGCCTGATGCTCCTCTAGAGGGCTAAATACCATCTCCAGGCCTTCCTCTGTTCTGAATGATCTGATCCTGAGCCCCTCCTCGTTGGCTGGTCCACATCCGAAGCAAATGCTAGTTGGTGCGTAAATCTCTTGCACTGACTTGTAATCCCCTTCTTCCATATTGTTGTAGGGGAAGATTAGGAAATTGAACATTGCCAAAGACCGTCTTGCGCATTGTATTAATTCGCCGCTTCCTCCGAGCAATAGTGCCAGAGGACGAGGAACCACGAAACGGGGTTTCCGAGAATGCTCGGAAAAGCAAACCAGCTCCCCGACTAAAGAGGCGAAGGTATGCTCCGATAAAGATTGCAAATCAGATTCCAATGAGGCGACGTAAAGAGATTGAAAAGGCTCTGGGAGAAGTAGGAGGGAGCCCCACAAAGTGGTCTAGGAACTCTGGAACAAAGAATCACTCATTCATGAGGAAAAGAATCAAGCCCGGGACAATCAGACACCTTGAATATGATTTACTAGATGTAGAGATTGGTGAGTCATGGCCAATTCCAATCAGTATCATTCACGGCTCCAGACCAGGTCCAGTGGTCACCCTTTTGGGTGCAATTCACGGTGACGAACTAGTAGGGCCCCTTGCTCTTACTTACCTATGCGGCCCCAACTTCATGGGTCCAGACAGAGTTTTTGATGCAAATTCGCTGGCAGGAACTATCAGAATTGTTCCAATAGTGAACCTTCCAGGATACAGAAGGATGAAAAGGGATTTTCCAGATAACCGGGATCTTAACAGGGCGTTTCCAGGTAATCCAGATAGTAATACCACCTCAAGGGTCGCCAATAGGCTATGGAAGAACATAATATCTACTAGTGACTATATTGTTGATTTGCATACTGCCGGAAAGGGTAGGACAAACATACCTCAGATCAGAGCCAATCTTGCACATGCTAGTACAAATCGAATTGCAAGGTCATTCGGAATAGAGACTATTCTGGACAGCGAGGGTCCAAAGGGCTCACTGAGAAGAGTAGCCAATGAGAACGATATCGCTTGTATTACCTACGAGGGTGGGGGTCCAGACGAGGCGGACCCCGAGTCTGTCCAGATCGCGATGTATGGCACAATAAACCTCCTCAGAAGTCTTAGGATGCTACCTGGAATTCCCAGCAAGCCAAGATTTAGAATTCTAGCATCGGGATCGGTTTGGATTAGATCGGATCAGGGAGGCCTTCTAGACGTTCTTGCACCTGCTGGAAGTTTCGTAGAGGAGGGAGAGATTGTGGCGACTATAACAGACCCCGAAATTCCGGGTGTCCATCACGATGTAGTTTCCCCTATTCGAGGCCTTTTGATCAGCTCTGCTACTCATCCTTTCGTAAACTCTGGTTCCCCTATTGGTCACTTGCTGCCTGTCAAGAGGGGAGTATCTACTCTCAAAAGACGCCTAGATGAGGAGGGCTGCCTAATTATTAGCGGATCAGACGGAGAGCCTCCATGGAGGGATGATGAAGAAATTGAGGATATCGCTGTCTTTGGGGAATGGTCAGGAGGCTCTCCAGATGCTGAATGGGGACCAAATCATTCGAATGAAGAAGAAGATGATAGTTGAGCCCATACATGGATGAATTTTTCTGCTAGACTCCATGCGGCAGTATGGAAAGCAGGGCCTACCCGTTCATTCTGAGCTTACTACTCCTTTCTTCATTTATGTTATCTGGATGTCTTTCATCAGAGGGCTCGAATATCTCCGAGTCCAATATAGAACCTGAGGAAGAATTCCAAGGTATGGATTATGTCGAGTGTATGATTTTCGAAGAATTAGAGAGGTGTTGGAATGTCTTTGTCCCCTCTACTGTAAATCTTACAGACGATGTCCCCTTGATCATCGATCTCCATGGAAACACGGTGACAATGCAGAACCAGAGAATACTCTCAGAGTTCGACGAAATTGCAGAGGAGAACGGTGTAATGGCAGTTTGGCCGCAGGGTCACGATAACTCATGGAATGCTGGTTACTGTTGTAGCACTGCAGGTCAAATGGGACTCAATGATACAGGATTTATTCTGGATGTGATTGATATCATAGCATTAAACCACTCTATTGATAAAAATAGAATATACCTCACAGGGTGGTCAAATGGATGTGCACTAAGTCAAAAGCTCGCAAACGAGCACAGTCACCATTTTGCTGCAGTGGCCTGTATGTCATACTACCTATTGGAGGATCAACATCCGAACTACTTCCCGATTCCGATTATGGAAATCCATGGCCTTCTCGATCAAATTATCCTTTACTCTAATGATGCAATTCATCTACCCAATCTAGAGGCCCAGGAACATGGAGCGATTCAAAATCTATTGATGTGGTCCGATATGAACGACTGTCAGGGAAATCTTCCTAATTCTAATATTCCATCAACATTCTACTCCGTTCAATCATTTACAGATTGTGAAAACAGTTCCGAGGTCTCATTAGTAACCCTTTACGCTGCCGATCATAACCCATATGAAGAGAGCTTTGGTGTCTTTACCGGAAATGGAGGGACCGTGGATACAAACGGTATTGCTTGGGATTTTATGAGTCAATTTTCGAAGACTACTTAGAAGAAATAGATTCCAACATACCTAGGCCGCTATTGCCTCTCTTCTTTATTCCTCGATAGTTTGGAATTTGCTTTGCTTATTCTTCAAAGTCAAACTTACAAAATAATGATAAATTTCTGGGAGTATATTCCAATGAAGGGTTATTATGTGTCTTTTTGATGGATTGAATATGACGATTTTGCCAGACTCAGACTTGCCCTTCGATGTAAACATGCTCGATCGCCTTGCAGAGGTGTCAATACGTGTAGGATTGAATCTTCAGGAGGGTCAAGACCTAATTATCACAGGACCCATTGAGGCACTACCGCTGATCCGGAGAATTTCTGCCGTGGCATACAAGAATGGAGCAGGAGTAGTTTCGACAATCTTGAGCGATGACGAGCTTCAACTTACAAGATACAAACATGCGTCTGATGAGAGTCTGGACAGAGCTCCTGATTGGATGTTTAAGGCCATGGGAGAGGCATACAACGACAATACAGCAAGACTAGCAATATCAGCCGCTAACCCCCTACTTCTCGCCGACCAAGACCCTGTCAGAGTTGCCAGAGTGGGTAAGTCAATGTCGATGGCAGCCAAGCCAGCAATGGAACCGATTACAAATTTCGCAACCAATTGGAACATTGTGTCATATCCCGGTCTTGCATGGGCAAGACAGGTCTTTCCAGACAAGAGTGATAATGACGCAGTTGCTGCTTTGGCAGACGCTATTTTCTCCATATCTAGAGTTGATAGGGATGATCCAATAGAGGCTTGGAAAGAACATCAAAATAAGTTAACAGAGAGGCAGAATTGGATGAATGAGCAGAATTTCCATTCTTTACATTACAAGGCACCAGGTACCGATCTAGTTCTTGGACTGGCCGACGGTCATTCTTGGAAGGGCGGTGCAAGCACATCCAGAAATGGAATTACTTGTACTCCAAATATACCCACCGAGGAAGTATTCACAACCCCTCACGCAGACAGAGTAAACGGCGTAGTTAGGGCAACAAAACCACTGGTCCACAGAGGTACAGTTATCGATGGAATTGAAGTAAGATTTGTAGATGGCAAAATAGTCGAGGCTAAGGCAGATATCGGAGAAGAGGTGTTCTTGCAACTTATAGATACAGATGAGGGCGCAAGGAAACTCGGAGAGGTTGCCTTAGTCCCTCACTCGTCTCCAATCAGTTCCTCGGGTCTTCTTTTTTACAATACTCTCTACGACGAAAATGCGTCTTGCCACATTGCACTGGGTCAATGTTACTCTAAGTGCTTCAAGGAGGAAATAGGACAGAGTCCAGATGCTGTCAAGGCAGCTGGGGGAAACTCATCGAATATTCATGTTGACTGGATGATTGGATCGGGTGATCTGGATATTGATGGAATTACCAAAGACGGCGATAGAGTTCCTGTAATGCGCAAAGGTGAATGGACCTAAAATTAAAATTAGGTCTGGAGCTAATCTTCTTTTCTAGACCATCCCAGATCAGGGGCAGATGGAAGATCGATCCCCCTCTTCGAAGGAACCACCGCTAGCCTGTCAGGTGTTACCCCATACGCATCTAGCGCATCCTGAAGCTTCTTTTTTTCGGCCAATCTTGTCCCCATTAGGAAACCTCCACCCGCCAGACCTAGCAGGAACACTACTGAACCAATGATCCATGTGGGCGTAGATATAGAAGAGATAAATCCTCTATCGGGTTCTGGCTCAACCCAAGTGGAAACCAGTACTTCCCATTCTATTTCAGTGTAATAGCCCTGTTCTTGGATTCTTGCGGTTAAAATCTGGATAGATATGCCTTCATCACACACCTGAATTTGAAGGCTTCCTAGAGGGTTTTTGCAGTCGATTGGCGATAGCATTACTGACTTTCTATCAGCGCTTGTGTTGTTATCAAGTGAAAATCCTCCCAATGACCAATTGATTTCAGCTTCCACATCAGGAAGTATTCCGAATATTGAATTTTTGAAAGACTGATTCGCAGAGTCCCAGATGTGTGGTTGTTGGTCGAAGACTCTAGGTCCATCGAATAATTGCCCTACGGAATAGTAGACTGCCCCATTAGATTTTCCAAGGCTACTTCCTACTAGGCCTAGTCTGTCTAAAAGCTCATCCACTGTTCCATCACAGTCATCATCTACTCCGTTCCACATCTCTGACGCTCCCGGGTTGGTACTGGCTACTTTGTCGTCACAGTCCTCAAAATCGTAATATCCATCCATATCGGAATCATAGTCTGGGAAGTATGGGCTAGATTTTCCACTGGATATTTCGTCGAAATCAGACAATCCATCTCCATCTGTATCGCTCGAATCAGGATTAGTGCTGTAGTTGTGGTATTCGTCATAATCCGATAAACCGTCTCCGTCAGAGTCGATAGTGTCGAAACCCTCGTCTAAGTCACCATCACAGTCGTTGTCTTTGCCATCCAGCCTCTCCGGGGTCCCCGGGGATCTTTCAAAGTCATTATCATCACAGTCTTCAAAGTGGTAAAATGAGTCCGAGTCATTGTCAGGATCTGCAATTAGTGGGTCTGAGAGGTAATCGTAAATCTCAGCTCCATCCGGCAGACCATCACCGTCTGAGTCCCCATTGTTAGGGTCAGTAAAGTAGGTGTAGTACTCAACATAATCTGTCAATGTGTCGCCATCTGAGTCTATCCAAAAGAAATCTTCGTCGACTAATTCGTCGCAGTCGTTGTCTAATCCATCGAGTAGTTCCGAGACTTCAGGTGCGAAGCTTGTGTCGTTGTCGTTGCAATCATCGAACCAGTATGCTCCATCACCATCAGCATCCAGATCTAAGTAAAGAGGGTCACTTCCAAATTCAAAGATTTCCTCATAATCGAATAGTCCGTCTTGGTCGGTGTCGGAGTTATTCAAATCCGTTCCGTATGTATGAAATTCCGACCAATCAGACAGGCCATCATTATCCTGATCACTCTCATTGAAACCCTCGTCACTCATTCCATCGCAGTCATCATCCTTGCCGTTAAGCAACTCTTCCATACTAGGATTTGCACTAGGGTCATTATCATCGCAATCCATGAAGTGGTAATAGGTGTCTGAGTCATTGTCCGGATCGTAGGTGAGAGGATCGGAGGACCACACCTCTAGCTCATCAAGGTCGCTTAGACCATCCGAGTCAGAGTCTGCAGATAGAGGGTTAGTTCCGAGTGCTACGACTTCCTCATAGTCTGAAAGCCCGTCTAGGTCTGTGTCGGTCGATAACGGAGATGTGCCGTGTGTTATTACTTCCTCATAGTCAGTAAGATTATCATCATCAGTATCCGGATTTAGGGGGTCTGTTCTGTACCGGCTAGCCTCATCCCCATCACTCAAGCCATCACCGTCGTCGTCGTCGTCGAGGTAGTCGCACTGCCCGTCGTTGTCC
>DAYD01000013.1:85717-85855 GCA_002506755.1 Euryarchaeota archaeon UBA462
CACTGCCCGTCGTTGTCCGTGTCGGACGGGTTCGAGGAGGAGTTCAGGGGGTCGGTCTGGCAGGAAAACTCGATCGAGTCCGAGAATCCATCACCATCGTCGTCGTCGTCGAGATAGTCGCACTGCCCGTCGTTGTCC
>DAYD01000013.1:86166-173624 GCA_002506755.1 Euryarchaeota archaeon UBA462
CACTGCCCGTCGTTGTCCGTGTCGCTGGGAAATGAGCTAGAGTTGTATTGATCAGTCAAACATGAAAGCTCATCGGTATCTGTCCATCCGTCGTTGTCATCGTCTTCATCATTGTAATCCGGCCACCCATCACCGTCGAAATCCGAGACATTACCCACTCCGTGGAAAACTACCTCCCACGAATTTAATGTTCCAGAGTCTCCATTCACCGTATCTCTGATCTTCAATTTCCAGATACCCTGTGAAGATTCCCCCCAGTGTTGTACTGTGCCAAACATCCAGTCATCGTAGTCATTGTTGCTATCACTGTGTTTCTCCGCTAGCCAGGACTCATGTCCGCTTGGGGACTCAAGTACGATGTCCAAATTCCCCCTAGAAGTGTGGTCAATGTCTACGAAAACGTCAATCGATTCAAGCGCAATATCCAACGGAACAGAAAGGTTGAACTCAGACCATATCCCAGAGCCATCATCGATATCAGTTCCAGGAAGGAATGGCCCGAAGCTCGCATTTATTTCAGCTCCACTGCTTGTCCAGTTCTCTGCTAGTCCTACGGCCGCCCCAGCATCGACTGCCCCGAACCCGTACTTGTGAGAAACCTCTAGTCCTGCCCCATTCAAGTTCCATGAAGAGTCCGATGCATCGTTCTTCCTAGAACTCTGAACGAGAATATTCTGAACATCCCTCCAGGTAAGATTTGAGTTTGCTTGCAGCATTAGGGCGATTACTCCAGAAGCTAGGGGGGTCGCACTAGACGTTCCGCCGAAAGTATGTGTTACGTTTCCAGAGTCGTAACCTCCGGAACCCGCTATGTCTGTTGTGGTGATTCCCTCAAAGTTCGGTGATCCACCATTTGAGTGAGCGGTAACCAAAATGTTTGCTCCTGGCTCAGAGTAGTATGACTGTTCACCGTAATGGCTAATTGCAGACACTGCAATGGTGTGCCGTAGGCTTGCATATCCATCCTTATTGGAATTATCTTCCGATGTTAATCCGTTTCCTGCAGCCCAGGTGTAGATATTTCCCAAACCAGATCTTCCATTGTAGACCGAATTCTCGATAGCTGCGATTGTTATCGGACCAGGTCCGCTAAGCACATCTCCCGTGTCGGATGGCCCCCATGAATTCGAGTAGATGTCGATATTGTCGTTGCTATAGCTGAGCGCACTAGCTTCTGTTGAGCCGGAGAAACCACAAGCGATTAGCTTGTGTCCTGCTATTCCAGCACCATATGCTGCTCCGACGATATCTAGATCATTGTTTCCAACACCTGCGGCAACTCCGGCTACTGCAGTACCATGAGGTTGGCTGGATGTGGGTTCTGGATCTGGGTCATCTCCGCACCAATCGTAAGAGTATGATGACAGGTAGTTGGGGTTCAGGTCGGGGTGGTCGTGGTCCACGCCATCGTCAATCACACTGATTACGACTCCTGAGCCATTGTAGGAGTTCCAAACTCCTGTCACATTCGCATCCTCACCCGTTTGCCCTCCAGTTTGACCAGAATTGTTGAGATGCCACTGATCACCAAAAAGCGGGTCATTGGGAATTGATTTTGTAGAGGCCCTTTTTTCTATTAGTGGTGAAAATGACTCTATCTCCCCTGCAATGTATGAATCCTTTAATGAGGAAAGAGCCGATTCAGTGTTATCGAAATTCCAGATGAAAGACCCCCTCAGGTATTTCACCGGTTCCGAACTTTCCGGAGATGCCTTAGTAATATGGTGTTTGTCGATATTTATTCCAGTGACTACCAACCAAGAATTAGCTCTTGCTAACTCGTTATCCTCGTATCTGTCTAGGGATGAAACACGCTCGAACGCGTACTGGACAGATTTCGAGTAGGTTTGCAAAATTTCTGAATTTTCTGGTATCAGCGGCTCATCTAACTCCTCACCGACTGATTGTCCCGCTGACGCGAGAATCATCAATGCCAAGACTAGTAAGACGACTCTCATATTTAGAATGGGAAAACCGGAGAATATAGCCGTTCGTCTTCAATGCTAAACCATTATTCACATTTTAGCTTTCATGAGTTGTAATTCTCCAATACATGAACGGGGCTATAACTAGGTACATCAATGCCCCATAGACTCCCGAAGGAAGGCTCAGAGTGGATAGGCCTCCATCAGGTGAGGCAAGCACTAGTCCTCCTACGGTGATTCCTACAGTCGCGTTCTGGATGCCACTCTCGATTGAAACCGTAGTTGCTCTGATAGACTCCAAATCTAGTATCTTGGCACTCTGATAACCAATAGTCAACATCAGTACCTCCAGCGCAACTACTGCTGGCCCCAGTTTTCCTATATTGTCCATTAGAGTGTCCCATTCGCTTGCTATCGCTGCCAGAACAATTATCACGAACAGTATTGTTGCTACGGCATTGACAATATTTTCCATGCTCCCTGAAAAATTAGGGCGGTATTTCCTTGTCGTCATCCCAATTAATACCGGTATTGTAGTTAGGAGGAACACTTGTAGGCCTAGCTCAACGATGTTGAAGTCATCACCTACTACTCCAAAGTGATCCATAGAGAATCCAATTATGAGAGGCAATGTGACGACAGTGACAACAGAAACTACGGCCGTGTAAGAAATTGAAAGTGCAGTGTCTCCCTTTGCTAGCTTCGTAAGAATGTTTGATGTGACTCCTCCTGGACAGCATGCTAGTATCATTATTCCAACCGCCAGCTCTCCGTCAAGATCCGCTAGTGTCGCAATTCCAAAACCGACTATTGGCAAAACAATCATCTGGTTGGTTAAACCAATAGCGAATGCCTTTGGCTCGCGAAAAACTAGTGTGAAGTCATCCAATGTTAATCCCAAGCCCAGCGAGAACATAATGAATGCAAGCGACAGTGGAAGAATTACATCGATAATCACATTACCTTCTTGTTCGTTTACTTCTTGAGCTGCTACTGGTGCTGCAATCATCACCAGCACAGCTAGAACTGTTGTGGCTACTAACCATGGCTTCATGCTCTTCGAGGAATTTTCTTTCGTATAACTTGTGCGCCTCACAATGAATCAGTATATTTTGAGATAGCTCTCCTTACCTCTTCATCGGACATCATTCTTCTTTGGCCCTTTGCGACCTCGAACATGTGGGCAACCAACCCATCTTCCACCTCATAACCATTTCTTTCAAGCCAGTGTATTACGTTAGATCGCCCACTCATGTGGCCAATCCTAATGACTTGTTCTAGACCGAAATCACCTGCTGGTACTCCGGAATATACTCTGTCAGCCAGCCAATCGTCCCCCTTTTTCATTGCCTTTACCACTGCAGAAGCATGTACGCCAGTCCCTGTTTCGAAGGCATCTTCTCCGAATACAGGATAATTGTGAGGGAGAGCTACTTCTACGTATTCATGGGCCTTTTTCGTATAATTATTTAGGGATCTAAGATCGTTATTGATAACGCCCATTAGACTCAGATTTACTAGGGTCTGGTCCAAAGGCGCATTACCCGCTCTCTCCCCGACACCCAGTGCAGTCCCATGGATAACGTCCGCTCCAGCCTCGAATGCGGCTAGGTTGTTTGCGACACCTAGCCCCCTGTCCTGATGGCCGTGCCAGTTTACTTCTATGTCTCTCCTTTTGACTCCGGAGTCTGGAATGACTTCTTCCTGGATGAACTCAAGCAACTTCTTCACCCCGTTTGGAGTCACGTGTCCGCAAGTGTCACATACACAGATTCTGTCAGCCCCTAATTCTATGGCTCGAGTGTAAACCTCTTTGATTTCCTCTGGCTTGCTTCTGGTGGTGTCCTCCGTGACGAACATAACAGGAATATCATTGTCCACGGCAAAGGTCACCGCTGACTCAGCTGTTGATAGTATCTTATCCATGGTCCAATTTTCCGCAAATTGTCTTATCGGACTGGTTCCAAGAAATGCGCTAGCCTGAATCTGGCGACTATGTTTGGCTTGTAGGTCAACCAGTGGCTCGATATCTGATATTACAGTTCTTACTGCGCAACCAGGTCTAATTTGATAGTCATTTTCACTCATATGACTTAACATTTGGTCAATATGATTCACATGGAAGGGACCTGCGCCGGGAAGCCCCAGATCCACCTTCTGAATGCCAAGATTTTCCATGTAATCAATAAGCTCGATCTTTTGTTCAATTGATGGATTCCTTGCGCTTGGACTCTGCAGCCCATCCCTGAGGGTCTCGTCATCGAACCATAGATCATGAGGGTGGTTGGAGTCATCTCTATCAATCGAATAGTCTATTTGGTTCCAGTCGTAAATCAAGTCTCGCTCCTTCACCGGTTCACCCCGTATGCCCATGGTTCGTTCGGTGTTTCAAACCATCGGGAGAACTATGAGCCTGAGGACCACTCTATCTTGCCCACCGCAACTATAGATATTCCCGCCCCCAGAGCTGCTCCTGAAAATCCGAAGCTTGCAGAAACGAGAACTACGAACATTAGAGCTAGGTAAAGCATGGAAAGGAAAAATGAGTTAGCCGCACTGGCCATACGTCCAGTTTCATCGGGCTTTTCAGAGACATCAATCCTCCAAATCGTGGATGAGTACCAGACGCTGAGGAAAACCACTGTAATTCCGAGTAGATAGTAAATCCAATCTCCAGAATCGACTCCTTCTAGAGACAATGGTGCTAACATCGACAACAAAATTAGCAAAACGCAGTAAATCTTCATCTCCACAATTGTCCTTTCCTTTCCTTTAATTCCGGGCATCATTGGGACTCCTACCTTTGCATATTCCTCCGAACGGTAAAGCGCAAGAGCCCAGAAGTGAGGCGGTGTCCAAAGAAAGATCAGTATGAACATAAACCACGGCATTAGACTTCCCAAATCGAAAATCGACACAAAAAAAGAATTTGCAGACTCAAATGATAATGATTCTGAGTCGTCACAAGCAGCCCACCCTATTACAGGAGGTGTTGAGCCTGCAATACCGCCGATTACAATATTCTGAGGGGTAGTCCTTTTCAGCCACATGCTGTATATCATAACGTAGAAGAAGATACTGAATGCAGACCAAAAGGCAGCTACAGAATTGGTCATAATGTAAAACCATGAAACACCCAATATTGAGATTAGAACGCCAAAAATTAGGGCAGACTTCGGGCTTATCTTTCCTTGAGGAATCGGCCTCTTGGACGTCCGGGTCATATGTGGGTCAATATCTCGGTCGTACCACATATTGATGGCATTCGCTCCACCGGCGGACAGGTATCCCCCAATCAATACGAGAACCATCGTTCTTACAGAAGCAAAATTTAGTCCAGATCCAGTCACATCATGTATAATCACAGAACAGATTGCGGTTATCTGAAGCAATATGACAACTCTAGGCTTTGTGAGACTTAAGAAGTCGGACATTGAGCCTGACACCATCACTCACCATCTTTTGATATAATACATCCAAGCAATGTTGTAGCCAGAACGAGGAAAGTCGCCGATGCCATCATTAAGTGTACCAGAGAGAGTATCTCAAAGAATCCTTCCTCCATATCATAAGTCAGAATATAACTTGCTCCGACAAGCGCATTTAATGTATAAAGAAGTGTAGAAGCCCAGATCCAAGAAAAAATCAATCCGGAACCCCCCTCTCTAGATTCTCTATGAGCGACATAGGATGCTGCCATTAGCGAAACCCAAATAACCCCGACAAACCACCTGTGAATCATCTTCGCTTGAGCAAGGAAATCATCCACAGGCTTGATTAGATCTCCTTCACACAGGGGCCAGGATAATGGGAAACCATCAACCCCACATCCCTGATTGGCTCCCTCTTGCGTCGATACGAAAGTCCCTGAAAATATGGATAGAAATGCGCCAAGTGATAGAAATGCAATCCATAAAACCCATTTGCTAGATTCTTCTTCAACAAAGCTAATCCATGGTGGCAGACCTCCTTCAGCCTTAGAGATAGCAAACCACAACCATACTAGGCTAATTGTAAAAATTAGAGCTGAGCTAAGGTGAAGTCCAACGCTCCAATGAAGATTGTCCAATTCAACGGTCAACCATCCTATTGCTCCCTGCCATAGAATAAGAATGACTGACACCGTGGATGCTAAGGCAACCTCGCCACTCGTCTCTCTACTTCTATTGAGGATAAACCAGTTTATCAGGACCAAGGGACCTAATACTGCTCCTGCAAGGAATCTGTGCACCCACTCGGTGAAAATCTGGAAGGTTGTGTATCTATGAGCAGACCCCCTTGAGTCAATCTCATCTGGATTTTCCTCCCACCACTCACCTTGCTCTTCCGCAGAGATGTCAAAACCCCAAGTGCCGAAGCAAGTCGGCCAGTCAGGACAGGATTCTCCAGCATCATTAATCCTAATCAGTCCACCTAGTGCGATTACCACAATTGTAATGCCCAACAGAAAAACAGTGAGTTTCTTGGATGACTCTAATATTTTCAAATTATCATCCCCTGTAGGGGGGAGAGTCCCTTCACTCTTCCTCGAAATGAGGGTCGATATCGATGGGTATTCTATGCTGTTCGTACTCCAAGGTTGCTATCTTCATTGGATCAAGAACAACCTTCTCTTTTGCATCATCAACCCCATACAGTTGTATCAACTCGTCGCTAAATTTGTCCCTGAGCTCATCCTCACTTACGAAGAGTGGTGCCCCCATGCTTATCTGGAGCGCTCTAGCTCCGATTATCCTAGCTTTTTCGAAGCGGGTGTGTGCACGTGCGGGCTCAACCATCGAGCCCGCCACCAAAGACCCCCAAATAAGGTCTATGACTGACATCGTCATTTAGTAGGGCTAGGGGGTTTCAACCATCATTGCTACTGCATTGCCTCCGCCGAGGCAAACTGTGACAACCCCCCTCTTGCCTTTTGTACGCATGAGGGCATTTACTAGGGTCATGAGGCATCTGGTTCCAGTGGCTCCTAAGGGGTGGCCAATGGCTATTGCCCCACCATGAGGATTGAAAGACTCCTCTGGGAATGAAAATGAGGACCTAACCGCGCATGATGCCGAGGCGAAAGCCTCGTTATGTTCGAGAATATCTATGTCATCGATGTCCATTTTGACCATCTCCAAAAGTCTTTTTACAGCGGGAATTGGAGCTGACATAACCCTATGAGGCTCCACTCCAGAGGTGGTGTAATCTACAATTCTAGCTAGTACTGGGAGCCCATGTTCGCCTGCAAAATCCTCTGAAGCAATCAATACTGCAGAACCACCGTCTGAGACCTGACTAGAATTACCAGCGGTTACTTGGCCTTGATCCCTGAAAACAGGCTTCAATCCAGAGAGGACCTCTATATTTGTTGATGGCCTGATACCTTCGTCCTTGTCTAGTCCCCCTACGGTGAACACTTCACTTGCTAACCAACCATTTGTCCATGCTTCATTTGCCAATGCGTGGGATCGAACTGCAAAAGAATCTGATTGTTTTCTAGAGATATCATGTTCCAAAGCAACAGTTTCCCCGGTGGTTCCCATCGACTCACCCGTGAAGGCGTCAGATAAACCATCTTGGATCATTACAGACTCAAGTGATGAAAGCTGAACGGTATCGCCGTTAATTCCATTTTTTACTAAATAGGGTGCATTGCTCATAGACTCCATTCCACCCGCCACTACTAATTTTGAAATTCCGGCCTTAATTTCTGTTGCTGCAATCATGACCGCCTTTAGACTTGATCCACATACCTTATTCACGGTTGTACAAGGAGTATCAGCAGGCATTCCCGAATTTAAGGCAACCTGACGAGCTGGGGCCTGACCAGCTCCTGCTTGCAAGACTTGGCCCATGTAAACCTGATCAATTAGCCCACTTGATGGATCTATTGAAGCCCTTTTAAGCAATTCTTGAACTGTCATCGTGCCGAGCTCTACGGCACTGTAATCGGATAGAGCTCCCTTGTATTTGCCAACTGGTGTACGAGCAAATGCGCATATTACGGGTACTGGCATGTTAACCCGGATGAAGACTACGTATTCAATCAAACCATTAACCGATTGAACGCAATTCACACAAGTCTAAGTCTAATTTACTATACTGCCTAAAAGGTTGAGTATCAATTCTACGATAATGTATAATCCATCAGCCTCCCTGTTTCCACCACCAATTTTTTCATTCTCAAATTTCTGAAAATTTTTATCTGTCCGTGACAGAACTTTTCCGACTTCGCCCTCGAGATATATCTCCAACTCTCCATAGTCGAACCACATAGAGCCACATTTCAAGCAACCATCGACTTCGAATCTATAGCCTCGTGGCGTCACAGTCCAACTAGACATCTCAATATCGACATTGCAAAATGGGCAATTGAATCCAGCAGGGGATCCGGTGAAAACCCTCTTACTGAGTCTAGCATAGTCATTCTTGTGTATGCTATGCATAAGCCAGTCTCTACTAACCAGTATGCCCTTGCATTCGATGCATTTGCAAGACTCTCCCCTCCACCAGTCCTCACTTCTCGTCATGATTGATTTACAGTGGGGGCAAATGATTAGAGACACAATTATCATTTTCAAGGTAGGGGACTTATTTTTTTTCACTACATGTTTTGTCATCCTTCAAAACAAGAAACAGCGAATGATGGTTAATTTTGCCTTCCAAATGATAAACTATATGGCCAGGAAAAAAATGTGACAATACCATGACTAAATACGCGGAAAATAGAAAGTATCTGGACATTTTCGGCCTTGCGTGGAGACAGGGCTAAACGGCAAGATTGTCTTGGTAACTGGGGGTGCTGGCGGCATAGGTCAGGCAATATGCAAAGCGTTCGCGCGAGAAGGTTGTAAAGTCGTCGTACACCATAACTCTTCGACTAATGAGGCAGCATACCTAGCAGAAAAAATAGGAGGATTAGCTATTCAGTGTGATCTACGTGATACGAGTGCAGCATTAAAGCTAATTAGCAAAATAGTATCTGAATATGGTGCGCTGGATATATGCGTCGCCAATGCTGGATTCTACCCTAACGAATCGAGGAAGTTTTGGGAAATCGATTCCGATCGCTGGGTATCGACAATAGAATCAAACCTAGGTTTGACAGTTTCAACAATTAGTGCCTATCTAGGTCACGCCACTAAGGTTGGCGCGGGATCGATAGTAATGATCGGGTCAACGGCGGGGATTTACGGAGAATCTGGTCATGCTGATTACGCTGCTGCAAAAGGTGCGATAACTACAGGTTTGTTGATGTCACTAAAAAACGATGTATCCCAAATCGGAGGTATTCGAGTCAATGCTGTCGCGCCTGGGTGGACTATAACGCCAAAAAAAATCGATGATGGAATTAGCAAAAATCTGATAGAAAATGCTACTGCGACAATGGCTCTTAAGAAACTAGCCACTCCAGAAGATGTAGCTAGTGTTGTGGTGACCCTGTCTTCAGACACCATATCGGGACACATAACTGGTCAGGTTATCGAGGTAGCTGGTGGAATGGAAGGGAGGTTGATATGATAAGATATCATACAGTCCTACGAGTTTTCTAATCGATTTTTGGGAGGTTAATCAGTGGATATTGTAACTCACGGCTTGGTTGGTCTTTCCCTTGGGGAATTGGCACCTAAGAAAACCAAATACAGGAGATCAATTGGCCTATTTTTCGGGATCTTGCCAGACATCACGAATCTTGTTTTTGTTCACCCATACCTTGGATGGATGGCCGGACATAAGATTCCATTTGCCACACCTCAGGACTTCATCGAATTTCCACAAATTCTAGATCATTGGACTTACCATTCTTGGTTGTTAACTCACAGTTTGTTATTCTGGGCAATTGTATTCCTCCCTTTCTGGAATAAGGGCTTTGGGGCAAGACTGGCTAGTTTGTCATATGCCTCTCATATTGTTCTGGATATACCGTCTCACTCTGGAATTTACGGCCTCGAACCATTTTATCCTATTCCTTACATATTTGACGGATGGTTTGATGCATGGCTCTGGGGACCAGGACCGATTTTAGGAAGTATAAGTTTGGCCTCAATCACGTATTTAGCTATCCGCAGAATTAGAAACTCATTCCTTTGGCCCTCAGAACGCTCGGTAATTTCTAACAGTCCCTAATCGAAAATAAACACTGTTTGAAGTACTCTTCTCACTAACAGTTAGGTATGGATGCGAATACATGCCTATTAGTTTCGGAACCCGGTAGGAGAATGAGAATTTTGAAGGGAAGACCGAGAAAAGGCCTACTGTGAAGAGATCAACAAAACATATCTCAACTTGACAAAGACTCTCCGAGTCTGGCCATTATGGTTGTTGCCGACTCGATGCTGTTGATCGTTTCTACGCTTTTGCCCGCCGACCATATATCATTGTCGGATCTGGAGCCTTTGGACATTTTTTTCCATCTCCTAAAGGATAGGATATTCAATAACCATCTCGTTTTGTGTTTAAGTTTACCAGAAAGCAGTCTTCTAACTAGCCAGGAGTTCTCTCTCTTGTAGCCCGGGGTTTTGATCACAGAAACCGGTACTCCGGTAAGCTTGAGGGTCCAGTCGATATCATCCTCTGATGACTCAATTATCGCCTGTTTGTATTCCTGTGGCATACTACACTCTGTTGTTGCAATAAACCTAGTACCCATCTGCACCCCATCATAACCAATCCTCAAAGCCTCCTTCAATTCCTCTTCACTACCTACTCCTCCCGCACAAATGAGGGGAAGTCCGAGGTCGGACAAGTCAACAAACATCTTCTCCATACCGTCTGCACCCAGATGGCCACCAGCTCTATTATTGACGCAGATCAGCCCGTCTACTCCGCATTCTACTCCCTTCTCGGCATGATATCTGGTGGTTACATCATGGTAGACATAACCTCCCCTATCATGCACTCTTTCACATACCCAGTCTGGCTTACCCAGCGAGGTAACAAAAAATCTTACTCCCTCATCCAGAGCTATATCTATCCAATCAGACATCCTTTGGAGATATTTTTCATTACCCTTCTCTATCAGTGCATTGAATCCAATTGGTTTGTTAGTTTGAGATCTAATTTGCCTAATTCCGTTGATCAGGCCCTGATTCAGGTCCGGCTTATCATATCCGTGAACCACAGTTAGAGAAACTGGTTGAATTATGGCCATACCACCCCCGTTTGCAGCTGCTGCGACCAGCTCCGGATTAGAGCATGGATACATGGCACCACAGATTATTGGATATTTTACGCCTGAGTCCTCTGTTAGTCTCGTTTTCACACTCAGTCCTCCCTGATTACTAGAAAATTCCATTTGAAAACCCACTCAGAAACAATGTCTCCATTAGAATCCCTTCCGACTGAAGTCAGATCAACGTTCACTGGTTTTCCCGTGATCATGCTTTCCTCTATTGCTGACCTTGCGAGATTCCCATCCTCGGAGGTGAACGTAATTTTCCCTTTAGCCTTCTTTGTAAACTTGGCCTCTTGGCCAGCTACTAGAGTCCGAGTCTTTTCTGGCATTGACCTCACAAGAGCTAGGGGGTATCCCCCAGTTGATAGTTCTGCACCCATTCCTTGAACAGCCCAGTACATACTGTTGAAGGGATTTTGTGACCTCCAACCTCCCGGAATGGAAATAACACAAGTCTCAGAGTCTAGCTTTTCCATTTTCAGTCCTGAGAATCGCGATGCTGGGAACTTCCAGAATGTCCACATCATGAACCTGAAAGGTGAAATTATTTTCCTAATTTCGTTAGTCACCCTCTCCTCGACGATAGGCACGAAGTACCCACATGGCCTAATTAGAAGAATAATGTGGTGCAGGAATAATTGAAAATAGTGAGTAATCTACACTTGGTGCAAAAAGAGCAAGACCAGAAATCACTCATATACTGTTGATTGGTGGTTTAGCCATGGTTGATTTTACACTGAGCGAAGAGCAACTTATGATTCGTGACATGGCAAGGGAGTTTTGCGACGAGGAAGTAATTCCCTACGCAGAGGAATGGGATAGGGATGGAACCTACCCACTAGAGAAAATAAAGAAAGCCCACGAATTAGGACTCCTAAATGTCACGATACCTGAGAAATATGGTGGACAAGGTATGTCTGCCTTGGACGAGATCATTATTTGCGAAGAGATCTCAAGAGGCGACCCCGGTTTTGGAACAGCAGCTTACCATACCATGTTGGCAACCTTGCCAATCCTCACCGGAGGTACTGAGGAGCAGAAAAAAGAATATTTCGGGAGAGTTGTGTCAGGTAAGCTAGCCGCATATTGTGTCACAGAACCAGATGCAGGATCAGACGTCCAGTCCCTGAAGACAGAAGCTATCAAGGATGGAGATGAATACGTAATAAATGGAAGCAAGGCATGGATTTCTGGCGCAGGATATGCGAACTGGTTTTTCGTGCTAGCCTACACAGATAAGGCGGCAGGTTATGGGGGGCTTAGTGGATTCATAGTAGACGCAGATACCCCTGGTATAGAGCTCGGAAAAAAGGAAGTAAATATGGGTCAGAGATGTTCTGATACGAGAGGAGTTGTGTTTACTGACGTCAGAGTCCCCAAAGATAATCTGGTTGGAGGTATAGAGAACGGAGGTTGGATGAATGCGATGAAGGCATTCGATCACTCAAGACCGGCGGTAGCCGCAGGAGCTCTTGGAAACGCTCGAGGGGCTATGGAGGAAGCCTGGAAATACGCGAAGGAGAGGAAGACTTTCGGAAAGCCTATCTCAGAACACCAATCAATTTCCTTCATGCTCGCCGATATGGCAACAAAAATAGAGGCTGCCAGACTACTAGCCTACAGTGCTGCTTGTGCGATAGATAGTGGGGAGAGGGCAACTCTAAAGGCGGCACATGCCAAAAGATTCGCTGCAGATATTGGTATGGAGGTCACTACTGATGCTGTACAGATTCTGGGCGGATATGGTTATTCGGAAGAATACCCTGTGGCAAGAAGGATGAGAGGAGCCAAGATTTACCAGATTTTTGAAGGAACCAGTCAAATTCAACGGTTGATCATCGGTCGGGAACTAGACTCAAATTTCTAGAATTGTCTCCTCTGCCTCAATGCTTCTGCAGCGACAACAGCCATAGGTGCCTGAAGGTTGTAGGAGGGGACAAATCCAAACATAGGGACACGCAATACAGAGTCACATTCACCAAGAATCGAATCGGAAATACCTTCTCTCTCCCCTCCTACGACGAGAAGAACATCTCCTGTTAGATCCTCTTCCCAGGGCTCTATACTTCCAGTATCTTCCAAAGCAATCACTTTGAAACCTGATGCCTTCGCCAATTGAACTATCTTTTCACCTCGTACCCAATGAACAGGCATGAACCTATGTGCCTTCATTGAAGCTCTTTTTGCAGACTTCTTCTGGGCGTGGCTTAGGTCCCCGTCAACAAAGACTGCATTGGAACCACTAACCTCGGCCGTTCGAATAGTGAATCCAATGTTGACCGGGTATCTGGCTCCTGCTAGAAGCCAAGCCAAACCACCAGCGGCAAAGATTTCGTCTATACTAGCATTAGGCTTTCTTCCCACCAGTGCCAAAATTGGAGCAGGTTCGGCTCCATTATTCCTCCTAGACATTCTCCACATATCATTCTTCGAAGAATCACGAACGGGAATCCCTCTTTCCTCTGCAATTTTTCTAAGCCTAATGACATCAGGTTCTGAACACCCTCTAAGGACTAGCAGGAGGCTTACTTGTTCAGAACTTAGAGCCCTAGCAACATCTGCCACTCCGCACCTCTGCACACTTGCAGCCGTGGGTCCGGATTAATCTGTTTTGGGTTGCTCCATTTCTATTGGAATGAGAATTTCGTTTCTTCTTAAGAATGGTAATGTGGTGTTGGGGTTGTCATATATTGCTAGTAGCGCCGGCCCTGTGATTTTCAATCCCTTACTCTCAATCATTGTACTAAGCCTTCTTATCAGCCTTTTAGACTTCCTAGGCCCAGAAAGACCTGAGAATTTCAAAGCACAGAATCCCCCACCTTCTTGTCTTTCTAGTTGAATACCCTCATCATTTGGAAGGGGGAGGCTATTTTCCGAATATTCTGATGGCATTGTAAATGCCATCATCATTCCACCATCCCCCTCCCAGATGTGGACAGGAGCTGTCATTGCTATCATCTCATTCCTGTTGTTCCCCCCGAAAATATATCCTGCAATCCTCCTGAACCCCCCACTTGACCCTCTCCAATCTTTCCCGGTCGTTCTTACTCGAGCTTGAACTGTGTCCGAGTAAAACCTGATCTCGAAACCACGATGTTTTGAGATTACCACAAACTCAGGCTCTTCGTAGGTGACTCCCATTGAGAGGGGGAGAAGGAACACGGCTTTATTTTATCATGGTATGCTGATTCCAAATGTCATGGATATTTCTCGAAGGCTCGTACTTGGGTTCACTTTTCTGTTTGGGCCTTTGGTCCTAGTGTCTTATGCATACGGATTGTCCCATGTTGCAGACCCAAATTCCCTTTGGGGAGGAGTTCCCTTGTCATGGCAAACATACATTGTCCCATTCATGTTCATTGCTGCATTTGGCTTTCTGATGTATTGGTACATAGCATTCTACAAATTAGACGAAACCACTCTTTCATCAATGAGGTGGCCATGGGGTATTTCTGACGACAAAGGAGCAAAACGGTTGCTCTTGTCCTATGCTCTATTTCTTATCCCCTCCGCTCTTTGGATCGAGAGTACTATTTTCCATATTGAGAATAACTACTCATGGACCTTTTTACCAGTAATAGGAACCTTATTCCTTACCTCAATGGGCAATGTTATGTTAGGACTGTTAGCTTACGGTTCTTACAGGGATGGAGTCGAGGGATCAGGACTAATGATCATGGGGGCAATTTTGCTAGCAATCCAATGTATTCTTAATGACTTCATAATATGGGTTTACAACTTCCCTTGGTAATCCCCCTACTCACAGACATCATAATGCTGGGGGTCCCCTCCGAGATACATGTCTTCTGCGTGGATCATCGTTTCCGCATATGCAATTGCAATGATTCTATTTGCTATTTGGGCCAGACGAGATTTGGGAAATGGAGACGAATCTTACTACTTGGCTGGAAGAGGACTGAATGGACCAATCTTGTTAGTTACTATGGCAGCAACCAACTTTAGTGCATTTACGGTATATGGCTCAAGTGGTGCCGCATATAGAGTAGGACTATCCTTTCTACCGATAATGGCATTTGGGACAGGCTTCATGGCCGTCTCGATGTTTGTATTGGGAAGGAGAATTCGAGCTAGGTCAATCCAACATGGGGCAATCACTGCACCCGAGATGGTTAGAGGCCAAACCGGATCTAGAAACGCCCAAATCACCATGGCATCAATTCTTGTTGTGGCAACAATTCCTTATTTGGCTCTCCAACCTAGAGCGGCAGGCATAGTAGTCTCTGCACTTTTTGGAGGACCTGAGTGGGTAGGAGCTATCCTTGTGACGGCTCTGGTAGTTGGGTATACGCTAACAGGTGGCCTGAAGGCAGTTGTTAGGACTGATGTTGCCCAAGGAGCAGTAGCTCTGGTGTTGCTTTGGATAGGTCTGGCATTGGTAGTAGGAGATGCGGGTGGTATCGAGGCCGCCATGGACAGTATAAGATCTAACGATGACACCTCAAGACTCCTATACAGAGAAGGAAATTATGTCTTGTTAGTCTGGACAAGCACAATGCTATTGTGGCTTTTCGCTGACCCAATGTTTCCCCAGCTATATCAGCGACTTTGCGCAGCAGATAGCGATGAATCCATAGGAAAGATGGCTACCTTATACCCAGCAGTAGCATGGTTGGCTTTCCTCCCACCAATAATGATCGGGATTATTGGCCACATTAGATACCCCGGTCTGGACAGATCTGGATCTGACAACATCCTACCGACTATGATTATGGAAATTGGAGGGGAATGGCTTGGGGGACTGGTCCTTGTTGCAGGCCTTGCAGCTCTAATGTCAACCATGGACTCCCAGCTCTTAGCTACTGGTTCATTGGTCACAAGAGACCTAATCCCAAAAGGTAGCCTGTGGCAGGATGAGATAGGTGATCTGGGCGATTCTGTTGAGGGGATAGAGACGCAAGGAGGGGAGAATCCTACAATTTCAAGAGAATCGGTAATAATTAGTTTGGCAATAATCGGTCTTATTCTTTCCCTTTGGTCAGATCTCTCAATTCTCGATTTGGGGCTTCTTGCATTCTCAATGTATGCGGTCATGTTCCCTTCGGTATTTGCCACAGCCTTTTCTGACAACATAGATGGCCGATCCGTCATCTGTTCCATATTAGCGGGTGAAGCGGTTGTTTTTCTTGCATTATTTTCCCCAGAATCATTTGATGGTTGGTATATCCAACCTGTGAAGGCTGCAGTTCCCACTGTAGTAGTCCCATCGTTAGCTGCGGCAATATTCACTCTGCTAGCTTCTCAGTATACATTCACCAGGAACCGATTGACATTGGAAAGTATGTGGTCAGGATCAAATGAAGCTCTATATCTATTGGGGTTGACAGGCATTTTTGTACTAGCTCAAGATATTTGGTGGTGGGATGAGGCCTCAGGATATGCACTTGGCTTGCCAATCTGGATCTGGTGGGCATTCGGTTTGTCCATCTCCCAAACAGCCATCATGGCAAAATGGACATGGAGAAGACCTAACAATTAGGGCAATCCTCTCGGATTGGTGAATTGATTATGGGTTTGGGAAGAGCACTAGTGTTCGGGTCATTGGGAGCAGTTCCAGGCCTGATTCTTGCCGTCATAGGTTGGGTAATTAGCGGAGGATCAGAAGAGTGGGGTGCTGAGATGTACTTGGTTTGCTATATCCCATTCTTTGGTTGTATTGTAGCAGGGATGATTATCGGATGGAGGGAAGACATTCGAGGAGTGGAGGACTGAGCTTGCGCCGTTCCGAGAAAGCCGAGCTCATTGGCATCAAACTCGACGACTTATACCCGGATACGCCAATACCACTTGATCACAAAGACCCATACACACTTCTTGTAGCCGTAATGCTATCCGCGCAAACCACTGACAAAAAGGTTAACGAGGTGACTCCAAATCTATTCAAGGCAGCCAGTACACCTTCCGATATGGCATCTCTAGGGATTGAAGAGATACATGGATACATCAGAGAGATCGGGTTAGCGCCCACGAAGGCCAAAAATCTCAGTAGGATGGCCCTACAAATTTTAGAGGCTGGAGGGGAAGTAAAGGCTGACTGGGAATTTCTAGAATCTCTAGCCGGAGTAGGGCACAAGACAGCTAGCGTGGTAATGGCACAGGCGTTTGGAATTCCAGCATTCCCGGTTGATACTCATATACATCGTCTAGCGGCAAGATGGGGCCTATCAAATGGGACTAATGTAGAGAGGACAGAAAAAGACCTGAAGTCAGTTTTTTCAAAAAATACATGGAATAGGAGACATCTACAAATCATCTATTTTGGAAGAGAATACTGTCCTGCACTTAGGCATGATCTAAGGTCTTGCCCAATATGCTCATGGGCGGCAACTAAGAAGAGGATAAAAGAGGAAATGGGGAGATAGATGGATATTTTTAGAGGAAGAATTACTTCTACCGGATTCTCCACCGGGCACAGAATAGTAATCGGCGATTGGAGTGAGTCAATACTAGGCGATTTCACAAACGTAATGTGGGCAAAGCCAGATGGGACTAGGGTGCTTCTTTCACCATCGGCTAAACATGCGGAATACGTTTCTGGAATATATACATTCGAGGAGGTGAGAATCGTAGATTTTGAAGTCAAAAGAGGTAAGAGGGAGATTTTTGTTTCCGCAGACGCATTATCAATCAGAATTAGGTGGGGAATTTCTCTAATTATACCTCTTTGGCGTCCACTTTGGTTCATCGCTTCTTTCGAGGCCTTTTTTGGGAAACTGATTTTCGGAACAATTACCCACGGCAAAACTAGGAATGGGAGAAGAGAGTGGTACTCCGTAAGATCAATTTCCAGAGTTCTAGATGCTGAAGGCTCACTAAACGGAGTGAGTATGGGATCGAAGGTGAAGTTTCAGAATACAACTTGTTTCGGCTTCAGTGAACCACCGTCAATGCCTGCTTCAGTATCTCTGAAGTCGTATATCGAATGATGGTAGCCTTCATGAATCCTAGACCTCCCGAAGCGCCATGGCACCAACAGAGTTGACGGTCGGGGAAAAAGCCCCTGCCTTCGAGGCAACGATCACCGATGGAACAACGATTGCCCTATCAGAAATATTATCCTCTGGAGATGGGTTAATTCTCTATTTCTACCCCAGGGACAATACACCCGGGTGTACAACACAGGCTTGTGACTTCAGAGACAACTTCGGTAGACTTTCTGAGAGCGGATGGAGAGTATTTGGAGTCTCGACGGATGGGGCTAAGTCTCATCAGAAGTTTATCGATAAGCACGACTTACCTTTCGAATTGATTGTTGATGAAGACGCCTCTTTACACGAATTATTTGGCACTTGGAGGGAAAAGAGTATGTATGGAAAAACATACATGGGAACTCTGAGGTCAACTTTTGCAATTGACTCTGATGGCACTATTTCATGGGCGGGATACGGGGTAAAGACCAAGGGACACGTCGACACTTTGATTGAAGCACTGAAGGTATAGCAAGGAAGGTATAGCACGATGGAATTAGAAGAACGCAGAGCTCTGATTGCTAACTTCCTACGCAAATGCGTAACCTACTCCAATGATTCCATATCGAGGAAGATCGCAAGGGGAGAAGAAGAATCCGAGATAGCCAAGTGGGAGATATACAGAGACTTTACTGACCACGCAGTTAGAGAAGTTCTAGACGGAGATCTAGACGATTGGCTAGAGGAAGAGTAAGTGTTAGTTGTCTATGGCCCTCTCCAAAACAGGTGAGCCAAGCTTGTGCTTGTGTGTGTCAACCCTCATTCTAGCTCCAGCCACCATGAGTAGTGTGTCATCCTCATTCAGAGCGAATACTGGAAGTCCAGTCCTATCTCCCAGATCCTGTACTCTTCTGGAGCAGACCGACTGCTGGCTAGGCATGTGATTGAGAGAATTTAGATCTATAATTACCATGTCTCCCATTGAGAGATTACCTTCTATCCCATCCATCTGAAGTCTATGGAGATTGTCTGGCTCTAGATAAATTACCCTCCTATTGGGCCTCTCTGTCATCCTTTCTGTCCTTTCAGACCATCTAGACTCACCGAGATCATGGAACTTATTTCCTGCTTTAGGTCCAGGTTCGAAGGCAGACTTCAAACCCCTTGAATTAACCTTAGGGGAATTACTCGGATTCGGTAGCCCAAGAAGCCTGAATAGATTAACCACGCACGCGCCGCAGGCTACTCCTCAAAGAGTGCTTCTATGTCATCAAGGTCCAAGATAGGTTTTTGCTCACCCAAGTCAGGTGCGCGGGGGACTTCATTAGTTTGCTCTTCATCTAAGTCCGATAGCTCCCTTATCACCTCATCAATTTCAGGTATATTCATTTCCTCATCAGATGAGAATTCTGATTTGAATGATTCAGGATCTCTGCTATCTTCGATGTCCCCTTCCTCCACCTCGGTGAAAGCAGAATCATAGTCAAACCCCTCTTCTTCGTCGACTTTCTGACTTTCCTGCTTACCCGAACCCCTCAAAATGACGAATGTACCACCCAAAGATGTTAGGACTACTATCGTAATTATTGCTATGTTGGAAGATAACGTTTCGGCGATGCTGAGGGGAGATTCCGCCACTTCAATGTCCATTGTTATTGAGTTTCGAGATCCGCTATCATCAAGAACAGTTAGCTTGGCTGTCTTTGACCCTCCTGATTCGTATGAGATCTCAATCCACCTTCCCATGTAGTCAACATCGTTTGTTGGATCTCCATCACCATCGGAGTCCACTGATACGTCAGTGTCCCATTGAAAGATCAGTGAGTCCATATCGGCTTGTGAATCTACAGTCCCATTCGCACTAAGAATTATTTTATCCCCTTCAGAAGGATTTGACTCGCTCGCGGAAGCTAAAGCATCTGGAGGCGAGTTTATCACATTAAATTTGAACTCTACAGAGTCTGCATCCCCATCATCATCAAAAACAAAGAAAACTATTGACGAAGGAGCACTCGTGGAGTCAGGCCAAGAGTAAGTGAGGACTGGTGACTCTACATCGCAATCGTTTGATATGAATCCGTCTGAATCTGTATCGAGGGCAGGGTCCATGTCGAAGCAATAAGTCAGACTACCAAAGTCGTTCACAGTGTCATCAACCGTCGGATAAATCGTAAACTCTTCGTCTTCTTCGAGATCTCCTAGAATTGTTGTAATCGGGGAGATCTCAGGTGGGAGGTTGTTCACTTGAATTGGAATTATCAATAACTCTGAGCTCTCACCATCATTGTCATAGATTTGAAGTGTTGCAAGGTGCATTCCAGAAGTATTGTAAGAAACGTTGTACACTGTACTCCTTTGCCCAATGCTTGTAAAATTCCATTCAGGATAGTCTTCTGCATCTGGCCTCCAAACTTGAATTAATGAATCCAAATCATTAGGGGAATCCTCTGCTTGACCCCAAAAAGTCACCATCTCCCCCTCATTTACCGTGAACACCCCCCTGCTATCTGGAAAAATCCGAATTTCTTCCGAGTATAGCTCAGCCACGGGATTGCTGGGAGCGAGATTGATCACGCCAATTGTGTGCTCAGCTATTGTTTTGGCACCGTCGTCATCTGTAGCTTCTAGCTTCACAGTGAAATTTCCTTCAACCATTGGAGTTAAAGTACAAACTTGGCTTACCCTACCCTCCAAGCATTCCTCCTCCCACTTATACTCAATAGGGGCTGATGGATTCTGGGTATCTTGGTCACTACTATTTATGATCCTAAAGATTATTTGTTCGGTTACAACCACTTTTTCAGAGTCAGCACCGATCTCTACCTGTGGTGGCCTATTCAATACCGATATATGTAAAATTGTGGAATCTGAGTCGCTTTCCGAGTCTGTCACAATAAGAGTAACACTGTAATTGCCATTATCCTTCCATGATGTCTGCAAGACACAGTCGTTATCATCAATTTCGTATGTGCTACCGCCGACTTCATCAATTTGGAAAAGACAAGTAATATCCCCCCCATCTGGATCATAAGATGAACTACCGTCAATTTCAATCGATTCGAAAGTCATAGCCTCGGACTGAGCGTGTAGTGCGGCTACGGGTAAGGCTCCTATGTAGAGAAAAAAGGACCCTTGGTTATTCGACCTATTACCGTCCTCTGTTATCTCCTCATCTGGATCTACTTCGAAATAAAGGTAAACATTTCCGAAGGTCTGGGATTCTGGGACTGTCCAATTAATCTCAATACGCGATTCTTGAAGGCTATAGAGTTGAGGTACTAATCCGTAAACGGATGTGCCATCCGGGGAATTGATTGCCATTGTGGACTCAGGAGAAGTGGCTAGTCCTCTATTTAGGACGGGAATTGAAAATGTAAGAACATCTCCAGATATAGCAGAGAAGCTAATATCGGAATTAAGAGTAATGATATTGCCTGTAAGGGGCCTATATCTTTGCACCGTCACTCCTTCGGTTTTTGTGACAAGATCGATTTCATGTATGTTTGAATCAATAATCAGTGTCTTAGCCCCTATTATTTTGGAAGTCTCAATCCATGCGATCAATCCATGACTGCCCAATTCGCCTTGGCCCACTGAGTTGTCCGGTTGACTCCCAGAGTTAATAGTGAGGTGATAAGATCCATTCGCCGCAGTAGTAATGTTCTCTGTGTAATTTTCAGATTCGTATCTAAATTGCAAGCTCTGTCCGGAAACTGGCTGCCCTCCCTGAGTGACATTGATCCATGTGGATATTTCTAGATCAGTCGGAGAGAGGGGGTATTCCACCTCAATTGTGATTTCCTTTGATCTAATCACTGGTTGGTATGCAACCAGCTCGTGCACAGCCACAAAACCGAATGCTTGGACAAATGAGCTCTTTATTTCCCCCCTTATTGCAGGACAAAACCAGTTGTACCCAACCTCATCACCATTAGAATCGTAGTTTGTGACGTTGAAAGACTGGTAGCAACCAGGGTATGAAACACCCGAGTTACCTTGGCTGACTACTGTCCAACTAGAAGAGTTAGTATCGCTCGTGTCATTTGGTATATCCACATAGTTGCTGGACCCGCTGAATTCAATATTCTGTTGATATCCCATTTGCCACGACTCTCCAACAGAGATCGGAAAATCATAATTCTCCAAGGGTGGGACAAATGTATTTTCTACAGACAAGACACCAATGGACTGATTCAACCATGATACACAGGTTCCAAAGAACGATGGCCAAAAGTAAACATTAACAGATGCTTCTTGGGAGTAGGTCGCCAAATCGGAAGCTCTCATTATTTCATTAGTCACAATTTCCACGAATAAGCAGCCATTCGTTCCGTCTATGCTAATGGGGCCATCTGACTCGTACTCTCCTACAGAGACGACTCTGTAAACCAGAGTATCATTGTCCTCCATATCAGTTACATATGCATCTTCAACAGTTCGGTCGAGAGAGCCTTCCAGTATCTCTACGTCGGTCGTGACTCCGGATCCAGCAACGAAGTCTGCCACGTCTAGGTAGCCATCGTACATCCAATTGTCACCCACTCGCCAAACTGGAACTTCAGAGCTGAAAGTAGTCCTTGCCTGTACTTCTGATCTAGAATCCAAATCAGGCTCATTGGAAATTTCAGGTGAAATGCTCAATGGGATATTCATTGACATAGGCGCTATTGCGATCAGAGCCATTACAAGAATCGTGATTGAGGGCCGGCGCATGCCGCTGGATGTCGGTTTGCTCAATAACATTGGTCCGAGTCTCAGAGCAGATCTGCAAGCTCATCCTTAATTTGCTCAACAGCCTCTAAAATCTCATCCTTGTGACGAGCTCCAGTAATGACCATTTTTCCGCTTCCAAATATTAGACATACAACCCGAGGATAATCAAGTCTGTAAATGAGACCAGGAAACTGTTCTGGTTCGTATTCGACCTTATCAAATGGCAGGTGGAATGTTAGGTTGTTGAGGTTGAGCTTCCTCGGGAGGGCAGCTAAGGGCTCTCCTTGCAGTATACCTCTTATTCTCGGGTCTTCGTTCTCAACTTCTTCATCAGTAGCCGCTCGAATTCCTCCGCCTTCTTCGTCGATAACCTTGGTGTTGATGTCATCCATTCTGGCCACCTCACCGTAATCCTCTGGGTAGAAAAGGGAGTAAGTAGCCACCATGTTCTGGACTTCGATCTCAACGTCTTTTAGGTCCCATGTGTCGATTCCAGCATCCCTAAGGTCCCCGATCATCCTCTCGATTCCGGTTTGGATATTGTCCTCGTTCTTTCCGCCAGTGCAAACAGCTCTTCCAGACCTAAACATCAGGATAGCTAACTTTGGGTCTATAACTCTGTAAACAACTCCAGGGAATTGTTCAGGTTCGTATTCGCAGTTTAATTGAATTGCAATGTCGGGTAGATCTAATTCCTCAGCTACCCTGGTCGAGGCTACAACATTAACTACCGTTAGTCTTTCTTCATCACTTAACATAGGTTTACGACTTAACTTTGCCTTATAAATGATCATATAAAGAAAATTAACATCGAAAACACCTATTGTACTTCTTATTGGTAGACCCTCACTCCATCAGAACCAAGTTTTGACCTAAGCGGAATACCTCCCGATACCTCGATAGCTTCTGAGACCCTGTCTGGGTCATGAGTCAGAGCAACCATACAACCACCCCCTCCCGCACCGGTTAATTTTGCACCAAGTGAGTAAGGTCTTGAAGCCTCAACCATCCGATCGAGATCAGGCGTGCTAACCTCTAATTTTTGTAACTTTTCGTGACAAGTATCCATGGCGATTCCAAGAGCTTCTAAATTACCAGCAGATAGTGCGGTAAGTCCTGCATTAGTAATATTTGCAATTGCCTTCATTTCCTCAATCTTCTGTGGTATTTCTCTAATCAGGCTGGCCACTTTGGCGACCATTCTTCCCGTGGGCGAGCCAACTCCGGAGTATCCAATCACCAGCCATGCATCGCTAATTCCTTCTGGTATGTCGACCACATTTATTGCCCATTTCCTCTTTCCCTCCGGGGTTTCAAGACTAGTATCGAACACATGCCTCGTTCCTGGTACCCTAGCTCCTGAAACTACTACACAACCCCCTAATGCGCTGGTGGCAGTATCCGTAGGGCTTGCCCTACCCTTCTGAGCAGTAGCTTCGGCAGAATGTGCTAATTTGGCCATCTTTATTGGATCCAGATCTTCGCCTGGGTAAATTTGCATGTGCATGGCAGCACCAAATGCATTTGAGAGTGCTGCCGAAGACCCCATGCCAGCAGCCGAAAATAAGTCACTCTCTACCTCTATGTCCAATGGTTTTCCCGAATAACTGTATACATTTTGTATTATATGGGCAATGTGAGGGTGTTGAGACGGATCAAAATAAGATCCTCCCAGTTTCCACTCATCGGACTCTCTCAGGGATACAGTGACTCCTTGGTCAACTGCAACCGCTACTGCAGGATGTCCAAAAACAACAGCATGCTCACCGAAAAGAATGCACTTTCCCGGGGCGAAGGCTCTGGCCATATTCTTTGGCTGACCCATTAGGCCATGAGGGTTGGCCTACCATCCGGTTGATTCAAGGGCTTATTGGCTATCGCAGCACTATCAGGTTAACCTGTGCGAGGAGTCCCCGTGGAACACCCTCTTTTGCAAACATACGGCCCTTTGGATGGATGGATGATCCTCCTTGTTATGGGCGGAGCATCAATTGGATTCTTTGTCTACCAAGTCTCCAAAGCCACAAGACTTGTTTTAATCGGATCATCTGACTCTAGATTTGATGCTTGGGGGCCGAGGATGGTTGAGTTCGTAATTGGGTGGTTAGGTCAAAAGAAGGTACTCAGAGACAGGGTTGTAGGAACAATGCACGTCCTCATGTTCTGGGGGTTTCTAATGCTAGCTTCAGATATGCTCGATTTAGCCACCGCTAATGCGTTTTCAGGTAAGATTCTACCCGATATTCTAGTTGGACCTTGGAACGGAATGGTAGAGCTAGGATATACGATGGCACTGATAGGGTGCGTGGCCGCATTGCTCAGGAGGGTAGTTTTCACTCCTGTCAAACTCAAAGGCAAGTCCCAACTTGAGGGGAATGTAATACTCCTACTGATCTTCACAATCACTACAACATCGTTCATGATTGAGTCAAAGGAGGACCCAAGTCGCTTGTGGGAACCGATCGGTTACCAAGTCGGGCAACATGGTCTGGAGGACAGTACAGTAGTAATCGCATATTGGCTCCATATGTTGGCAATCTCAGTATTCTTGTTCCTTATCCCGCTATCAAAGCATATGCACTTAGTGATGGCGGTTCCAAACGTCTTCTTCCATGATACTGGACCTAGTGCAAAAATGAGACCTCTGGCTACCGATGATGATGGTAAGGCAATACCACTAGAAGAATTGGACATCGACTCCTTTGGAGTCAGTACCTACACACAATACACATGGAGACAACTAATCGACGGGTGGTCATGCACGTCATGTGCTAGATGTCAGGATGTTTGCCCGGCATACGCTTCTGGAAAAAGTCTGAATCCAATGCAAGTAATTCATGATGTCAGAAATTACGCAAACGATCATGCACCCTTGCTACTGAAGGGCGAGACTCCGGAGGAAACTATGATGGAGAGGATTACTGATGAGGCAGTTTGGGCATGTACAACTTGTAATGCATGTGTGGATGTTTGCCCACTCTACATTGAACACGTCCCCAAGCTCACGGATCTTAGAAGGAACGCAATGATGGAGACTATGGAGTATCCAGAAATCCTGAATACGGCCATGGGCAATATAGAATCAGCTTCAAACCCATATGGATTTGGAGAGCATGAGAGGGCCGATTGGGCTGCTGATCTTGATGTGAAAGTAGGTGAACCAGCCGAGTACATCTACTTTGTTGGTTGTGCTGCAAGCTTCGATGAGAGGAATCAGAAGGTAGCGAGATCTACCATCTCGTTGCTAAAGGAGGCAGGTCTTGACGTTGGAATCCTAGGAATGCAAGAAGGTTGTTCCGGAGATCCTGCTAGAAGAGCAGGAAATGAATACCTGTTTCAGATGCTTGCAGAGACAAACATGATGACATTTCAAGAGTTGGGTGTGAAGAGAATTATTGCCTCTTGCCCACATTGCTTCCATACTCTAGGAAAGGAGTATGCAGATTACGGGGGAGAAGATCTTGAAGTGTTCCACCACACAGAGATACTGTCAAAGCTACAGGAAGAAGCGAAGCTACCCTATCTTGGAGATGTCCAAGGGGATGATGAAAGGTCAATTACGTTCCACGACCCATGCTACCTTGGAAGGATTGGTGGGATCATCGAAGAACCTAGGAATGTTATCAGTGGAGTCGATGTAGAACCAGAGAGACATGGCCAAGACTCTTTTTGCTGTGGAGCAGGAGGAGCTCAGATGTGGATGGAGGAGGATTCAGACAAGAGGGTGAATGTGATTAGGGCAGAGGAGCTTTCCGATACTGGCTGCGATACCGTAGCTGTTGGGTGCCCGTTCTGTTCGGTAATGGTAAAGGATGGCCTTGATGCAATTGGATCAGAGATGGAGGTATTGGACGTGGCTGAGATATTGTGGGAGCAGATTAAGAAACGAGATGACGAGATTCATGGCAAGGCCTAGCAGAGCTCATGATAGCGATTATGATAAGTCATTAGTATAGCCCGTAGCTATGGCAGAGCATTTCACCATGATGGGTCAGACAGTCCCTAGAATCGCAATCATTCAAGGCTCAATACTTTCCGCTTGGGGCGCTTTAGCTTATTTTGCCCAGTCAGCTGACCCACCATCAATCACTGCATTAATTCCAGCATTCATGGGGCTTCCAATGATAATTTTGGGCGTTTTGTCCCAAATTAATGATGCCAACAGGCACCATTACATGCACGCATCAATGATTCTAGCTCTATTGATGGCTCTAGGAGGGTCGAGATTAGCACTTGGGTGGTCTGACATGTCAGGACTCGCACTAATCTCCCATTTATTCCTACTAATAGGTGGGATTTCATTCATAGTGATTGGGGTGATGTCTTTCAGGCATGCCCGTCTTATGCGGGAGTCGGCGGTGAATGAATGAAGCCAGTGATTGGAATCACTTGCTTCATTCGAGACACGGTTGTTAGCACTGCATTTGGCAATTGGGAGAGGCATGCAGCCGTACTCCCATCCGCATACATATCAGTGATCAATAAAGCAGGTGGAATCCCATTAATTATTCCGCCAGCAGGGGACATGACTCAGATTCTTGACAGTATTGAAGGATTATTAGTTTCAGGTGGCCCGGACATATCTCCATCTAACTACAATCAGGAACCGGGAGAAATGACAAAGGAGTTTTTCCAGGAGCAAGATGATGCCGAGCTTGGATTGATTCATGGCGCATTGGAAAGGGATATGCCAATTCTTGGAATATGTAGAGGTATGCAAATCCTTAGTGTTGCTCATGGAGGGTCCATGTATCAGCATCTGGACACAACACCAGGTCACGAGGGTCATGGGGCATTTGACGGAGGAACCTCAGATCATGGTGTGGAGGTAGTCGAGGGATCTTTACTGCATAGCCTAATGGGCAAGTCAGTGATTGTAAACTCCGCACATCATCAAGGAGTCTCTGACCCTGGGTCACTCTCAATATCGGCCATCGCAGAGCACGATGGCCTCATAGAAGCCGTAGAAAGGGACGACAAAAGATTCTGCCTCGGTGTTCAATGGCACCCTGAGAGAATAGATCATGGCCCATTGTTCACAAAGTTTGTAGAAACGGCGAGGGGTTGATGTTGGGAACTCCCCTCCACTAGTCCAGTGACACAGAGAGTATACGACACAAGATCAAGGTCAAAAAGAGACCTTGTCACTCTAGAGGAGGGAAAACTAGGGCTATATGCATGCGGAATAACTCCTTACTCTCCCAGTCACATCGGACATGCAAGGCAAGCTATATCTTTCGACATAATAGTCAGATGGCTCAGGAAGAGCGGATACGAGGTCAATTACATAACCAACTTTACTGACGTCGATGATAAAATAATCTCTGCTGCTAATGAGGAAGGCATTGACTTCCTAGAGCTCGCAAACAGATATATTTCTGATTACTTTAACTGTATGGACGCATTAAACGTGATCCGTGCGGATGCCTATCCTAGGGTCACAGAGACTATTCCTGAAATAATCTCTATGGTTTCCGATCTTCTTGAAAAGGGATATGCATACGAGGGAGGTGATGGTGTATACTTCGAAATCGAAACATCTCCTGAGAAGTACGGGCAGCTTACTGGTCAAACGTTAGAAATGGTCCGAGCTGGAGCCGGCGGGAGAGTGGATAAGACTGGATCTGGAAAGAGAGACCACAGAGATTTCGCTCTATGGAAGATGGCAAAGCCTGGAGAGCCATCTTGGGATAGCCCTTGGGGAGCTGGTAGACCGGGGTGGCATATTGAGTGTTCTGCCATGTCTCTGAAGCATCTCGGCGAGAGGTTCGACATCCACGGCGGTGGGTCAGATTTGATTTTCCCTCACCATGAAGCTGAGATATTCCAATCAGAGTGTTGTCTGGGCCATGATCCAGTTGTACAATACTGGATCCATAATGGAATGGTTAATGTGGAAGGAGAGAAAATGAGCAAGTCTCTAGGTAATTTCTGGACAATATCAGACGCCCTTGAGAAGATTGACCCCCTAGTTCTAAGATATTCCCTAATTAACGCACCTTACAGGCAGCCAATGGATTTTAATCAAGTGATGCTGGAAGATGCAAAGTCACATCACAGCAGATTATTGACATGCTACGGTGAAGGACTTTCGACGGTAGGGAAAATGGATTGGAGTGAAAATACATTTCTGTTAGAATGTTCTAATAGCCTGGAAAAAGGGATGAATGACGACTTTAACACAAGGACGGCACTAGTCGAGGTTCAATCCGTGACTAAGCGACTCAGATCTCTCTTGGATTCTGGAGGCAAGAAAGAAGAAATCGGTGAGTATACAGGATGGATAGGTGAGTACGCAGGAGAGGTTTTGGGTCTGCTCCCTAAAGACTCTGGAGTCCTTTCTACGTTGAAAAGCTCCGAGAGTAAACTCTCAGACATTGCACCAATGGTGGAAGACCTCCTCTCGAAGAGGGAAAAGGCGAGGGCTTCCAAGGACTGGGCTCTTGCGGACGAGATTAGAGATGAGTTATCTGAGGCTGGAGTTATTGTCGAAGACGGGTCCAACGGAGTCACTTGGCGTCTGAAATGAGTTGTGAAAGTGCGATATATCACCGACACATACGACGATTATGCATCGGGGTGTTCCCACCAGAGCCATGACCTCTTTGACAATTGCGCTTCTTGTCATTCTGCCGGGTTGTTTAGAGGAAGTAATCCCCTCTGAGGAATCAATCAATTGGGACGAGGGGTATTATCTGATTGACCCAAGTTCACACGAGGATCCAAGAAACTTCACAGTAGCAGACCCATTTCAAAACCAGACTTGGGGTAACGCGACATGGACTGTTTTCGGGAATGAGCACGGTGGGAACTGCTGCGAGCACTATCTAGCAGCCACCAAGGAGGGTTGGATACTCAACTTTGGAGGGGAGTATCCTACATGGTCGGAGGATCGTGGATTAACTTGGAAAGAATACAGGCCTACGATTTTCTCCCAGCTTGGATGTAGGGAGTGGAAACCAACCGTTCCCGGACAAGAGGGTTTGGGAGAGGGTAGCATTGTTCAAGCAACGAACGGGGACTTGATCTCAATGGGTTGGTTCCCATATCCAAGCACTAGCGGTGCGGACCAGTTCTATGCATTCTTTTACGATGCCGAGGATGCTGAGTGGAGTTGGTGCTTCAACAGGACTCCAGAACCGTTCTATGATAGGTCTTGGCAGGTAGAGATTGTCGGCCCAATAAATGGGGGCTTATACGGGAACGGACCTTGGGCAAGTCTGGTAATTTCCAACTTTTGGCATCAAGTCCAAAACGTGGGTGGCCAACTTTCGACCGACGGTTTGAACTACGACTATTTCGGCTTCCCAGACAGGGACGACAACCTCGATATCATGGAGGTTGACTTAAATCCTCAGGATTTGGGTCAGGAGTGGGACTTCACCAAGCCACATAAGGAAATGAGGGCCTTTCCAGTCCCTTCCGGAGGACTCTATTTTCCAAACTACTTCATTGACGGGAGTGATGCATATCTTGACACTTCTCTTAATTGGTGGACTGGTGTCACTATGAATGGCTCCTCCCTTCCTTCTCAGTACTGCGCATTTGACTCTTCTACTGCATTGCACTGTGTAAGTTCAGCTGGAACTTCCCTGACACATATGCTCTCATGGGATGGGGGTGAATCATGGAGCAACCAGACTTACAATCTTTCTGAAAGGGCCACTGATATAGAGGAGTGGGAGTTTCACTCAAGCGGTGTTCATGACCTGTTCGTTCTAAATGCCAGATTCCAGAGTGCCGAGGGGCCCGATGTGGATGTTGCCTACCATGTCAGAGGCTTCTCCGATAATCTGGAACCGGATATTATCACCTACTTGGGACAAGGAGATTTAGATTCGACCTCTGGTGCTGGGAATGACATAAGGTTCGACTTTGCGAGTATGGGAATTTTACCAGACGGGGGCTCGTTTATTGCTTATCACGACTCAACAGACCCCGATCCTTTGTTTGGCTTAGAAATGCAGCTCCCTCAGTCCTATATTCAGGAAATGTGATTCCATCAATTGCCACAATTTTGTCTTGAATAAGGGCCATATTACCGAATTTGGAAAGAGATTTTGCTACCATCAATTTCAAACTTGTCAAAATCAGATTTAGGATTCCCTTTGTTTAGTGAACTGTTTCCAGCCCTTGTTTCCGAAATCACGTGCTGCCAGTCTTCCATATTCAGGGTCACACCATCTACCCACACTGACAGGTTGATTGTATCCTCCACTTGAAGATCAAGCTCTTTCCTCTTCGCTTGAACCCTGCGGGTTATATCTCTCGCTATGCCCTTAGATAAGAGATCTTCATCAGTGTACATGTCCAAAACTATGGACACATCTCCTTCTTCCAGAGATAATGTCTGAGCCGCAAAACCCTCCTTCTCGACCCTCCTGATTTCTATATCTTCCATTGTAATCTCATATCCAGCTAAAGCCGCGATTCCCGCCTCTATCTCCAATAGCAGTGATTCGGGATCAGATTCGGAGAGCTCTGCAAGAACTGCTGGTAAGTCGGATCGGCATTTTCCACCCAGCACCTTTCTGTTTGGTTCTAGGACCATTTTTTGGAAGGACTCAAGATCCTCCTCAGAGTACAAATGTTCGACATTAAGCTCCTCTGCCAGAATATCACTGAAACGGGAAATGTCAGGTCCGCCGACCACCCAGCCAGTCCTGCAGGGGAGTCTCTGCCTTCTGCCAGCCTCCACCCGAATTCTTCTTCCCGCCTCAGCAAGAGACCTGACTAGCCTCATCTCTTGCTCTAGAGTCGAGTCCTTTGGCGGAAGGGATCGTTCAACTATATCGGATCCAACTGGCCAATCCGCTAAGTGTACTGATGATCCGGTTAGCTCTCTGTGTATATGATCGGGCATGAAAGGAGATACCGGAGACATTAGTCTGCAAACGATTAGTAAGACCTCGTGTAATGTGTGCTGGCAAGCCCTCTTGTCATTACTGTCGGCCTCGTCCCACAACCTCCTCCTAGATCTACGTACATACCAGTTCGAGAGATCATTTACAACGAAGTCCTCCAATCTTCTGCCTGCCTTGTGGAAGTCCCAGGAAACGAAGCTGGAGTGATAGCTATCAGCCATATCGGTTAACTTTGATAGCACCCACCTATCCAAAGGACTTCTTTCGGCCACCTCTACGAATCCCGAACCGTCTTCGGGGTCAAATCCATCTAAAGCCGCATAGTCAGCATGGAAGCGATAAACGTTCCATAACGTCAAGAACATCTTTGCATAGGATTCTCTTACTCCATTCGGATCAAAATTTGTAGGCGACCATGGTGCACTTTGCGTGGTCATGTACCATCTGATTGAGTCAGCACCTTCTTTGTTGAAATGACTCCATGGATCTACCACATTCCCCCTGGACTTGCTCATCTTCTTGCCGTCTTTGTCTAAAATATGCCCAAGAGATAGGCATCTTCGGAAGCACGGTTCGTCAAACACAGACGTAGCAACTGCCAGAAGTGAGTAAAACCACCCTCTTGTTTGATCCACAGCCTCGCAGATGTAGTCAACCGGAAACGACCCCTCAAAGAGCTCTTCGTTCTCAAATGGGTAGTGCCATTGGGCAAAAGAGGCACATCCTGAGTCGAACCAGCAATCCATGACGTAAGGCTCTCTAATCATCTCGCCAGAGCAGCCCTTCTGAGGGCACAAGAGCTTGACATCATCAACATACGGCCTATGAAGCTCAGGCGGGATTGGGGAGGAATCGGTCTTCATCGAGCTCATCTCCTCGATACTACCAACGCAATGTTCCGTTCCGCAGTCCGGGCAGATCCAAACAGGAATCGGGGTTCCCCAGTATCGTTCACGGCTAATAGCCCAATCCTTGATGTTGGAAAGCCATTCTCCCATCCTCTTGGTGCCTGTCCATTCAGGTGCCCATTCAACACTGGAATTGTGATTTAGTATCTGGTCCCTAACGGCTGTCATTCTAACAAACCAGCTATCCATCGCGTAATAGAGAAGAGGATGGTCTGTTCTCCAACAATGAGGATAGTCATGAGTGTACTCGTGCTCCCTGTAGAGAAGCCCTTGCGAATCTAAAAGATCGATAATTATATCATCGCAATCTTTCACATATCTGCCATCAAGAGATTCATGAACACCATCAACGAAGGCTCCATCCATCCCTACGGTGTGCTGAGCAGGGAAACCAACCTCCATACCTAACCTGTAATCATCCTCCCCGTACATCACTGCCGTGTGGACAACTCCTGTGCCATCTGTAGTTGTCACAAAGTCAGCAGGAACTATTGTCCACGCGGTCTGTGAGTTGCCTTTCTCCACAGCTCCTGGAAAAAGGGGTGAGTAAGCCTTTCCAACAAGATCTGAGCCGTTAAATTCCTCGATCACTTCAGCGTGGTTTCTGAGTACGCTTCCGATGAGATCCTTTGCGAGTATCAGCTCTTCACCAACTTGTGCCCCCCCTCTTCCTTCCCAAGAGTCTGAAGGAGGCTCTGTTATCCTAACTCTGCAATAGGTTAGTTCCGGCCCAACAGCCAGACCGACATTCCCGGGCAGAGTCCAAGGAGTTGTAGTCCATGCTAAGACTGCGGCGTCATCGCCTTCGATTCGAAACTTTACAAAAACAGCTGGCTCAGAGACTTCTTTGTAGCCCTGTGAAACCTCATGTGTGGAATAGCTGGTTCCTGTTTGGGGGCAGTATGGTAGAACTTTGTGGCCTCTGAATAGCAACCCCTTTTCGAACATCTGTTTCAAGGACCACCAAGCGGACTCGATATATTCGTCATGCAGAGTGACGTAAGGATCTTCCATGTCGACCCAGAAACCCATCCTTTCTGTCATTTCTCTCCAAGCTTCTTCGTAAGTCCACACACTCTCCTTGCACTTCTGATTGAACTCTTTCATCCCGAATTTTTCGATAGCTTCGTTCGACATCAGATTCAATTGTTTCTGGACTTCAATTTCCACAGGAAGGCCATGCGTATCCCAACCTCCTTTCCGTTCCACTACATGCCCCTCCATTGACTTCCATCGACATACCATATCCTTGAACAACCTGGAAAGAACGTGATGAATGCCTGGCTTTCCATTGGCCGTAGGCGGTCCTTCCAGAAATGTGAATGGCACTCCTGAATCCTTCCTTGAGCTTATCGATTCAGAGAATGTACCCTCCTCTTCCCATTTCTTTACGATCGACCCTTCGAGAGAAACCGGGTCAAGGTCACCCGGAGAAACAGGCACGCTCATCGGCCAACCGACCTATGGCTTTGTCTTGAACTTGAGGGGAACCGATTGAGTTTTTGAAAGAGAAATTGCAAGACTTAAAATGCACTGTGCATCACTTCAACCCATGCCTGATATGATTCGTCTAGACGTCGGGGGTATGACATGCGATGGCTGCTCTAACAACGTAAGGGCAGCTATTGAGCAACTGTCGGGGGTAGTTTCTGCGGTCGTTGACCATAATCATGGTTTTGCAGAGGTAAGTCATAATGGAGTCTCTAGAACGGATTTGAGCAGTGCGGTAAGATCTGCTGGATATACTGTTGATGGCTTGGGGGAAGAATTCCATTGGCGGGATGGGAGTGTTTGGAGACAGTCCGCTCACAATACCAAATGGTGTCTGATCGGCTGCAGTATCGGAGACTTTGGAACCATTGCCGCATTTCAGTTCATTTTTACCGAATCCGGCTGGACCCCGATGATGATCATGGCACTGGCAATGTTCAATGGAATCCTGACCTCCATAGCTCTTGAGACCATTATCCTCTCAGCTCAAATGGCGTTAAATGAAGCATTCAGAGTCGCTATCGGGATGTCCCTAATTTCTATGATTTCAATGGAGGCGGCAATGAACGCCGTAGACTTAGTCTTGACCGGTGGGGCTAAGCTTACCTGGTGGGTTATTGTACCGATGCTAGTTGCAGGATTCCTTACCCCATGGCCTTACAACTATTGGAGGTTGAAGAAATACGGTGTGGCTTGTCACTGAGGTATTGAAATGACCGAATGGCTGCAAGTAGCGCAGGAGATTGCCTCTTGGGTCCGTCAATATGCCGAGAGGAACTCAATACAAACTCTTGTCGTCGGCGCCTCCGGAGGTATTGACTCGGCAGTTACTTCGACCTTATGTGCTAAAACTGGGATGGAAACTATAGTATTGAACATGCCAATATACCAATACCAATCTCAATATGACCTATCAAAAAAACACATTGAATGGTTGCAGGCAAAATGGCCGAACGTTGACGGACGTGAGGTGGATTTGACGTCGACATTCGATAGCTTCAGAGACGATCTAAATGGCAATAAAATAACAGATCTAGCCCTCGCCAACTCAAGGGCGAGGCTACGAATGGCCGCTCTTTATGCAATAGCCGGATCTAATGATGGAATCGTAGTAGGGACAGGAAACAGGGTAGAAGACTTTGGCGTTGGATTCTTTACGAAGTATGGTGATGGTGGAGTTGACATATCCCCAATAGCCGATCTATACAAATCTGAAGTCTACTCATTGGGCGAGGAGCTTGGAATATTGAAGCAGATTTTGGAGGCGCCCCCAACCGATGGTCTGTGGGATGATGGGAGAACTGATGAGGATCAGATGGGAGCATCATACTCCGAGTTGGAATGGGCAATGTCAGTTGAAGAATCTAAATCAATCGATAATTTATCTTCTAGGGAATTAGAAGTACTGGAGATATACCGAAGATTCAACGAGGAAAACAAACACAAGATGTCTCCAATACCGGTCTTCCATATGAAGAGAAACTTATTTTGAAGGGCGGTCATCAATTTGGACGAAGATCAGACTAAAAGGGTGTATGTTAGGAAAAGTCGAGAATCATATAGCGGAATGGTCCTTGAATCCGTATTCAGATTTCTAATTAGAGCTATAGGAGTCATAGTCGCTTTGTCCCTAGCCCTCTTATTTTTCCCATTTTTCCAAGGTTAATTGATACTAATCACCTGTCTCTGCGATCCTCTACTTTTTTCTTGTATTCCTTGTTAGAATCTTCTTCGGTCCACCCTCCAAGGTGAAGTCCTCCAGTTTTATGAACCCCTCCCCTCCTGTTTCCTTTTCTGGGTTTTCTGTAGACATCCTTCTTCTCGGAATGCCTCGTGAATGCCTTAGGAAGCCCATCGTCACCCCTCTCTTGACCAGATAGGGAATAAGCTCTCCATTCTGCCTTATTGGCTTCGGATTTTGTTATGCCAAGCTCCTCCTTTTCGGTTGAGAACAAATTAATAATTATGCCAATAAGCATCAAAAGTATCGAACCACAGAGCATACTTCTTCCTGAAGCCAGACCGGACCGAAACCACTCTATCAACCAAGATCCAAAACTTAATTCTGATGGTTCACTTTCCTGAAGTAGACTAACGAAGTAATTCGACTCAAATGTGTAATTACCCCATGAACATCTAGGAAGTGAGCTATTCTCCGGGTCATAACATATTTGTCCTACGTAAATCATATCTTCGACGTCGTTTCTCTCGAACCCCTCAACGCATTTTTCGTTGAATCTTACTACTTCAAAATCCTTTGAGGAGTTGTTAGAATCCTCAGTGTGAACTGTAATTTCAATCAATGAACACAAGTCGTAGAGTCCATCTTCATCATCATCCAAATACTCTCCAAAGGTGTAGACCGCCCAACCTAGTGTATCCGTGCCATGATCTTCCAGAGTCAGGTTCCCTCCCATTCCTGAGTAATCGAAGTCCACGTTTTCCTCATCCTCGGAATCAAAGAATGGAAAAGGTGTCGAGGTCAAAAAAAAGACAGTACTAACAAACATCAGAGTTCCAGAAATGGCCATTGTGATTCCAGCTACAGGGTTCATTCAACCTACCTGTCGCAGCAGTATTGAATCAAGTTTGTTGCGCCGAGAACTATTGTTGTATAGTATCCTAAACTAATGAGATAATTGCGATCGACCATAATAATAGCCAAAATCTTGCCAATCTTCGTCGTCGGCGTGGAGCTTTTCTAGAAATTGAGATTCTAAAAAGCAGTAAGAAGGACAACAGTCCAGATGCTATTGCTACAATTAGTGCATGGCCTCCCAATATCCAGGTCTGATATGACTCCGAATGGCTAATCTGAGATCTATCTGAGCCAGCATAAATCATTGCCAGAGAAGCTAGGCTTACTACTTGGCCAATCAGTAGGATAGCAGCCGAAGACTCTCCCGATGATCTGCCCCAGTTGTGAGATTTGGGCCTCCATTCTTTCGAAATCGCCTTTTCCTTATAGGAAGAATCGTCCCTGTTGGACCACCTAGACCTGGGCGAAACCCCCATAATGTTCCAAAATCATGAAGATATATTTGCTTGTTGATGGAACATAACTTACACAAGTCGAACTCTGCAGGGGTGGTTGTGGATTATATCGAGCTAACCGAGACAGCCTCCCTCGGAATGTGCAGCCTAGCGGTTTTTCTCTGGATGTCAATCGGATCACTCTCTAGAACTCAAAGAAGCGAGTTAATAGCTCAAAGGGTGATCGCTGGCATTTGTCTTACTTCAGCGGCTTTACTGTTCGTACTGCACTACTCTGGTGGAGAGATATGGGGTTCTGAAAATATAGCCAGACCCTTTGGGGTAATCGCAATAATAGTCGCCTTATCCTCAATGATTAACATCAAGGGTAAAGATGTACAAGGAGAAGCTAATCCGCATAAGATAATGAAAGCAAGAATCGAAGATGAGTAATTTACTCAGAGTTCAACTTGTCATCAATGAAAGATCTCATGTATGCTGGCAACTCTCCATTTACGAACACCACATCATTTACCTCTTCCAGCTTCATTAGAGAATAATAGATCTGCATAGCCGTCATTGGAGTTGCACTGCAGCCCGTGCATCCCCCTTCGAGAGAAATCATGATCACTCCGTCAGTAGTATCCATCACGTTAACCTCGCCATCATGAGCATCCAGAACCGCCTGTACTGGGCCCACCGAATCTAGAATCAGCTGCTTGTCAACCATTGCTATCGAACTCATGAGGGACCGGGGGTCTTTCAAACAATTGCCCCTGCGAGGTCTGAAAACATGGTTACGAGAATTATTCTGATTGACTTACTGGTGGAAAGATCGGAGTTCGGTCATGGAGGTAATCAGGAAGTGGTTTATCCTATCGCCAAGTTTGGTCCGGTAGATGTTATTCTCCTAACTCCACAAATGCAATCAGAAGAATCTGGATTTAGGGCAGAAGAAGAAGGACTAGCACCACTTTCTTTGATAGACGTCCCCAAATGGGACGACGAATTCCCATTTTGGCAGGAGTGTAAGTTGGAGTTGGCAGGCAATGCTGTTACCTTTAGGAGGTTTGCTATGCCATTACATGGGGATGATGAACGAATTGCCGATTGGATCGAGAGAATTTCTCCCGATGCGGTAGTCTGTAGTGGATCTAGGAGAAATGTTACTACTTGGGAGGAATGGATGGATGGCGCCGCTTCCTTGCTTAGAAGCTCGTCATTGACCGGTATCCCGACACTTGGCATTTGCTTTGGGCACCAACTTCTCTGCAAATCCTTGGGCGCTAATGTTGAGAGGGCAGATACATTTTCTAGCGGAGTTTGGGACTTAGAATTAACTGATATGGGAAAATCTGACGTCCTATTCTCATCCAGAAGAAGTGGAATTAATGATTCCCCCGTGGCTCTTTATTCTCATCAAGACCATGTCACCTCGGTGCCTAGTAGTTGTACTCTATTAGGGTCTGCAGATCATAATAGGGTTACAGCTATCAGAGTTAATGATAATCAGGGAAATCCTCTGCAGTCATGGGGAGTACAATTCCACCCGGAGGCTGCTAGGGCTAGGGTGAACAGGGCCTTTGAATGGGGTCACATAACAAAGGAAGAATTGGACTCATTCCAGAGAGAGCATGATGGTGCCGGAGTCCTAAGCTCATTCGCTTCGGTTGTCCGAGCCAATCTAACGTAATGCACTATGGCACATTTTGGATTGGATTTGGATTAAATACGCCACTCTTTTCGCCCGGCAGAACCGATGGTGGAATAATGGACGGAGAACAAGTAGGTATACTGGGCATTGCAGCTGGACTTTTCGGATTGGCAGTTGCATTCTTCCTGTACAACAAGGTGAATTCGATTAAGATAGAGAACGAAACTGTGGCCAAGATCACAGGGAGGATACAGGATGGAGCAATGGCATTTTTGTTTGCAGAATATAGGATGCTGTCAATATTTATCGTTGTAGTGGCCGCTTTATTGTTTATCGGTCCGGAAAAAGATGGTCTGGGTCTGGAGACAATGATCGCTTTCGTGATTGGTGCCCTTTGCAGCGTCGCAGCTGGGTTCTCAGGAATGCGATCTGCAACCAGTGCCAATGGTAGGACTGCGCAGGCTGCTGCTGATGGGGGGCAACCAGAAGCTCTGACCACATCATACAACGGAGGTGCCGTGATGGGACTCGCGGTAGGGGGCCTGGGGCTCTTTGGGATTTCAATTATGTACTATTTCACAGAAACCGAGTTTCTGACCGTTGACAATATCGCAGGTTTCGGAATGGGCGCGTCATCCATAGCTCTGTTCGCTAGGGTCGGAGGTGGAATATACACCAAGGCTGCAGATGTAGGAGCGGATTTGGTTGGCAAGGTCGAGGCTGGAATCCCTGAGGACGACCCTCGCAACCCCGGAGTTATAGCCGACAATGTCGGAGACAATGTTGGTGATGTAGCAGGTATGGGAGCGGATATATTCGAGTCGTTCGTTGGAAGCATAATTGCGGCAATGGTGATCGCTTATGCCGCAAATGAGACATTGGGCAGCGATTACGTGATGATTCCGATTGTCCTTGCTATCGTGGGATACATTGCCTCCATTGTGGGGGTTTTCTCAATAACAGCCATGAAGAATATGGATCCAGGCGCAGCACTAAGGAATACAACTTTCATTGGTGCTGGCCTTTTCATTGCTGGTGGATTCGTTGCACTGAACTATCTTGATCTTGATACAACTGTGATCCAAGCTGTAGCTATAGGCGCACTAGTGGGCATTCTAATCGGGCTTGTCACGGAATATTACACTGGAATAGAGGATGTCTTTGGCGTCAAGGTCCAAGCCATTCCATACATAGGTGAAGCCAGTAAAACTGGAAGTGCTACAAATGCCATAGCAGGTTTAGCAGTTGGGATGCAATCTGTTTTCCTCCCTGTGCTACTTATGGCAGCTGGGATTTTTGGAGCCAATCATGTCATGGGCGGTGGAGATGCTGGATTGTATGGCATAGCTATGGCGGCAATGGGCATGCTCGGCACTGTGGGAGTCACTATGACTGTCGATGCTTATGGTCCAGTTGCTGACAATGCAGGTGGAATAGCCGAGATGTCGGGACTTGGCGACGACGTAAGGGAAATCACAGATGGACTGGACTCCATAGGAAATACAACTGCAGCTATTGGAAAGGGCTTCGCAATAGGAAGTGCAGCGCTTACCGCACTTGCCCTCTTCGCGGCTTTCAAGACCAGCGCAGACCTTCAGGCAGCAGACCTCAGCCTGACAGAGCCGCTTGTAGTGATCGGGCTGCTTGTGGGAGCATCGCTTCCTTTCGTGGTTGCTGCTATGACAATGAAGTCGGTTGGCAGAGCCGCAGAGGATATGATTACCGAGATAAGGAGACAATTTAGGGAGATCGACGGACTTTTGGAAGGAAGAGATGGAGTAGAGCCCGACAGTGCAACATGTGTCGAAATATCGACCAAAGCCGCGCTTAGGGAAATGGTCATGCCAGGCGTTGTTGCAGTGTCAGCACCGGTAATTATCGGTATCTTACTAGGAAGTGCAGCTCTAGGTGGAGCCCTAGCTGGAGCTACTGCGTCCGGAGTTCTAATGGCACTCTTCATGGCTAATGCTGGAGGAGCATGGGACAACGCGAAGAAGGCAATTGAGCAAGGCCACATAGATGGGGCCTCAAAAGGTGACGAAGCCCATGGTGCCGCAGTTGTGGGAGATACAATAGGAGACCCATTCAAGGATACTAGTGGGCCATCACTAAACATCCTGATCAAGTTGATGAGTATCGTCAGTGTTGTGATAGCCGGCCTTCTAACCAAGACAGGAGAGCTAGGTGCGCTCTGATCCCGGGAAGCGTCAGACTCATGAGGCCCTTGTTCACGTGGCGTAAATGATGAAAGGCGGAGCAGTTGTCACTCTCGTAGTTCTGCTTGCTTCTTGTTTATCAGGTTGTATTAGTGGTTCCGATACTGAAAAAAGTGGCGATCAGGGACCTATTGATGCTCCATCCTGGGAAGTTGGAGACTGGTGGCTATACACCTTCTCTACGCCAGAATTTAGTGATGACACAACTAGGCTTGTAGTTGCCAGTACGAGTGAAGAGGATGGTACGGCATATATGCTTGCAATCTCCAGCTTAACAGAGGCAAGGAGACATGCAGTATTGAATCACAACCCGTTTCTTGGGAGGATCACCCACTCTGATCTAAGTGCATTTGAGAACGGAGAGCCGCAAACAGTTCTCAATTTTCCATTAGAAGAAGGAAACTCATGGTCATTTACACTATTTTCTATCGAGTGGGAAGCAATTGTCTCGGATTTGAACGGCGGTATAGTCACAGTAGTCGCGACATCTAATGATGGCTCAAGATTGGACTATGTTTTTGATAGTGAAGCGGGATTTTTCTCCACGTTCATTTGGAAGGATCAGTCAGGCATAGATAATCTCAGAATGATGCTGTCAGACAGAGGGGAAGGTCACACGGGGGATGTATACTTCGTAAGGGGTGGAGACTGGTTTAGCGATACTTGGGAAGATACTGGAACCGACTTTGAATTTAGGGATACCTTCCTGGTCAATGACCATCCCTCCGACGGAGGCTGGGATGAGATGATTTACTTCCTAGATGCAGAAAGTGGCTCTGGATCGACGATAACTATGACTCTACGGGACCACTTGTCAGTTTCCGCTCTTGAGAGGGTATGGGGTCCAGGGGCTAGTGAGATAGGTACTCTAGGTACTATTCCATCTCCCTCAGAAGAGTACACTCTGACAGCTACATTCACAGGAGGATCTACATTCTTGAGGATCATGATTGCAGGTGGATTAACGGAATCATGGAGTCTCTAGAGGTACTCAATTAAATGGTCCGAGCCCCCTACAAAGATCGGGTCTTCTCCCCTCATATCGAAAACAACTGGGACTGTTCTGTGACCTGTCACAGTAACAACCTCACTTCTCAAACCATCAAAGTTGTCAAGATTTACCTCGATGTAACTAAATCCCTTCGAATCAAGCGTTCTGAAAGCCCTTGTGCAATAGGGGCATATAGTCTGAGTGAAGACTAGGAAGTCCCGATCGGCGCCTTTGATGATCTCATGAAGACGCGACAGGATTATCTCCTCCTTGCTCCTCTTTCCACCAAGCAGACTCTCCCAAATCATCTATCTCATCCTCTCCTGTGTCTCTTCCCTCCAATACCCTGTCCGTCTCATTCTCGTCAATGAAGAAAAGGAAGAATGTAGTCACCAAAGTAAGGGCGGCTCCGATGTATATTGCTGAGGTATAGTTGAATATCGAAATCATCCTCTCAGTTAATGAGTATGCGAAAACTACCGAAGTGTTCAATATTGACATATAGGCAGTAAATTGAGTTCCGCCCACTTTGCTCCATGTCAACCTCATGCAGAGAGAAATTATGCAAATCAAAGCTATACCGGCTACAAAATACTGGCCGATTAGATAGACAGTCATAATGATCGTGTTTCCCCAGAACGGCTGTAGGAATGCAAAAGTAGCATTAGCGAGAGCAAGAACCACAAATGACACCATCGCAACTCTACGAATTCCAAACTTGTCTCCCAGAATCCCCCCAATTATTTGCCCAGTGACGGAACCTAGCAGCGCTATTCCCCCTACAATTCCATTATACTTCTCTTGTGACCACCCAGCTTCGTTGATGAATATATCAACGTAAATTGGACTAGTGAAATAATAGAGCTCTCCAAGCAAGCCGGCAATAACGAGTAGGAAAGCAGACCTGACGGAGAAGGCCTTGGTGAGGTAAAATGAAGTTCTGGCAACAGTCCTTCTAGTTGACTCCGGTAACAATAGGAAGGGGCTGGGGAGTGATGCCCTTTGTTCCGAGTCGAAGAATCTTGAGTAAACTACAGAGAAAACTGAAAGCAGGATTAATGCCAAACTGACTCTATTGGTACCAGACCACGGTAAAATATCTAACCCTAAGAATGTCTTGCCTGCAAGAGCGGGAAACCCTTCTCTCACATGTTTTCCAAAGGTCCAATCAACTGTAAAAACGTCAATAACGAATCCAAAGAGCCAGATCGAGATTCCAAGAATTGCAAAAAATGAGGCGAAGGAAACAGAGTCTTCAGCTATATTAATTCCGACCGTTCTAGCCACTCTGAACTCCTCCTCCTCTTCCCAAGGAGATAGATCTGACTCACCTACAACTTCTGCGATCAACGCTTCCGAATCAGCTAGATCTTCAGATGAATCAAGCCCTTCTTCCGATTTGGACCATGGGAAAAGCTTGACCCCTTTCTTTTCTACCATAGTCAAAGGCACCAGAACTATAATCGCTAGCATTACTAATTGAGCTGCAATAACTCCAGAAATACCAATCTTCGTTATCAGAACACCCAAAACGGCACCTCCGAAGATAATCCCGACTCTCTTTGCAGCGAACATGAGTCCATTTACTCTAGCGACCTCATCTGGCTCCAATACCTCAACAGCGAGAGCATCCGTAGCAACATCCTGCATCGATGCGAAAATGTTGTGAATGAACAGAATCCTCGCTACAAGATCTATCTGCCCATTCAAATCAGGGACCAATAGTAGGGAGCCCAGTGATATAGCCATCCCTGTTTGTGCGAATAGAATCCACTGTCTTCTAGGTCCGTACCTTTCTACATATACGGAATCAACTAGCGGCCCCCAAATCCACTTAAATGTCCAAGGAAGAGAAACTGTTGCAAATAGAATAGCTATCTCAGGGACTGATACTCCGTTTGAGACTAGGTAAGCTGCAAACGTAACTCCAGCAAATCCAGAAGGAAGCCCCTGTGCAAAATAAAGCACACAAAGAGTCAGTACCCGCTTCACTGAGTTATCAGTTATCGTGCCACCCTTACCCAGCTCTTTGAAACCTTTAGAGAGCCTCTCACTGATTTTTTGATAGTCTGTCTTTTCCGAATCAGCCGAGGTCGTTTCCGATCCTTCTTTGTCAGAATCTTCCTGATTGAATGTCCACGACTCTTTCCTTCCAGTGAACATAACCAAAACAATTGCAATAATGAATGGAATTAGGAATGCAATAGGACCTAAATTCACCAATCCACCCGGTGAGGATGAAGGTCCGGATGCTTGCGCATCGACCAACACAACCCTACGAGCATCAACTGGTGACACACTGTCTTCAGAAACCGATAGTCTAGCGTATATGGTCGAGTTCCCCGATTTTTCATGAGGATCCAATTTGATGCTCCAAGATGACCAGTCTCCATTTTTCGATAGGTCAGCTGCTACGAACCACTCTCCCCCTCCTACCTTAATTTCGACGCTACCAGTTCCCGGTGCGGCTCCCGAGGATGTGCCAGTGACGTAGCTTTCATTACCAATTTGTTCTAAAGTACTCACATCCATAGTAACATTGAGTGATCGATCAATGCTTCCAGCTGCTTCGACGAAGGCAGTGGGGTCCGCTTGACCATAGCCAAACTCGTTATCCGGACGACTTTCTAATATGCTGCAATCGTTAAATCCAGGATCATTAAGTAGCTGAATTTCTCGCTCTATTGAGTGGGCTGAGATAATATCCTTGAATTCGGAGGGGGTTAAATCGGGATTTGCCTGAACCATCAGAGCAGCGATTCCTGCCATTAATGGGGTGGCCATGCTGGTGCCTGACTTACTCGTGTACCCATCTTGGGTCGCCGCATCTGGGGCCATTATATTGGATCCGATAGTCGCAACATCAGGTTTTACCCTAAGATCTGAGGTGTAACCTCTACTACTGTATATGGCTAAACCTAGATTCTTATCCAAACTTGCTACAGTGACTGGCAGTCTCGCATCTCCGGGACTGTCTATTGTGTTGCACCCCGCTAGAGTTGCACCTCCAAACTCATTCCCAGCGGACAAGGTCGTGATAATTCCCGCTTCCACGACCATGTCCATTTGACGACTCCAAGCGGAATTTCCGTCGTTATCGAGATGCAATTCGAATTGCTGCTCGCCAAGAGAAGATGTTACGATATCGATACCATACTTGTCCTTGTTGTTTATTGCCCATTCCGCTCCTTGCATTACATCTTCTATGTCACCATCGCAACATCCCAAGATATTGATCAGATACGCGCCAGGAGCTGCTCCAACGTACCTGAGACCTGTACTTGAGTCACTTTGCCCACCTCCAGAACCAGCCGCTATTCCAGCTACGTGAGTCCCATGTGTGCCCGAATCATAAGATGTCGAGGGATCCTGCTCCTCGTCGGTTATAACCGCGTCAAAGAAAGCTATGATTTTAGGGTCACAGTCTGAAGGGATTGGCTCAGGTTCGGGGTCAAGAGGATCAGGCTCGGGAGGGTCATCTATGCAGGTAAATGGATCGTCATCCATGTCATTTAGTCCTTCATGATCCCCCCTAACTCCAGTATCCAATACTGCGATCACAGAGCCTGTTCCGTCTAACCCCAGATCCTGCCAAACCGAGTTTACTCCCATATTTGGATTCGCTTCATGCATATCTGTTTCTGCAAGACCCAAATCCTCAATCATCACTACCCCTGGTAGGGATCTGATCCCATCTTCCCTGACGATTATATCGAATGGTGCCGAGGCCGAAACCGTGTCAAGGTATTCGAATCGATGCGTTACTTTCACCCCAATAGACTCCAAAGCGTAAATATCCGCATCTGTTGGATGATGATCATAATCCACAAAAACTCTCGCGCTTCCCTCTGGAGCCCTCTTCCACCAACTTCTTTGGATTTCCTCTGGCTGTTCAATGAGCCACTCCAGACGATCGTCTAGTGCGTTGTAATCCTTATCCCTGCTCCATTCTGTCCACCACTCTCTGTGGATCTCCAGCTCTACGCTAGGGGACCAAAAACCGTCTGCATCAAATCCTCCAATTCCATCTTGCTCTTGGTGTATGGAAGAGGAGCTTAATGGCGCTATGAGGATCAGCAGTATCGTCGACGCATACACAGCACGCCGTGCGCCCATGACCTCCGGAGACCAAGGTAAGGTTTGAGCATTCGGACTCAAGTATCATCTTTCTAGTATTACACCTTCATCCTCAAAATCCCAATCAAGAATTCCCCATCCGGCATTTCTAAGCGCCTCATTGGCCGTTTCCAATCCAGAAGGAGAACAAAGAATAGCCGAACATCCGCCTCCTCCGGCTCCAAGAGCTTTCCATGCTGCGACCGACCCATTCTCAACTAGAGGGTATATTATTGAGCGAAATGGACTATGAATTTCGGGATTAATCAAATCTACTCCTTTGCAAATCTCACCTAATGAAGTAACCACCATGTCCCTTCTATCCTGCTGAAGTCCATTAGCCATAGTTTTCACAGCTCCTCTTATTATGTGTAGTCCTTCCATTGTTCTGCTTTCTCCCCTGGAATAAGAATCCCACACAGACCTCTGCATCTCGCCAGAATTTCTTGAAATACCGGAAAATGAGATAATTAGGTGCTTCTTCAACCAATTTTTTGCAGATTTGGCTGGCTCGAATGGCATCTCCTCGACTGAACCTCCAAGGAACAGTAGATGATTGAAACCTCCCAAAGCAGACGCCCATTGGTCTTGTCTTCCACATAAGTTGCCGCTTCGATATTCCATTTTGTAGGCCTCCTCCGCAATTATCCTTGGCTCCGGATTCTCCTTGGTGGATGAAAGTGCTGAAATCGCCACATGCATGGCCGAGCTAGTACCAAGTCCGGACCCCCTTGGGACCGGGAAGTCTAACTCCGGAGGACTATCTGTAGATCCCACATCACGTGTTGCAACAACTCTCTTGTTTATCGCAAAGTTAACAACTTCACCCCCAAAATCTGAAGGGAAAGGCGCTACATCTGTCCATCCTCCGGCAAGATCTACCCTTAGGGGTGCTGAAGCCTTCACGATATCCACCATGCTCTGCGCTACCGACGTTAAACATCACTTTTTCTAGACCGAAAAGAAAGGATAGGTATGGCCCCTCCGGTAGACATGGAGTCGGAGGTAGGGAAAGCGATAGCTGCATTTGCAGCAGGAAAACCCGTTATGGTATTCGATTCAGATTTCAGAGAAAAGGAGACTGATTTGCTGTGGCCAGCTATTGCTGCCACCCCTGAGGTGATCAGAACACTAAGAAATGACTGCGGAGGGTTGTTATTCCTTGCGATAGGAAATGAGATTGGCGAGACCTTTGGGTTGCCTTGGTTGCAAGACATTCACACTCATCCAATGCTTGTAGAAGAGAATCCTGTTCTTGGCAAACTCATTACAGATGACCTTCAATACGACAATCGATCGGCTTTCACGCTCTCATTGAATCACAGAGAAACTTTTACTGGAATAACCGACAGAGATAGGGCACTTACCACTAGGAGGTTCGCGGAGCTCTCTGAGGAAATGATCGGAAGAAGTAGCGAGGATGCAATTACGGCACTTGGCTCAGAATTCAGGACTCCGGGGCACATACCTGTATGTAGAGAGGCTCCCGGCGGCCTGAAGACTAGGCAAGGCCACACAGAATTAGCGGTTTCCATTGCTAGACTTGCTGGAATGGTGCCCTGCACGATAGGAGCCGAAATGCTTGAGCCGGAGGGAGATGGAGCTCTTTCTCTCAATGGTGCAAGAGCATACGCTCTTGCAAACGGAATTCCTATGATTACTGGAGAAGAAATTACTTCTGCAATTGATTAAAAACTAATTTTGAAAACAAAGGACTGTAGCATGGTTAGAGTAATGGCTGTTGGGATCTTTGATCTTCTGCACGCAGGGCATCTCCATTACGTTGAGCAGGCAAAGTCACTGGGTCATGAGCTAGTGGTTGTAATCGCCCATGATGAGACTGTAAGAATGCAGAAACACGAGCCAGTCACCGGGCAGAATCTAAGAAGAAGGATGGTTGAGGGATTAAAACCAGTTGATCGAGCAATCATTGGAAACCCTCCTGGGGTACCGATTTTTGATATACTGGAGACTGTAAAACCTGACATTATCGCTTTGGGATATGATCAGAAACATTCGATTGACGCCATAAGAAACGGTCTAGAAGAACATGATTATGGCCACGTGCAGGTCACTCGAGTCGAAGGTCTATCTGATGATCTTGATGGGACAAGAAAAATAATTGCAAGAATTCTAGATCTCTGGCCGGGAACTAAAGGCGGACCATATGAGGAGGATTAGTATGTTCACAGGAATTGTAGATGGAAAGGCAACTATTACAAATGTGATTCACAATGGTTCTATCTCGACTTTATCAATTGACTTGGAGGGTTTCACTGAAGGATTGGAAATCGGAGCTAGTGTTGCTCTTGATGGAGTTTGTATGACTGTAGTTTCTCTTGATGGATATATTGCTAAGTTCGATGCTATTGGGGAAACTCTTGGTAAATCTACTATTGGAAATAGAAAAACAGGAGATATTGTTAATGTCGAAAGGTCACTGAAACTTGGAGACGAACTGGGAGGGCACATTCTATCAGGTCACATTTTGACTAAGGCCAAAATAATAGCCCTGAATCATGTTGATGATGGAATTAGCTTAGTTTTGGAAAATCCAGAATCATGTAGGCCATTCATACTTGAAAAAGGATACATAGCGGTTGATGGCATATCTCTTACAGTCGGGGAAGTTTCAGAAGACTCGTTCCATTTGTATATCATTCCGGAGACAATAAGGGTGACTACGATAGGTGATAAGGAAGTCGGCCAAGAAGTCAATATAGAGGTTGACTCAAGAACTCAGGCAATAGTAGAGACAATGATGAGAATGAGGGAAAATAAATGAATTTAGGAATAGTTTGTGGATCCTTCCACAGAGAACAAGTCGAAAGGATGTTAGAATTCGCCAAACAAGAAGCACAGTCAAAAAAATTGGTTGTTTCTGAAATCATTTGGGTCCCAGGTTCAATGGAGGCACCCTTAGCACTCGATAGGATGCTAAAAAACGATAATGTAGACGGCGCGATAGTCCTTGGCATAATTGAGAAGGGAGAAACAGACCATGGGATGGTTTTGGGCCAGTCAGTGACTAAAGCAGTGATTGAGCTTCAGATAACTCATAACAAACCTATCGGACTTGGAATCATCGGCCCTGGGGCAGAACCCCAGCACATCGGACCTAGACTGGAGCCTCACGCCAGAGCAGCAGTAGGTGCTGTCGTGGCAATGTCCGAATAACCGGTTCACTCGCCAGGTAGCTTTACTTCTGGGAGAACCGTTGATGTGGCTGACTCCATCTGTTCTACGGAAATCAGAGGTGTCAATTTCCCATTAAAGACGCCAGATGCTCCGACGTGGAGGGAGAATCTGATTGCCATAGCCTCCGATGGGATGTCTATTATCATCAAGAAGTCCATCGTCCCATAGGCCCAATAATACGCTTCCAATGAACCTCCCATGGCTTCCGCGCTTCTTTCTGCTTCCTCGTGTCGGGCCTTTCCTCCATCCTTTAGAAGTCCAGCCACTCCCTTTTCCGTGTAGTTTCCAGAATACATGTATTTTGGCATGAGACTATCTTTATGGGGATTGATATATTATTATTTTCTATTCAATTTCTGAAGTTTGACGACTCTCAAGATTGAAAGGATGTCGAGTGTCTGGAGGGCTTATGGGCGGGGACGTTAGAAACGTGATCATAGTTGGTTCAGGGCCTGCCGGATACACCGCAGGTCTGTATTCTGCAAGAGCACTTCTCGAGCCATTGATGTTCGCAGGATATATGTCTGGAGGGCAATTGATGTTGACTTCAGACGTCGAAAATTTTCCCGGATATCCAAAAGGAATAGGCGGTCCTGAGATGATGATTGACATGAGGGAGCAAGCTGAAAGGTTCGGACTCGAGATTCAGGACAAGAATGTCGAGAGAGTCGACCTATCAAAGCGACCGTTCACGGTTTGGGTCGAGGGAGAGGAATATAGGGCCCAATCACTGATTATCTGCACTGGAGCAGAAGCCATTTGGCTAGGCGCAGATGGCGAGGACGAGCAAAAAGGCAGAGGCATCTCAACTTGTGCGACATGTGATGGTGCTTTCTTTAAAGATGAAGAAATAATTGTGGTTGGAGGCGGAGATTCCGCAATGGAGGAGGCAACTTTTCTAACACGTTTCGCAAGCAAAGTCACTATAATTCATCGTAGGGATGTTTTTAGGGCTTCCAAGGTGATGTATGAGAGGGCAGCAGATCATCCCAAGATCGAGATAAAAACCCACAGACAGGTCAAAAGTTGGGTAGCGGGAGAAAATGGACTAGAAGGAGCAATTCTGGAGGACCCCAGAGATGGTAAAATCGAGGAGATTACTTGCACTGGAGCATTCATCGCAATCGGTCACAAGCCAATCACAGCTTTCCTGGAAGGACAGCTAGAAACAGATGATTCTGGATACATTCTTCCTCAGGAACACACTATGACCAGTGTCGAAGGGGTATTCGCGGCAGGAGATGTGGTAGATACGAGATACAGACAGGCAATCACAGCCGCTGGAATGGGTTGTCAGGCCGCTATTGATGCCGAGAGGTGGTTAGAGGATCAACACTGAGCTGAAGATATGGCAAAAGATCAATTGAGCCCTAATGAGCGAGCTAGATACGCACGCCACATCATTCTACCAGATGTAGGTGAGGGTGGTCAGAAAGCATTGCGCGAGTCATCAGTAATGGTGATTGGGGCTGGAGGTCTAGGGTCCCCTGCTCTCTTATATCTTGCAGCCGCAGGAATAGGTAGAATTGGCATTATTGATGATGATCAAGTTGACATTTCCAATCTTCAAAGGCAGGTCATTCACTCTACATCTGATCTTGGCTCGTTGAAATCGGATTCAGCAAGAAGGAGTATATCAGGATTGAATCCTGAGGTAGATGTTGTGAGTTACAATACTAGATTAAACGTAGGGAACTCGCTGAAATTGTTGTCGGGATGGGATATTGTCATCGATGGTTCAGATAATTTCCCTACTCGATACACAATCAGTGATGCCTGTGAAATTCTGGGTACTCCATGGATTTTTGGAAGCATCCATAGATTCGAAGGTCAGGTTAGTGTATTCAACTACAATAATGGCCCAAATTATCGAGATTTGTTTCCATCCGCACCATCCTCTGATCTAGCTCCGAATTGTGCTGAAGCCGGGGTATTGGGTGTTCTACCTGGAATTATTGGTACTATTCAAGCCAGTGAAGCGATTAAAATGCTACTAGGAATCGGCAAATCTCTTTCCGGCCAATTGTTGGTAATTGACGTCAAAACAATGGCTACCCGACTACTAGCTTACGGTAAAGACGATAGAAGAAAGCCGATTACAGAAATGTCAGAACAGCTTGTAATGGCCGCTTGCGAGAGCAAAAAACATCCTGTAGAGCCAACGGATCCAGATACTTTGCATATTTCACCTATTGATTTCGTGAATAAGCGTGCTCAAGGTTGGAAACCTTTCCTCTTAGATGTGAGAAGAGCCGATGAGGAGGCAATTACTTCACTTCAAGGGACCGATTTGAGAATAATGCATTCGGAAGTCCCGTCGAAAATGCAAAAATTGCCACGAGATAACGACATTGTGGTCTATTGCAGGACGGGGGTTAGATCAGAAGCGGTTGTCAGATTTCTGTCCGAAAATGGGTGGAGCAAGGAAAATGTGTACAATCTCCAGGGTGGTATTCATTTATGGTCTGATACCATTGATTCATCAATAATAAAATATTAAGTGGTAGAATATAATTCAGTTAACTGTTATTATGTGGTTTTTAAGGAAAATATACGTATAATGATAAAATTTAATTCTTTATACGGTATAATTATAGTTAGTCTATCGTTTAATTGTGGTTTTTAATTGGAATAACTTAATTTTTATTTTGATTTTTAAATAATTTAATGATAATATGGTAAATAAGTATTCAATCATACGAATAATTGTTGTAGTATATGTCTTGCCAGCCTTATGGCAGGAGTGAGGAGGGGAGTCTGGCAATGCCCCGATTGTGGTTTTCATCAGACTTGGAAAATTAAATCGAATAACTCAAACAAATTAGATAGGCGTTGTTCAAGTTGCGGAAAAAGGGTCAGGGCCACCATAGATCGCTCTTCTTCTGGCAAGGGAAGGTCCAGAGAGGTTGTGATTTGGGAGAGAAAACCCGATACAAACATGGCAATACTCGAAAACGAAGCAAAAAAGAGGAATGAAAACAAAGTCACTGAAACATCAGCAAAACAACCGATCAACGGGGAGCCTGTTAAGCAATCGGATTTGCCAGTAATTTGGGGCCTTGGTTGGGCCCCAAAATCACCATTAGAGTTTGTGAGACCGATTAAAGAGGCGTCAGTGCGTAAGGAACTAATTAGGTTCTTGGCCGAAAGGCATGATGGCTATCTTAATTTTGTACTGGACTGCTGGAAGGACTGTGAAAAAAAGGAACATTTCAATGGAAAAGATTTCCACGATTTTTCTATTTTATTTGTTTCCGAACTCAGAGCAAAACTTTCAGAGAGATTGCTCGAACCTGATCTCCTAGAACTTGGAGAGCTGGAGGTTATTCCACTTAGAGGTGGTTCTGTTCACCTTGCAAGAAGGGCAGAAAGATTTCTAATCGACGTGAGTCTTTGCCTTAGAAGAATTGCCCATTCTTGTTCGGTCACAATCGGGCAGAGAATCCAATGGCAAAAATGGATGACAAGAACAAGGCTAGTTGATGAGCAACTAAAGGACCTATTTACCTCTGGTTTACCAGCTCCGGATGGTAGTAAATTTGGAGGAAAAGGATTCAGATCTACATGGCAGGAAGGGGTGGTTGCATGTGCATCGGCACTTATTAGAGCAGTTGACCTTCCTAAGAATGAGTCCCACAATGCAGATGTCGTTGCGCCCATGATCAGAGATGTTGGTCTTGCTTTGGCAATGGGGCAAACGGCGATCGAGGTTCTTTCCGCCCAAATGGGGAAATCAGAATCATACATGGACGGTGGGCATGAGGGATGTGGTGGAAGAGACTTACATATTGGGAATTGGGAGAAGGGAATCTTACCCCCTACCGCACCATTGCCAATAGCTAGTGCAACAACAACTGGAGTGGCTCTCGCTGCTAAGCGATTGGGAATTGGAAGGTTCCATCTAGCACCTGTTGGCGAGGGTTGCAGTAGCAGTGGAGAATTTTGGGAGGCTATGAATTTCGCTGGCGTTCGCGGCCTTCCAATTTGCTACATGATTCAGAATAATCAAATTGCCCTAGACACATTCGCGTCTTCACAATCTGGAGCGGAAACATTTGGTGACAAAGGACACGGGATGGGAATCCCATCTTGGACAATCGATGGATCCGACCCAACTAGTTTCTATTCATCTACTGCGGTTTCCAGGGAATTCGCATTAAGCGGAGGAGGGGCAACTCTAATTCATGTCGAGACAATGAGGGGCTGCGGACATGCCCATCATCATGATGACTTGTATCTTGGAGCTGCTTCGGGTAATCCTCCGGGCTACGTAGATAGGGATTTGATTTCATATTGGTCAAATAAAGACCCTCTTCCGAACCACATGGAAGCTCTCATCAAGATGGGCGTTAGTGAAGGAGAGCTGAGTGAAATGGTTGAAAAGGAGCAAATTGCAATCTTACGGTCTAGGGAGCAATTGGAAAATATGGAATGGCCCGAGGGAAACTCCGTTGTTATGGGCGTCACTTCAATTCAGGACGCTCCCTCTCATGAAAATCAATTATCTAGAATCAATAGAGACTTACAACAAGCTGACCAACCATTGGAACCCGGAGAGCTCTCAATCGAATTCTCTGATGCACCCAACTCTTGGAGTTATAGCAGGTCAATTCAGAATGCCATGGCGACTCTGGCTGATCAATTCGGAGATCAAATCGTATTCATGGGGGAAGACATGGAGGTTGCTGGGGCCTTCGGCATGAATCTTCCTTTGAAGGCGAAGGGCCACCACAAGGCACTTCTGGACATGCCCCTGTCAGAGGCTATTATCATCCACTCAGCTACTGGAGCTGCATTGGGGGGAATGCGTCCCTTGGCAGAGATCCAATTTGGAGGATTTGCGGCTCTTGCACTCAATCCGTTGTTAAATAATGCCGCTCAGCTGAGATGGAGATGGGGGGCAGAGGTCCCCTTGACAGTAAGAATTCCATTGGGGGCTAAGACTCGAAGCGGGCCATATCACGCAAACATGATTGAAGCTTGGATGGCTAACGATCCCGGATTAATTTTGGTCGCCCCAAGCAACCCCCAGGATGCATATGATTTGTTAATAGAGTCCCACCAACTTCCAGATCCAGTTGTTTTCCTTGAACACATCGGACTTTACGGTTTGAGAGGTGGATTAACCGGTTGGGGGGATAATATCAACCAAATAGTGGATACAAAAACTGTCCAAAAAAGAGTTTCAAGAGGGCAGCTCTCAATTGGACAGTCGCGAGTCCTAAGAGGTGGTAGAGACATAACAATAGTAACATGGGGGGCTATGGTCCATGTGGCTCTAAGAGCATCCGAAGAAGCTGCAAAAAATGGAATCGAGGTCGAGATCATCGATCTTAGAACTCTAATTCCTTTTGATGCAGATACTTGTATTCAATCTGTAATCAGGACTGGTAGGGTGATAGTTCTGCAGGAAGCCCAATGGACCGGAGGTTTCGGGCACACCGTGGCCAGCAGGATTGTAGAGGAGTCATTTTGGAAGTTAGAGTCTGCCCCCGTGGTAGTGGGGGCGCTAGATACCCCAGTACCCTTCTCTCCAACCTTGGAGGACCATACAATCCCAAGTGTGGAGATTGTTATGAGACATATTCGGAAATCATTGGATTGACCCAATCAGTCTTGAAATACGAAAACAGTAATCTGTAAACGATCATGGGCAGTACTGTGGAACAGTCATTGCTGGACGTTTTGTTCGTACTATCTGGCTTTGCATTGTTGATGGGAGGTGGAGAGGGATTAGTACAGGGAGCTACTAGAATATCAGAAAACCTAAGCGTTTCTCCATTGGTTGTTGGATTCACCGTGGTAGCAGTTGGTACATCCCTGCCAGAACTAGCCGTCGCAATAGCCGCGATAAGTGCTAATACCCCAGATATTGCCGTTGGAGGTGTTCTAGGCTCTAATGTCGCGAACGTGATGTTGGTCTTGGGAGCAGCAGCCGTATTAGGGGCTAAGTCTGATACAGAAAAAGGAGTAAAGAGAGATGCTTTGGCGGTATTGGTAGCTACTCTTTTCATGGCAATATTCGTTTATTTTGGAAAAGTTCCCTTTCTAGGAGGTATCGTTATGTTAGCGTGCCTAGTTGGTTACTATTACTACACTTACTCAGTTGCAATATCGGGGGAAGATGTGTATGAGTTCGAAGACTCATGGCTTCCAAACAAAATGTCCCTTGCTATCCCGGCCTGTGCTTTGGGCGGTGCAATGATATGGTACGGTGCAGAATTACTTGTCACGGGCTCGACAAATATTGCTGAGACTTTCGGAGTCTCAGAGGCTGTTATTGGCCTTACAATGGTAGCACTGGGAACTTCTCTTCCCGAACTGGCCGTTACGCTAGTAGCCGGATTCAGAGGGCAAGGAGGGGTTGCTGTTGGAAACGTACTTGGTTCCAATGTGATGAACATCATGGGAATAATTGGGATCGCAAGCATTGTTGGGAATGGAATTCCTATTGATGTAGAGTTTCAAAGAGACATCTTAGTAGTGGCGGCAACATCAAGCTTCATAGTGTGGATGCTCATATCTGAGAAGGAGTTCACGAAAAACATTGGAACAATGATGATTCTTACTTACCTAGCCTACATTACGTATCTCGGTGGTATTTTAAACGGATTTTTTTAACGGGATAGGTCAGAAAATAGTAGTAGTGATGCTATGCAATGCATAATTCTTGCAGCTGGCTCAAGCATCAGACTCGGTAGGGATAAGGCATTAATCGATGTCGGCTCCCAAGCATTAATCAGTTGGATTTCAGGAAGATTGTCTGGTCGTGTGGACAATATCACGGTAGTGACTAACGAGACGAACTTTGAAGAAATCTCCAAAATAGTTAGTGATGCGATTGTAGTCATAAACTCCGATCCTCACAAAGGAAGAACGGGGTCTCTCAAAGTAGGGATTGAGAGTATTGATTCCTCTGGTGCAGAGGATTACAGACTGCTCGTTGTTCCCGTAGACCGACCTGGCTTCTCAGATTCCACTCTTGAGCGTCTAATTTCTTCAGATCAGACCTGCTGCCCAATGAAGGAAGGGAGGGGAGGGCATCCCCTAGCACTGGTTCGCGAAGATGTCGAAAAGGTTAGGAAAAGCTCAGCAAACATACCATTGAGAGAAGTAATTGAGGCCAGTAGGTTCGAGGTTTCGGACAGATTTCTAGATCTGAACATAGATACTCCGGAAGATTTAGTCAATTTACATGAGAAATTGAAATTGGTAAATAATGAAAATTGAGATGGCGAATTTCTGATTCTGAGCCCTAAAATGATTGAATTTGGCATATCCCATTTAAAAACCACATAATTGGATTATCAGATCATTTTATTCTCCGATGTCAAATGATTTATACAAACTTGGGGTGGAATGACCAATGCCAACCTCTGCCGAAGTAATTGAAGTGGTAGTCGTTAGTATGCGAGACGCCTTTCTGGCCGTCACTGTGTTTGTTGCAGCGATGGTTCTATTATTCAGTTGGTTGCAATACATTACCGCCGGACGTTTTGTGGATTTCATCCGATCAAAAAGAAGATGGCAGCCCGTAATTGGGGCTGTAATGGGCATCACTCCTGGTTGTGGCGGAGCCATTGTAATCATGCCAATGTACACTAGGGGCCTCGTCACCTACGGAACAGTAATCGCTACTCTTATCGCAACTCTCGGAGATGCCGCTTTTGTCTTAATTGGTGCTGCTATAACGGACTCCTCTTTCGTGGCTCCTGCAGTAGCGGTACACGTCATCTCCTTTCTCACAGGAATCACATGGGGCTACCTAGTTGATGGATTAGGAATCACCCCCCAGCATCCTTTAGGTGGATTTTTCCTTGCTTCAGAGTTAACAGAGGATTCTGGAATAAGCAAATTAGAGGATTCTGAAGATGCTCAAATGGTCTTTGATGACCTTGGGAGGGAAAAAGAAAGTGACCCAGGATACTTCCTTCTTCATCAGGGTTACACACTATGGTGGGTGGTTACTTCAATTGGATTGGTAATAGCAGTAATGTTACTTGTATGGAGTTCTCAAGATCCCGATTTTAACCTATCATTAGATTATGATCCATTTTCGCTAGATGGCTTCATTACATGGATTGGTTTGATCGGGACAACTTTGTCAATAATCCTTTACCTATCTCAAAGAACCTGGATTCGTGATGATACCGAAGCTTCAATTGGAGACAAATTATACTCTATGAGAGAGACACTAATACACTCCGCAAGTGAAACTGCATTCGTGACATTCTGGGTAATGTCTGCTTACCTAATTTTCGAATTTTCAATGTTATTCTCTGGGACTAATGAAGCAGAATTAGCAAAGTATGGCGATGGAGTTATTGCAGTTGTGGTTGCTTCATTTATTGGATTGATACCTGGTTGTGGACCTCAAATAATCGCTATTACCGCCTATACAAAGGACCTGATATCATTCCCGGCTTTGGCCGCGAACGCAATAAGTCAGGATGGAGACGCTCTGTTTCCGCTTTTGGTAAGGCACAGGTTAGCCAGCCTTTGGGCCACGCTACATACTACTATCCCTGCCCTAATTTTGGGAGTTGCACTTTGGATTCTGGACATATCATTCTAATTGCAATGAAAATCTCAAACACATCCGATAAGTTACACAACTCCAAAGGTTGGCACCCCGACGGAGCCTTGTGACTGTCGTAGTTCTTAATTGGGCCATCAAGAGGGTAGAGGCTGGAGAAAGAGTTGCCATTGCATCGGTTATTAGCGCTAGGGGCAGCGTTCCTGGAAAACCAGGAGCGAGACTAGCAATTAGCTCTTCAGGAGAAAAGTTTGGAACTATTGGTGGTGCAGGATTGGAATTAACAGTTGAGAAGGAACTTCAAGATCTTCTTTCCCAAGATTTCTCTGACCTAAGGAAAATAGGAGGTAAAGTTGAGGCATTTGTGTTGAACAGGGATGGTAAAGGAAAAGAGGCACCTGCCCTCGACAGTCTATGCGGAGGTCGAGTGACAGTGGCTATGGAAGTGATCAATCCCCGTCCTCACATCCTGATTGCAGGCGGAGGGCATGTTGGTCTTTCGATTGCAAGAGTCTGTGATTCTCTGGAATGGCAATATAGCGTATTCGATATCAGGGAGGAATACTGTAATGAGCAGCGATATCCAAACGCTGAGGGTAAATTCTGCTCATCCGTCGAGGATTTTCTAAATAGCGAAAGCAAGGAATCATTATCTCGTTTCTCGGACATCCTACTATTGAGTCATGACTGGTCAATCGATGAAGAAATGCTAGTAGCATTACTCCAAGTCTGCCAAGATGGAAAAAGACCCCGGATTGGGGCTATTGGATCAAAGAAGAAATGGTCTGCCTTCAAGAAGAAGGCTATTGAAAGTGGGGTAGAGAAATGGCTGATTGACTCTGTCAGGTGCCCTATTGGACTAGACATAGGAGCAGACACTCCCGAAGAAATTGCAATTGCGGTTTGTGCAGAGGTTTTATCCATCGAAAGGAAGAACGCATCTACCTAAGTATCAAATTAGTTGTTAAATTCGGAGGGTTGTGAAGGTCCTGACGACTCTAGTCTCTATACTGGTCATTTCCGCGAGCTTAGCTGGTTGTATAGCTGAAAACGACGGAGAGCCAGATCAGCTTGTGGTGGAGGACCTTTTCGGAGCATTTAGCGTAGTTGCACCAATAGATACAGGAATCAACGTATACCATAATCACTTTTCGATGAATGATTCATACCCCCAGTGGCTACTAGATGGGTTGGGAGTGAACATGGTATGTGAGATTTCAAAAAACGGTACGTGGCAAGAGAGATATGAAGCTGATCGGGAGGATTGCTGGGACCAGATAGGAGTAGGTGATATCGTGTGGTTCAAAGGATCCAGAATAATAGGGACTACTCCTGAAGACAATACTGAAATACCAATCCTCGACGATCCAAGTGATGGTCACGGAACTGCCGTAACCGGGGCAGTTATTGACGCCAATCCAGATGCTGTAATTTTCTTTGTTGAGGGCTTCAGCGACGCTGCCGTTCTCGCGGCTGCATATCAACCTCTAGTTGATGTGATTTCCACTTCGTTCGGCCCCATAGGATCCATCCCAGTTCCAGGGATTGAAGACGCAACAAGGGTTGCGGTTGTAGAAAATGGCAAAATTCACACTGGGGCAGCAGACAACACTCCCTCGCCGGCAGTACAAGACTCGACTGCTGGACCACCTTGGTCAATAGGGATATCGGGTTATGCAGAGGAGGACGACGATCAGAAAGAAACCATGAGCGGATCATATCCCGATATCGCTGCAGATTGGACCCAAGAATTGCCAAATCACGACGACATAGACGGCTATCATACAACCTCGGGTACTTCTTTCGCCACTCCTCGTACCGCGGGAATTCTAAGCTTGGTCCTGACCAGTCTTAGAGATTATAGCGGAGATATGGGTTCAGGGGCATTTGGAGACAGAGAAGGCCTGTTAGTGAACGGAACTAATCTCTCAATAACCAATGACGATATCAGAGACTCACTGAACCTATCTGCTTGGTATCCTAGCTTTTCAACCTGGAATCCAAGTTCTGGTACGTTGCCAATATCGCCAGTTGCCCCATGCACTCAAGTGGGATGGGGTGTGGTAAATATGTCAAATGCAGACCCAATGATTCAACATTTGATAGGAAATTCAGTAATGCCCCAACGTCCCAGCGATGTAGTTGCCTGCATGGAGGCCAATCAAGCCATTCGTGAGGCTTATTGGGGCTAATATCGACCAATGTTCAATATCACCGAGCTATTCGGAGGCACATGAGGAAGGTCCTACTCAGGTGGAAATTTAGCTCACTCAGGGGAATCAAAGAAATCGATGCTTTGATGGATATTTGCGATAGAATCGAGGTACTTGGCCACCTTTCATTGGGTCCAGATGGTGTCACACAATTGACGGAGGTGAAACTGAAGGAAGGAAGAGAACTTGCAGAAATATCCGATCTAAGCAGCTTCGCAGTTCTGGAGAAGCATGAGGAGAACAATGAAGGAATTTTAGCTAGTATTCACTGCACACACAGCTTAGCAGCCGCTGCAATAGAACTTTCCAACATCTATGTTTACCCCCCGTATGCAATAGATTCTGTCAATGGTTTGGAATTGAGGATATACGGTCTTTCTGACTCGATAAGCAGTTTTCTAACTCAGCTTAGAATGGTCATGCCCCCCGACAGCATCAGTGTTCAGATGTTTAAGAACACGCAAACCTCGGAATATGATTTCTTGACAAAAAAGCAAATGGAAGTCCTCGAATTAGCTGTGAACAGAGGATATTATGACGAAGGGACAGATATCACCCTCAAGGAGCTGGCCGATGAGATGGATATCGCAAGGAGCACAATTGGTGAGCACCTCAAGAGGGCAGAATCAGAGGTTCTAAAGAGGGCCGTTGGGGAATTCCCCCCTATTCGTTGACGAACCGAATGCTCAAAGGATGACTCCGACTGGTCCGACTAATGGTGCAGTACCGACTTCCCATGCTGCCACATCCCGAAGAGATAGAATGGACAGCAGAAGTAAACGGAGCTGAGACCACACTCCACATAGAGAATAACGCTGTTTTGTTAGACGTACTTAGGGAAAAAGCCGGGAGCCTTGGAACCAAGAGAGGATGTGACATGGGGACCTGTGGCTGCTGTTCAGTACTAATTGACGGTGATCCACGACTATCCTGTTTAACCCTGGCATCAGAGGCCGATGGAACTAGTATTACCACGGTGGAAGGCCTTTCGGATGGCCATCACCTACACCCAATACAACAGACTTTCACTGAGTTTGGAGGAAGCCAGTGCGGATTCTGCACCCCTGGATTTCTAGTTGTTATTTCTGCACTCCTTTCCGAGAATAGCTCTCCTTCGGATGAAGAGATAAAATCCGCAATAGAGGGGAATCTTTGTAGATGCACAGGTTTTCAACAAATTGTAGACTCGGTTAGAGCCGCCTCGGATATCTTGGTAGCAGGAGACAGAGTAGAAGACTCAACCTCTGCTAAGAGCGATCCTCACCCAGGATTTGGAGAGGAGGTTTGATTTTGACTGAAAAGGAAAAGGAAATGGTCGGCTACAAACAACAGCCAGGAAAATTGCCATTTTCCAAACCTGGATCAGGCGGAAAGAATAGTTTTTCTAAGCCAATTGAGGAGAATATGATACCATCTTCTCAAGGAGGGAAACTCAAGCAACCCTGGGGTCCGCACAGGCATGACTCTCTAGTAAGTGGACAGGTAATTGGTAAAGATACGGCGCTAGTAGACAGTAATTGGAAGGTCACAGGACAGGCTCACTATGGAGACGACGTTAGGATAAAAGGAGAATTAATTGGCAGGATTGTACGATCTCCCCACCACTATGCTAGAGTTATCTCGATTGATTGCTCCAGAGCTCTGAAGCTACCGGGGGTTGTTGCCGTAGCAACCGGGGCCGACGCTAACAACAAATTTGGGGTCCTCCCTGTGACAAAGGATGAACATGCGATGGCGGTTGACAAGGTTAGGCATGCTGGTGACCTTGTAGCGTGCGTAGCAGCCGAAGACGAGGCCACCGCAAGAGAGGCGGAGAGACTAATTGAGGTCGAGTACGAAATACTCGATTCAATTCATGACATGAGGGACGGTCTGAAGGATAGTTTTGAACCGATTCACGATCGAGGGAAGTATCACATTGGAGAGTCAAATGTCCAAAAGCGAGTGTTCCAGGAGTTTGGAGACGTTTCGGGGATGCTCAGCAGTTCTGTGGCTAGCTACAAAGAGGACTGGGTCTTCGCTGGGGTAAACCATGCATTTACTGAACCACATGCAGTAGTGGCTCATTGGGACCCCACAGGGAGGCTGACACTATACACCCCCCAACAAGTTCCTCATTACGTCCATAGGGCACTAGCCGATGTTCTCGAAATCCCTATGCATCAAATAAACGTACACCGGACATTTGTTGGTGGTGGCTTCGGAGGAAAATCGGACCCATTTCCTCATGAAATGTGTGCCGCAATTCTGGCTCGAAAATCTGGGAGACCAGTTAGATTAACGTTCGATAGAGAAGAGGTATACTGGGTAAATAGGGGACGCCACCCATCTAGGATAGAAATGAATCTTCACGCAGATGAGGAAGGAAGGATTTGTGGCATAGAAACAGATGCTCTGATTGACGGTGGGGCCTTTGCATCATTCGGGCATGTGACTACGTATTACAACGGAGTTTTGCACACTGCACCATATGAGATCGGGTCTTTCCACTATACCGGAGCTAGAGTTTGGACAAACAAGCCAGCTAGTGGGGCGATGAGAGGGCATGGAGCGGTCAACTCAAGATGTGCAGTAGAAGTCGGGCTAGACCACCTAGCAGAGCAGCTTTCCGTCGATCCTATTTCACTTCGCCTTGCTAATCTACTCCCTCCCCACTCTTCGACGATCACCGGATTCAGGGTGACTAGCATTGGGATGAGAGAGTGCCTGGAAAGAGTGAGGCAGGAAAGTGGTTGGACAAAAAAATTCAGAAGGCTTCCATTAGGGAAAGGGATAGGTGTTGGTTGTGGCTTCTTCATATCTGGAAGCGGCCTTCCAATTCACTGGGACCCTAATAAGTTCCCGCACGCCACAGTTCATCTCAAGATTGACATGGATGGAGGCGTTACAGTGCACACTGGTGCCGCCGAAATCGGACAGGGATCAGACACAGTTGTGGCTCAGTCAGTGGCCGAAGTACTTGGTCTGCCACTTGACATGATAAGGATAAAATCCAGGGAATCAGATACATCCCCTGTCGATCTGGGTTCTTACTCTTCACGAGTCACCTTCATGAATGCAAACGCTGCAATTTCTGCTGCCATGGATATCCGGAACAATCTCATTGATGCGACCGCGCAAATCACTAATTCGGATAAACAGGGTCTTGTTATCGGGGATAGAAGAATTTTCCAGAAATCAGACCCATCAGTGGGAGTATCATATTTGGAGGCTCTTCACAAAGCTCAGGAAGATAGAGGTGCCCTAATTTCTTCTGGCGCATATAGGACACCACCTATGGGTAAAACCCACAAAGGAGCCGCAGCAGGACTCGCTCCCGCATACTCCTTCTCAGCATATGCGGCTGAGGTCACGGTTGATGTCGAGACCGGCCAAATCAATGTGGAGAAAGTCTGGGCTGCTCATGATTGCGGAAAAGCGCTTAACCCCCTAGCAGTTAAGGGCCAAATAATCGGCTCATGCCATATGGGGATGGGGCAGGTATTGTCCGAAGAAATGCGATACAGCAGAAATGGAAGCCTCCTAAATCCCGATTTGCTAGATTACAAAATACCCAGTGTCCACGAGATGCCTGAAGTGACTCCAATCATCGTGGAATCAAATGACCCTGAGGGTCCGTTTGGAGCCAAAGAGGCTGGTGAAGGGCCCCTTTTGCCAATACTTCCCGCGGTCTGCAATGCTGTTTACGATGCAATAGGGGTCCGGCCATCAGAACTCCCTCTCACTCCAGAGAAGGTGTTCAAACTAATAGAGAAAAGATGCAAATCAGAAGGAATACTCGACCCTCTGCATCTTTCTCCTCCTTCTCTAAATTACTCAGATTTACAGACAACACTTGAGAATAGGGCCAGTGAGCACTCCACTAGAGACATTTCAAGAAGATTAAATGAAGAAAGAAGCGAATATTACAATGGTGCTCTCTTTGGATTGGATCCTTCGATACCTCCGGATCAGTCTGATCCGAGTTGGGCAGTCAGAGTTACTCCTGACCAATCATATCTCGATGACCCAAGACTTGCTGGTTCGGCATGGAAACACACCGAGAGGAGGAAAAGGGGTGAAGAGAAATGAAAATGCCCCCATTCAAACTCCATAGCCCCAATAGTCTGGAAGAAGCTATCGAAATATCAAGAGAATTATCCGAATCGGGACTTGAATTCGATTGGATAGCAGGTGGGACCGACTTGATTCCTAATTACAAATGGCACATCAACGTGAAGAGTCACGTAATATCACTAGCATCTGTCACTGAGCTCAAAGAGTTGAGCACGACCCACATTGGCGCAATGGTCAGGATTAATGAGTTGGCGACTGATAAGCACACTCATCCGGTCCTAGCCAAGGCCGCCAAGTCAATCGCAAGCGTAATGATTAGGAGGTCCGGTACAGTAGGTGGAAACATTTGCCTCGATACCAGGTGCTATTGGATCAACCAATCGGAATCCTGGAGAGAATCGATAGATTGGTGCCACAAGTGTGATTGCGGAACCGGAGCAGATTGCAGGGTAATACCAAATCAAAATACACTCTGTGTTGCCACCTATCAAGCCGACTTAGCACCAGTTCTAATGTGCTTGAATTCCCAAATCCACATTGCTTCCCCGAGTGGCAAGAGGTCAATGCCGATTAGCAATTTCTTCAAACTAGATGGGATGACGAGAAATGTACTCGAACCAGGAGAGCTAATTACTCATATCACTCTTCCAAGCGACTCTAAGGAATGGCAGGGCGATTATCAGAAGCTGAGACAGAGAGAGTCTTGGGATTTCCCAGAGGCAGGTGTCGCAGTACTGTGGAAAAGCAATCCTGAAAAGGAACCAATTCAGCTCAGAGTTGCCACAACAGGATTGGAGTCAATACCTATTCTTCACGAAGATGAGTCAAAGAGTGCGTTGGAAAATTGGGAAGGGGTTAGTTCCGTGGATGAGTTAGCAGAGTCAATCAAAAAGGCCGTGAAACCGGTCAAAAACACGTGGTTCTCACCGCCATATAGGAAAAAGATGGTGAAGGTATTAACAAAAAGGGCTTGCAGAGGTTTACTGGTGAGTTAGTAAAATGAAAGCCAGCTTTTCATACATCGGTGTCTTAACTCTGCTATTTTTATTTCCCATTTGTCCAGCATCTGCACAAGAGTTGGGATCATGGGAATTAGGAATAAATTACCCAGACGAGGACTCGGCAAATCCGTTTGAGATTTCACCCGAAGGATCGGTTAATGTAGAGTTCTTTATAGAAAACTCTGGGATAACCGAAATTACGGTTCAACTAGAATACGACATTCCCTTTGGAGGCGAATTCGACGCTCCGGAAGAAGAAAGCATTCCCTCAGGTACCAACAAATCTTTTGATCTGAAGATTTCGGGAGTTGACGTTCAATCCTTTGAAGCCGAAAAAAAGGAGAAGTTCTCTATAACTGGAACTATATCCTCAAGGCAGGGAGTCCCAGACCTAACTGCTTCTAGTCAAAATAGAGAAGGAGATTTGGAGATTCCTACGATATTTGATATTTCTGTAGAAATCTCAGATCCATTTGGCCCGATGAATTCTGGTTCAGAAACAATTCTCACTGTCACTGTCAGAAACGAGGGTAATGGTCAGGATGGAGTAGGAGAAGTATTGGTGGAAGACGATTGCCCGCTGCTTACTTCGGACAACGGATTAGACTCGTTGACATTAGGTAATATCGACTCAGGAAAGACTAAGGATGCCGAGCTAAGACTTATTGCATCTGAAAGCCATCCTAGAAGACATTGTGATATCACGGTGACTGTTAGCTCAAAAAGAGCCCTAAATCAAGGCATTAACACTATTGGTCAGGACGAAGTTAGGGTAAGCGTGGAACCGCCCCCTAAAGGAGAATCTGGAAATTCAGGTGAAGAAGAGACAAATCCTAGCGAACCTGAAGACTCCATAAAATCTAATCTTCCCGCCCCTGGTATTATTTCTCTCCTATCTGCAATTTTTATGTCTATATTTTACCCTCGAAAAATACACCATAAATGAGCCTTAGTACCAATAATTCGCTAGCCTCGATTTAAACTAGTCTCAGGAACATATAACCGTGTTATGTTTGTCGAGCGGGCGTTGCTTGGGCCGTAGGCCCAATTAGAATCGGGAGTTGCTTTGGGTGCCTAAGGAATTGAGTAGTGATGACAGGTTCAATAGAAACATAACCTATTCATTGGTAATCACAGGAATCCTACTACTAGTTTTGCCTATGTTTTTTGTTGCGAACAAGGAGACCGCCTACTCTGCATACGAAGCTGAAGGCGATGGACAGGTCTCCGACATGAGAGACTCCTTTGAGGATGAGGAGGGTTATTACGTCGCTAACACAATGTCAACGCCCATGCTGGTCAACGATTGGAAGGACCCCCACAGGACCCTTCTTGCAGTAGTGGCTCCGGAGAAGCCGATTGATGAGACCGAGGCAGCTGAGATATACAAATTCGTCACTGAGAAGGGTGGCAAGGTCATTGTTGCAGCAGACAACACTAATGCAAACATTTTGGCAGGAATGTTTGGGGTCACATATTTTGACGACCCACTTAGGGATGAGAAGCAGCACTGGATATACATCGAACCCGGTACAACAAATCCAGTCATCGATTGGGGCAATGTTTGGAGCGCTACATCCATCGGCCAAGATGTTGAACAAATGTCTGCTGGAGCTTCGATGCAAGGATGCACACCCTTCCAGATACAGAACCCCGATGGGCTGAGAGATTGCAGAATTCCAGTGATGTTCAAATCACCCACTGGACTGAAGTTCGAACCATTATTGGAGGATATTGACGATCCAAACAACAGGAAAATTATGACTCTAGGAAAGGCCTCTCCATCCGCATTCATCGACATAAAAGGAGATGGAGACCCAACAAATCCAGAAAATCCTGCACCAGGTGATCTAAAACTAATGATGAGGTTTGATTACCCCGGAATCAAGGTCTTCGATGAACTCCCGAACACTGATAGGGGCGCCTTTTCGTCAGGTGTAGGGGAATTGGAAGTAACAGGAAGCATTGTTTTTGTTTCTGATGACGAAGCGCTCTCAAACTTACTATGGGAACTAGATGATGCTGAAGATAGAGGGCTTAGTAGGGATTGTTCTGCAATTGGCGGATATACGCAGAACAACTGCTGGACTCAAGAAATACTCAATAATAACGACTGGGGAGGGAATGAGCGATTCTTCAAAATCCTAGTTTACGATATGATGGAGTTCGACAATGCAAATCTCTCCGCTCCGATAAAGTCAGACAAAGGAAACTTCCAGATAGTCTTTGACGAGAGTCGCCACGTCACGGGAGTTGTCTCGGCTCCGTTTGTTGAGACTATGGGGACAGTGGTCCTACTCACTTCCAATGAGTTTCTAAAATGGCTAGTGGTTCTGAATGTGGGCCTCTTACTTCTAGTCGCAATGATGGTGGCTCCTGAAAAGGAAAACTGGAGGCACGTCTTCGATTTAACAAAGTTCAACCAGAGGCCAGAAAAATTAGACCCAACTTCTTACAGAAATCGTGTCCGATCGGCATTATTGAGTAAAGTAAGGATACATCACGACTTAACAAGAGATGAAATGGCACAGACGCCACCGATAGAAGTTCAAGCGATGATTGGCGACCCACGGCTCGTGGAATTGGCTTATAGCCAAAGCCGGACGTACACGCCCCAAGAGTTGCGCAAGTTAATGCAGGCCATTCGGCGATGGGGAAAAAATAATTGAAAAATGGAGAGATGAAAATGAGCGAAACACAACAAGCAGAAGGGATGAGAACAGCCAACAAGGGAGGGCATGATGCTGCATTGGCAAAAAAGGCCCAGGAAGCTCGTGGGTCTAGTAAGATCGACGAAGTACTCTCGGCGACAGGTGCCATGGGACAAGCAATAAGCACAGAAGTCCAGAAAGTCATCATCGGAAAGTCACATGTGATAGACAACGTCATGGTCAACATTCTATCAAATGGAAACTTACTATTCGAAGACTTTCCCGGTCTTGCAAAGACACTGATGACCAATACCTTTGCTGATGCACTCGGCTGTGACTTCAAGAGAGTCCAATTCACACCTGACCTTCTTCCAGCAGATATAACCGGGACAAATATCTATGATGCCAAGAAGGGAGAATTCACATTCAAGCCAGGTCCGATATTCTGTAACCTGCTCCTTTCTGACGAGATTAACAGAGCCCCTCCCAAGACCCAAGCGGCTCTTCTTGAGGCTATGCAGGAGAAGCAAGTCACCATAGGTGTAGTGACTCACAAGTTACCTGCCCCTTTCCTGACTATGGCTACTCAAAATCCTGTGGAGCAGGAAGGAACCTACCCTCTCCCCGAAGCACAACTTGACAGATTCATGATGAAGATGATGGTCGGATACCCTGACAGAGCAGACGAGAATGAAATACTACAGAGAAGAATTGACAGAAAGAAAGACGACGTGGATGTCAACAGTATCACCGACCCTGCAATCGTAGTTAAGATGCAGAATTCGTGTGAGGAAGTTTACGTGGATAGATCAGTAAGGGAATACATGGTAGATATCGTCGCTAGAACCAGGGAAGATCCTAGAGTTCTGGTTGGATCATCGCCCAGAGGGTCACAGGCACTTCTGAAGACGAGTAGAGCCGTCGCAGCGATGCGGGGTAGGGATTTCGTTACTCCGGATGATGTAAAGTCAATCGCAGAGTTGGCCGTAGCCCATAGAATAATTCTAAAACCTGAGCATCAGATTAAGGGACTAGAAAGCGGAGAGATAATTCGAGATATCCTCCATGGAAAGAATGCGGCAAACGTTCCAACTGTTTGAGTGATTCTGAGGTGGGATAGTGGCCTGGAGCCGAAAATCAGCCATGTTCGCCTCCCTATCGGTAGCGATGTACTTGCTAGGTCTAGTTCTGAGAAACCAACAATTAGTTACAGTTGCCGTAGTCCTTCTATCATTCCTTACCTGGGCCGCTCTGAGAACTGCACACGGGGATGTCGCTTCCACAGGTAGACGTTCGGAGGATGCAGCCTTCGACGAGGGCGTTCAGCTTCAGAGTATTGTAGCAATGAGAAAAACGTCTTCGTCTAGAGTTTTCGAGGATGGCGAAATCGAAGTAACGCTCAGAATTCAGAACAACTCGAACACTGCCAAGGTAGTGGAACTCAGAGATAGAGTTCCCGAAGTAATGAGAATAAAGAAAGGGGCAAACTACGTTCTAATGGAAATAGGACCGAAGAGGGAGACGATGATATCCTACACAATTGAGACTCCTTTGAGGGGTTTTTATTCGATTGGTCCAGTATGCATCAGGGTACAAGATGAGCTAGGACTTTTCCATAATGAAAAAGAAATCCAATTATATGACGATTTTCTCGTATTCCCAAAGATGGAAGATATCAAGGACGCTATGATTAAGAGTAGAGTTCCAAAGATTTTCACGGGCGCAGTCAATATCAGAAATCCAGGAGAGGGATCAAACTTCTACAACCTGAGGGAGTACCTCCCGGGGGATCCAATGAGGAAAATAAACTGGCAGGCAACTGCAAGGCAAGATGGGAAAATGATGGTGAATGAGTTCGAAAGGGATGCTGTCAGCGATGTCATCATTATTGTAGATAGCAGAGCGGTTAGTGAGACAGGACCAGTTAGTAGGAATTCGTTGGTTTATAGCACTAGAGCGGCAGCTAGCCTTACTCAATATTTCTTGTCCAGAAGAGACTCGGTAGGTGTCGTAGTTTATGGTGACGAGATAGTGTCTGTTGACAGAGACACTGGAAAAAAGCAACTATACATCATCCTGACGAAGCTTGCCGGTGCAATGGCAAAGGGAAACACTCCGCTCAAGATCGTAACAAATAGAATAATGCCACACATCCACAGGGGGAGTCCAATCATCATTCTCTCGCCTCTGGAGGATGACCCCACAATAGTAGACGCAGTAAGGGATCTTAGAGCTAGAAGCTTTGAGGTGACGGTACTTTCTCCAAGCAGCTTAGAGTTCGAGTTTGATGCGAGGAGGATAGACAGAACCGGTTATGAGGTCCTCAAGACGGAAAGAGACATCTTGATGACAGAATTAAGAGGGCTTGGAGCATATGTAATGGATTGGGAACCTGACATGCTTCTATTTACCGCACTAGCAGGCGCAAGAGGATTCTGAGGTGAAGATATGGTTGAGAAGGAAGGGCAGAAGGGGCCAGTAGATACCTCGCACCTCTATGACGGAAAGGTAGTCCGGTCATCTGCTCCGAGCAGAAAGAAGGCTGCTGGAACCATAAAGAACGATACTGGAATTCCAGAGGACGCAGTACCCGAAGTGACGATCCCCTCCTGGGTTGAGACAATCTTCGGAGGCCCACTGTTGGTAAACAGAGAGTTCGTTTCGCCGAACAAGATGGTCCTAACGCTTCAGATGTGGGCATCAGCATCACTCCTGATACTATGCTTCCTAACATTCATGCTAACGCCGGTTTCTGGTACAGCTTGGTTCACATTGTCCAACGTCATTGGCATCGGGATCCTAGGAGTAGGAATTCACCTGTTTCTAATCATAATTGGTCTAGTAGGGGGATTTTACGGCATTTATCAGAGAGATCAGCGAGCTATATTGGCATCCTACATCTCTCTGATAATTGTCACAATCAGGTTCGCTGGCAGCAAGGTTGAGTTCGGGCTCAGCTTCTTGCCTGAGAGTGAGGCCCTACAGAAGCTTCTGCTCATCCTATATGCCGTCTCCTTAGTGGTTTACATGGAAATTTCTAGCGGAGTGATTAGGTTCTCGATGCTCGATACGTCAATAAGAACAGGTGAGGTATACGTAATGAACGTCAACAGTATATCTAGCAAATATAGGAAGGCACTAGGATATACCCCTGCAGTGGCAGCAATAGTCGCTATGATTACACTCTTCATCAATGTAATAGTTCCTCTGTTCGTGGGAATTCTGGATCCAGTTGCAGCAAACAGGCTGGAGGAGAGTGTTGAGCTGACTAGCGTCTATGGGGTAGCGCTTGGAACCATACTCGTTTTCATCATAATAGCATCTATGTTTGCAGTCAACGTGCCGTTTAGAATACAACAGTACTTGGAGAATAGGAATTAGCTTTCCAGATGACCCCCTATAATGCCTAGGTCACACATCACTAGCATTGCCACTGCTTCAACTACCGGAACTGCCCTTGGTCCAATTACAGGATCATGTCGGCCACCTACCCTGAGCTCCTTCCTTTCGTTACTTGGTAGGTGGAGGGTGAATTGCTCCCTAGGGATGCTACTTGGTGGCTTGAAATGGACAAGTACCCTGATTGGAGCACCAGTAGATCTCCCTCCGAGGGCACCATCCGCATCTCCAGTTTCAGCTCCCTCTAGTATTGGGGCCTCTTCTCCTGGTAGCCACATGTCGTTACTCTCCGAGCCCTTCATCTCAGAAGATCTGACTCCGTCGGAGAACTCAATTGCTCTGGCTCCGGGTATCGCCATAAGACCTCGAGAGAGAGAAGGCTCTATTCCATCAAACCAAGGGTCTCCTACTCCGATTGGGACCCCTTCGATTATCAGCTCCACAACAGAGCCCAACGAATCTCCCTCTTTCCTGGTTTGATCTATGAAATCTAACATTCGAATAGCTGCCTCCGGATCTCTGCAATTTAATTTGGCCATCACCGACCCTTCTTCTAGAGATTTGACTCTGTCTAGTTGCATGAGTGGTTTTGCCGAAATATCACCGACGCGACTGAGATGTGCGCAACAAGACCAGCCTGATTTGTTCAAGATAGCTCTAACTTGACTTCCTGCCGCTACTAGTCCTAGAGTAAGCCTAGCTGACTGGGAACCGCCTCCTCTTGGATCAAAGGAACCTTCTGACCATATCGACTCAACCATGTCCGCGTGACCAGGACGAGGGTGGTCTGGTAGGAATCTGTAATCAGAAGATCGTGCATTTGAATTTCGAGCAATCAAAACGATTGGCCACCCCGTAGCTTTTCCCTGATATACTCCGGAGAGTATTTCACAGTCATCAGACTCAGATCTTGGCGAAACACCCTTCCTTCCTGGCTTCCTCAAATTCAAATCCTCAGATAGTGCCTCAGGATCAATTTTCGTTCCTGGAGGTATTCCTTCCACTAGAGCTCCAACACATCTCCCGTGACTCTCCCCAAATAGAGTGACTCTCAAATCATCTCCTAATCTCATTCCCAACCGATCGCCTCCTCCTCCTCCAAAACGCTAGATCGAGATAGTCTAGTGGATATCGCCTCCAGACCCATATCATGAATTTTGTCTCTTAGCATGTTTTTATTTTCTTTATGACAAAGTACAGAGATGCACGGTCCAGAACCGGTTATCCCTGAAGCAACTGCTCCTGATGCTATCAGCAAATTGCTGATTCTGAGAGCTAAATGATCATTGGTTGCTGCTGCGACTGCGATACCATTTGAGGAAAGAGAGTCTATCGGAGATCCTGACATTACTGAGGCCAATGACCTTTCGAAAATTGGTCTTTGGAGGCGGAAAGAATCCTCTGCAATTATTGCCCTCCTCCTTCCCCTTAATATGATAATTACGCAGTAATCTTCTTCGATCTCCCCTTCCAGAATTATTGAATCAGAGGAACTAAGTGTCGGATCGACTAATTTCCAACCCCTTTGTAACGAAGCCCAAGTATCGTCCATGCTACCCGTGACAGTGCATTTTGCAATTCTTTGAGCTGCAACAGATAAATCGGCAATATCCGGATCAGATAGGCCTGTCCACGATCCATTGTTTAGTGCCCGAAAAGCCGCATTAGCTAAAGCCGAACTAGACTTCAGCCCTTGTCCAATCGGCAAATCACTACTTATGACCCAACCAAATTCCTCAGGAAGTGGAAACCCTTCCGATCTCCAGCATTTTTCAACTGCACCCAGTAAACCATGACGATCGTCAGATATTGTCGTCTCTTTGTCAACTAAGGTTACTTCTGTCGATAGCTCAATTCCGATAGAACAGCCCTTACCAAGGCCAAGAGAGTGAAGGATTGAGATGGCTCCATTCGCTGTTCCCTTTCCGAGCACCTTCATTTCTCGATCACCTTCCCCTCAACCGCGATACCAGTGTGTCTAAACCTAGTATCGGAAATCACTGCTATCCTGTCTCCAGTTTGAATCTCAGTGATTGAAACCAATTTTCCTTTCGGCGATACCAGTCTAACGGTCTCCGCCTGTTGCAGCACGATCTGCCCTTCCAAATCTTCCTTGGAGTATCTCAGCAAAACCATCGGCCTGTTTTCGATCTTCAATCTTCCAATTCTTGCAATATCACAAATTCCATCTTCAGAGACCACAGCTACTTCATCTCCTGAATTCAATTCACTCAGATACTTCGTGCTGCCATCGGACATTAGTATGTAGGAATGGACAGAACCGGCGTTGACTCTGAAAGGTCTAGTTGGGACGTACTCGGACTCCACTGTTTCGCCGTGAATTAGGCAAAGCATGCTGGAAATAGAGCCTATAGCCATCCCTTGGCCGGTATTCAATCTCTTAGTGAGGTCGACGCATACTCTCTCTCCCATTCCACAGGTTTCTATTCCAGATACCTCTGAATCGGTGAAAGAAACCTCTGCAAGTTTAGGCTCTTGTTGAAGACTCAATCTCTCCGCCGCGATCTTTTCTGCCTCGGATATTAACCCACTCGGAACTAGAACCGCATCAGCCCCAATTCCAAGAGCATAGGAAACGCCATTGAGATCAATTTCCTCGGCTATTGCTATAGCAATCCGGGTACCAGTACCTCTAGAAGAGGCTACTAAATTCTCCAATGGAATCATAGACCAGTCTGGACACCTAATCAGTATCCATGGGACTAGTCCAATCATCGACATAGCTTCGTCCTGAGTGGCCCTGTCATCGATAAGTATCTCAGAAACGTCGCTAGAACTTCCATACCACCGCCTACTTATTTTCTCGGACTCAGAGTCCCCTTGTTGGGTGCTATCCAGCCAAACCTGCATTTTATCACCCTAGATACTTCAAAGCTTCATCAGAATTGACACCATCATGGACCATAGCCCGAAGCGCCTTAATCCTGGATACCGGTTTTTCTGAACCGAAAACATGTCTTCCTATGCATACACCAGCACCTCCCGCAATCAGAGATTGCTCAACGATTTTGAGAATATCCAGAAAATCCCTATCTCTGGCCCCTCCGGAAACAAGAACGGGAATCGGTACAGAAGAGGTGACTATTCTGAAAGATTCTATTGAGCCCGGCCAAGGCACTTTTACAACATTGCAGCCCATTTCCCAAGCAAGCCTAGCTGCATGAGCCACGCCACCAGTAATGTCGGACTCTTCCAAGTGTAGATTCTCACCTCGGGGGTAGAACATACCTAGAACCGGTATCTCAGCAACAACAGATTCGGTTGTTATAGAAGATATTCTGCGAATCATCTCCGGTTCTGCGCGATCTCCCAAATTGACTTGAGCAGAAATTGCAATAGCTCCCCTGGATATGCTTTCAGTGGCATTAGCAACTAAGATTTTGTCTTGTGAACGATTCCCCCCGTGAACGGTTGATACCGAGGCATGACATACAAATCCGCTCCAGCCTGTTCTTTTGGAATGATAGCTCACTGCACCTTTGTGCAATATTATCGCGTCTGCACCTCCTTCAATTGCTGAGTCCACCGATGAATCCGGGTCGACCAAGCCTCTCTCGGGAAAAGCTGAGGAACTATGGTCCATAGGCACCCAGACCCCTTTGCCACCTGGTAGTAAGGTCTCTAGCCTGCTCGCAAGAATATCGGCCATAAGGGTCCCTCTGCGGTTCTTACTTGAAAGGTCTCGTTTCCAATTTTTTGAAATTTTCTTGAAAAAGGCAGTTTAGAGTTCTAGATCCACGATCACCGGGGCATGATCTGAAACCACTAGTCCTCCTTCTCTCATAATTTCAGCAGATTTCATCATGGGCAGAGCTGCTTTGTTTGCCAGGATATAGTCAATCCTCCAACCCCTATCTCTCTCTCTAGCTCTCCTGAAATTTGACCACCAAGAGTAGGGTCCCTTCATCTGGCCAACATGTATCCTAAGTAGGTCGTTCCATCCCGCTGAAAGCATCCTATCAAACCACTCCCTCTCATGCTCTAGAAAACCCGAAGTTCTCCTATTTCCAATCGGATCCCAAATATCGTCCTCGGTATGAGCTATGTTTAGATCCCCACAAAGGAGTGCGGGATCGTCTGAATCCAAGAATTGGCCACTCCAAACCAGCATATCCTCTAACCACTGGTCCTTGTATTGTTGCCTTTCCATTCTGGAAGAACCGTTGGGGAGGTAAATATTGACGCATGATAGATTTCCGTGTTTTGTCACTAGAACTCTCCCCTCGGGGTCTCTGGTCTCATCTAGTTCCGTGTCTATCCCCCTACTAATTTCCTCCATCCCTATCCTGGAACAAGACATAACACCCGAATATCCCTTTTTTTGAGCAGGATGCCAAATCACTTCGTAGCCTTCTGGCTCAGACCACTCCTTGGGCATTTGTTCGGGTAATGCTCTAACCTCTTGAAACAACATCACATCAGCATCAATTTTCTTAATGAAATCCTCCAACCCCTTTCTATGGGCTGCTCGGATGCCATTCAGATTCCAAGTTACGACTCGCACGGTCATGCGCTACTGTGATAGGTCTTTGACCTTCTCGACCAAATCCATCTTCTTGATCCTCCTCATCCCATAAGGCGTGAGGATGACAGAGATGAAGACCACAATCCCGATTAGTTGCATAGCTACCACTGGATCCGCCGATATTGACACATAGAATGTCCATGAGTTGAATGATGATAGCAATGCTTGTGTTCCAACCAAGGTGAACATAAATGCCAACACACCTCCGATCAGGCCTATCGCAAGATGCTCGCCCAGCATCATCCAACCAAGACGACCGATCGGAGCTCCCAGAACCCTCAAAGTAGCGATTTCTCTGTCTCTTTCTGAAAGATTGATTATCAGGGTATTGAAAAGTACCACCATAGCGATGAGAATTCCTAAAAACATGATTGCTCCGAGGAATCCCTGCTGTTGCTCCAGTATTGCCTCAAATGAAGAAACTAAGTTTTCCTTCTCAATGACGACCAAAGACACATCACCTAATTCTCCGTCAACAGACACGCCATCTGGTAGGTCTATCAGTACGGCCGTTGAGTCCAATCCGACAATATCTGCTAAGTCCAGTCTGTGAAAGTAAACCGTTCTGCTGATTTCACCTTTGGTTATTCCCACTATTTTCACATCTATTGATTCAGATCCAAAAACCAGAGTCTGAATTTCATCAACATCCCATCCTAGGAAATAATTGAGTCCTTCATCAATTAGAACCTCAACATCTTGTTCCCCTCGCTCGGGAAACCTGCCTTCCTTGAGTTCTAGAACTATAAGAGAATCACTATTCTGCGACAATACATCCATTCCATTCGCTGAAATAACTCTCGAATCGCTAATCGAGCTAGCAGGGAAAGTGATTAATCTCTCGTAAACTCCCCCTCTGTCCTCTGCCCAATCTATTACTTCCTGATCACCTCCAGGAAGAACCATCGCTTGAACATCCCAATTCTGGTTTTCTTCAATTGAACCTATCGTCATGTCCTCCATTGTTGCCATCATCAGTAGGGTACTCCCAAACAGAAGCATCGACAGTCCCACCGCGAGGAATGTGAATGCTAGTCTGGTTGGCTTCCTTATGCTCGATCTGATCGTAAGGCCAATGGTTGCGGGTAGGTTGGATGTAAATTCTTGTACCCTTCGGGAAGACACTCTAATTTCATGCTGCCCTCTGAGTACTTCTAGAGGTTGTAATCTTGAAGCCTGAATTGCGGGAACCATACCAGAAAATAGGACAACCACCATAGTGACACCGATAATTTGAATCACGATGGGGGAAATGTCAGTCGTTTCAAGAATTGGTATTCCCAATATATCTTCATAGATATCCAACATGGCAGGTGCCCCCAAATAGATGCCCAACACAGACCCAATAGAGGATCCAATGGCACCAATAACCAGAGGCATCAGAAAGTATGCAGGAATGATTGCGGTCCTGGGGATGCCTAGGGTTCGCAGAATCGCAATCTCCCTAGCCTGAGATTGCACAAGTCTTTGGAGACTTAGGAAAATAGTGATTCCTGCTATTGCAGCGATCATTCCGGTTATTGGAACATAGTATTGCATCGCCCCATCAGCGTCTAGTCTAAGGAGCTCCACAGAGGATACTTGGGACCTGTCATAAACATAGGCCGTTGAGTCAAGTGAATCAGAAACTATTTTGTCAATATTCTCAATCACTCGAGCAAGCTCTTCACCCTCCACTTCATCCGTATTTGGCAAATCGTATCTTGGAGTTCCAACCACGTCAATTAGCAATAGATTAGAATCCCCTTCCCCCAGTCCAGCAAGCCTCTCAAGACCCGCTGAAGAGAGGTACCCCGTCGCATATGTTCCTGGTTCCGCGGGAAATAACGATCCTTCCTGAGCGAAATAAAGGTGATTGGAATGATAACCAATCCCAACTACGGTGAAATTCATCCTTCCCGAGCCTGCTCCAATGGTTATTCCATCCCCCAAGCCAACGTTCATTCCACTAGACACTCTTTGGTCGATGACTATCTCTGAGTCACTGGTAGCCAATCTTCCCGAGCAGCAATTGTGATTTGGTATCCAAACCCTGTCAACATAGCCCTCATCTATTCCATGCCAAACTGCAGGAACGAGCTCATCTCCGTGAAACATTGTTCCATCTAATCTAATCCTTGACTCACAATCATTGAGAATTAAGTCTGAGTCAGGCCAGTTATTGGCGATTTCTTCACATAGCAAGTCTGAAGTCTGGCCATCCCAGATCCCAGTAGGATTCTCAACCCAAATATCAGGTAGGTTCACTCCTTGTTCCGAGTCATCGTATATCTTGTCGTATATTCCTGAGACAGTGTGAGCGTATGCAGCGAATGAGATGCCTGCGAAAACAGCAACAAGAACCATTGCTACAACTGCGATTAGCCTAGTCCTTGATCTCATCATGCTTCTTCCGAGACGCTTGGTTAGAAGGACAAACACTGACTCACCTAACCTATTTGTTCATCAGAAATTATTTTTCCACTATCTATTCTAATTACCCTTGTAGCGTATTCGATTAGTGACTCGTCATGAGTGACAAAAACACAGGTTATGCCCTCTGAATCACACGCTTTCACCAGAACTTCCATTACAGAAGAGGATGTTCTTGAATCTAGATTGCCAGTCAATTCGTCCCCAAGTAAAAGCCTAGGCCTTTTGGCCAAACTTCTGGCTATTGCCACCCTCTGCTGTTGTCCGCCACTTATCTCTGCAGGAAAACGATCTATCTCCCTCTTCAGTCCCACGAGTTCCAGAAGGTTTCGGGCCCTATCCAGGTCTCTTCCTCCAGCAAGCTCCTGAATTAGCAGGATGTTCTCCAAAACCGTTAGGTCTTGTAGGAGATTAAAAAACTGGAAAACGTATCCGATGTTATCCCTCCTAAAGGAAGTCATTTCCTCTGAATCATCCCTCGGTACTTCAATCCCAGAAAAAGAATAGGATCCTGCGGTGGGGCTATCCAGCGCAGAGAGGCAATTCAGCAAGGTAGTCTTCCCTGAGCCGGAGGGACCAAGAAGAATTATCCTCTCTCCTTCATTTATCTCCAGATTCACACCATCTAGTGCCCTGACTGTCTCAGACGCCATATGGTAGTGTCTCTGCATTCCATTTATGTTGACAAGCGACATATTCTCATGCCGGGCGTTATGGTTAGGCTATTCAATATTGACTCGTCACTGTGTCTCGGTGGCGCCTGCAAAAAATGCCATTGAGTCTCTGAAAAGCTCCTCTCTTCTATGCCTCTTGTTGTCCCTAATCTTCAGCATTGTGAAGAAAATCGCTAAAAGTATCACGAATGGGATAAGGGCCTCTGCATGATATTTCTCCATCACCTCAATGATCCCCCTTGCTGTATAAGCCCAAGTTATGGATGCCGCAGTACCACCAATAAAACAAGCCGCCAACACCCTTTCGAACCTCATTCTGGCCACTAGTCCCAGCATCGCTCCTACCAAGACGCCGCTCGCCATGAAGGGGATCCAAACGAAAACGATTAGCCCCCAGAAACCATACCTGTCTATTCTAGGCCTATTTTTGTGGGCGACGTACTCGACAGAAGACAGTATATCGCCCATGAAAGGGTTCTGTAAGAGTGCGCCAGGGATCCCGCCCCTCTTTGCGACCATAGCCTCGCCAGTTAGCTCCTGGGAGCCCTGCTCAACCCTTCCGGCCACTGCTCTATCCGCCAGTGTTGACTTTTCGTTTCTCGCGCTAACAACTAACACCCTCTCATCTAATAGATCATTAAGGTCAGACTTTAGGTGCCTCCTAAGGTCCCCTTGCAGATGTTGGTATGTTGGCTTGAACAGAAAGTATGCAAATCTCGTTTCCGGCCTGTATATGACTCTGACAAAAACTGCTTCCTCGTCAGCCATTATGGCAGAGCCGTAGTCAACTACTTGGTGCTTCTTGAACCACCGAGACATACTCTCATGGAAGGCTTCCTCTAGATTTCCAAACTGACCAATCCCCGAGAAGAAATCACTGTAGTCTTCAGTTAATTCGATCTCCCCCCAGTCCTCCGGAAACAGGTTTTGGTTAGTATTGGGGGCCTCAGATTTCCTATATGTGTCGGTTCTTACTGTCTTTATTTGCAGGGGGCGCATCTCTCCAAATATCCTAAACTCGGACAGTATGTCCTTGATCAGAGATCCCTTGATTTCGATGGGGGAGATTATGGTTCTCTTAGTATTCTCGTACGGCAGAAAAACATCGACCGATATAGCACGGTCCTGAACTTTCATTGACTTCAGATCAGGTCTGATGTGTAGTCTCTTACTAGCTGATTCCACAGTCCTCTGTATTAGTCTGGTCATTTGTTCACTAGACAAAAGGTCGTCTGTTTCACGGTGGTAAAGCCTATGCATCAGAGGGTATTGAACACACAAAAAGAAAATTGACATACCCAAAGAAACCATGGCCATATACCAAGGCGGTACTTCCGCACTGCCACCAGTTAGCATCGCAGTTTCCCTCCCGCCAACCCACTCTGCAGCCATGAGTCCCCATCCCCATGCACCCATTTTCTGGAGAGTGAAACAGGTTCTAGGATCCTCGTCGAACTTCTCCATCTTCCTGTGAGTTTCCCCCGAGCCGAAGAACGATGACTCCGTGGTGTGTAATTCTATTTCCAGATCCTTGGTTGTGGTCAAGAGAGACTTGTCTTCCAACTTCTCAGAGATAGACTCTTCAGATAGATCCGACCAGTCTTCTGAATCCGTTTCAGAGTGGAATACTTCGATTCGAACATTGTAGATTCCATCAACGAGGTCTTCTTTTTCGAGCTCCGAATCTAAATCTCCCAGGCCACCTATCAGCCAATACATCTCCGCATTTGACTCACTATTTTCCTGAGAAGAGATGACAGTTTCATTCCAAACCAATACCAGAATTGCCGATGAGGCTGACTCTGGAATATTATTGGTCCGAATTAACAAGTCATCCCCTTCAACCCAAGTCTCTACCCACACCTCCCCCCTCCTGTCAACACACTCGGATGGATCCAAAACTGTTCCAGACAGGGTCTCATCCAATATTATTGAGTCGCCCATTACTAAACCAGAGGATGCAACGGATACTAGTCCAAAGAATACCAGGCCACTAATCAATCCGAAGACCAGAGTGTAGTCGTCAACGGTGCGTGGAACAATCGTGTTCACTAGGAAGCTGCTCTCGGGGTTGGTCCTCCTTTCCCTTATTCTATCGAGCTCAATGTCAATCCTGTCGATTTCATCTTCATCAGTAAGCTTTTCCGAAGGCTCCATTTCTTCGACATGTTCGTTGCCTAGTTCCCCTTGCGGTGAACCGTCATCTTCGACCATGTTCAGGGAAAGGGAGAGCCAGTATATGGGTTGTTTGGAAGGCAAATAAATAAGTCATATTCATTCTTATTTTTACTAAAATGATCCCAATTTAACTTACTGTTTTCCGACTGTCGGCAATGGTAATTTTAATGTCCTCCTACATAGTAGGAGGATCATGCCCAGTGACAACGCGGTCAAGCCGGCCCTTTCCCTGTTCCTCGTTGGTCTAATGGTCATACCAAGCGCTATCTCGATCGGAATGATGGGAAACGAGCCCTCAACCTTGAGCGATGAAACCAGTCAAAGGGAAACAAAGTCCCCAAATTTGATCTCAGATTATGGCTCTCTCTTCACGTTTGACTATGATGATCAATCGCATGGCTGGTACGGAGATTCCGCCAACATCGGATCTGCATCTTTATTCTACAGGACCGCCACATATGTCCCTATGAAAGATTGGACTGATAGGATAGGGGAGAGAGTTGTAGACGGATGGCATGTCATTGGTCATGACTACCCAGTTCCATCCAACTGGAAATCCCAATTACAGGAAAATGGAGTCGAGTGCGTTTCGTACCTAGCCCCTCAAGGGTTTCATTGCAATGTGCCGGGGCTTACTCCCTCGGAGCTAAGAGAAATCGGGGTAATCGGAGCCTTCAGATTGGATTCCGCGGACAAGGTTGCCCCCGATTTAGCGTATTTCCTTGCTAGCTCATACAAGTCAAATGTGGTTATGGTCGGAGACAAGATACTTGCTGAGGTCCTACTTGCTGGACCCAATAATTTGGATGATCTGGTAAAGACTGGCTTGGAGGTGAGACCTACTAGCTCTCCTAGATTCGCACAGGTTCTTCTCGACGAGAAATCTGCGACTATCCTTTCTTCTCAAACATTCGTTGAATGGATGGAGCCCAGCTATCCGGATGAGTTCGACAATGACGAGGCTGCAGAAATCATAGGTGTGGAATGGGCGAGGGACTCCTCCAATATGGGAAGTGATACTCTTACCGGTTCGGGAATCGTTGTTGGGGTAATGGACTCCGGGTTGTCAAATGCAAACGAATGCAACAGCATAACGCACTGCAACTCGCAGAACCCATCAATACATGCCGACTTTTACGGTCGAATAAGGGGGGTAGTGTCTTACTACGGTGACAGCGATGCCAGTGATTCTGTCGGACATGGCACTCACGTGACCGGTTCCGTGCTTGCCAACGGGGCTAGCTCCGATTCGGGAATAGAGAATAGGGGCATGGCTCCTGAAGCGCAATTGTTCATGCAATCAGGATTGTCTAGCCAATACTCTTCATTCTTCCAGGAGGCCTATGATGCCGGGGCAAGGGTTCATACAAACTCATGGGGGAGGGGGCCTGACTCGACGGTTGGCTGTTCAGGTGCTACCTGCTGGTCATACTACTCGACTATAGCCCTGAGTGTCGACACTGTCGCTTACGACATCCAAGACCTCACCATACTCTATGCGATGGGCAACGATGCAATGGATTGCAATTACACATCTTGGGGCATGGATAACTGCGACGGAGGTAAGGATGGTGAAATAAACCTAGGATTCCACAACAGGCAGGCCACCGCAAAGAACATTATCTCGGTTGGAGCATCGGAGAATTTCCGTCCAGACCTCCAGTCCTCATATCAACAGAGTTGCACTTTACACCCAGATGATGATCCAGGCCCACCCCCTTATTGCCCTCTACCTCTTAGCGGTGAGAAGTGGGGAACTTTCCCTATTTCGACTGACGGCAGGTCAAATAATCCAGAGGGAATGGCAGCATTCTCGAATAGAGGCCCCACCAAAGACTTGCGCATCAAACCAGATATTGTGGCACCTGGCACTAACATACAGTCAACCGCTGTTGAGGCATATGGTGTCCCCTATCATTTCCAGTCAGGAACCTCAATGGCTACTCCGATCACAGCGGGATCTGCTGCCCTTATCGTGGAACATCTGAACAACATTGGCGCCTATAACTGCAACCTTGTTTCGAGCTCTTCAAATGATGACTGTCCCGAATCTGCCCTTGTAAAGGCAATATTGGTCGCAGGAGCCCATGATATGGCTGGCCAATACACTACTGGTGGCGATGGTCTGAACGGGGCAGCAGAAAAGGCACCAAACAATCATGAAGGTTGGGGTAGGGTTGACATCCAAGCCTCCATAGGTACATCCTTCACAGAAGGAATTGAGATAGAAACGGAAGAGAGCCATTCATTCATGCTGACTGTACCCAATACAGACTTGGATCAAATGAGGGTAATCCTAGCATGGAACGATCCCCCAAATAACTCTCCAGTGGGGAATATCCAGCTAGTTAACGACCTAGATGTAGTGGTTAGGAGTCCTGATGGTGTCGAGCAAGTCTACACAAATGATGACAGGAACAACCTTGTTGGAATCACGATCGATTCTCCACAGGCTGGGAATTGGGAGGTAATTGTCGAAGGAGAAAACGTCCCCGGAGGAGCTCAGAAATACTACTTGGCATCAAGTGCTGGCACAATCTCGGATATGAGGCATCCCGTCTCCGATGGATTGAACGAGCCCGGTTTCCAATCCGGCTCGATCTTCACGGAGACAAAGATGACCGCTGGAGAGGACCATCTTTGTGCAATATTCCAAGACTCATCGCTCCAGTGCTGGGGAGGGAACTCTTTCGGACAGCTAGGCGATGGAACAAGTACTGACAGGCTAACCATGACGCCCGTGGGTTTGGATGACGGAAGGACTGCCGTTTCCGTAAGTGCGGGAAAATCACACACATGTGCTATTCAGGATAATGGTGAGCTGGTTTGCTGGGGCAGAAACAATTTCGGCCAACTTGGAGACGGTTCAAATGGGCTTTCGCAGCTTCCCATAGAGGCGGGACTTTCAGGGGTCCCAGTCCAAGTTTCATCCGGAGATTGGCATTCATGCGCTATACTAGACGATGCCAGTGTCGAGTGCTGGGGGCGCAATAGCGACGGGCAGCTCGGTGATGGTACAAATATAGACCGCAGCTCCCCTATTTCCGTTGGATTGGGCGGACAGAAGGCTATAGCAATATCAGCAGGATCAACTCATACATGCGCTGTCCTTAACGACTGGTCATTGAGATGTTGGGGGGCAAATGGCAATGGGCAATTAGGAATCGGCAATACCGATTCAGATAGCTCGCCGCAGACAGTAAATGCAGGGGGCAATGTGGTTGCAGTATCGGCGGGAGGGTCTCATACTTGCGTCCTCTTAGAGGATGGGGATCTGAAATGTTGGGGGGACAACTCCAACGGGCAGTTGGGCGATGGTGGCGTGAACCAACAGGACGATGCCAACATAGTCGGAAACACCCTTGTTGGAATTACTTCGGTCGATGCTGGAGCCGATCACACTTGTGCGATAGACTCTAGCAATGGGCTACACTGCTGGGGCGACAGCTCAAAGGGCCAAGTCGGAGATGGCAGCTCTTCCTCCCAAGTCAATCCGAGTATCCAGGTTTCGTTGGGACAGAATCTAGGCGCACTCTCCGTAGCTTCCGGGGCCGATCACACTTGTGTAGTTGCTACAAACGACCTTCCGAGATGTTGGGGAGGGGGGGCCTCCGGATCCCTTTCTTTGGGTTTATCGCCAGATGAGTTCGACATACCGAAGTGGTCTTACATCAGTTCTTCAGAGAGGGATCTGAACGATCCCCCTGATGGAGAAATGAACATCTTCGAGGTCAATGTTGCCGGCGACGGTGATGGTGACGGCTTCCCCAATGGGCCTCAGGATAGCGATGATACGAACCCCACGGTAGCCGTAAACTGCTCCCCCGGCTCTTATGGCAGATTTACCTGTAGGGTAGCTAGCCCAGGATACTATGTTAACGGGGCTGGAAACACGGTCATGACCGCAGCCAGCCCTGGATACTACGTCAATTCCGAAGGTGCTGACGATCAACAACCGTGTGGGAAAGGTAGTTTCCAGGAACTTTCCGCTCAGACTTCCTGCGATCCAGCACTCCCAGGATACTATGTATCCGGAATCGGTGCTTCTGAAGGTACTCCGTGCCCAGCAGGCAAGTATAACGATCTGCCGGGCCAAACATCAGACTCGGCCTGCAATTGGGCGACGCCCGGAAACAGTGTTCCAGTGCTCACTCAGGTCTCTTCGGGGGCACAACATTCGTGCGCGATATTAGACGATGGCTCCGTAAAGTGCTGGGGGGACAACTCATTCGGGCAGCTAGGAGATGGGACCAGAAACGATCACTTGGAGCCCGAAAAGGTGACATTGCCAATTGGCAAGAAAGCCGTGGAAATCTCGGCCGGCTCATACTACTCTTGCGCCATATTGGATGATGGCTCAGTCCGTTGTTGGGGCGATAACTCGTACGGTCAGTTGGGCGATGGAACTTCCATAGAGAGGACCAGCCCGACAGTTGTTGATCTTGGCCTTGAACGGACAGCATCTAGCATTTCAGCCGGCGAGTCACATACATGTGCCGTACTCGATGACCAGAGCCTCAAGTGCTGGGGTGCAAATACAAATGGGCAGCTAGGCGATGGCAGCACGTCAGAAAGCCACACTCCAGTGGAAGTGACGATGGGAGGAGATGGAGTGGAAGTAGTATCAGCAGGATCATATCACACCTGTGCAATAATGGTTGACAGGACAGTTCGATGCTGGGGAGACAACTGGCAAGGCCAAATTGGTGATGGGACTTTCTCCGACAGACAAGCTCCCGTGGACATAACTATTCCCAGCAATAGTAGCGCGGTTACGATAGATGCTGGGCCTTTCCATACTTGCTTGGGAATGAACAACGGCGATATGTTCTGTTGGGGTTTCAATGGGTATGGCCAAATCGGCAACGGAGGAACTGGAAGTACCAATATCCCAGCAGCGGTAGCTCTGGATTCAACTCAAGCACCTACTTCAATATTCACGGGCATTTTCCACACCTGCGCTCTATTTGACAGTGGAGAGATGGCTTGTTGGGGGGATAATTCAGTTGGCCAGTTGGGAGATGGGACTACCGTCAGCAAGCTAATACCCGCCGAAGTCAATCTACCTACGAACGTTCTTTCCATAACAGTAGGTCAAAGACACTCTTGCTCCATACTTGACGATGCCAGTTTGGAGTGCTGGGGGATAAACTCTCACGGGCAGATTGGCGATGGGACGGACACAGATAGGCCAGCTCCCGTAAACGTAGACCTGAAACACGGATCAAAGGAGCAGATTCCATGCCCAGGAGGGTCATACCAGCCAGAAGGGAACCAGACTTCTTGCATCCTAGCAGACAGAGGGCACCATGTTTCAGGTTCCGGCCAACTAAACCAAACCGAATGCCTAAGAGGATACTATTCGGGACTAAAGGGCCAATCCGAATGCACTCCGGCGGCCCTTGGCTTCTACGTGGAGTCATCCAAGGCAGAATCACAGGTACAGTGTCCTGAGAAACACTCCACCAAGACATTAGCATCCACAAATCCAGACATGTGCCTACCAGATTTCGATGAAGACAAGATCCCAGACGAATCAGATCTCGACGACGACAACGACGGCGTTCCAGATACGGAAGACTTCGATCCTCTCGATCCAACAATATCCATAGACTCGGACTTCGATGGGATACCTGATAGCCTCGATCCAGATGATGACAACGATGGGGTGAACGATACTGTGGACATGTTCCCAGACGACCAAAATGAATGGGTGGACAATGACATGGATGGGGTTGGCGATAATTCCGACGATGACGATGACGGAGACGGAAGAAATGACAACTTCGACGTCTTTCCCAATGATAAGGATGAGTGGTCCGACTTCGATGGGGATGACATAGGTGACAATGCCGATGCGGACGATGATAATGATGGAATATGCGACGACCCAATGTCATCTTACTCCGGACCTCCCGATGTGGACAACGACGGACAGGCAGATTGTACTGCCCTGCCGAACGGAGATGCGTTCTCACTCGATCCACTTGAGTGGTTCGATTCCGACGGTGACAGTATAGGGAATCAAGCCGACACAGACGATGATGGGGACGGTTTTGATGACGTCAACGACTCCTTCCCACTCGACCCAACTGAGTGGTCAGACACAGACCTGGATGGAATAGGGGACAACAGGGATCTCTTCCCGGAAGATCCAGCAGAATGGCTGGACACGGACGGTGATGAGATAGGGGACAATTCTGACGTCTGTCCGTACGAGCCAGGAATAAATCTGGATTACAATGACGCTATCATGCTACTCGCATTGCCAGGAAACGATCTCGGATGCCCTGTGAAGACCCTCCCCGGTGACGAGATACTATGGGAGGAAGAAGAGGAGGCGGAGGTCGTGGATCTCTCAGTCTCCGATGGTCCAGACTTTGATCTTGATGGGATCCCTGACATTAGGGACGATGATGATGACAATGATGGTATCCTCGACAAGGACGATGGGAAACTAGATCCTATTACTGGTATCGGTGAATTCTCAAGGGACCCTGCTAGGCCTTTCAGCAACCAAGTCTGGGGATCGATCTTAGTTTCCGTGTCTTTCCTGGGCGTAATAGGATACAGAATTGCCGGTTGGAGGGGTAGGAAGATCTCAATCTCTATGTCAAAGAGGATCAGAATTCAGTGACTGGTGCAGGGGGCAGGATTCGA
>DAYD01000013.1:173923-174064 GCA_002506755.1 Euryarchaeota archaeon UBA462
TCGAACCTGCGAAGCACTACGCACAGCGACCTGAACGCTGCCCCTTTGACCGCTCGGGTACTCCTGCCGAAGGTTAACGAATCGTATTGGGACTTCAATGCATGCCTGTTTTATTGATTGGTGCAGGGGGCAGGATTCGAA
>DAYD01000013.1:174332-177832 GCA_002506755.1 Euryarchaeota archaeon UBA462
GCGAAGCACTACGCACTGGGACCTAAACCCAGCCCCTTTGACCGCTCGGGTACCCCTGCTCAACCCGGCCAACAAATTACCCATGAAGAAGTCAACGCATGCCCGTTGACCCCCCCATAGTGTCATAACAGGTGTGCTGCGCCGCAAAGGTGGCAAAAATGGCGAGAATAGGCATTCTTGGTTTGGGCAACTGGGGGACCGCCCTTGCTCTAGTCTGGTCAAACGATGGTCATAACGTGGTAGGCTGGACAGTGGAGCAAGAGGTCTACGAGTCTTTAATGACCCAGAATGAGAATGAAAAGTACCTTCCCGGCTACAAAATACCCCAATTGGACTGCACCATGGAAATTGCCGATATCACTGATTCGTGTGAAATATTGGTTCTTGCGCTACCAAGCTCGGTGATTCTGGATGTGGTTGACTTATTGATTCCTCATCTTAGGCCCTCACATCTTCTGGTTGATTTGGCAAAGGGACTAGCCCCGTCCGAAGAAGGTGGCTCTGGCATGATCTCAGACGCCATCGAGTCTAGGCTATCATCCGCCGGTCATTCTAATTCAGTTGTGGTGATGACGGGACCAACTATTGCTCCCGAGGTTGCCAGAGGCGTCATCACTAACGCGCTGGTGGCCTGCCACGACATGAGTATCGCAGAAAGAATCGCAGAGAGACTTTCCACTAATTCACTAGTTCTAACCCCTGCAGAGGACCCGGTTGGTGCAGAGCTATGGGGGGCTTACAAGAACTGTGTCGCCCTAGCTTGTGGGCTTGTCGATGGTCTGAAGGACTCAGTGGGGGGTGACAACCTGAAGGCAGCATTGGTATTGTCCGGGTATAGCGAAGGAATAGGGCTACTGGGAAGGATGGGGGCAAATCCAAGCACGGCATTTGGTCCTGCTGGAATTGGGGACCTCTATGTCACTGCGACCAGTCCCAGGAGTAGGAATCGAACTCTAGGTGAAAAGCTAGGAGCGGGAAAGTCTCTGGATGAGGCATTGAGTGAGATGCACATGGTTGCAGAAGGGGTAAGGGCAACTAGAATGTTCCTTGACAGATCAGCAACTATGGGGTACAAAACACCATTTCTGGACTCCTTAGGATCGCTACTTGATGGAAATATCAATGTCGAGGATGCTGTAAGAAGTATGGTTGAATCTTACAATTCTGGGGAGTCTTGATTTCCAAGAGCGCTTTCGAGGTATCATGGCAGTAGTGGACCTTACAGATTTCGAGTCAAGGCTGCTCAAGTGGATATCCGCATCTGATTTTGTTGAAGTTGCTTGGTCAACAAAGAGGGCAGCTGAAGCGTTTAAGGTGAAGGAGAAGGAAGTCTATCAAGCACTCGCAGCCATCTCTTTCAAGGCTCGTGAACACATACAGATTTTCTACGACGGAGGAGCGATCAGGATTGTCGCCGATTACTAATGAAGATCGGAGGGTATTCTAAAATCCAGTTAGGAATGATCACGGAAAGCCACTTTGGGGGTGCAATGTCACCTTCTTCATTGAAGTAAGATCGAACATATATCGAAATAAAATCTATCACTACCACGACTACAAAGATGATTATTAGGTATGCTACAACTTTGTCGTATTGGAGAAATTTTAGGTAGAGATTGATGTAATAACCGATTCCGCCAGCACCCACGATTCCGATCACTGTACCGTGCCTTACGTTGTATTCAAACATAAAAACGGCTTGAGAGATTAGGTTGTTCGCCTGTTCAGGTATGACCACGCCGATTGCCTTCTCTACTCCAGAAAGGCCCATAGAATCAGCAGATTCCAAAGGTATGTTGGACATTCCTTCTATAGATTCATACTGTAATTTACCGAGGTATCCAACGGTGTAAATTGTCATTGCTAAAATCCCAGATAGTGGGCCAAATCCAACCAAAATAACAAAAAATATCGCCCAAATTATGCTTGGAAGGCTTCTACAAGCAGCTAGAATAAATCTGAATGGGAATGTAATGGGATTGGGATTTAGGTTTCTAGAGGCCAAAATAGAAATTGGAAGGGAAATCATTACCCCGAAAACAGTTGAAATGAAAGCAATTTTGATTGTCTCAGTAATTCCAATCCAAGCAGTTGAGCATGTGAAATCAAAGGGCGGGTAAGCAGTACAGACAGGATATGCCTGAGGCTCAAGAACCCTCCAATCAGGAGGCCATAGCGACTCCCTAAAGAATATTACAAGGTTCTGACCACCACCAGACAGCCTCCCCCAATCGTCTACCAGACCATCCATTAGCCAAATAGATAGGAAAATGAGTGCTGGAATAGCGATTGATGGCCAATTAACTCTCATTATGGGACCTCCAATGCCATGGTGCTGGAGATAAATGGATTTACTCTGCCGTCATCTATTACCAGCATCCTATCAGCGATTGATTTTGCTCTTGAAACATCGTGCTCCACAACAATAAGCGTGGCATCCTCTTTTCTTACGAAGCCAACGACTTCTGACTTTACCATTTCAAGAGTCTTCTCGTCGAGCTCGCTCAAGAACTCATCTGCTAGGATTATCTTTGGAGACTGGGCAATTGTTCTGGCAATGGCAACCCTTCTCTGCTGCCCCCCCGAAAGTCTTCTTACAGGCTCGTAAATCTTATCGGAGAGGCCCATTCTATCTATTGCATCCAGGGAGATATCTCTAATTTTGGTAGATGCTAATAGAGCATATGGACCACAATTTCCCGCTCGCGCTCCCATTTTGACATTATGCAAGACGCTTGCATGCCTTACAAGACCTAATCTCTGTGGAATGTATCCAATCGATCCTCTGGGTGGCCTAGCACCAAATGTTTGCCCGAATAGGCTTACACTACCGGATAGGGGCCTGACAAGGGCAGCAATAGTCCTGATTAGTGTGGTCTTACCAACCCCTGAAGGACCGGTTATTGCTATGATCTCGCCAGTGGAGATTCTCAAGCTTGGAATCTCTGCAAGCGGGGAACCCTTTGAGTACCCAATCGTCAAATCTTCAATCTTAACGGCTTCAGATTCCATTCCGACCCCTCTATCAGGAATTTAGGGGCCCCTAATACTATATTTGGTGTTGATGGGGGCCCGACTTGGGGTAGTGGTGATGCTGTTTGGCCCCCACCAACTTCTGTGACGTGCTCAAGAGCTGATACCAAACTTCTCCCCATAATAGTTCGATATCCCCGGAATGTTAACGATTAACGTGGAATAGCTACCGAGATGCTCTTGGGTGTTCACTCTGGTTAACCCTTGAGTGTTCAGGACATTTGAGAGAATCTCATCTCCACATAGATTCCTATCCAATGATTCATCAATTTGGTGTACAGTTATGTCATAACATCCTGTGTAGATTGTTCCTCTCATAATGTAGTTTTCGAGGTACATCATGTTGTTCAATGACATCAGTGCATTAAGAACTGCAGTTCTGCTTTGCATGTCTAGCATATCGGGATTGTACATGACTGGGTGGCTCGGAGCTTGTCCAAAGGCAGGTAGCGCTACGTATTGGTCCA
>DAYD01000020.1:0-49150 GCA_002506755.1 Euryarchaeota archaeon UBA462
AGATCGAAATCCCGGTGGAGGGGGCGGAGGAGTTTGGGTTTCGTTTTCCTGGGAATTAGGGGCATCTTCTTTGGTTTCTTCTCCCTCTTGAATCTCAGAAGGATCGGAGTCTTCAACCATGAAATGACCCTCAGGTATTAACTCCACGAGTGTCCGGTTCGTTTAACGGTTGCCTGACCGGGTTAAATCGATATTCCTCTGAGAATGTTGAAATCGGATAAGTTATCGGAGTCACAATGACGGCAAATGATGGAACGACGCCACCTGTACTTTTCGTGGTTGGAACTGCCGGAGCGGGAAAGAGCTCCCTAGTCACATCGTTTCAAAGGTGGGCCAGATTTTTGGATATCGATGTGCTCGCAATCAACTTAGATCCGGGAGCTGAAAGAGTACACTATGACCCAGAATTCGATGTTAGGGATCTAATTTCCCTGTCCGAGGTAATGGATGAATACGATCTCGGACCAAACGGTGCACAAATTTTGGCTGCAGATTTGGTGGCCTCTCAGGCTGAAGAGGTTTTTGAGGAAATAGAGGGATTGGCTGGTGACATTATGGTAGTTGACACGCCGGGACAGGTAGAGCTCTTTGCTTTCCGAGAGGCCTCCAATCACCTAGTTCAGGTATTAGGCCAAGGAAGAGCGTGTCTGATTTTCCTTTTCGACCCTCTTTTGTCCAGTACCCCAAGTGGATTTGTGTCACAGATGCTATTATCCTCGATAGTTCATTTTAGACTTGGTTTGCCGACGGCAAACTTCCTATCCAAGTCAGATCTTCTGGAGCCTGATATTCTAGAAAGGATTCTGGAATGGGGGGAAAATCTGGACGTTCTTGAAGCAGCATTGTATGAAGAATCTACAATGTACACTGGCATGGATGGTGGTGGACAGAGGGCAGAATTTGCCATAGGGCAGTTGAGAATGATGCAACATGCAGCAATCCAACCAGGACTGATTCCGCTATCAAGCGAGATGGAGGAGGGTCAAGCGGACGTTCTGAGTTTTGCACAGAATATCTTTGGAGGAATGTCAGATGCTAAGGATGGCTTTGCGGGGGACATAGAAGATGAAAGACAATAATTCGAAGACTGATTTGCTTGCAATCGATGACATAGGCGATAAGTTGGGGGATTTGATAGAGTGGGCCATCAGGATCAAGAACGACAGTGATGCTGCATTCGACTTCAAGCCCTTGGAAGGAATGACAATTGGGTCGATTTATGAAAAACCTTCCACTAGGACTAGGGTTTCTTTTGAGACTGGAGTGCATAGATTGGGAGGTCAGCCAATAACATTGCTATCCAGCGATATTCAATTGGGAAAAAGCGAGTCGATAGCGGATACTGCATCTGTTCTGTCGAGATATATGGATTGCATAACCTATCGTTGCTTTGGTCACGAAGATGTGGTGGAATTGGCTAAGGGGGCAGAAGTCCCGGTAATTAACGCACTTTCCGATCTCCATCATCCTTGTCAGGCGGCAGCAGACATGATGACCATAATTGAAAACAAGAGCGGATTGAATGGCCATGTTTCCTGGGTGGGAGACGGAAATAATGTTCTTCACGACCTAGTTCTTGGATGCGCAATATTAGGTTTTGACGTGAAGTACGCAACTCCAGAAGGATTCGAGCCAGACGATGGGATAATGTCAAGGGCCAAGGCGATCGCTCAATCGGCTGGATCGTCGATCAGTGGAACAAACGACCCGATTGAGGCCGTATCTGAGGCGAGCGTGGTATACACAGACGTTTTTGTTTCTATGGGTGAAGAGCATATGGGGGGGAAAATGGATTCGTTCAGTGGTTTCCAAGTGAACGAGGAGCTGGTTTCAAACTCTGATCGGGAATACCTATTCATGCACTGCCTACCTGCTCACAGGGGAGAAGAGGTTACGGATGGAGTAATGGATTCCGAAAATAGCGTGGTTTTTGACCAAGCTGAGAATAGAATGTGGGCTCAAATGTCCATCCTCACATATCTCTGCAACAGGGCCGCTTGGGAAACTTATTGGGAGCTTCGCTAGGTTGGAATCATAGAAATCACAAAGAATGCCAGTAGACAAAGTTGCATAGATCTCTTGATCAGTTGTTGGGCAGCATGGTCCTCGGAAGAAAATAGCCTTTGCTTTACCATTAATAGTGACACCATAGCGGGGATTACAAACACAACATTCCAAGGTGGAAAAATTTCCAAGTCGGGAACAAATGGTAGGAGGATAGATGCAAGTGCTGCCAAGAGAAGCACCCAAGCAACAAATCGAGACCTCTCTAGTCCCGCCCTCATTGCGAATGTAGTCCTCCCTTTGTCACCGTGGACATCTTCGATATCCTTCACAATCTCTCGTGACAAATTATACAAGAAGCCGACCAAAAAGGCAGACCAAGCGGCATGATCGAATGGTTTGGAGGCGCCTGCCGCACCGAATATTATCACTAGGCCTACGGACAAACTTATGGCAATATTTCCTGGAAGGCCTTTTTCCTTCATCCTTAGACTTAATTTAGAAGCCGACTCATAGTTGAATAGCAACAATAGTGCCAATCCCCATATCCCTAGTGCTGGGACCCAGTTTGAGAGGCCGGTTTCTCCTGACCATGCTACATAGCCAGCTGCCGTTAGGGAAAGGATTGAGCTGAGTCCGGTTATTGCGACTCCGGTTTTAGCGGATTTAATAGCAATATTTCCTGAGGGAAGCGGCCTTTCGGGCCTGTTAATGCGATCTATTTCCACATCCAACAAGTCATTTAAGGCGTTCCATGAGAACATGAATGTCATCACAGAGAATGCATGGAGAAATGTGATGACTGCGACCTCGCCTTGAGGGAAGCCTCTTGAGGCGAGAGTGGCTCCCAGAATTACTCCAAAAATTCCTGTAACTGAGTTGCCCATTCGGAATAGGATAACCCATTGGCCGTTTCCCCCTAGGCCCTTCACACCATGAGGAGATTTGCCGAATGCCTTGATTCCTTCCCCCGTCAAGTTGGGGATTGTATTGTTTCAAGAGGGGTTAGCCCCCAAACACAAACGGTGTAGACGCTGCCCCTGAATGGCCCCCTGACGTGGCCTACCTTGGAGAACCTGCTATCCTTCGCCATTATGTTGCCTACCTGATTCATGGTGGCTCCCCAGCGAAAACGGCCATTTAGATGGTCAAAAATCTCTACTGTGTTGGCCGTGCCCTTGTCTATTAATAGGCTCAAAACTTCCTCACGAAGTCTCCTAGTTCTAGACATTATGCCACCTCGGCATAAACTCTTGAAGATGAAATCATCCTATTGTGTAAATTTCTCATACTCCTTTCGCTAATTTCAATGTTAATCGCCGAAGTCGGAACTCTACCCCATGTTTTAGATTCATCGATAACGCCTCTGTAGCTCACTATTTGGCCGTCGTTAGTGTGGCATTCAGGCTGAATCCTCCGTAGACTCTCGAAGGACACTACTCTGCTAGGTTCTGGCCTCTTCCTGTACTGAAGACCGACAGATGGTACTTTTCTCGCAATCATGACATTATGTGCGGCCGATCAAATATCAATGAACGGCATAGAGGCGATACTGAAAGTGAAAGTGAAGAATTGCATTCTTGGGATTTGCATCGTTTTCAAATAGAGCTGTCATTTCCCCTTGACAAGGCTCGTGTGGTGTAGTTCGGTCCATCATGTCGGACTCTCGATCCGTCGACCCGGGTTCAAATCCCGGCACGAGCACCAATCGATTCCAATTAGCCCTCAGAACAGTCTTAAGCAGTTCTTCGTTGGATTAGTAAGGTTCTGATGCGTATTGAGCCGGATCTTAAGCTTACATTCGATGATGTTTTAATCAGGCCTAAGAGAAGTACGCTGGTTTCCAGATCAGATGTTGATTTGGAAAGAGAATTCAGTTTCAGACATACAATTGAGACTTGGACTGGTGTGCCAATTGTTGCGGCCAACATGGATACTACTGGCCTTTTTTCAATAGCAAAGGTGCTCCAAGAACACCGAATGCTAACCTGCACACACAAATTCTACTCGACAAAAGACTTCTCGGGGGCTTGGGAAAATGGAGTTGAGCCCGAGTTTGTTTCAGTTACTTGTGGCTCTACAGAGGAAAGCTTTGATCTTCTTAAGAGGAAAGTTGGAACTAGCTCAAAAACAAAGATGATCTGTATAGATGTTGCCAACGGATATAGGGAGGTTTTCCTAGAATTTGTTAAAAGGGTGAGAGAGGAGTTTTCTGACAAAATTATCATTGCAGGAAATGTAGCGACCAGGGAAATGACAGAGGCACTAATTCTTGCAGGGGCAGATGTAGTCAAAGTGGGGATTGGTCCCGGGTCAGTTTGTACCACTAGGAAAGTAGCAGGAGTGGGTTATCCGCAGTTATCAGCAATTTCAGAGTGCTCTGATGCCGCTCATGGTCTGAATGGGCACGTTATGTCAGATGGAGGTTGCTCATCACCGGGCGATGTGGCAAAAGCATTTGCAGCAGGAGCTGATTTTGTGATGCTCGGGGGGATGCTCGCAGGGCATGACGAATCTGGGGGAGAGGTTATCGAGGTGTCTGGGAGGAAGTACAAATCATTCTATGGGATGTCCTCGTCAAAGGCTATGGAAGAGCACTACGGAAGCGTGGCTAAGCATAGAGCTCCTGAGGGCAAGGAAGTCAGAGTTCCATACAGGGGCCCTCTGGAAGGAACGGTTCAATCTATTCTCGGAGGATTACGATCTGCGTGCTCATATGTCGGTGCGAGAAGGATAAAGGATCTGCCAAAATGCACAACATTCGTAAAGGTCAGCATGACAACAAACGAAGTTTATAGACAGTTCAATGTAGATGAGTAGTTATTCTTACATTGTAATAGCCGTAAATGCCCTCTAAAATGAGATCATTCAAAGCTATTGCACAATTCCCCCTGAGAAGGGAAGCTAGTGGGATCTTTTGGATTTGTATTCCACTTACTCTCGCATTTGTTCACGAATCCATCACCATCCGAGTCGATGGTAGAGTCTGAAGGGTCATTTGGGTCATAGCCGAAATAATACTCCCATCCCGCCCACATTCCATCGTCATCCTGGTCCTGATGGTAAACTTCGGATCCATCGTTCCATTTGTCCCCGTCAGTGTCATTGATGATTGGGCTGGTCCCGTTTTGATATTCCTCGTAATTGGTGTAGTTCTCCAAATCGTCATAGAATGAGGATCCCGGGCCGTAAGGGTCTATGTGGCACTCAAAATTCTGAGGATCGTCCCAACCGGGGCAGTACCTGTACATCAGATTGGTTCTGTTTAACCCGTCATTATCCAAATCTTCACTACCATCATTGATTCCGTTGAGGTCCGAGTCGGGCATCCGAGGATCCATGGGCCCTCTAGAGCCAAGGGCCTCTAGTGAGTTGTTGTCGACCAAGCCTAGAGATATTGCCTCCTCCGAATATGAAACCTCCCAACCATCGGGAAGTCTGTCACCGTCTGAATCGTGATTGACTGGATTTGTGTCCCACCTATCTGGGGCTTCAAGAGAATTCTGGAGAGTGTCGTTATCGATGTCATAGATTGAGTCAATTGGTGACCCGAATGAGGGATCGAGTGCCCATCTACCTCCTTCTGGTATGGAAAAACCGCTGAGGTTCATTTCATGCAAGAAGTATTGCGGATCGAGAATTCCATCCCCATTCCTATCTCCCGATGTAGCGAACCCGGACACGTAGTTTATCCAGATCCACCCACCGGGCCCCCTACCACAGTCAATCATTGATTCGCACCCCGGAGGAAGCCAATTCGTAGTTGACACCCAGAGACTGTGGCTTCGAGTGTTTTCCTGCACGGAGAAAACTTGCATTTCCCACCCATCCGGTTGGCCATCTAGGTCAGAATCGTTGAGCAATGGATTGGTTGCTCCTTGCCATGGCCTAGGTACGAATAGGACTTCATCGCCATCATTGAGCCCGTCATTGTCGGTATCCACATTGTTCCCATGGGTAATATACTGGTCTAACCCATCTACTACCTCCTCGCCATCTTCAAGGCCATCGTTATCCGTATCAAAGGCTGAGGCGTTGGTGAAATAGTACACTAATGTGCCATTATCATACCAAGGATGGCCATCGACCGCTTCCCTATAGTCTTCAAGACCGTCGTTATCGGTGTCTTTGTCGGTTGCATTGGTGAATGTCTCGTAATATTCTGTTGAGTCGGACAAACCATCTCTGTCAGTGTCGAACACACCTGGATCGCTCCTGACAATTACCTCTCTTACCCCGAAGTCAACTATCCTAATCTTCCACCCTATTACCTCAATTCCGTCGATAAGGCCATCGGCATCGGTATCGGCGACCAATGGGTCGGTGGATCTCCCATCTACTACTCCGTCTCCGTCTCTGTCTCTGGCATTGTACTCATCCAGATTTGTGAATCGCTCATGCGGTTCGACAATGGTCACTAACTCCTGTAGTCTACTTGTCACCTCTTCGTCGACCTCCACATTGATGTGGTAAACCCATCCAGAATTATCTGTTTTGACAGGGATATTGACGTAATTACTGTCAACTACTGTTCTAACCCACAAGATTGTGTTGTTAGCTTGAACGTAATCCCCGGGGGACACGTCGATCCTCTCGATAGTTGTCACCCCAATCATGTCCTTGTAAGTTACCGCTCCATCTCCGTCGGCATCATACCCGTCAAAATCAGGATCTTCATCGGCATTACTTCCGTCATTTGGGTGTATTCCACTTTGGAACTCCCAGCCATCGGGCATTCCATCAGCGTCAGTGTCCCATTCTAGAGGGTTTGTGAAATTTGACTCCCCCCAATCATATGAAACTTCGAACTCTTCTACATTGTTCAGGCCATCTCCGTCATTATCTCCGTAAGCGTCTGTGGAGTTGGCTGGATTTAGGAACCAATTGTAGTCTGAGTTGAAGGAATAGCAATACTCGAAGCCGTCCGGCATCCCATCCCCATCCGTATCCCAATCACCTGGGCCGTTTAACCTGCCATCTCCATCCATGTCCTCATTGAACCAATTAGGATTATCGAGGGGCGATTTCTTCTGCAGAGTCGTAGAGACTCCTCCATTTGGTAGGTTCTGAGCGGTGAAGAGAATTTCGGAAGCGAACCCCCGAATGTGTGGTGCTGGGAGAGTTAGGGTACCGAAAGTTGGCCTGCCACAGAAGGATTCTAGATCGACCAAATGAGTTGAAATCTCAACTAAATCATCTATTAGGTCCCCATCGCTATCGGCGTCTCGAGGATTCGTGTCATACTTTTCCTCAACAAAATTCCTCAAGGTGTCTGGCTCTGGAAGCTCTAGATCGAGGATAGCGTCACAAGAATGTCCAAACTGTGTTCCCATCTCTTCCCACAAATCATCACCAATGTCTAGTTTAATCTCAGCCTTCATTTCTGCCGTCAGAAGGGGGCAGTTCCAATTTCCATCTAGTGGGTCGAGTAAAATCACTGTACCCTGCGGGGTTGAAACCTCGTGCGTGTGTTTAGATTCCCAACGATCGTTTAATCCATCTCCGTCGGTGTCCTTCAATCGGGGGTTTGTGCCTAGCTCCGCCTCGTCGAGGTTAGTGAGGCCGTCTCTGTCTGGATCGCCAAGTGGGCCGTTATCAGGGTCCGGGAATGTTTCGTTCTGCTCCCCTGTTTCTCTTTCTGTATCAACTGATGCGACAGGAATGTCCTCGCATTCGACCTCAGTTAGGCCCTCTCCAATTGAGATACATGGTTCACCCGTATCTAGGGGGTCTAGACCATTTTCTATTTCCCACCCGTCATCTAGTCCGTCTCCGTCTGTGTCAGGTTCCTGCCAGTTTGTACCATAGAGGGTGCTTTCCATTCTATCGGCAATTCCATCCCCATCCCAGTCACATCCAATTGTTGGTACATCTGGGGGGCACTCCCGTTGTATCCCTTGGGTTAGTTCGATATCTTCGGTTGCTGATTCGAAACCTCCCCTATCAGTACTCGAAAGTCCAGCGCCGACTACAGTGTAGAGGCCGGCGAGGCAGAGCGTTGCAGTAATCGCTGCAACCGCATATTGATTGTGAGTCAACGCCATCGTAAGACCTCGCCCTCTCAGAGGGCGACTCTTGCAGTTTGGCTTCGGCTATAATGATTGACGGGAATTGCACATCTCAAAAGAGGTGGTTAAGGTCAAATATCGGAGTTTTTTCTCTTAGAAATAAATGATTCCATTCTATTGAAAGACTCTTCCAGAGTCAAAAGGTCAGGTAAACATACCATTCTGAAGTGCCCCTTCCCAAATTGAGGGGAAAAACCCGAGCCGTGAACAACGAGCACGTGGAATTCGTGCAATAGGTCTAGGACCCATTCTTTGTCTGAGGATAACAGGTCATCTGCAATCCTTACAAAAAGGTAAAACCCGCCTCCTGGAATCTGACATTCAAGTCCATCAATCTGATTTATCCTTTGGATACAATAATCAAGCCTATTTTTTACTAAACTACGATGTCCTTCTAGCCAATCATGTTCATCGGTTATTCCTGCTAAGTACCCGTATTGTGCTGGTGTTGAAGCGCACAACCTGCTTCGGAGAAGTCTTTCAACCCCATCTCTGACCATCGATAGTCTATCCTCTGGATCGTGCCAAGCCATATACCCAATCCTCCATCCCGGTGCAAAGTATACCTTGGAAACACCGTTCAGAACTATTACAGGTGTCCCATTGGATCTCGATGCTGCCGAGCACATTTGTCCTGAGAAATCCAATGCATCGTATATTTCATCGGAAATTATTGTGCACAGGGGATATTTCTCTGCTATTCTAAATATGGCATCTATCTCGGAAGGAGTTGCTACATTACCAGTAGGATTATTGGGATTAATTAGAACTAAGAGCCTGACGTTTTCATCCATTTTTGATTCGATGTCGTTGAAGTCAATTCGCCAGTGGTCATTTTCATCGAGGCGGTACTCGACCGTGGTGGCCCCATACATCTGGGGATACGCCATATATGGCGGATAATGGGGCCCTGGAGCCAAAACCTTGTTTCCTTTCTCTAAGAACGCAGCGAAGATAATTTGGAGTGCTTCGGTGACTCCATGGGTGACGTATACATTGTCCTTCTTGCAGGCCCATCCTTTGTTGGATTCGGCATTTGCTATCGCTTGACGCAAATCGGGCAAACCATAAGATGGACCGTATCCATTGTCTTGGGAGTCAAGAGCATGCTTGTAGGCGGATATCATGTGTTCCGGGGTTGGCAGTCCATCATATGCTAGAGGATCTCCTATGTTTAGTCGAATAATCTCGTGCCCATTCTTCTCCAATTCTGTTGCTGGTACAACTACGTCCCTGATTGCATATTCAATTGCAGCGGCTCGTCTTGATACTTCTATTCGCTCCGACATTAAATCACAACCCAAGAAGAGTACGAGCTTCTGCTAATGCCGCTGGTATGCCATCAGGCTTCGATCCGCCCCCTTGTGCCATAGTGGGGCCACCGCCTCCCCCGCCATCGATATGAGTTGAAATTTTATTGAGTATTTCCAATGCATTGTGATTTCGAGCAGCCTCGGAGTCCTCGGTACACGCAACAATCAGCTTACCTCCGCCATCCTTAGTTCCCAGAATCGCTAGTGTTGGGACTGATTTATCCCTAGTCAGCTCACTGAGCATGGACATCATTGCCTTCATATCTCCGGATATTTCCATTATTGCATATCTAATTCCGTTTACTACTACCGCACCATCGCCCCCTCCGGTGGTTCGCAATCTGATGATTTCAGCTTCAAGGGATTCTATCTTTTTCTGTTGTGACTTCCACTCTTGGAAGAATCGGCTAACTGCAGCTGGGAGGTCATCTGTAGAGACGCCAAGTATCTCGCTTGACTCATTTAGAATCCGTTCTCGGTTTCGGGCATGCTCCCTTGATGTCTCGCCTGCCACGATTTGCAGACGCTCCACCCCGTCTTGGACTTGACTGGTGCGGATTATGCGTAACTCTCCGATTTCTCCAGTTTGGTCGTGATGCGTGCCCCCGCAGGCTTGGACATCGTGATCGCCGATTTTTACCACTCTTATTTCACTGAATTTGGGAGGTCCACCTTGGTAAAGCTCGAACCCATAGGTCAAATCAGCTTCCGACCTTGGTAAGAGTGTCTTCTCAATCGTTTTGTTAGAATTTATTATTGAATTTGCATGGTCTTCGATCGAGTCCATTTCATCTCGACTAATTCTTGAGTGGTGTGTCAAATCAATTCTTGCATATCTTGCCCCTTTACTGGAGCCAGCTTGCCAAATGTGGGGGCCAAGAAGTTTTCTTGCACTGCCACCCACTATGTGAATTGCAGTATGGTGATCCATGAGTTGTTTTCTTCTATTCCAGTCTACCTCTCCTTTGAGGTTTTTCTCAGCTACAGGGCCGTCGGTAAGATGTATTATTACCCCATCCTCAATTTTTGTATCAACAACCTTTACCCCTCCAATAGATCCTTGGTCGCCCATTTGCCCGCCACCTTCTGGATAGAACAACGTACGATCTGAAATAACAAAATGAGATGGTGTCTGAGTGACCTCTGGGGAGAGTCTAATTTCTTCGAGCTGAGAGGTTGAGAGTTTGCCACAAAGGATTAGCTTAGCTTCAAAATTGGTTCTACGCGTATCATCATAATAGTCCTTAATCGTTGGAGAAATGCCTTGGGTCGGGAAAATCGTTTTTTTGGTCTTGGCCTTAGATTCCAATTTTGTTCTTTCAGCATTTCGTGAAGCCATATCAGCAGCGAAGCCTACCCTAACGGACAAGTCTTCCCATCCTGCTGCTTTAGCTATTGAGACTACCATCTCCGGGTTCAATCCCCTCTCCTCGGAGAGCCTGAATAAGGCCTCATCCGGTACTTCGATAGAATCCATTGGCAAGTTCTTGAGAGCAGTACGTACTGCTGACTCTCCCTTTCTGAGCATCTCGTAGTAGCGTGTTTCCTCAAGTGAAAGGATGGATAGGACCTCTTCTCTGTCTTGAACAAAGGTAGAGAAATCCATGTTCGTATCCATATGGTGGTTCCCTAGGTCAGCAAGAGAGAGATCTATGCTTAGTTCATCCTTCATTTTACATACTCTTCTGGAAAGCATTCTCACAAGATAACCTGCCTTTGAGTTGCTTGGAACTAAACCGTCTCCCAGCATATTGCAAATCGCGTGCATATGGTCAGGAATAGCATATATGGAAGATAGTGGCTCTGTAAATCGCTTCAGCTCCGGAACCGAGATTTCAAGGCCAGTTTCTCCTATTCGCTCAGATAGTTTAGCATAAAGTGAATCAACATCCGTTCCTACGTCAATATTCAGAATACCCGCCAATCTTGAGAGCTCTGCCAGAAGGGCATCAACATCTACACTTAGGCCTAGTTCGGATAATATTTGGTCGAATCCAGAAGCCTTCTTTAGCCAGTCAATTGATTCGGGATAAATTGCCTCGTATATGGTAGGAGTTCCTGCAGCAGCCCAACAAAATCTCTCAAGCCCATACCCAGTATCTATGATTTGCAAATCCATTTCCCTGTAATTTATCCCTTTGATTGTGATGTCTCCCTCATCATGCTCTTCGAGATTCATAAATACCAATGTGGCTAGTTCTAAGCCGCCCACAATCACCTCTAGGGCTGGACCAGCATTCCCCCCGCCTGACCAAGGGTTCTCCACATAGGTCAGGTCCAAGGGGTCAATCCCGAAAGAGACGGTGAGCATCTCATCACAGTACCGAACGCACTGGTCAATCCAATATACGACATCGTTTTCTTTGGGCCTATTGAAAGCATGATGAGCCATCATTTCGAAAGTAGAGAGATGTCTGCCGGACCTTCCTACTGCGGCAACATCAGTAAGCCTGATGCAGGGTTGACTTATCCCCAATGGATTAGCAGGGGGAGGGACCAGACCACCAGTCACGTGAGGCTGGAAATCAGCAATGCTAGCGATAGTAAGGTGGATATCGTCTCTCCACCTAGCGACTATGGGGTATGGGTCTATTCTGATGTGCCCTTTGTCCTCAAAAAAAGTCAAAAATACCTCCCTCATTGAGTCTTTTAGATCCTTGCCAGTATTTTCAAATCCCTCAATTATTGGATTTCCAATGAATGTGTAGGGATCCTCGTTAGTGTCCCCACAGGTGTCTCTTGAGATATCCCGGGTCCAGAATCTAGCACCAGTCACTCTGCAAATCTTGAGAATATGTCCGGATTCTTCCCAGAAGGGTATGTCGATCTCTCCGAATCCCACAAAACCCCTCGAACCCCTCCATCTAATGACTGGTCTTGAAGTCAATGCGGGAAAATCTCCCGGTGCGTTGAAAGCAGGACCTTTCTCATTGGCCCAATATGGAGGGGTGGAGGCAGTTTCTTGAGCCGGAAGGAGATTCTCGGATGAGAATAAAAAAGCGGGGGCAAATGCTCGTTGATGCGGTTGTTATTGGCGACAGTAAACACGTTAGCGATTGCGATGAGAAGTCCTTGGAGCAATTGACGAACAGTGCAGCCTTGCCAGGGGCTGTCGGAGAAGCATGGGGGATGGCTGACTTCCACCGCGGTTATGGTTTTCCGATAGGGGGAGTCGTTGCCACGGACATCGAAAACGGAGGGGTTATTTCGCCGGGTGGTGTGGGCTTCGACATAAACTGCGGAGTTCGTCTTTGCTCGATCGACCTTGGTTTAGAAGATCTAGCACCTCTGACTAGAAAGAAATCTGGTAGTGGGAGCAAAGAGTTTGGAAATCGGCTAAAGGCGAGAATTCCCTCTGGAGATAGGGGTAAGAGCGGAAGAATGCTTACAGAAAAGGAGCTAGACCAGATACTTTCGGAGGGAGCCAAAGCAGCTACTGAAATCGGCATAGGTTACGACGAGGATCTGTCGAGGATGGAGATGAAAGGTTGTCTGGAAGGTGACCCAGATAGCGTCTCTGAGATTGCAAAAAGAAGAGGATTGGGGGCATTAGGATCAATTGGAAGGGGGAACCACTTTCTTGAGATCCAGGTAATAGACGAGATTTTTGATGAGCACGCAGCAAGGTGTTTCGGCCTTAACAAGGGGAGGCTTTCAGCTATGATTCACACTGGCTCAAGAGGTCTGGGTTACCAAGTCTGCTCTGAACACGTCAAAAAATTAGAGGGGAAATTCAAACGGACTGATGGAATTTGGAGATCTGAAGAATTCGGAGTTTCGATCCCTGACATACATCTCGCGTCTGCCCCGTTCCATTCTGATGAAGGTCAATCGTACTTCCGAGCAATGAGCTCTGCGGCGAACTATGCATTTGCCAACAGAAGTAGTGCGACCCATCAGCTTAGATCTGCTCTAAAGGATCACATGAGGTCGGAAGTAAACGTAGAGGTTGTATATGACGTATGCCACAACATAGCTAGAGTTGAGGGTCACGAGATCCATGGAGTCTCCTGTAACTGTGTCGTACATAGAAAGGGGGCCACAAGGGCCTTTGGAGGGGACAGTTTGGAGATTAGGGGCGGGTTTTCCGGGGTTGGACAACCTGTACTAGTTCCCGGAGACATGGGGACTTCCTCCTATGTTATGGCTGGGCCAAAAGAAGGGATGAATATGGCGTTTGGATCATCTTGCCATGGAGCAGGAAGAGCACTTTCAAGGACCCAAGCGAGGGAAGCGATAGATGGGGCATCTGTCAAGAGGGAGCTGGCACAAAGAGGAATCTCAATTTACGAGACTCATGAAAAGTACCTCTCTGAAGAAGCCCCAGCGGCCTACAAGGATATAGATGAGGTAGTCAGGCTTACCTCTGAATCCGGGCTGGCGAGACCTGTTGCTAGGCTAAAGCCACTTATCGTAATCAAAGGTTAGATCTACTTTGAAGTGAAAACAAGTTGTATATCGTTCAAATCTTCCATTACGAAATCCTCGTAATTAGTGTTAGAATCTCCATCGACAGTCATGGTGATATCGAACTCATCCCAGTCCGAAATACCATTCGAGTTTACGTCGAATTTCCTGTCCTCAGTAAGGGATGGCGAGTTAGGTCCTTCCCTTGCCCAGACCTCGAAAAATGCCCCCAGTGGAACGTTCATCTTGGATGGAGTCTCTATGTGTAATCTCGTTGATTGTCCATTTTCACCAGCGTCATGAACGTGAATCCACCTCATTCCTTCCCTACAACCGACCTGATCTATTCCTGTGTTAGCTGGAATTGGCATGAATTGCCCGTCAACTGTGATCTTTAGCGATGGATGGTAGTGTTCGGAAATACCTACATCACTGTGCTCCAATCCACCCAAACACCCATCCGATACATCCCAATCTGGTTCTGGTTCAAAAAAATCGGGACTGTACAAGGCGACGCCGATGAATGCTACGGTAGAGAAGATTGCGCCTGTCATCATAATTGTCCCACCAGTTCCTAATCCCAGTCCCTCGCCGACTCTGAATAGCCACATCTGGTCCTTATTTCCCGCAACCATAGACGCCCGAAATGGGCAGTTCTATTGAACTATGGGGACCGCGGAGCATCGTGGGCAGAGTACTATTGCCGGACTACTGGGACGAGGCGAAAGAATTCCTCAAGAAGTCCGATCAAACCCTTTCCAAACTAATAAACGAATACGAGAATCCCAGTTTGACCTCTAGGGGAGATGTATTCTACACCCTCATAAGGTCAATTATTGGGCAACAAATTTCGGCCAAGGCTGCAGACTCGATTTGGGCTAGGTTTGAGGAAATGGTTGTAATGATAGATCCTGGTTCAATCCTCTCTTGCAGCCATCAACAGCTTAGAGAATGCGGACTCTCAAACAGGAAAGTAGAGTACATACGCGATATATCTGAAAGATGGGAAGTTGAGTTTAGCTCTACCTCTTGGATAGAAATGGATGATGATGAGGCCATATCAAAACTTACCACTCTTAGAGGCGTAGGTGTTTGGACCTCCGAGATGATCTTAATTTTCTCTTTGCTTCGCAAAGATGTATTCCCCCTAGGAGACATTGGAGTAATTAGGGCAGTAGAAAAACTCTACAACGAGGGTATCGAAATGGACATAGCCATCATCGAACAAATAGCCGAATCTTGGAGGCCCTACAGGACTGTGGCGACTTGGTACCTCTGGAGATCTATCGACTCCGAGCCTGTAATGTATTAATCACATCGAATAGCCCGTTCTTGGGAGGTGCGGTATTGCTTGGGCGGTACCGGATTGTACTCCATCTGCCTCCTCCATGATAATCGTGAGCAATGTATTGACTAAAGCCCTTAGCTCATCAACTTCCTGCCTCATCTCTTCCAAACTAGAAGAATCTGACAACAGCGCATCCCACCTGAGGAATCTCTTCCTCGATGCTTAGATTGTGACTTTAGTCTATAAACAAGACAGTCCGATGAAGGGAAAATGTTCTTTTTCTTGATAATTGGAAATAAAGCCGTCAACCTTGATAGTCAGGATCTGGAACCCACTCGTTAGAATCAGAATCCCACAGCCAACCCGGATGCTCATCTTCTTCGTCTTCATAATCGTCATCATAATACTCTTGTCCGGCTCCCTTTCTCAAGACGTAAAATGCCCCCCCCATCATCGAGATAACGATGATAGAAGAGCCGATTACCCAGATGGTTATTTGTCCCGAATTGTCATCTTCTCCGACCGGGGAAACATCGATACCAGAGATCTCAACATTCTTGTAATTACTATTCTCAAAGTCCCCATCCACCACTAGGACGAGGTAAGGCTGCCCCTCTTTCCAAGTTTGATACTCGAATTCAGCCTTTACACTTGAGCTACCGGGAGGGAGGTATACCTCAATTGGTCCATTTAACAGGGTTGAGATTGATGGTTGCCAAGTACCATCCAACTTCTGCTCATATAATCCGACGGTAAGTGTTCCACCATCCTTTCCTGGATTTTCCCAATACGAGACTATCTTGAGAGTCTCCCCCACTAGAGGGTTGCGCGTAGGCTCTACCACCTCCCTTGTGTATTGGCCCTCAAACTCAACTATTCTGAGGGTCGGAGATCTTGGGGTATCGGGACCACCTAGTCCCGAAACTGTGTTTCCTGCCTTGTCTGTAGATGAAACCCAGAATGCGACCCTGTCTCCCTCCTGTAGATTGAACTCTAATTCGGGAGTGAAATCCAGCATGCCTTGGTAAACATGCTTCCCATCCTTGCTGGAGAGCCATGGCAGCTCTCCCGATGACTCTGTGCCTACAACATATTCTCCGTTTCTCTGAAACACCCACGATACTTGAAGAGGACCATAATTCATCCCAATCTCTTCCAAAATAGTCACCGTAACCATGACTTCATCCATTGTATCAGTCTCAATCACAGTAAGGGAAGAGTCTGGGTATTCTTCTACATTGAACAGGGCTGTCGGAGATTTCGTGTCGACAGTTGCTGAGGCTTCCGAGTTCTCCACGGAGTGTGACTCTCCAGGTGTATTGAACAATGACAGGGTTAAGGCGGTGGTGGGAACTAGGGGTTGAAAGTCAGGAAGTGACATCTCGACGGAAAAATTCCCGTTTTGAGATACTGCTGCGGTCGATTCGTAAATTCCACTTCCATATACCATTGATATTCTCACCGCGATGCCCTCCTCGGCTTCGATGAGTCTCTCTCCAGATCCTTCATGGTAGATTGATCCACTAATGGAGAAAGCATCGCCTTTGCCGAGAAATAGTTCTATGCCCAGAGCGGGAACGATTGGTTCAGTAAGATCCTCAGCGAATATCGGTACTGCGATGATTCTGTTGTCTAGCCTCCAGGAAAGAGAGCTGAGTACTTGTGACTCTATCTGCTCGAGGCCATCCTGAACCAGAACTCTTGGCTTGCAGGCAAAGTCATCCTCCGTGAAAGGCATGTCCCATGACATCCTAAACCGAACGCTCAATTCCGTTACCGAGTCAGTAATTTTTTGTGTCGAAGACCCCAATGGATCAAGCATGCTATTATCAGGGGTGGAAAGAGTTTCAGTGAATGGGTCGTAATGGATTACACCATATTGGCTAGAGTAGCCACAGAGGTATATCGTGATGTTGTCAATTGTTCTGAACCCATTCGGCTCGTCTAATCTGACCTTGAATGTGTGGTTCTTGCCAGGGATCAAGAAATAGTCTATACTATCCTGAGTTTTTCTGTCTAAGGAGAATGTAGACCCTCCTCCTGAACCAGTGCCTAATCCTGCACCAGCAAATTCGACCATTATGTCCTCAGCAACCACAACTGATGCCCATGCGTTCTCCGCTCCCGAAGAGCCTCCAGATCCTCCGTCTTGGTAGCTAAGTCCTGCCCAGTCAGTACCTTCCAAGTAAAGATGAATCATCTCATTGTCCAACTGAGATACGTCGATACCTTGGAACTGAATTTGTTGTTCACCGGTCAGTCCTTGGCTCAAATCTCTTGTCTGGTATTGATATTCATTTTCATCTGCAATGCCATCATCATTAGAATCATCGATCCCGGTCCTCCAATATCTGAGAGTTAGTGAATCACCCCTGGCCTCTGACTCGCTTATGGTCACATAAGGGGAGAAAGGAACAGCGGGGGGAATTACCATGCCGTCAACCGATTGCAGCCCTACTGGAGTCTGGACCTCTATCGGCCCTGCTATCGGTGGGCTTCCATCCACGATTATCTCCACTTGTGTGGTAATACCAGTAGCATCCTCTGCTCCAATAGCAGAAGGCGGGCCGACACTAAGCATAACTGGAGTGAGGGACAGATGCTCGATTCCAAGCGGGGACGACACTACTCCTTGGAATGTCCCTCCTTCACCGGACTGCAGTTGATGAATTGTTCCGGATAAATTCAATCCGACCGAGTAATCATTAGATGAGGGCCTCTCACCTTCGGAGTCCTGGAATCTTACCGTTCCTGAGACATGTAGATCACCGCCATCTAAAATTGGGAAAGGATAGAACAATGTGTCTTGGGTATTCGAGATCAATCTTCCATGATTGTCTCTTACCTCAAAGAAGTCGATTTGAAGATCATTTTCAACGGCATTAACTCCGAAACCACTCTGTGAATTTGCCGGCCAAATAGTCTCTCCGAGGGCATCATTCGCCCTTGCCTCCCACAATATGTAATCAGTGTCGTCCCAACCCCAATTAACGTTGAAAACCCAATGTACCTCAATATCTGCATAACCATCACTATGAGTCGCCCCTGTGACAAAACTGTCAGAATAACTTAGTGGAGCGAGAGAGTTCCCCGATGTTTGGGAAAAGGAAACTGCCTGAGATGCTGCACCCCACAGCCCATCTGCACTATTTTGAACTCTGAACTCAATTGAGTTCCCATCTGAGGCGCTTCCAATCAAGGTGATTTCAGCAATTTCCGAGTTATCGAATAGGTGGTGATGGCTTGTCACTATTTCGACATCTTCTCCGTCCGGGTAAAGAGTACTGGGGACCGAGAAGTCCCTGTTTACAAACAAATAATCGAATAAAATAGAGCCATCAATTGAAACTGCACCATAATCCGAGGTGACTGCAATAGGGATATCAGCTTCTTCGTCAGACTCTTCTGACGAGAGTGAGGAGATGTAATCGGCTATTGATCCTCCCAATCCTGAGACATTCTCAAAGAACTGATATCCTATCCCGATGGTGGAGACGCTAACATTCTGAGCTGATGTGGAGGAAATGGAGAGTGGAACTTCGACCCAATTCCTGCCTGTTTGTGAGTCGGTAAGACTTGGGTTGAGTAGACCTATTCCCGATATCTGGGCCATGCTTAGTGAAGTCAAGAATGGAGAGTTCCCTGATCCTCCTGACACAGATGATCCGGCTACAGAAATTGAAACCGGAGCAATGAAACCATCCATATCTGGGGAAATTGAGACAATTCCCGAGTTGATGGATGCAGATTCAGGTATCAGGAATGTAATCGTTTCCGGGTTGGTACCATCCAAGCTCAAAGATGTGCTTCTGGAGCTAGTATCGGTTGATGTTATCATTGATTGCCAACCTAAATGGCCGAAACCGGAATCCGAGGAGTCGCTTGCTGGGAACGACCAATCGTCAGACCCATCGTTAAGTACGTCGATTCTCGGATCTAGAGCGGGATTTGAGAATGTTGCTACTACCCTCAAAACGTCTATCCAGCCGTTCGTGGGCAAGCTCACGGATAGGGAGTATCCTATCTCTTGATTGGGGAATTGTATTGTCCCCCCCTTAGAAGCCGTTCCAAGAGAGTTGCCCCACACGTCGTAAGCCGTAATGCTAACTGAGCTAGAAATGTTACCGAGTATCTTTATGCTCTTTATCGGCCTAGATGAGTAAACGAAGTCAGATGTTATTGTTCCGGTTACGGCAGTCGCGTTAAGGAGACCATTGACCACCTCGACTCCGGGGCTAAGTTCCCAGCCATTGCTACCTGAATCGGCATTGAGGATTCTCTTACCGCCTATATGGATTCTCTCTATTATCGGTGTCTGCTCTGGATCATCGGATCCAGCATGGATCTTGAGTCTCACTTTTGGATACTGGGCAGAGTCTATTCCAGCAAGGCTGAATGGGAAGGAAATGTTAGAGAATCCTGGAATTTCATCACCAGAGGTGGCTTCCAATATCGATCCTGTCAACCAACCTTCTTCATGCATCTTCCCTTCAATATCGATAAAACCATGATTGAATCTTTCACCAAGATCAAGGGAGATTAAAGGACTTATCCAATCACCTGGTACACCGTAGTTGGATATCTTAACGCCTGCATTGTCAATGAACCAGCCAGAATAAACGATGAAAGAGTCCGAGCCAAAGGCAAATTTGAATCTGACAGAGTCACCTTTGTAAGAATCAAGGTTTGCCTCTAGATTAGTCATCCCACTGGTCGAGGTTGCTCCTATCCAAGAGCTTCCAGTGCAATGATCCATCGAGAATATTGCCTTGTTCGCGAGGTTGTGCCCCGCATTTGAATAGGCAGTGCTAGAATACCATCCTGGGTCGAAGTGTTGCCAAGACGCTCCATTAACTGAAATGAATACTGCTCCCCCATCCCAAGACGGCTCCGAGCATGACCAGTGGTCAAAGGTCAGGTATGATGTTCCGTTAAGTGGGATTTCATAAATCGGGGAAATCAATCGAGCCTCGTTTATACCGCCTTCATAATTGCCCGAGAAGCCGATCCCGTAGGCATAAGGAAACGACGAGACATCGGGTGGTCCCGAATTAGTGCTAACCTTGTTCAGAGTGAATCGGCACCTATCACTACTACATGTCCCTGCAGTTGATCTTGACCAACCTGGGGCGTCTGATACTGCGGGAGAGGATGCCGTGGAATCCTCGAATCCTATTGAGTTGGTTTGGCTACCCATTAGTATTGTTCGATAAGCCCAATCATCCGCCATTGGAATTCCCATGGAATCATTCATCCCATAATGAGTAATCGTGTTAGATGAGTCGAAGTTGTCGATGAAAAGAGTGCTTCCATTGTAATCGGCCACTCTTATGTAGTCTATGGCGATCCCCTCCATTGAATCCCCAGGAGAGCTTCCCCCGTAGTTTGTTGATGCGCTTGTATCTACCACTACTCGGAGATACACGTTGGGCTTATTCTGGAATCCGGTGGGTATTTCAAATGAAACACGCCTAAAATCTTGCAAGGTTGTGTCATAGTATGTTTGATTATTGTCGGCCGTATATCCGTTTCCCGGGATAGGTCCTGACCTTGACGAGCAATCGGAAGATGTGCTACTTGTGCTGGAAGATATATCGGCCCATGTGTTCCCATTCAACGAAATTTCGACACAAGCATTGTCATTTGCAGCCCCTTCCAAGTCCCATTCCAAGTTCATCTCAATTTTCGATGTCGAATTTGTACCGCTGAGGTCAATAGTCCGTTGTAAAACTCCGTAAGCATTGGGGCTGTAGGTACAGGAAGAGGATGTAGTCGTAAGGCACCCGTGATGCCAAACATCTAGATTAACGCCATAATTTGATACATCTATGTTGTCTATAAACCATCCAGGCCTTTCGTTTGAGGCATTAGGATGGGTCCAGATGAGGAACCTAAATTGCACCTTCTCCGAATCAGCGATACCATCCAACGAGGATAGAGTGAAGTTACTGCTTACCCAGCCACTGTGGGATGAGGATGCGAAAACAGGCACTGGTGAGCTTGCTCCAATTGGAATTGGTGCCTCAGTAGACATTGTGCTAGGATAGCCGCCTTGTGGCTCCATGTAGGTCCAATTGCTCCATTCTCCTTCCGACCTAAGTCTGTATTCCACCCATGTACCGTCCCCCTGGCCTGAGGAGGTGCTATCAACGTGGTACCAGTGATCAAAGGTAAGGAAAAATGAGCTTAGATAATCGGCAGATGGGACATTCATCTCAGGAATAATCAGATGACCGAATGTGCCCGCAGGAACCGGGTTGCCCGGCAATGTTCCTGCCGAAACTATTCCCTGTGATGATGAAGATGGGACCACTCCATGAGGAAGAGTCTGCTCATCCGCATATGACGTTCCATTGAGATCCATGAAAGTGGTTGCTTGCCATAGTTTGTGGTTGTTGCAAATGAACATTGTTTCATTTATTTCAGAGATGTCTAAGTCTCTGTCCTCGTCCAAATCTAATCCGGACTCAATCTTGTATCCGCCGTGTTGGCAGTTTTCTCCTTGTAATTCTGTGGTGACATCCACCTCATAGTCGTAATATCCCCCCAGAGAGGCAGAGATAGCGCCACCATTGCCCCCGGTATCGCTGATCAATATAGTCGGAGCAGTTGAGAAATTTTCACCACCATCTGTAATTTCTGCCGAGTGGATTTTTCCGGTCGAGAACAGGTTCGCAGTAAGTGAAGCCCCGGTTCCATTAGCCGGGAAAACAGCAATTATGTCATTCGACTGATAGCCTGATCCGGATTGAACGATATTGACAGTGAGAATTGAACCATTGCTATCCACGGACCCTATCGAAGCATTTGCGCCCTCACCATCACATTGGCACTGAATGGTTATTTCACTATCTGTCCCGTATCCCGAACCACCAGAGTTTACAGTAATACTTTGTATTCCTGAGCTGATTGAGTATGTTCCGGCAAATCCAGATCCCCCCCCTCCGCTGGCCGTTAGGTTGCCACCAACATATCCTGTACCCCGATTGGTGATGTTGAGCGAAGTCACTACGTCTTCGTTGCCAAAAGACTCGCAGAAGTAAAGAGTTTCTTCTATCTCATCCGTGTCTAATATCTGATCGAAGTCGCCATCCATCCCATGTTCGAGATATATTCCATATGACCCTCCGCAGGCGGATATGTTCGTTGATGTTGATTTAACAAAGAGTCTTTTCCATCCCGGTGAGTAAGTGTAATCCGAATTCAGGATTACTTCTATCTCGCCGACATCGAATGTGCTTACATTTGACCTGGTACCATCGTCTTTTAGCACCATAGCCCCATCATCATTTATTTCCATGCCCAGCAGGTTGCCACTTGCGAAGTCGTCCTCATCCCAAACAATCCCAAAATCCGTTGATGAAGGTAGGGGGGAATTAGATACATGGAGCCATCCATCCAGAATTGTAGAATTTGAAGGAACGGAGAAACCGTTCACGACAGTTGAGTCTCCTTCGCTATTGATCACCGAGGGTCCTGCCCAACTAGAAACGCCTGCTGAACTTAATGGGGCTGCAATCATTAAGAAGACAATTGGGAAAGCTAGCCTAGTGCGGCTGCTGGGCATGGTTCAGCACGCCATTAATTCAGTTATGAACCAATCTGCTAACATCTCATATCCTAACTTTGGAGCCACTGGGGGGAATTGAACCCCCGACCTTCGCCTTACCAAGGCGACGCTATACCTCTAAGCCACAGTGGCGCTGCCTTCACGTCTGAAGTGGTTGGTTTAATCGTGGCGGATTGAATAAGGAAGTTGAAACATACGTCATTGTGAAAACCACCTAGCGTTTGCGGTGGGATAGCCGAGGTCGCATAGCCCGGTATTGCGCGGGCCTGGAAAGCCCGTGGGATTTTTCCCTCGCGAGTTCAAATCTCGCCCTCGGCGCCAATATGCATAAAATACTCCAAATGATGAACAGTAGACAAGTGTATTATTCAATGCCGGTGCTCTCAGGCACTCATGGAGGACAGGAAAGAGCCTGAACCTATAGAGTCAGATTCAATGGCTAGACTGAGCGATTTCTCTGTTAGCGGTAGATTTCGCGATATCAATGATCGACTTGCGCCAGTTGATTCGATCATTACTGAGTTGCGCTACGTGGCTTACCTTGTCGGGAGATTTTGGGGGAGTAAAGAGGTCACAATGATTTTCCTATCCCTGTCTGGCCTAGTTTTAGGTTCTTGGGACATAGGTATTGGCGAACTATCTAGTGGCGGAGATTACAACAGGTGGGGACTAATTGGGGGAGAGGATAGTGGAATCTTGCATATGGAAGACATGGCACTGATTCTGACTCTACTCTCAGTGATATGCTGGATATCTTTCATCATCCTTTTGTGGACAAGTTATCCAATTATGAGGGAGAATATGACCTACATGGTGATTGGTATGATATTTGTTCAAATGGGATATATTAGAGCTCATTCTGAGTTTCCTAATTTCCCTACAGGTGCTGGCCTCTCGGGGTGGGTCTGGGTAATTGTTGTCAATCTAGTTATGCTATTCTTGTCGGTATTCGTTGTGAGGAGGGCCGTTGTGGAGACTAGGGACATACATGTTCAACAACGTCACTTCCACCCTGATCCACGGGTTATTGAGAGGGCTTGGAAAGATCATAGCCTAGTAGCATGGAGTCTAGCGATAGGAATTTGGGCGGTTTTCATTAATCTCAGCTTTTGGAGTAGCACGCATGCTGTAGCTCCCAGCCCAGGAGATTTGCAATTTAGCAACTTATTGGTAATTTTGCACGTACTCACCGGACTGTTTTCATCGGGCCTTCTACTGACAATTATTTGGTTTCCGGAGTTTATGCTTGGTTCAACCGGTGTTCGTATTCAGTCGACGAGGGCAAGAGAAGTTGCTGGAGAGACTATCCAACAAAGGAAGAGTGAACAGGGAAAGTGTCCAGTTTGCAATAATCAGACATCCGCTACAATGGAGGCAACGGGCGGCATAAGTGTCCCATGTTCAAAGGAGGGTTGCGTCGGCAAGGGAGCGGCAGGATCAAATTGCGAGCTGTGTGAAACAAAAATTCCCTCCAGAATAGTCTGTGTAAACTGTGGCTCCAGCACACCTGTTGGGAGTCACTTCGGAAGGGTTGAGGCTTGGTGATGGAAACCAATCTCAGAAAGTCTGGCGAGAGTCAGGAGTCCGTCATTGAGAGGGGGACTGACCAGAAAGACGCAATTGGAAGTATAATCGCCATAAGCATGTCTTTAGTACTTTTATTGGCGTCTTCATTGACGGTAATTTATTTCTGGAAGGGCAAAGATAGTTTCATCATTTTAGGGCCCTCTTCCGCATTGTCGTCTTGGGAGTGGGAGTACAGGGAGATAGTGGGGGTCAACAATCAGTCACTAACAGATCTAGATGGAACAGGAGTAGTCGTGTGCGTAGTGGACTCGGGTATTGACATGAATCATCCAGATTTACGCAAGGTGAATCTAATTGGGTGGAGAGACTCAATTAACGGACTTGAGGAGCCATATGACGACGAAGGTCATGGTACCGCTATGTCCGGAATAATCGTGGCCGACGGTGGATTGAATGGCTTATCTAAAGGTGTAGATCTGCTCGTGGCCAAGGCGATTGACGAAAATGGAGTAGGTAGTGATGAAAGTGTGGCCGACTCGGTAGATTGGTGCACTCAGAACGATGCAGATATCATCTCAATGAGTCTTGGCGGGAGTCAGAGCTTTGCTTCTGGTATTCTTGCAACCGACCAGCTAGAGCAATCAGTTAACGAAGCTCTGGATAGCGGCGTCTTCGTGATTGCATCTGCGGGTAACGATGGCGAGGATGATGATGGGGATGTCGGTTCACCGGGATCAGTAGAAGATGTGATATGTGTCGGAGGCATAACTAGAACTGGAGATATTTGGTCAGGAAGCTCTAAGGGAGACAATGACGGGAGAATTTGGCCGAATCCCATTTGGATGAGAGGGGATCCAGACAAGAAACCTGAGATAGTAGCCCCCGGGCATGAAGTTCCGGTCATATTCGCCGGAGGAACGGGGAGTAATGACTGGTGGGGATGGTCAAGTGGGACATCGGCCGCGACGGCCTGGGTGACTGGTTCTCTGGCAATTTTGCTAGAGGCTAATCCAGACCTCCAGAGGGAGAACTCCCAAGCCAGGCAGTCTATTGATGCAGTAAAGATCGCCATATCCGATAACTCCGAAATGAAAGAGGGGCAGAGCGATCATGATGACTACTATGGGTATGGGCACTTGAGAGTTGATCTCTTGGTAGGACATTTCGAGGGCTAGCTTCCTACTTACGCTTGAGGAGCCCGACCAAAGTTCCGCCTGACAATTCTGCAAATCCTACAGAGTGGCTTGCGTTAGCCATTTTCACCAGCTCGATCCATTCATTGAAGGATCGAACCTTGGACTGAGCTGGAGTTGGCCCTTCATCTCCGATGACCCCGACATCCCCCGTGGGAACTGTCGGCTCTAGGACAATAATTAGTCCACCTGGTGCTATCAACTGGAAAGCGTTCTTGGCGGCCGCGACTCGTTCCTCTTCCTGTAAATCTATAATTATCAAATCCACAGGCATTGGCAGCAAAGAATCCAATGCAGTTTCCGGGAGAGCTATGTTGGAGGCGAGTGAGGGGAGTGATTCGGCAATAACTTCCTGCCAGTTTCTTGAAATTACTTTCGACCAAGATTCTGCTTGGTATCGACGTATTAGTCTATCGATTATTACTCCAAACCTACCTCCTGGCTCGATTATTGTGAAAGTATCCGGACGCGCGACGATTTCCGTCTCCCCTTTCTCACCCTCCGCTCTCCAGAGGTCGAACAGCCATGCCGAAAGGTGACCTATTCCTCCACCCAATAACACTACATTAGTAGGTGAAAGGCGTGAGCAAACGTCCCTTATCCTGCTTCTTACTGATTTAGGCAGCAGAGTGATGTCCATGTGAAGCATCTGTTCTCCGATGCTTGCGGCGACCTCGGGTTCATTTTGGCTTCTCTCTTCATCCTGCGAAAGGAGGAGACGCATAACTTCTGCATCTGACATTTGAGGCAATCCCCCTCCCAATCCGTCTCGGCTCACGGTTGTGTCTGTCGGGACTTACACTTCAACCATACCACCGGATGGGTTGAAAACGATACTGCAAAGCGAATATCATGGAAGAAGTCACCTCCGAATGTGCGGAGTGCGGGATGGATACCTTACACGAGATTATCAGGAGGACTGAAAAGGGGAGTGGAGAGGACGTCCTCATTAGGTGCTCTGAATGTAAGAAAGTCCACACCGTGATGCTTAGGCCGCCAAAAATTGTCATTGTAAAAACTACACTTTCTGATGGCAGAGAAAGTCGAAATGCGGAGATAGAAGTGGACGAAGATGAGGAAATCTCTCGAGGAGACGTCTTCGAACATGATGGAAATTATTGGACAGTCACCAGGTTAGATGACCCTTCCTCTCGATCGCAAGAGAGCATTTTGGCTTCAAATATCCTATCGATGTGGGCGACCAGGTCTGACAAGACTGTGGTTGGTATTACCATGACCGATGGAGAATTCAGCGAATCTTCCAAAATAGATTGCGACCCTGAGAAGATTTTTTCCTGTGGGTCGATTATTATGGTTGCCGGGAATAAGTGGAGAATCAGGGCAATTCACACCGGAAAGGGAAGAACCCTTACTGGTAGCAGGTACGCTCATGAAATTCGCAGAATTTACCTGCATCTCCCGGACAAAATGTACGATACTTAGGCCTAGTACTATGCCGGACTATCTCTTATTAGTCCAAGGCATAAGAAGAGATTTTGTTATGTGCACGGCTACATCTGGATTTTCTCTCAGCCTCCGCATGCCGTACTCATACCACTTAGTGCCATAGGGGAGGTAAATCCTGGTTCTATGTCCAATTCTGGAGAGCTTCCTGCGAATATTTCCCCTCACTCCCAAAAGGAACTGGAATTCGTATCCCGGCCCCTTGCCCCTGTTTCTGCTTACTGGTTGATCATGGCGAGGGTCCGAAATACCCGGGCCAAGACCCCTCAATTCGAGGGCTTTTAGGGAGTGCTCGATCACAGGAACGTCGTGGGAAGCTATAGCCGTATAGGCACCTGAGTCGAGCATTTCGTCTATTGCCCTGTTTGTAGCATCTACTATGTCCTCGTAACTCGTATACGCTATATCGGAGGGCTCCAGATATATTCCCTTGCAGATTCTGAAGTCAGTTTCTCTTTTTGTGGCATTGCACACATTCCGTATATCTTCCATTGTCCTGAACATCCTTCCCTGTAAAACAACTCCAACGTTAGATAGGCCCTTTGAGTGCATTGCAATTGAAGCGTCGATTGTTGCCTGGGTGGCTCTGTGATCCTCCATATCGAGCCGGACAAATGTATCTGTTTCCGCTGCCTTTCGCACTATCCTCTCTATGTTGGAGTGGGCCGCCTGCTCGTCTATTAGCAAACCTAACGCTGTTGGCTTGATAGAGATACTAGCATCAAGTCCCCTTTCTGAAATCGCTTCGATTACCCTCTCGTACTCTTCTATGAACCAAGAGGATTCTTCCAAGGACTTGATTTCCTCGCCCAGAACGTCAACAGTAAAGCAGGCACCCTCTGAAGATAGGGAATTCATGGCATCAATGGCCTCTTCAAGGGTTTCTCCGGCCATGTATCTTTTAGCGACTAATCTAACAACGAATCTTGGAGCGAAAGGAAGGAAGGTGACCATTAGTCGCCCGAATAGCCCCATTGCACCTGAGAGCACATCCAGAGTCTTGACGATTACGGGAAGAGGATTTGCTTACCCCTGATCACGGGGACACCCAACTCATGGAGGAATTCGATTATAGCGCTTCTTTGCCAACCCTTGAATGATTTTCTGTCTAGGTGTGCAAAGACGCTTCCTCCTGGAAATGCTTCCTGTGTCGATGCGATGGCTATTGAGACAGAGTGCTTCCATGCCTCTTCTGGACCCTCGTCTCCAACCATTTTATTGAATGGAATCGCATAATTCGCTATCAGGTGACCCACCCAAACATTAGACTGTGCAATAATTGCCTTGTGCCTAGGTGCATAATGGCCCCCACCTAAGCCTACCATGACATCTCCTGAGCCCTTCCAAGATCGAGGTTTGCCACCATCTAATCCAATACACTCCGAGATGGTCTCTGCCCATACTCTGGCTGCGATTTTGTCCAACCACCTATCTTCAGTAGAGCCTATTTCCAGATACAAAGTTGGCTTTTGAAGGACTGGACCGTGATGTGTGGTCTCAAGTGTGATATCATAATCTGAGTCCAGACCTTGCTCAATAGAGATTCTACTCATTGTGCGGAAAAGATCGCCAAACATAGTTGATGGTGGGACTACCTTTCCTGTGATTCCTCCTGATCTAGCGATTTTTCCATGAGGAGTCTCCCCGGGAACTCCGATAGCGTGCAATGTCATAGCAGGGGTTTCCGAAGCAGAAACGTGCCTAGAGAGTACTAGAACTTCATCTACTTCTCTGCCTGTTTCTGACTGGTGTTCCATATCTATGCCATCCGCCCAAATATGGAGGTCTTCTATCAATAGGGCCTCAGCAAGACCGGAATGGTGCCTTGATACCATTCCGTGATCCATCTCCACTTCTTCCCCCCAGCCCACTGTATCCATCAATTCGGAGTATATGTTTAGTGAGGCTGAGTCCATTCTAGAAGCCAGCAGCAAGATGCTCATAGCCCCTGATGAGGGTTTATGCTTCAAGTTTCCCGGCACACTTTCAAATCTGACACCAGTACGGACATCATGGCAAGAACCCGAGTTGATTTTACACCAACAAGGATTGACTACGGTGGCGAATTTCATGTTATCTCGGGGACCCAAGGGGAGGTTTGCATCTTGGGGTCGAATGGATCCAGAGTAGGTAGGTCTGGAACCATCCCCTTCCCCGCTCCTGCGGTGGATGGAGTTGTGCTAGGTACTAGATGGGTTGGAATCTGGCTTGATAGAGAATTTCAGACATCTTGCATGGCATCGCTACCTCTCGAAAATAGTCTAGAAGACGGCCCCAGTAGGGAAAGCCTTAGATTATCGGTCGAAAGGTCAACTGGGATAACGCCTGCTAATTCAATATGGAGTAGGGAATTAGATTCAGAACCGATGAAGATTGGAATTTCTGGCGAAAATGTGGTTTTCGCGACACATTCCGGGATCTTCATGATCGACATTAATGCGGATTTGATTTGGGTATCGCCATTACCAAGTTGGCCCCCAATTTACAACCTCAGGCACTTCGATGCAGTTGCGAGCATAAACGAGTTTCCTCAGGGAATTGCAATTTGGTCTCAAGCAGGAGGAGTTTCCGTACTAGACCCAAGCAACGGTATTGAGCTACATAATTCCGTTATGAGACTAAAACACAAGATCTCCAATGTCTACTTTTCAGAAGAAGGTGGTTGGCTCATTGTTTTGCATGGAAACTCTGTCGCAGAGTTGGCCGATTGGGGGGCCAATCCTAAGATTCACAAGACCTTTGGACCGGTTATGGATGCAAAATTTTTGGATGGAAGGTGGTTGTGGACAGGGTGGAGACATGATGGTGAATTATTGAATGGCGAAGTAAAATCATACCCGCGTGAGGAGATTGGGGTAGGAATTCTTGATGGATTTATTCTATTGAACAATGGTTGCTGGGACAATTGGGGGCAATCTAATCTGACTTGACTGTATAACCGCATTTCCCACATACCATTCGATCGCTATGGACTCCCAAGAATACGCCGGGACCGCAGGTTGGGCACTCTATTCCCTTTCTTACTAGCTCACCATCCTCAACGGAGTATTTCGAATGCTTCGAATTAGGGTTCGGACCTTCCCCCATCAGGCCTCATCCCCTTCATTGTTCTCTTTCTGAGCCTCTTCCTCGACCTTGTTGTCCTGTTCTTCCACAGGAGATTCTTCTCCTTTGTGTCGCTCGATAACGTATTCTGGCTCTATAGAAGCGGATTCTTGGGAGCCATAAACTAGTGCAATTCCAGACGTCCTTGACATTCCAAAACGAGTATTTACATCCTTTACAAATACGAGTTTTTTGTCCGATCCTGGCTCAGCCTTGGCTGCAGCGTCAACCATCTGTGCCCTAGAGGGAGTGGGCTCATTCGGGTGGTCCCACTGGAAGTTAATTTCTACCCTGTCTAGCAGAGGATTCTCTTTTCTATCTAATATTTCCATAATCAAACCTACCTAATGTTAACTTTGAGCGCGTAGCTACCTGGTCTAGAAATCTGCAGCCTCTTTGCAACCTCGGATCTGTCCGGGTGCATTACAACCACGAATCCCTGCCAATCGGTAGTAACCGGGGCATTGGGGCAATGATTGCACTGAGGTGGATCTGACTTCTTTTCTGGGTCGGGCAGAATCATATTACATTCGCCACAGGCAAAGGGTTGTCTTACCACCTCAGTCATCCTCCCCAATCCAATCGAAGGAACCTAATCCATCCATCTTGCAGTTCAGCCCAATCTTGCTAGACCTGGGATCGTTGTGGTTTATGGACTTAGAAACTATTCTGGACCTGACGAAGGATCCCTCCTCAAGATTTCTGCCACTCTGAGACCCTTCGATTCTCTTAACCCCGAGATTTACTTGAATGGGCTCGTCCAGTATCTGAGATTTGTGAAGTAGAGCCTCCATGGGCCCTATCCTGACGAAGGCCCCGTATTCCGAAACCTCGGATACCGCCCCATCAACAACTTCGTTATTGTCCATGGAGAAGACAAGTGCCTTGAATCTGACATTTTGATAAATTGCACCGTCGCCATGAATTATCTTGCCCCTACCTACGGCTTCGTGATCGAAGGTAAGTAGTGTAAAGTTCTCATACTCGTCAAATCTACATTCGAAGGCGTCATGTGCGAGTTCGTCTATGTGATCCTCTAGCCTTCTTCCCCTTCTGATGTACTCGGCGGGTATTCTGATAGTGTCCTCTCTTGTTTCAAGGGTGTACATCCTTTTTCCTCCTGTGCGGACCTATCCAAAGCCGGACGTTTTGGGGGAGTCGCCTCCCGTCCCTCATCGGCCAAGCCTCTGGAGGAGAGGTCCGTTCGACTCGGCGACCGACCCCTCCGGTATAAGCGCAACGGATTCAGTGTGAGCTTCGGCGTAAAGGATTGGGGCTCATACCGTAGGTCTGAATGAGGGTTTCGTGCGAATGTTCAAGTGGGCTAGGAATCCCATCTTTTCTGATGGTAGAGGCAGCTTTGGCAAGAAACCTTCCCCGCAAGGTGAAAAGTTTGGTCGCTATTGCAATGTTGATATCAATGCCCTTGGTGGGAATTATGAACATTGATGATCCCGAAAAGGGTTTTGAATCACTTCAAAATGGTGAAATGCCCTCACAAGGAAACTCTTCAGATATTTGGGTCGATGGTGGACAGCCGTGGCCGCAGTTCGGAAGAACTGCGTCGAGAATCGCAGAGCCCCCTGCACATGGGGCGGATGGCGGAGCTGGATACGATGAGCCTCAAAACTCGAGCTCTTACATGTCAATAGTCAAGCCTTCTTTGAACTGGGCGTATGGCTCTTATTCAATTGGGACTGACTCATTAGCGACTCCAATTGCTGATTTGAGTGGTTCCATAGAGGTTGGCCCCGGTGCACAGGAAAGGTGCGGAGGCAGTTCTTTGTTCTCTGTTCTAGTGCAAACTCAAGATGTATCGGGATCGGATCATAGCATGCTAAGATTGATCGAAGGGGAAGATTCTGAACTTGCTTGGCAGGTCGACTTAGGAGCTACAGAGAAGGTTAAATCGGCACCGGTAATTATCGACATCGACCAAGATGGTAAGACGGAAATTGTAGTAGCATATGATGCAGGGGGCTCTCTGAATGTTGATGTTTGGTCTCCAAGGCTAACTTGTTCGGTTACCGGTTGGTCATACACAGGCCATTCGGATGAGAAACTCTGGAATTGGGTTGATGAGAGCTTGATGATAAGTAGCGATGAGGGGCCATACACGAGTGGCATTTTTGGAGGACATAAACCGACAACACAACCATTACTTGCGGATATTGACCTTGATGGGGATGCCGAATTAGTAATTTCTGTTCTTGACGAGATTTCGGAGAATCCAGTTGTACTTGCACTGCCCCTGCAGACAAATGGTACGCCGAATGAAATTTGGCAAGTGACTCTCAACAAGGGAAGTCATCCTTCTGATCCTGCGTTTGCCCAAACAGATGAGAATACTGGATATGTGGTTTTGACGACCATTGAGGCTACCAACGGGGCGATGTGGGTGTGGAAAATTGACTCTTCTTCTGGAAGTTCTGTGTGGCAGGGTGGCCTGTCATTGAACAATCTAGATGGGGATACGAACGCGCCACATATTAGGCTTCCAGGCCCAGTTATAGCGAACCTTGACTCGGACCCGGATCCGGAAATAATTATCACAATCCCTACGGATGCAGATGGGTCAAACGCGGTTGATGGGGCGGAGTTTAGAGGTATTGAGTTATCTGATGGATCAGAGATTTGGGATTTTGAGGCATCCAACGGGTTCGCTGATGCTCCTCCGGTCGCAATCGATACTGATGGGGATGGAGAGCATGATCGCGTTTGTTGGGTCACATGGTGGCAAACCACGACTGATAGGCATGGGGCTGCAGGTTGCCATGACGTTGGGGGTGCTGTTCCTAACCAGGAGTGGGTGCAGGATCTAGAGCAAAGCAGTGGCAATCCAAATGATGAGATTGCGGTCTCTGCTCCAACTTGGATGGATATAGACTCCGAGGATGAGCCCGAGCTACTAGTTGCTTACGGAAGGTCTCTTTGGGCCTTTGATGGATCATCTGGGTCACCGGCCGGAGTGAATTCTGAATGGTCAGATGATTTCGAACTGGACCACAGGACCTGGTCATCCCCTTCGTTGGCCGATATAGATGGAGACGCAACTTTGGACATTATAATTGGAAGCATGGCATTATCAATGGCTATGGCTGATGTTAGACCCATAACCGATAATAGAGGAATAGAGTTTAATCCGAGTTCACCCGATCCAGGAGAGCAAGTCACAGTTACTGCATATCTGGAGAATGCTGGTACTTCACGTACAAATGAGATACTGGATGTCGAGCTATTTGCGAACGGCGAAAAAATCGGAGGGACTGGGATTTCCTCGCTGGATCCAGTCGAGCCAAGCGGATCTGGATCATTTTCGTCATTTAGCGTTGAGTGGAGCGGGGGCCTTGGGGACCATGTATTTGAGCTAATACTCGATCCATACAGGAATATATCCCAAACCAGATACGATAATGATCATCAAACACATACATTGTCTATAGTACCGCCCTACAATGCATCATTTGAGATCCCCACAGAACCATTGAGAATAGACCCGGGAGATAGCAATTATGCCTCAATTGGAATCCGTTCAACAGGGAGGCTCGCAGGATCTTGGACCCTGAATGTCGATGACTCATATCTTCCCGAAGGATGGACTTGGGGCGATCAGACTCCTGGTGGAATTTCAAATGTACAAATAGGCTCTGGAGAGCTTTGGTCACCTGTGTTAAGGGTTTATGCCCCATCCAGTGCTCTTGGTTCGGATACGGGCTATCTTGGTTTGACCCTTACTCATGATGGTGGCGAGTCACAGGTATCAGCTAACCTGCCAATAGAAGCCAATCGGACACGAGGGCTTTCTATTAGGGGGCCAGATGGAACTTCGCAGAGTACTGGTTATGGATTGATTTCAGGAGAAGCAATGGCTTGGCTATTGATTGAAAATGTGGGCAATGCAGCAGAGGAGCAAATAGCAGTTTCATGGGACAGTACGGAATGGGGTTCTGATCTCAGAATATTCGATTCAGAAGGAGAGGAGATTCCTGCTCTTTCTCTTGGACCGGGAGAAGAAAAAGAAGTGACTGCAAGAATACAGGTACCTTCGGGAGCCAACCTTGGCGAGAATGTTAGTACCCCTCTTAGCATGTGTGTAGGTATGGGCGATGATCAGGAATGTAGCGATGTTGAGCTAAATTTCGTAGCTTCCGGTTCAGTGGTTCAACCAAGCCACATTAGATCGGTACCAACCGATGGCCTATCTTGGAGTATACACGTAGACCTACCTGTAGATTCTGGAATATTGAATTGGTCATTGACAGAATCTGGGATGATGATGCAGGGTTGGTCATGGGAAGGAACTGACCAAGTGTCGGTTTTGGGGGATCTGGTGTCCATATCTGGAACGCCCGGGTCCAGAGTTAGCGGAAACCTAAATCTCAATCTCCCAATGGACACTCGCCCAGCCTTCCATTTATTTGAGGATGGAGCGGATTCAGAATTTTTCTTCCCTCTCTCAATGTCATTAGAAGTAATGCAGATACATAGAGCAGCGCTAGAGGTTAATTCACCGACTAATCAGCCATACATAGTTAACGTAGACGAAGAAAGTCTCGTGGTGCTTAGGCTGGAAAATCCAGGCAACGGAGATGACTCTTATTCATTGTCCTACGAGGTAATAACAGATGATAATATAACATCTGATTTGGGAATTGAAGTACATTTTTCGAGCAATCCAGTTATCCTTGGTGCAGGCAGCCTGAGAACCATCCCTCTGGGAGTCACCCTTCCTGAGGAAACTCCTGCTAGGGTGCCCATACGAGTGTTATTCACAATGACCTCTGAAGGAAATAGAAGTGTTAGGGACATTGTGGAAGTCATTTTTGAGGTGAGGCAGGATCACAGATGGCAAATAGATTCAAGATTTGGAGATAGGGAAATTAACGGCTCCACATATCTGGTCGAACCCGGGGGTTCTGTTGAGTTCTTTGTCAATGCAACCAATTTGGGAAATCTGATGGACGACCTTACGCTTGACGTCGATATAGAGTTGAATCTAGAGGGTTCTGATGAATCCCGGGAATGGGTTGCAAACGGTAGTTCGGCAGAGGGTATTGGCGTTAACGACTCTGTTTTATTATCGATTTCTGCTTTCACACCTAAAGACGCATGGAATGGGTCCATAATGACTGTGAGTGTGACTGCAATGGCTAGAGATACCTATGTAGCTGAGTTTTCCTTCGATTTGGAGATTACCCATGTGCCGGGATGGGGAGTATCATCTTCCATGGCAGATTTGGAGATCGATCCGGAGGGATCCGAAGTTTCTCTTGAGATTTTACAGAGGGGCAATTCCCCAACCATACCATATGTTTCTGTATACGTGACCGGGCAGAAGGGTTGGGACATAAATCAGTCCAATCAGCTAGGTGAAGTCCAACCCGGCCAGTCTATTTCACTAAATCTTGATATTACCCCTCCTGAAACGGCAACGCACGGCCTTTCTGTGGAGCTACACGTAAGGGTAAGAGAGGGCGACTCATCTGGATTGACAGAAATCACCCTGCCTCTTCGAGTCTCTATTGTTCAAGATTTCACAATGGTGGGAATGGAGCCTTGGGTGATATCGGAATACGGAGGATTTCCAAATGTCTTGCTAGAAAACACTGGTAATGCTCCAAACACGATTATCTTGCAGGTTCTAGGCCTTCCACCTGGATGGGGAGTTAGGGGCGATTCTCAAGCAGTTCTTGGAGTGGGGGAGGAGAGAGGGGTGCCAATAGAGGTCATACCACCGAGCGACTGGGAAGGTGAGGAGCCTACCATTAGAATTCAAGCAGAAGATTCTAATGGTAATCTAGAAGAAATTATCCTTAGTACTTATTCTTCAGAGTACTCTTGGGGTTCGTCCCCGTATATCTTTGTAGAAAGTGGGGATGACGCTTTGATTGACATCCATGGAACTGATTCGACTTCTTCCGTTGTAGATACTTTCAACGGGCAGCTTGTTTGGACTGAATCAGGTTGGCTATTGCCATCCTCGACTAGCTTCTCGGGAGAGATATCAGTCGATTCGGTAAGCACTCTGAGGTACAATATGTCTGTGCGCGAGACGGCATCTAGGAGTCTAGTTTGCTCCATACTCGGGAGCTTGGAGACTCTCGTTGGCACTTGCTCGATAAGCAACGGGAGCTATGATTTCACTTACCAAGCTCTTCTAATAAGCGATGATGGTGATGTTCTAGATGCCTTGTTCGGAGTGATCCTAGAGAATTCTACTGGGATGATAAATCTCAGCGCTGAAGATTGGAATCCGGTACCGGGTAAGAGGAGTTTGATGATCAGAGTTCTTGACAATAAGGGAACGCTAGTCCCCGGCGGATCATCAGAGAGATCTTTCGACATCAGAAGATCTGACTGGAACGTGGGTATTGGAGATTTGGAATTAATAGGCGAGGGATCTAATCAACGAATTAACATTCCAACAAAGAGGCTGAATGAGAATCTTCTAGAAGATGCGGACTGCATAATCACTATGAGGGCGGGAAGCCATTACTCCGAGCATCTGGTTGACATGACTCAGGCTTTCGTACCTGCTCCCAAATTCGAACGCCCAGACGTGGAGGATGAAACGGAATTGATAGTCACAATTGGGTGCTCTTTCCCTTGGGACCAAGATGCTGACCCAAGTGATGATGAGGCAGTATTGGTGCTTAGTGGGAGAAATTCAGTAGAAGAGAACATTGACCGAGTTGGGACTGGTCTTTTGTCGGCAATTCTGGTAGTTGGGCTCTATCTCGGTGTGGCTTGGATAGTCAGGAATTACAAGGAGAGAGAACTGATGATGGAAATAGCCCAATCCGCAATAGACGAGAAGATCTCTAAGATAGTGGAAACGCCCACAAACAAAGAAGATATTGTTTCCCCGGATACTAGTGAAAATGAAGAAGATGATGAATTGGAAGTTATAGAAGATACCCCTGAGGATGAAAACAGTGACATAGACGAATATGAGAAGAGGCTCAGAAGGCTTCTTGACAGGTAGCCGGCAGATATGTGCATGGGGAGTTACATCCCGCCACCCGCATTCCACACATTCGACCCGATAGGGAGAGTTCCCACGGACCTAATCGATGCAATTGATTCATCAATGGAAGGAAGGCACAGTGACTTGATTTCACTGATCGGAGTACAAAGGGGGCTAGATCTTGAGGAAGGGAAAAAACCCAGTATAGATAGGCCAAATCTTCTCTTTATCTCACTTATACTATGGCAGGAGGATGGGAGCTCTCCAAGGCCACTAGATAGCGGTCACTCGAAGGAAAAATTAGGAAGGTTTCCGACTAATGATGGGAATGCGATTGAATATCTCCTTGAAAATACTCGTGAAGAAGACGGAAATAGTCTTCTTCATAAACTACTGACTAAGCTTTGTAGAGGGCTCACTGAGGAATGTCTTGGACGGGCAGGATTCAGTAAAGGGCTAGGCGGTGTAGAGCTCCTTGGTTGGTTGGATTCCCAAGAAGTAAATGACATGAGGAAGGAAATAGAGAGAGGGAGGTGGGCAGTTATGTCGAGTGAACCACTCGACGGAGGGGTTCAAGATGCTTTCAGGCATCTACTAGTTTACCTGAGGTCAGCTGGCAGGAGCAAATGCGGGCTCCTAATGAGAAGACACTCCTAGGATTAGTTGATCAAACCCTTCAGCTCTTCATAGAGGGGAGTTGCCTCACTCAAAACAAGCTCTGTTTCCCTGTCTAGCTCCCCTTCTGGAGGCGAATAAGGTTCAAAACCGGAGCTATTCCATACGGATTCGTACCAATACTTTGCCCAAACTCCGTCGCATTTCCTTGGCCCTGGATCCCAAGAGAGCATTTTTTCTGAAAAATCAATTTTCAGCGAACGGCAAAGAGAGGACAAAACTGATCTTGGATCCTCCAGAACGGACTTAGAGTCGATTACAATAGGATTTGAGTTAGAACTGCTAATAACATAATCAATTATCCTAATTTGTTGTGGTAGGCCAGTGGCTTCCAGATTAATCACATCAGTGATTTTCTTTAATGAGAGGAGTACCTCCCTAGGGTCCCTAATCAGGAAGCAGTTATGGAAACCATCCACCCAAGTCAAGTCTGACCAATCCATTACATGATGGCACATATGCTTCTGATACCATATTGATTTCCCCTCCGGTATGGGCCCATTTAGCTCCGAAATGACCTTTCTTTGATCGTTTTCATATGTTTCAATCACTTTATTGGCAACGGGGTGTGTGGTTTTAGTCTCAGAGAGAAAGCTTGCGTAAAGAGGCTCATCGGTGACGTAGCAGTCTTGCCGATTGTCAAATGAGTACATCAAAGCTGTGGAGATGTTGCGCGGCCCTGACCACATGGCAATTCTTGTTTCCTGCACCATTTCACCCCTCTCTGACAAGTCTCATGTAAAGATCCTGCAACCTCTCACAAATTGGTCCTCTTGACCCATCATTGATTGGGATTCCGTCGAAAGAAACAACAGGGGTCAGGCCGGCGAATGTTCCCGTCACAAATGCCTCATCCGCAGTCCTCACATCATCAAATGAGAAGTTTCCAACATATGTTGTAATTCCATTAGACTCACAAATTTCAAGGACCTTTCTTCTAGTTATTCCATCGAGGCAGTAATTCCCCGAAGAAGTCCATACCCGTTCATCTTTCACCATGAAGAAATGCGTAGAGTTGCACGTCGAAACATGTCCGTTAGGATCCAGCATTAGCCCCTCTTCCCCACCTTTATCAGCGGCTTCTATGCATGCTGCTATACAGTTATGCTTCGATAGACTATTGATCGTTGGATCCTGAAACTCTCGGCCTCCTCTTCTGACGCTCACGGAAACTAGGTCTATTCCTTCAATAAACCTAGTTTGGTTTGCTTTCTTATATTCTGGAATTATTACCATTGTTGGGGGTGAAGAAATCACCCATGGTGCTTGATATGGGGTTGGTTTTAGGCCTCTAGTCAGAATTAGTCTAATATGCACGCCATCGTGCATTTTGTTGGCTTCGATGACCCTCTCTACCTCATTTTTTATTTCATCCCTAGACCTTTTGGGATCGAGTGATATAACTTGAGCACCTCGAAAAAGTCTATCCAAGTGATCATCGATAAAAACTAACACGCCACGATGCAATCTGAAGGATTCCCAAACACCATCCCCCAATAGGAATCCAGCATCGAAAACCGAGACCTTAGCTTGCTTCCGAGGGAATATGTCCCCATTTATAGAAATCAGAACATTGTCATTTCTTGGGTCTTCTTCATATTCGTGAGTGCCCATCAGAGACTCTCCCCAGTAAGACGTTCGAACATGCTGGCATATAGTTCGGCCGTACTGGAGATGATTTCCTTTGGCAAGGCAGGAATAGGCGGTTCATCAGTTCCTGCCTGTCTAGCTTCGTACAATTCTGAATGATGGCCTGTGTCTATGTAATGCTGCCTGACGGATTCCTTAGACAATTGAACTATTTCACCTCGTTTGTAAGCTTCAGCGTCCCACCACCTGTCTTCATCCAGTGTACCGAATGAGTCTATCAAAACCGGCTCCCTACCTGGTCCGAGGGCGAACTCTTTTTTTCCGTCGACATGAATTAGGCCTCTCTTTGAAGTCTCTCTATCGATAATTGAATCAACCTCTAGGACAATTGAAAGGATAGAGTCCAACTCTTCTGGATCCAAATTGGAGATCTCAAGTGCCTCTTCCCTCCCCAGGTTCCGATCAAACTTCTCAAACTTAGTGGAGACTTCCAAGAATGGTTCAGGAAGCTTGGCGCCTTCCTTTAATTCATCATTTGAGCTAAATCCTAAGTCAATTGGAGTAACCTCCCCTCTCTGGTACCTCCTCCATGCAGTTCCCGCCAAGTAGTGCCTGCAGATTACCTCAAGAGGAACAAAGAAGTTCTCTGCATCTTTAGAAATAGCTCCTGGCTCCCTTATTACGTCAAACCTCCTTGCAAGTACCCGATCGGGGGCATTCATCTCCAAAACATGTGTTTTGCAAATCCCTTCATTCTCCACCAGACTAAACCAATGGCAAGATGCCCGGTTCAATGATTCTCCCTTCCTCGGAATCAGGCTAGGAATGATTTGATCGAAAACCGAAATCTGGTCAGTATACCTGAACTCAATAATATCCTCGTCTTCCGTACTCCATACCTGCTTCACCTTTCCACTGTAAAGTAATTCTCCCATATGACACCCCGGCTGAATTTCCAACATCAACATTACCAATGGAAGGGCTCTATCCAAAGAGTCGTGATATTTAGTCAGCAGCAACTATCATCAATGCTGTCTTGGGCGCAGAAGCACGTTTTGGCGGGTAAGATATCGGCTCTGGAGCTTCTCTCCAAGAACTTTTGAGATACCTCTGCTAGCTCCTCCGTATCTTCCCCCCTTTCCTCCAAGCATAGCTTGAGTCCTAGCAAGCCCCACATGTTATCCTTCCACAACTCGATGTCTGCACGGTATACCTCCTCGGCCTCATCCAATTCTCCCTGCTCAAGGAGAAGTGCCCCCAAGATATGGCGAACGGGCTGCATTTGGCCCCATGGCTCATTATATGCTAGATTAAGAGAAAGATCGACCCCCTTCCTTAGGTGATCGAAGGCAACAGAGAAATCGGCTTCCTCCCCACTTTGCTTGGCTAGAAACTGTCTCCTATACTCGATTTCCCCCTCGAGTATGGCTGCATTTACTAGTAGTATACAAGGGCCTTCTTCTGGATCTTGGTACATCAGGTTATTGTGAAGCACCCTGCCCTCCAATGCTGGATTTTTTAGGGCTTCAAGGAAAAGGGACTGCTCTGCCTCAGCCTCTGGAACCATTCCCTTTGATGCATATGCCACTCCTCTGGCATAATGTTGGGTGGCGATAGCAGCCGGGAATACATCTTTGTCACTATGCAACGGTTCTTTCAATATGTCATCCCATTTACCGAATCGAATCATCACGTGCCAAGGCATTGTCACGTATGACTCAAGGAAAATTGCACCCATCGGTATTATGCCGGCCAGCATGAATTTGACACCCGAATCTTGATCACCTGCTGGAAGTGTTTCAACTGCCTTTCTTGCATATTTCATCGCCGTTTTGTACTGGCCATCGAACATAGCGCACCAAACAACAAAATGATGGTTGTGCATCCTGTAGAACTTGTAGAACTGAGACTCGTTTCCACTCTTCTCGACATACCTATCATCTGCTTCTACTGCGGCTATGTTGCAGTCAATGGCCTCCTTCCACTGCCCCACCCACGCGTCGATATGAGATGGCATGTGCACAAGGTGGCCACAGTCCGGCATTAGATGCCGAAGAACATCGGCTGCGGGAAGGGCCCTCTCTGGAAATGGTGACAACTCGAGGGCATGACAATACAGGTGACATAGCGCAGGATGTTCTTTAGCACCCTCCACATTCTCGAAGGCATCTTCCATTATCTCCACGCAGAGAAGTGTATTATCGTCGACAGGAGTGATATTGCCCGTCTTTGTATCCTTGTCCCAGAGTTGCCATGGATTGAGATTCATCAGTGCCTCCACATAAATCGCTGCAACATCAAGGTCACCAGTATATTTTTGGTAAATTGGGGCCATAGCTTCGGCAAAAGCGAGGTTCAACTCTGGAGAGTTGCCCATGTTTAATTCTGCGGGATTCGCTTGATCTCTGGCCTCTTCTGAATGCCTTTGAGACAACGCATCGATCAAGTCCTTCTCTAAATCAGTGCATCCATCTTTCAAATTTACAGCCTGCTGAATGGCATCGTAACCAGAGCCTAGGCCCGGAGCCCAGTTGTAGTTGGAAGAGACGCAATAAGCTATACCCCACCATGCCATTGCACAATCGGGATCTAGCTCGGTGCACTTAGTGAAGCAATGGATTGCCTGTTCATGATTGTAGTTTAGCATATGCCCGAATGCTAGAACGTACATCTTCCTTGTTTCCTCGTCCTTACAAGTTATCTTTGTAGCGAAAGAGTAATTTTTCTCATGTCCAAAATTGTAATCAGTTGGTGCTAGTACCATAATCACTCGGACTCAATTAGCATTATAACTTCGATGCTTGCAAGGTCACTAAATTTTGGATGGTAGAAAACTCTAGCAACTGATAACAGGGTCCCATGATTCTGTATCCCCATTTATTTTGTATTCATAGAACATTGTGTCGGATATGGATTCCCCGCTGCTCCATGGGCTTGACTGGGAAATCTCGATTTCAAGAGTATAGCACCCGTATTCTCCGGATGACTGGAAATCATCGACAGGGATGTACAATCTTGAATCTCCCATTTCAGGTGCAGAAATTGAGCCATCGAGCGCTAGGAAGGACCCGTACTCGCCCACAAGATAAGACCCCTCTCCAAATTCTCCATTCCCACCATCCCAAGAGGCCTGGCCACTGGTGACCTCAATTATCGGATACTGGATCGCTAAATCGCCACCCTCCTTGAGTTCTACTGAAACGTTGTAGTTGGCGTATTGCATGCCAGCTGGGCGATTTCCAATTGATGCATCCAAGCCTATCCAAGATGATAAAACAACACCTATGACGCAATTTTCTGTATTTCCTGAGCAATCAGAACCAGTTCCCATGTATCCAACTGCTTCTATGTCGGCATCGGTTATTGTCCTTTTCAGCTCTAGCGAATTCAGAGTAAATTCATCCGAAGAGCCGCCCGCGGATACCGTGATGACGTATTCATTAATTTCTCCCGCATTGAAAATATAGAAGTCTGAAATCGTGAGAGTTATTTGCCCATAGTCCCCATAAGCGTCATTCCTGTCTATTGAGAATGGTACAGTTTGATCCAAAGCAACATCTCCATCATAGGTTATCGAAATGTCGGCTGTTTCGAGAGTCTCACTGAAAAAGCCACCAGATTGCCTAATTTTTAATGTGAGATCTTTCGAGTCCGATGACAGAGTGCTATCGGCAATTGTGATCGAAGAAGTTGAGACGCTCGAGACGATATATGGGCTGGCTGCCACTAATAGGTAAATTACTGCAACAGGGCCGACCAATTTACTGTTTATCGAATTCGATATCAGAAAAAATGAAAATCCGAAAATAAGGATCGGGACTAACCCCAAAATGGGATATTCGCTTTGTATGTTAGGAGAAGCGAGCAACCAAGATAGGATAATACCGATAACTGCTAGTCCTGCTCCAATTGGAAGTCTATTTCGTATGATTTCTGATATAAATCCACTTTCCTGATTTTCAGCGATTTCTGCACTCAAAGCGCCAGCATCGCTATTACTCTCCATTGCCAATTCTAGGAGACCCTTATCCGTCACCACGACACCTCTAACTCAACGTCAAGACTGTGGGTTATCAATCCGTTGCCTTCAGTGCGTAATAGCCAGTCAGAACATACGGGCATCCAAAGGGATTACATTTCCCTCTTGGTCCACTAATTGGTCATCTTCAGACCTCTTTCCTATAGCAGCTCCTGCAAGCGCCGCCATCATTGTAGTACCAACTAACTCAAATCCGGGAAGGTAAACGCCTCTGATGTAAATTGTCATCACTTGGACCTGATAGTTAGGGACGCCTTCGGTCCTAACGGAATACTCAGACGTTGCTTTGAACTGTAAATTGTAGTACTGATCGGTCCAGCCTTGATTTTTCGGGGTTCTCATTTGCACTCTAAATTGCTCAGGAGGAGCGAGTGAGTCTATCTCCTGAGAAATAAGCGGTAGACTTAGCTGGAAGCCAGCATCATTCAGCTCGTCATAATTCTGAATCTCCACATTGAACTTATCACGGGCGTTTCCATCATTGTATACATTGAAGACCAATAGATAGTCAACTTTTGGCCTTAATTGGATAAAGGCCTCATCTGAGCCGACCCTGAGTCGACTGAATTGCTTGAAGACAGTTAGAACCTTAGCCTCGGTTGGTGATGAAGCTCCCGTTACCGGGGCCCCATTCCATTGGGTCACAGTAGCGGTTATCGTTACCACCTGCTGACCCTCTGGCATCCTGAGGTCGGCCCTAACCGCAACTTGGAATGATGTATCTCCAGGAGGAACTGTCGCGGAACCGGGACCTGCGACTGCCACAACTCCCGACTGATACGTTAGTTCTACTTTTTCGGAGAATGTGGTTGGGTTGGTTAGTGTACAATAGATTATGGTAGTCCTTGTGGCTCCCGGATAAACCTCGATGGGCTGAGGCTGATCGCAAGTCAGCGAGACATCCGGAGATGTCTGGGCTTGTACTGCTGTAACTCCTGAGCATAGGCTGAGAAAGTACACTATCATGATCATAAAAGGTACTCTAATCGATGCACTCATCACGAAATCCTCCACCAAGACCGTATTTGAGGCTTCGCCCGAGGCGGACGCCGTATGAGTCATTATTGGATGCTTTTGGAATGGTGGACCCGACCGGATTTGAACCGATGACCACTCGGTTATGAGCCGAGCGCTCTAACCAACTGAGCTACGGGTCCCATGTGGGCCGCCTATGAGTAGAAAAATGAACCTTGTCGCGAATTTCGGTTGTTGAGTGATGCTCATTTATTGCTTTCCGGGCTTTGAGAATGATTTGAATTCATCTAGTGTGGCAATTTATACTAGGTGTAATGCTTTATGCCTATCACCCACTCGGAGGGGATGGTGACGTAATGGTCGAAAGAGGAAATATGGCAATTGCAATTGGAGCGGTGCTCCTAATGGTGAACGCATTTGGACTAACCACAGTGGTGGATGGACTAGTAGAAAGTGGTGTACAAGACAATGTCCAAGCATCGATGGATGAGGAGTCTGATTTCGGGGAAGAATGGCTTACTTCGAAGAGCGAAAGGGTATACTTCGCTTACAACATAACTGACACGAGTAGCCTATCCTCAGACAACCCATCTTCGAATTATGATTACATGGGCCCCTTCATCTATGATGTGACCACGCACAGGGAAATACTGAATTTTGACACCGAAAGAGGGGAAATAACATACACAGAGTATGAGTCGTTTGAGTGGTGTGAGACCTGCACTTGGAATGGGACCCACAATGGAGTCGAGGGGGCGCATGCGTCTTTATCTGGGGACACTGAGATTACCCAGCTGAACATCCTTTGGAATACCCAAAGAATGGCGGGGATATCCACCGGGATAACTTATGGGGAAACCTTTGCAAAGGCAGGTTTTGCTAATCAAATAATAAAATTCGAGCTAGAGAATTTGGCACCAAGCATCTGGGCATCCCAGGAAATAGCTGGTTTGGCAGCAGCTACCTCTCCGAACGAAATAATGACAGGTTGGTTCAATGCCATAGGTGCCGAGGCTCCTGATTGGGAAAATGACTCTTCTTTGAATGGCCTGCCTGAGTTCATCATCGGGGAATTAGGTGAACCCAATGCACTAGGGGCCCGCCCGTTAGTAAGTGGTGCAGAGGATTTATCCACCGGAGAATCTACTTGTATAGCACTCTCCTGCAACATAGGTCCTTTGGTTTTCGCAGGAATGGGAGCTCCTAGTGACTCAATAACTGCCCTCAGATCTGCCCTCTATGGGTATGATGGGCATGAACTAGAAGCTACCATTGACGCAGCGGTTTATGCGGGATCGGCAAATGCTTTTGTTTCCAACGGAGGAGGGGCTTCGATAGACAATTTTTCCTCAGTTCCGGTGGACAACTTGAGAGACAGGCTGAAGGAAGTGACTAAGGCAGCCCTTTGCCCTGCAACTGACTTCGGGGAAACAAACTACAACCCCAACTCATACTGCGATAGCGCTCTTGCTCCTGCAAATCCAGATGTATTGGAGTACCTCCTATTTGGATTCAAGGACGAAAGACTCGGGGGCTTGGCTGCCGGGGTACTGGTTCAATCGGACCTGGATGGCATCCCGATATACGGGACTGCGCTAATGCTTCTGGATATCTCTGCCTCATTCAACCGTGCAGCACAACCCTATGACTGGGACAATGACGGTCCTGACGGAATACCGGCGCACCAAGCAACTGATGCAGCGCCTTCGGATGATGACGGGATACCGGATGGGGGATACGGATTGGCGTTTGGAACTCTAAACATCCTGAAATATGTAGGACAGGTAATGGCTCAAGGGCATCTCTCGCCTTTGATTGGAGAGACCAGAGATATCCCTGCCATAATGTTTGGAAGTACTGGAATGATCAATGCTGACATCTGGTGGGAGACCTCATTTGGAGGCCCAGAGCCACTAGGAGGGGGCTACCTGAGCATAGGATTGAATCGAGGGGATTTCGAAGGTTCGGTAAACATAGCATCCGATAAGGCCAGAGAGATACTTTATGAATCTGAATTTGCTTTAACGGGTGATTTTTCCAGGGTATTCATCTATGGGGAAATGTCTGGCGATGCCCTACCTAACTCGGAGGGAGAGGTTTTCGCATGGGACAATGCCTACGTAGGAAGCCTGTATGGAATATCGGAAAGCGAAGCAGCGGCACTAAGGGGCTGGGTCAAGGACTTCATGTTCGAGACTGTTATTGGTGCCCTACTTACCTTCCAGTACGGCTCGGGAGAGTATACAACAATGCCGATTAGCAACTGGCTATATGGGTGGAGCGATCCAGTGCTAGTCGGATTGTATGGTTACGAGGATAGTTGGGCGAGCTTAGAGACTAACCAGACTTACTATGGGTCTGAAGGCCTCAGTACAGGCGACTACTCGGTGTACGTAATGAGCACTAGGGGGGATAACATTGGACAGTCGCTCATGGAAGGTTACATCAACTCGGATGGCGAAACCTGCTCCTACAAGTTGGAGTCGTCGGGATGGGTGAAGGATGTTGATTGTGATACAAATGAGATCTATGCAATGACCACTTCCATGCCATGGCGATCGGAATACAGCGAGGAGTTTAGTTATGGCCTCCTCAGTGACCACGTTGGCAACACGAACACTGAAACCGCTGGCACGATAGGGGGCAAGACCGCACCACTTGTGAACGATCCAAATTCACCATTCAGGTTGAATGTGGTAGGATATGCCATCGGAGAGTCCGAAGTCGTAGGAGACGTCACATTCAAGGATATAGACATGGTAGAGCATACCCTTACACTGGAGCCGCAAGAGCACCAAATACAAGCAAAGCTGATTCCGGGAAGCACCTTCGTCGACGTGATTCCTGGGGCACTTCCAGTATACTTCTCAGCCGAATCAACATTCAGAGTTGACAAAGTTGCTGGCGCCCTAATGTACGGTGATGTCACGGCAACTTTCCATCTTGATTTAAGAGGGCCCGGTAGCACTAATCCAGACTTCAGCGAAGGATCTGTGGACACTCATCCGGTTTTCGTCATCAAGAGTTTTTCAGAAATAGATGACCAAGGTGCATCCGATTACAGAGGTAGTGTCACTGACACGATGGGCCTGATGGGCTGGACAAGCCTAGGTGGGGATGTCGGTGGGGCACTTACAATCGCGCACGCAGTAATTGGACTGCTTTACATAGCTTCACTGGGAACGATTGGTTACGGGGTCAATCTATCTGTAAAGAAGGAAGATTAGTAGAATAGTCACCATCCTCCAAAGCTTGGAGGATATGTGGCCTGATCCCATTAGAATTTGGTGGAAGGTTGGCCTAGGGAAAGCAAATTCTTGTAGTGTGGGAGGGTTAGTTTGAGACTAAAGCATCTGGACAGGGTGAGGGCTATTGCAGTTCTTTGCATGGTACAGGTCCACACAGCTGCTATCATCCCTCCAGAGGGCATAACCGTTGGCCATCCTGCAGCCTTTGTAGCTGCAGCATTTGGAGGGATGGCCGCACCCCTCTTTGTGACTATATCCGGGTGGGGCATGTACAGAAGTGCATCAAGAAGAGCCAAGGAGGGACATAACTCAATCCAATGGGCGAGGTGGATAATTCCACGAGTAGTATTATTGTGCCTTTGCCAGCTTTTGGTCAATCTACTCCTAAATGTGGATAGGGGTGGAAGGTTCGAATGGCACACCCCTGGAGTTCTCACACTTCTGGCTATTTCAGCGGTAATTTGCCCTATCTTTGTCTGGACCAACAAATCTCAGCGATCAATAGCTTTGCTACTACTTTGCGTGTCCCCGATCCTTCTGGGAAGTATCTCGGGGCAAGAACTCGGTTGGTTTGATAGAGTTGGTGCTGCAGATCTGGAGGAGTGGCTTTCCAGACTTTTATGGAATGGGACTTATCCTGTTCTCCCGTGGATGTTTTACGTCATTCTCGGCACGTTGCTTAATGACTTCATGAATGATCCCAAACTAAGGGAAAGGGGCATAATTCTGGGACTAATTGCAACATCAGTGACAATTTTGATATCCGTCATCAGGGGAGTGGACTGGGCTTTGACCTCTGGAGATGCTGTTCTGACTTTCTTCCCCGCTAGTATGGCTTTCCTGTTAGTTTCCGGGACTATGGTTGCTCTATTGATGAGAATGCTGGAGGGAGACGAGATTTCTGGAGGCATCGCGTTCATGGGGGATCGCCTATCATCCCTAGAACCGGCAGGGAGATTGTCATTGACCATCTATGTGGCTCATTTTGCAGTTCTTGGGATCTTGGCCGTAGTCATGGACGGGGAGCCTAGGATGCCACTAATTCCTGCATTCATAGTCACCATCATTCACACTGCGGTCTGGATTCCATTGGCGATCTTGCACGAGAGGGTGATTCCGAGGTTCTCATTGGAAGAGATACTAAGGGCGGGTCAGTCGAGTAGATAATCTGTTGACCAACTCACGGGACCAAGCATTGTCCTACACGATTCACCAGTGAATATCTGGGATGATTTGCAGTCGTCTTCTGTGACGACAAGTTCGAAGCAGCCCTCCGCGGTTGGTTCCAGCTGACAGTCGGTCTCCGGAATTTCCTGTTTATCGCCCAGCGGCGACATGCATCCCGGGAGAAGTAGAACTAGAACGATGTTGATGGAAAGGGCCCGGGTACTGCGCACGCTTTGGCTAGGGGGTTCAAACTGAATACGTTGTGCATATGTCACAGGCCAGGATATGCTGGTCCTGGCTCGAAGCAGTAATTCACCGTCTGGAACTGAGACTTGAATTCCCTAACATCTGCCTTCACCGATAATGGGTCCTCGCCCTCGATCAGAGACCTTGCAAAGAAGCGTGCAACCTCCTGCATTTCCCCGGTGCCCATCCCAACTCTTGTTAGCTCTGGAGTCCCTAATCTTAGTCCGCTGGGAGAGAGCGCCTTGGTGTCTCCCGGCAACATGTTCATGTTCGTTATTATTCCAGATTCTTCCAGAGTTGCTGC
>DAYD01000020.1:49540-49905 GCA_002506755.1 Euryarchaeota archaeon UBA462
TTGGAGACGATGTCAGCAGCGTAAGAGTCCCCGAATTCCTCAAACTCGGATAGAGCAATCGTTTTGCCGGCGACGTGATGCAAGTGGTAAGATGAGCAAACTCCTGGGAAGATGCCGCTGTTAAGTCGGCGATGCAGCTTCTCATCTTCTGAGTCTGAGAGAACAAAACCACCTTGAGGTCCTGGGAATGTTTTGTGGCTGCTTCCGGTCATAACGTCTGCCCCTTCTCTGAGGGGATCTTGGAATTGGCCGCCAGCAACCAAGCCCATCACGTGAGCAGCGTCATACATGACTGTCGCTCCAACTTCGTGAGCGGCTTCCGCCAACTCTCCTAAAGGGGTTGGGAATAGAAATACGGATTGCCC
>DAYD01000018.1:0-111848 GCA_002506755.1 Euryarchaeota archaeon UBA462
GTCCCTGGCCCTGTCCTTCTCCATCTTCGCCTTCACCACCGCCCTCGGTGCCGCCATCCCCGGTCCCATCACCTTGGAAATCGGGATCGTAGGCATCGGGGATTCCGTCTCCGTCGGAATCTGATGCAGCTCCGTCGTTCGGATCGTTTGGATAGGCGTCATTGGCGTCGTTGGTGCCGTCCCCGTCCGTATCTGCATTGTTTGGGTTGGTTCCGGACTCGTATTCTTCCAGGTTTGAGAGGCTGTCTCCGTCAGGATCAGCGCTTCCATCCGAGGCTGAGTTGGGGTTGAGACCGTAGTTTACTTCCCAGCCGTCGGGCATGCCATCATTGTCGGTATCTGCATTATTCATGTCAGTTCCAGCCTGCTGCTCCTCCGCATTGGTGAGTCCGTCTCCGTCCCAGTCCGCTCCTCCGTCTGAAGGATCAAGAGGGTCCGATCCATCTGCTCCCACGCCGGTAGACCCAGCCATGAGTACTAGCATTAGAGCTGTTATCATACTGTTTTTCTTTGAATTATTCATTGTGTATTCACTTCCAAATTTTTGTTCCGTTGTATTGGGGGCTGATAGGAGTGAGCCGGTATGCGTGTCCGCTAACATCAAAAAACGCAGCATTGCGTTTCATTTGTAGTATTCCGAACTTGCTAATTCTTGTACTGGCTCCTCCTTTTTCTAACATCCAATCCAACGGGCTTTCATAGGGAACCCACTGTTCCCTCTGGCGATGGAGAAACATAGTACGTATTTAACGGGTTCCCGTGATAGTCTCAGGGGGTAATTCTAGATAGCTCAGCTCTGAATCTGGCTGACCCCATGAGGTGGCGGATCGGAATAACAATCGTGGAGAGAGCAAGTACTCCGAAGAATAGGCCCGACCAGAGTTCGATACCCCTGCCTATTCCGATATAGAGGAACCACCCCAAAACTACTGAGACCCAGGGGAGATGCCTCCGAGTGTATAGAGATAGCCTCGCATTGAGGATTTCGTCGGAATAATACTCAGGGGTCTCTTCTTGGCCCACTAGTCCTCTCTCAATTCCACACCTTGAGCAGACCTGATACCTAGGGCCATTGCCCTTGATGAATTGGCTTTGTGGGTAATTCTGCTTGCACATCCTGCAAACTGGCATATGGCTCGTTCGTGACCAACTGCTCCCGCTCCTTCAAGGCTACGGTCCGCCCTTAACAAATTAGATACTTGAATAGCATTATCAGTCATCAAGAGCTTCGTCGATGAACGATGTATCGATGTCTTCGGAGCCTTCGTCCTCATCAAGATCATCCGCAAGGGTGTTCAGGCTCTCGAGGTCAATGTCTTCGGTATCTGATTCCAAGAGTAATTCACCTACAGAGGCATCTGTACCCCACCATTCTTCGTTTAATTCCTCCAATTGTGGCTTTGTTTCCACGGACTCTAATTCGGGTTCTACTTCGGTTCTAGGGATGGAGGATGACTCAATCTCCTCTTCTTCAGAAATTCCTCTTGCCTCCCTTGCAAGCTCTTCTTCTATCTCAACCTCAATTGTCCCCATCTCCCAAGGCTTTGGAGCTGCCCTCTCCTTTGGTCTAATGATCATGATTACCCCCAAGAAAACCATCATGGCTGAAATTAGCGCGATGAACATATTCAGATCACCATCTACCAATTGGTCAAACCATGAGGCCCCATCCTGTGACAGATCTCCTCCCGGCCCTCCTATTGAGAATTCAGTAAGTGGGTAGACCCGGATAGAGTCCACAGTAAATCTGTGAACATCCCCATCGAAGGCTACGACTGCGAGCCAATATGTGGAAGAGGGGTCAACCGGGGTAGGGCCGATGGTGTCGAATGAGGCGTTAGATGAGTCTACGGAAGAAGCGACTAGCAAGGCGTCCCTAGTGTCTGAGAACTCCATATTGCTAGCGTAAACTGAGTAAGATACGACCCTAGGGTCTTCGGATGACTCCCAAATGGCCTCTATGGCCAAATTTGATTCATCCCAGTAGACTATGACATCAGTGACCATTGGAAGGTGGAGTCCCGGATCGAGAGATTCCTCATCGACTGGGCTGATCATGGATGTCTCGAGATTCTCTGTCCACGAGTTCCCCGATGAGTCGACGGCCACCACAGCGACCCACATTGGGACGTTGGGTTGTATCTGGGCCCCTCCTGATACCCTCTCCAGCAGAGTCTTGTCCCACTCTGTCCTGTCCAATACAAGAGCCGGTTCCAGCCCGTTGGTGCTATCAAATGGAGACCCAGTTACTGCATATATCCAGTACTCGCCAATGTCCTCTGAGCTGCTGGCCTCGAAAGAGACGAAGACTCCGTTACCGGAATCCGGTGATCGGTCTTCCAGATTGGGAGCTGGTACTCTGTCCGGGGGAGATATGTCTCCGCTATTGTCGATAGGGGTGACCAATGCCATGTGTTCTCCAAGTCCGGTTAGGGCTACATTCCCTGCAACATCGTGAATTGTGACAGTCACGTAAAGTGGTATGTCAGGGGATATTCCCGAGAGAGAAAGAGAGTCGGCTTCTGTCCCGTAAAGTGCGCTTCCCACGGTAACCTCTAGTCTCGGGGAGTTTCCAATCTGCCTCTGATCGATAGTAATTAGACCGCAGGCTCCACTAATTTCGCAAGCCGCCGATACCTCTGTTAGATCATCCAGAGGATAGTCTGAAACCCAGATGGTGTAATGGCTGAAGTCAGGTGCAGAAGAGCGATCCCAGCTTATGTCGACAGCTGTTCCGTCGTCCGCTGGATGGTCCCATGCCTGTAATCCCGACACCGGATCAGGAGGATTTCCTTGCATGGAGTCGAAATCTGAGAATGTGGTAGTTTCCACGATTTGCACATTGTCAAGATCTTTGTTCCCCCAGTCGTCGACAGCGACTACTCCAATCCAGTATACGACCTCGTTGTCAAGGGTCGAGTTTCCTATCGAGTCTACGATCATCTCTTCAGTACTACAATCCGGTACGAACGAGGCAACTGGCCACCCATCCACAGAGGATGGAGCAGTCCATCCGGAAGCCGGAAGGATGTAGATTACGTGGTAGGAGCAGTCATCCTCCTGGTTGGGGTCCCATGTGACCAATATCCTCCCGCCCTCATCATCTGGCACATCCTCCGCTGTAGTTCCTGTTATTGGAGAAGGAGCGATTCCGTCGTTCAAACCTCCAGCGGTTACTATTGGTCCAATAACTGTGGCATTTGCTGAATCGTACTGTCCTGACTCATCAACACAAGCTATCACGAACCAGTAAGGAACATTGCCCTCCAGCTCCAAAACTGTAGAGTTTCCAGACCCGAACGCGACGTTGATTGGATTGGCGAGGGCGTGGGCACTCGAAACCTCCTGCTGAACTGGCCAAATCCTCGAGTACATTGGATCAAGTTCCGTACACGCGGACCATTCTGCTGAGACTGTTCCCGGGTTACCACCCGATATAGGTTCTACAATCAGCCACTCAGGGGGTCTGGGAACCTCATCGCTAGGCGTAGCATTACCCTCCCATGAAATTGGCTCGCCTAAGGTGCCGTCCGGATACTCGATTGAGATGGCTGCCCTGTACTGTCTCTGATCTGAGAGTGGTATCTCGGATCCATTGTTGTTCCCAGTCGTGAAAATAGTCGAAGTCTGAGACCAGAAAGATATCCTCTGATAGGAAGGCATGCCAGCCAGGTCTTGCTCTGTTGGAGTCCAATCCGGGTTGTCTGTAGAGTCCCAAACGTAGACCCTGTATGCAGACCAAGCTGAATCCTGAGCCGGTAGCCACGAGGCCTGTAGGACCCCTCCCCCGTCATTGGGCCTGTCATACAGGCCTGTCATTAGGGTCGGTGACTCCAGTCTCTCCCAATCATAGGTGACTCTGATTTTTATTTTGCCATCATCAGGAGACTGTAGTTGTAGATGCACATATGATGATGTGGAGCCTGGTGGGGTGTTGAAGATAGCATCCTGGAAGGACTCCTCTATTTGCGGGTTAAGCGAAGCCAAATCCCATGATCCTGAGTAGTTTAATATCGTAGACTTAGCCCAAATCCATGCCCCTCTCTGGGGAGAAGAAAATGTGACAGAGCCCGGAAACAAAAGAAGATCAGAGGAGTTTGCTTGATTGGGATCTAGGGGGATGGAAATTGTAGATTGGTGATCCACCAGTACAGTGGACATTCCAGGAACTGTGCTATCTGTTATGTCAGCAGACATGCCAGCAAATATTGCAGTAAGTGGAGTGGCTCTTCGCTGTGCTTCTCTATCTATCTGGTTAAGTGTCTCCATCGGCCTGTAAATGTGAAGGCCGTCCTCGCCTATTGTAGCTAGCCCAAACCATGGATCGGCATCAGCCGATATTGCCCCAACCATCTCTCCTATCTTTATCACCTCGTGATCACCTGATGAACGAAGAATGCTAATTTTTCCTGATGATACTGCTGCTAAATGAGTCCCATCAGAAGCCAAATCTATGATTGGCCAAGCCTGTAAATCCAATGCACCGGGTCCCGCCTCCATAATCATCGAAGTTCCGTTCCAGTGAACTATTGGTTGGCTTGAGGTGGCAATATGAACGCCCCATTGGTCTGCTTCAACGGCCCCGACATCATTGCTTGGGATCATATCGATGTTGTAAGTCCCGTTTGCGGTATCGGTGGATAGGTCCCATGCTGAGGCTCCTGGTCTCGTAACACCCTGACCATTATGGGAAATGAACAAAGCCGCATCGTGATATATTGTTGAAGTAGTCCCCGTGACAGTATCGTTAACCACCCTCGATACAGGGCCTGCGTACACTATTCCAGACACGAAATCGCCCAATAGTCCATCTGATCTACCTGCATAGCCAGAAACTGAAAGATTCTGATCCAAGGAAATAATTCCTATTGGCCCCCCAATTAGAACGGTTCCATTGCCCAAAACTGGACTAGGAGGAACGAATAGGTGATTGGATATGGGGGTTGGAAGTCCATCTATTGTGGTTATTGGATCGTCCCAATCGTCCCTTGTCGTATTCCACAACCCTATTCCGCCATGTGTAGATACCAGGATATGCTCCCCGAACTCAACGAAATCTGTCACTATATTGCTTGGAAGACCAGCAATTAGGCTTCCATGGCCCCATGTCCTGTTCATGGGATCGAATTGCTGGAAACCAGCAGAGCTGCCATCCCATCCCATGAGACCCACGTACATCTCCCCTCCATCGAGAAATATTCCATCCATCTGGTTGTGTAAAGGTGCTGGGGTAGGCTGGAAGGCCCTTTGACTCAAATTAACAGAGAATAGCCCGCCTCCGACCGTACTCACCCATATCTCTTGCCCGATCAACATGATCTCGTTGATGCTCTCGAAAATCGAGTCGTATCCGTACTGCCAGTCAACTGACCCGTTGCCGAGCAGCTCCCCCTGTAGAATGGTCGAGCCGAGGTAGGATTGGTCAGAGGAGCCGACTGTCACCCAGACATGGGTATCATTGGAAATCATCTCATGAACTACTCCGGAGGGCAATCCAACCAACTCGTCGAAGCCTCCCTCGATTAGGCCGGTAATGTCCAGTCTGTCGACCCGATTAATTCCAGATAGATCCCCCGACCTACCTATGGCATATTCTCTCGAGCTCGGGGATGGCGACCTTACAATGGAGCAAGAGTCCATTCCCATGCCAATGACCAGCCCTGATGATGCAGATGACCCAGAGGTGACCACTCTGGTAATTCCGCCTGCTCCGTCGTAATGTGAAATTAAGAGTAAGTCACCATCGTGCAGCATCCCTTGGGGAAACACCTTGTCGCCTGAGATGCCCATGTCCGTAGTGAGTGTTCCAAGGAAATTGTTCGAGAAGTAGTCGAAACGATCAATTCCCACGTCTTCTGAGTCGAACCCTATGTACATGATATCGTTATCTTCGTCACATGCCAAAGCTCTGACATCCCTATCTACTAGATTCGAATTGTCTTGCGTGATTGGCGAAATCCACTCCTCTATTATTCCGTCTCCGTCATGATCTGCCAAGTCGAATCTGGCCACACCACCTCCCGATACCCACCATTGCCAAGCAGAGAAGCCCATCGCAATGTTAACAATATCATGGCAAACTATGATATCGGCCCCGTATCCATCTGGAATCTCGCCGTTGTCCACCTCCCATACAGTCCAATTGCTATTGTTTCCAGAGAGCCTCATGATATGGCCATCGTTGCCGTACCCGGAGGAAGCCCAGAGATCCTCACCTACTACCTTCATGGAATAAAAGTCCAGTTCTGACTCTGTTGGGAGTCCGTCACCCGGCAGCCATGATGACAGCCAAGATTCGTTCACCGGATCCCAGCGAAGAATCCCGTTCATGCTAGCAAATAGGTACTCCCCCTCGAACTCGACCATCCCTCTGATTCTACCGTCAACATCGTTCCACTGGTTCAGAAGAGTCATATTCTGGGCCGAAAATCGTCTTAGGATGTTCTCACCATAAGCAACCCAGAGCTCGCATGAAGTGTTGAGGGGGAAGCAGTCCCCGAGGTATCGAGCATTTACCCTACCCACATCTCCGATTGTTTCTAGGTCGTCTTCCCATAGATTGGAGGTGAAATTCCACCGAACGATAGTTCCAGGATCTCCGGAACCCCCCCACCCTGAGGTTTCTACAACGCTAATCCAAATCTCTTCACCGATCATATTCATTCCGTGGATTACGCCTTGGAACCCAAGTTTCTGACCGACGTCTAATTCTTGGAGAGATGTATTGTTGTTCAAGTTGATCCTGTGTACCTCATCCCTCGAGTTCCAAGAGTTTGCCCTCTGGGGGGAATAATACATTATGTCGTCAGCGATCAAAATCTCAGCAGGAGAGAAGTTAGGTAGGGTAGGTCCATTTTGGTTTGTACCCCGATCCCATTGAAGGATTACCGAGCTACTAATCAGGTCTATGAGAATAAGGCCAAAGTCTCCTCCTGCCCACATCGTTCCTTCCTGCCTTCCCTCGACAAGAGCTGTGACATCGTCATCGTCCAGTATCCCCTGTGAGCCGTCCCAAGGAGTCATCCATTGGGATGAGCTGAGGTTGTAACGGCCTATTCCTAGATTTTCAAAACCTAGGTACAATACGTCATTGAATTTTACAACTCTCGACCTCTCGGTATCGTCTCCAGCGGTCCACACCTCTACTACGGATCCATTTGAAGTATTGATTACAGCTGCTCCTTCGGTGGTTCCAGCATAGAGGAGGTCTCCACCTATTGGGTCTACAGATATGACAAATCTGGATGGCATGCCATCTCCACCACCCCCATTCCCTCCGCCACCACCAGTGGTCCAGCAATCCTCCATAGTGAATTGAGTCTGAGTTCCTGTTGGCCAGTTCCACATACAGGCACCTCTATTGGTTCCTGCATACACTCCATTAGCATCGCTAGTTACATCGTAGAATTCGAATGGGTCGTTGTTCCATCCGGGAATACTCGTAGGGAGGTAGTTCCAGTTACTTCCATCCCAACGGGCTAGTCCACCATTGCTATTTGCACCCGTATTTTGGACCTCTGATCCTACTAATATTCCACCAAAGAAGTCAACTGATATTGCGCTGACATCTTCGTCTGGGATTCCATTGGGGTCATCAGGGGTCCATAGATCGATTATGTCTCTTGTTAACCTATCAATTATTAGAATCCCCAAACCGGGTAATCCCAGGTAAATCTCATCCTCGTCTACTGCAATGGGAGTAGAGTCTAGATTGTCGACACCAAGAGACTGCCATGAGCCGATTATCGAGGGAATAGTCAGATCTATTCTCATTACACCTGCCTCCTCGGTCGCAATATATGCGATTCCGAACCTAGTAGCAATGTCTCTGATGCTATTTGAGTCGAGGCCTTCAGTCTCGGAAAAAGTCTCTGTCACGGAATTCGAATTGGTTGAGTATAACGAGACTCCGGAGTCCGCGTGCCCAATCACCAAAGTCTTAGTCGTGGAGTCGAATGCCATGCTCGTGACCTGGGGGGAGTTTAGGCCCTGTATAGATCCAAAATATGACCCATCAACGCTACTCAATCTCTGTACGCCACCTGAAGAGGTCCCTACAAAGACCCACCCTCCTTTGTCTTGGACTATAGAAGTGATGTCACCTATTTCCAGCTGACTGGAGGACAATTCGCTTAGATCTATGGGATCTTTCCAAAGATTGTCCTGATTGTCTAAAATGTCGATGACGCTTCCGGATGCTATCCAATGCTCACCTGCCTCGCCATCATCAATAATTGCGGTGACCTCAGCATCCTCAATAGAAGGACTGCTAACCAATGAGAAGGAACCGTCGGGTGAGTCTAGAAGTATCCTGCCAATCTTCCCAGAAGAGTCACCCACCAAGGCTAGGGAATCTGAAGGGGAACGTGATAGCCCACCTGGCCAAGCTATGATGCTTGTTCCTGATTCAGTGAGACCCAAATCCTCCATTTCTATATCCGACCCGAAAAGTAGCACTTCTGTGTCGTATGGCTGCACTTGTTGATCACCTAGAATATACAACCATCCAGGAGCAACTGCGAGACCGTTAATCTCATCTGATGAGAGCCAGTTAGATGAAGACCAAGATGGTAGCCAAGACAATGTCGAAAGGTCGAATCTATCTATCCCGGAGTCCTTCGTGGCGATGTAAAGAAGGTCATTATCAATCACGATATCGGATATTGAATCAGAAGACAATAGGTTCGCACTGTCCCATACGATATTCCTTTCCAGAACAATTGTTGTGGGATCAGTGGATGAGACATTATATTCTATCACTCTAATCCCATGCTCCTCGGTAGCCAAAAAAAGCTCTCTTCCTTTTACGATCAATCCTGTAGGGGTCTCAAGCTCAGACCCAGAGCAGAATTCAACTGTCTTCCATGAAGCGCTTCTTGAGGGCATCAGATAATTCAGCTTGCATTCGGAAACGGCCCATAGGACACCGTAGATATCAGAATTGACTGCAAGGATTGGATCTGAATCTGTTGTGTTAGCGTCTCGTGGGAAGTTATTCACTACACTTGAATCTGACAACCTCATTGCGGTTATATTCCCTGTGGAGTCGCCCACGTATAGCCTATCTCTGTTCGGATCTGCATATATAGAGCGACCATTAATGTCAGGGACAATATCGATAATTCTCTTCATTGAATTGTCATCTAGTTGCAGTAGATCATCATCAAGCAGTAGGTAAAGCCGTCCATCATCATTATTGTATGCACTTCCATGGAGGGATACTTCAAGCGGACTAAGCGAAAGTTTTGGATCGACGGGCCTCAAAGCCTCGATAACCAAGTCAGTAATTTCAATTCCTGTGGGAATATTCCAAGATGCATCACTAATTGTATTTGGTTTAAGGGATGAGTCCAGAATTCCTCCGACCAATGTTGGTGGATTGTCAGCAAAAGTGTTCTGACGCCCCAAACCTCCAAGGTCACTCCAATCCAATACACTAGTTTGAGGGTTCATCACTGCAATCTGTGGCTGGTTTACCCATGTCCCATCGCTACCGTTCACTGCAATTTCCAGAGTTAGATTATCGATTACAGCTCCAGGGGCAAACTCTAGGAACAGGTCGCCGATCGCAGGTGTGCCATTCTCCAGGTTAGACCCAGTCGCTTCCAGTACAATCCACCCTGTGTCGTTACTTCCGCTCTCACCCCATGCTACGTGTGAGGATTCTCCCCTGTTTTTTTCATCCTCTGCAAGAAAACTAGGGTTTTGAAAATTGGAAAAAGTGCTGGCCCAGGGTAATAGAATCATAAGAAAGACAAGGCCGATCGCCTTGGTTCTGGGTTCAGTCAATTTTCGAATAGGGTGCATGTGTCGATTAGAGCCCCTCGATGTGGAATTTATGAAGGGTATGGGTAGTCGACTGTGACTTGCTCATCGTTGCAATCAGAAGATTTGGAAATAACTCCAATCGAGTGTGTATTGGCCGATAATCAACCGATAAGCAATAGGATAGCATCATAGGAGATGGTCATTCCGGAATACCCGAGGTGATCCCATGGGGAGCAAAGAACTGCGGGAAGACGCATTAAACTACCATTCTTCTAATCCACCAGGAAAGATAACAGTTGTTCCAACGAAGCCGCATGGCACTCAGAGGGAGCTTTCGCTTGCCTATTCCCCCGGGGTAGCCTACCCCTGCGAAGAGATAGGTGGAGACCCCGACCAAGCATACAATTACACTTCAAAGGGGAATCTTGTCGCCGTGGTTAGTAATGGAACTGCTGTTCTGGGACTTGGGGACATTGGGGCATTAGCCAGCAAGCCGGTGATGGAAGGCAAAGGTCTTCTGTTCAAGGCGTTCGCTGATATTGATGTCTTCGATATCGAAGTAGATAGGAAGGATGTCGACCAATTTGTTGAGGCCGTAAAGGCAATTTCACCCACATTTGGAGGAATTAATCTGGAGGATATTAGTTCTCCTGAGTGTTTCGAGATCGAGAGGAGATTGGTGGAAGAATTGGACATACCGGTTATGCATGATGACCAGCACGGCACTGCAATAATCTCTGGTGCCGCGCTGATTAACGGACTAGAAGTTGTAAACAAGGATATACAGGAAGTACGCGTAGCAGTTCTTGGTGCTGGAGCGTCGGCTATCTCATGTGCAAAACACTATCTGAGTCTCGGAGTCAGTAGAGAAAATCTGACTATGGTTGACTCAAAGGGAATAGTCACAAAGGCAAGAGAACAGGCAGGTGAGCTTAACGAGTACAAAGCATATTTTGCGAGGGATATCGAGGAAGGTGGTATAGGAGACGCAATGAAGGGTGCGGATGTTTTCCTAGGCCTATCAAAAGGAGGATTGGTGACCCCAGAAATGGTAAAAGGTATGTCAGAAAACCCACTAATTTTCGCACTTGCAAATCCGGATCCTGAGATAACGCCTGAAGATGTATATGCGATCAGGGATGATGCAATTGTTGCAACGGGGAGGTCCGACTATCCGAATCAGATCAACAACGTTCTTGGCTTTCCTTACATATTCAGAGGGGCCCTTGATGTTAGAGCCACAGAAATAACTGAGGGCATGAAAATGGCAGCAACCAAAGCTTTGGCGAGTTTGGCAAGACAACCTGTTCCCGACGATGTGATTTCTGCCTATGATGGAGAACAGATGTCATTTGGTCGGGACTATCTGATTCCGAAGCCATTTGATGCAAGGGTGCTTATTTGGGAAGCTAGCGCAGTCGCCGAAGCTGCCGTGGAGGAGGGGGTTTCACGACTCTCGCGAGAAGATTTCGACGCTGACAAATATCGTGAGGAATTGGAATCTAGGCTCGGACTGACCAGGTCGATAATGAGGACAGTCATCAATCAGGCAAAGCGAGAGCGAAAAAAGATCGTGTTTTGTGAGGGGGAGGACCCGACTATCATAAAAGCTGCATCCCAATGCATTTCTGAGGGTATTTGCAAGCCAATTCTTCTTGGTCAGGAAAAGAGGATTGAAGCAGTCAAAGAGGAACTAGGTCTTGATTTCAATTGTGAAACTATCGATGTCAGATATGATCCTAGAAGAAGAGAAGACTATGCTGATGAAATGCACATGTTGCGAGGCAGAAGAGGGCTGACGAAGGAAGATGCCGTCAGGCAATTGAAATCAGCAACTTACTTTGCTCCAATGATGGTTAGGATGGGAGACGCCGACGGTTATCTAGGAGGAGTTTCCCACCAATATCCCGATATTGTGAAACCATGTCTGCAAGTTATAGGGCCTAAGCCTGACTCTCACAGGATTGTTGGCATGTACATGATGACTGTAAACGGGCAGCTGATGTTCATCGGAGATGCTACCATAAACATCTATCCAGATGCCAGAACTTTGGCAGAGATAGCAATCCAGACGGCCAAGGTAGCAAAGAGATTTGGAGTCAAGCCAAAAGTCGCGATGCTATCTTTCTCCAACTTCGGAACTTCTTCCGAAATGAGAACAGACAGGATAGAAGAGGCTATCCAGATGGTTCGGGAGATGGATCCTGATTTGGTAATTGACGGCCCTATGCAAGCGGACACTGCTCTTGTTTTAGAAATACAGGAGGATTACCCGTTTATGTCTTTCAATGGACCCGCAAATGTTCTAATTTGTCCTAATTTAGCTTCTGCTAACATTGCCTACAAACTACTGCAAAGGGTAGCTGGGGCGGAGATGACTGGGCCGATACTAGAAGGTCTCTCCAGACCTGCCCACGTTCTTCAGCGTAGGGACAGTGTAAGAGATGTGGTTCACATGGCTGCTATTTGCGCAGTGGACGCCCAAAGAGCATCAAGAGAGAGGTTAATCGATTAGCAATTGTTTGGGTCCAGCATTCCTTACTTTCTCTGAACACCCCGAAGCATATTGCTCAAAATTTTCAATAAACATCTGAGCAAGAAGGTTTGCTACGTTGTCAAACTTCTTCTTATCTTCCCAGGTTTCTCTAGGCTGAAGTATTTCCTCGGGGACTCCATCGCAGGTCGTGGGTATCTCGAAACCGAACCTCTCATCTTTTACGAAAACCACATCTTCCAAATCTCCGTTTAGAGCTGAATTAAGTAAATTCCTTGTCCACTTGATTTTTATTCTGCTGCTGGCGTCAGCTCCGCCAGCTATCCAGCCAGTGTTGATCAACCAGCACTTTGCTTGATTTTTCCTAATCTTCTCTGAAAGTAGATCTGCATATACACTGGGATGTCTGGGCATGAAAGGGGCCCCAAAACAAGTGGAAAAGGTCGCTTGTGGTTCTGTGACGCCCATCTCTGTCCCAGCAACCTTTGCAGTGTATCCCGACATGAAGTGGTAGGCGGCCTGCTCTGGACTCAGTCTTGAAAGGGGAGGTAAAACACCAAATGCATCGCAGGTAAGGAAAACCACGTTTTTCGGGTTCCCTGCCATCGAATCCATAGTGCGATTCTCAATGTATTCAATTGGATACGAACCTCTCGTGTTCTGTGTAAGTGAGCCGTTGTCAAAATCAGGCGTGCCATCTGCGTTCAATACAACATTTTCCAGTATTGACCCTGGCATCTTGGTTGTGGCATATATGGCAGGTTCGTCTTCCTCTGAAAGGCGAATAAGCTTCGCATAGCACCCACCTTCGAAATTGAATACTCCTTCGTCAGACCATCCATGTTCATCATCGCCAACCAGCGCTCGGTTTGGATCTGCAGAGAGTGTTGTCTTGCCCGTTCCTGAGAGTCCAAAGAATAATGCTGATTTTTCACCATCGGTGTTAGCTGAGCAGTGCATTGGAAGTAGGCCTTTGGATGGGAGTATGTGGTTCATTATGGTAAATATCGCCTTCTTTATTTCCCCCGCATAGTGAGTGCCCCCGATGATCACTAGTCCTCGGTCGAGTGCAATTATTACGAAGACATCCGAGTTGACACCGTCACTCATGCTTGAAGTCAATTCCGGTGCATGCAATATTGTAAATTCTGGAACATGAGTCTTGATTTCTTCTTTGGAAGCTCTAACGAACATGTTGTGCATGAATGAGGCGTGCCATGCCTTCTCTGTAACCAATCTTACAGGCATTCTGTATCTCGGATCAGCCCCACAGAATGCATCCTTGATGAACAAGTTTTCCGCCTTATTGAGGTGGTTCTGGGTCTTCAAAAGTAGTCTCTTGAAAACTGCTGGTGCGGTTGGCCTATTCACCTCTCCCCACCAGACTTCTTCTGCCATGCCGTCTTCATCTACAATGAATCTGTCATTGGGTGACCTGCCTGTTCTCTCACCCGTTACGGCTAGTAGAACTCCTTGTGAAGTCAGTCTTGACTCTCCAAGTTCAACCGAAATTGAGTGCAAATCCTCCCAGTCTAAGTTCCAGTGAACCGTTCCACTGGGAGTTATTCCATGGCTGGACAACGGGACTGCCGTTTCATGAGAGGAGCTTTGCATCCCTTAGTCTCCCCTGACCTAGGAGAGGGGGGTTTGGGCTTCAAGCATTACGGCTGGGAGTTTGGAACGAATATTCTCATTTATGCGTAAATCTAGGCATCTAAGGGATGTAATTATGCAATGCTGGCCTCGTTGAAGGATCAATGTCTGCCGATGAGCCAGATGACAAGTTCATCCGGGAACGGAAATTCAGACGGTCATTTGACATTTCAATCGACGAATTCAAGCGAAGCGAGTCGGGGGGTGAAGGTGCAGATGTTCCAGAGGATGAAGCCATTGGGGATATTTTCGATCCATTCTCCACGGAGAATTCAGATTCGCCGGGAGTAATGAATCCCGATGGATCAGTAGATTACGCTTCTGAAAATGATCTGATTACCCAATTCTCAACTGACGGAGACAGGGGGATTAACTGGATCCTGATGGTGACCATGATTGTCCTGTACAGTGCAATAAGCATTCAGGTTGGTAGGACCTTTGGACCTTTATCTGGTACTCTGGTACTTTCTCTACTCGCTATCGTTGGCTTTGGCCTGGGGGAGGTTTGGGTTCCAAAGGAAAGAATGAGATTACTAGGGATAACATGGATAATAATTTCAATGAAAATTCTGTACGGATTGGCGATTGAGCTCAGACATTGGGGGATAATCGAAGAAGACGTTTATCTTGGGCTGGTTCTGCTATTATTGGTTGTAGTGAATATTTTCGTTGCTTACAGACATGACCACGATGCCATAGCAGCACAGTCCACCCTCGTTCTTCTAGCCATAGGATCTACTGCGGGAACTGAATTCGGCGAGGAGGGAGTGGCAATTATGATTCTAATTGCCACCATTCTTCTTCACGGGATCGCGATCAACAGAAATTCAGGTAATCTAGCCTCTCTCGGGATAGCTGCGTCAAACCTGTGGATAGGCATGCATGCAGCAACTTCTGGCTTTGAGTTGGGCCAATTGAGAATTTTGCCATTGGATACTCCATTGCTTCTTTTCCTACTTTTGATGGCAGTTTCTGCTATGAATGCCGTGATGGCCGCCAGATTTGCAAAGGAGGAGAACTGGTTCTCTAAGGGTTTCAAGACTCTCGGGCTTGGGAAGCCTGGCCTGTGGGGGGTTTCTATCTCTCTAGGAATGATTGGAGCCTTCCTCGTGGTTGCTTCGTATAGAGAGGACCTAGGGTATGCTCTGGGGATAGTGACCTTCCTTAGTGGGTCTTTTGGAGGGTCATATCTAGTAGTGAGGGGAGTCGAGAAATTCAGAGTTGCTATCCCACTTATTTCCTCTGGATTTATTCTAACCATGTTGTTACTTTTGATTGGTTCAGAGGAGCAGATTTTTAGATTTTCATCTTTTGAGATTTTCACTATCCTTGGTGCCTCATCCACTGGATTCGTAATTCTGAGAGATCAAGAAAGCGTTTCTGACAGGGTGCTCTGGCTGGGATCTGTAGTTGTTCTAGCTATTCTGGTTCTATTGGTTCCGGATAGCTCTTCAGGAGGAGATGGGGGCATGGTTCTTCTTGGTGCTCTATCAATTCTTCATGTCGGTACTGCCGTTCTAGCCATCAAGAGGAATTCCCCTGCATTATCGGGAGTGACTGTTCTTTTGCCATGGAGTTGGCTGTTAGTAGAGGGATTTTTAGAAGAGGGTTTCAGGACTGTGATGCTCGCAAATGAGATTTCTGAATGGGAAGGTTTTGTGGAGTTGTCTCCGGGACCCTTGGCGGCATATCTCGGTATATCCTCTGTTTTGCTTCTGCTGGTGAACGTCAGAATGGGCAGTGAAGGAGTAAATCTTGCTTCTAGATTCATGGGGGTAAGTGAAATCTCTGCCTCGTTAAGAGACTCGGGTATTCTCAACCTATGGAGCATAGGACTATGGCTCCCTATGATAACTGTCCTTTTTTTAGGACAATTTGGTGATTTTACCACAGTCTCGATAGTGACAATATTCAGTATTTTAGTGGCCGTTCATGTTTTGGGGGAGTTGATGGGTCAAAGAAACAGCAGAGTCGACGTGATGATTAGTATCATTGCGATAACCAGCTTGGCGATTCAGTGGAGGCATGGCCTTGATGAGATCATGTTATTGTTGCTATGTGTATCTTTGAGCTTCATTCTTTTCTTTGGCGAGGATGACCATTTTGGTCTCGGCCTGACGGTAATGTCGGCCCCTATGCTAATCTCACTTTCTGGAGTTGAGCCTAGTAACGTGCTGGACACTCCTACATGGTTTTCTAATTGGTCAAACGGGCAGTCAATTCCAAGTGTTGAGATTGTTGCAGTAATTTGTTCGACTGCAATGCTGTTTGTTTACCTCCCCAGGGCAGAAAAAATGGATAATATGCTTAAGCCTGCAGCCGCAGCCCTAATTTTGCTTGTAGTTACCAACATAATGACTATTGATTCAGGTAGCATAATAGCAAGGGGATCCTCAGTCTCCATGTTCGTACTTTCTTCATTCTGGCTTATTTCGAGAGGAGAAATAAGATCTGAACTTAGAACTGCCGCCCTAAGAGATTCGATAGTTGCCTCGACCAGAAAATTCGATAATGATGAGAGCATCACTGGATATGAGTCAAACCCATCTAGCATGAGCACATACAACCCGAGAATTGCTGAGATGGCCGAAAAGAGGAAATCCAGTAGAGAAAAAACTGAAGCTGATGATATTTCAGAACTTCTTACTTCTGATCTTAGCCATAACCCGCTGGTAGGATTATTTGTGATTCTGATAGCATTGTCAGTGGCAGTAATCTTCTCTGCAATTGGAGAAGGGGGGCTGATGCTAATTCCTACTGGGGCCTTTGCGTGCGTTGTCGTTGTGATGATAAGGAATCGGACTAGGGGTTTAGAGCTAAGCTTGCCACATTTCTTAGGAATGGAAATGCCAATAGCTGTCTCGATATCTGGGATTTCCCTCGCCTTAGCGGTGGGACACATTATCCCAGTTAATAGCAGCCCCGATGAGCTATTGGACTTGGCAGTGGCGTCAGTGTTGATTCTCGTTCTCGTAATAATTTCCTTGATTCACCAGAAGAATCTCTTGGATAGAATTGAGATCGCGATAGATTGGTTCGTATTTCCAATCTTAAGCGCTCGTCTAATGGCATCGATTGTTCTGGGGGGTATTTCATTTCCATTTACAGTTGATCCTTTTAATGGAGACCTGATTTCTTTCACGATTCCGTGGGTCTTGCTGGAATCACTGCTTGTTCTGTGTGTTTTACTGCAGTATTGGGTCTACGAAAAGAAAGAAGGTTTAGGAGGTAAGGTAATTGGAGGGTATGGAATTGGCATTAGGGCTATTGCTGTAGTTTTCCTTTCATTTGGTCCAGCTGGACTGCTTGCCTCAGCCGGTGCAGCACTGAGGAGCTTGTCATCATCCCAACCCATTGGGCTGGGTATTTCCCTACAAAGTGGAGTTTTGGCAGTCTTAGCACTGACAGCATGGAATAGCAGTCTATATGCTATTTTTGGGGAGTTTATTCTTGTTTTGGGATTGATGATGATTATTGCATGCGCAATTACTGTTCCGCTAGAGCTAGAAAACTGGACCATGGTGTTGGCTACCGATGGTCATATCCTCTCAATAGTCGGAGCCCTATATCTTGGGATGATTGGTGGATTGAATTTACCTATGATTCTAATTTTCATGTCCACGGTTGTTTGGGTAGTTGGTATCCTCCAACTAAGGAGATCGTTGCGCATATGGGGCTTAGCTGACCTTATTGCAGCTATACTTTGCTGCTTGGTTTTTGCCTCTAATGAAATAATTCAGTCGGACAAGCTATTTCTTGGAATGATCATCCTTGCGGCAGAACTAGGCATAGTAGCTTGGCTGAGCTTAGAAAACCAAGAGGATCTGTCCAAGGACTAGTCCTGAAGTGCCAACCTTGATGACGGACAGTCAATTCATACTGTTCATGACGAGATCGTGGATATCGGATACACCCGACGAGGTGGAGCACCCACCCATCCCACTTGGACTTAACAGAATGGCGGTTCCAAGAGCTGCCCTTGTACTATCCTTGTTCACAGGAGTCTCGATTATTTTCTCTTCTGTATGGATTGGAATTTCTGCATTAAGCTTTCTAGATGATATTGAAACATCATTCGGTTCTACTGATGTGGAGTTGCTAAAAGAGGAGGGGAGGTGGTCATGGGAGGTGGGCTTCCTCCTTGATACGTGTTTACCCAGAGAAGACAACTGGGATATGCCAGAGTCTCTTTCTGATCAGAATTCTACTTTTCTGTATCCTGGGGAGCTAAGATGTGACTGGGAGCATCAAGGCCAAGGAGATCTGGCGAGTGTTTCAATTTTCAACAGGGGCAATGAGTCTCTAAATCTGGTATTGGAAATCAGTGGTGGTGGTGTATTGTTTTCTGAGACTAACGAGCCTTACCATATCATCAATGATCTAGCCCCAGGTGAAAACGTCATCAAGGAATTAACTCTCATGGAAGTGGTTTCAGAGCGCCAAGTCAGCATATCTGCAACACACATCTCAGTTCTGGAAGCTCAAGTTAGGCTTGATTTGAACGTATACCAGGGAGTTGTGAACAAGGATGTCCACATCGAGGATGGGGAGCCGTTCGTTGTTGAGTACACACTATACGACGCGGACTCCAATGATGAGCTGGATAGCGGTGATTGGGCCGACATTGCCGGAGATGGGTGCAATTGGTCGATATCTGGTTTTTGCTGGTCGGTCATTGGTCTGGACATAGACAATGATAGGGGGCTAATTCCTGGCATCAGCACTGGAACCAGCCAGATTACCTTACTTCCACCTGATCTTGCTTACGGAAATAGCGATGGTCATGAACTAGAAGAAACCTGGTTGAGATTCGAGTTGAGGCTAACAAGTGCCCCGGTGTCCTAGGGATTTTCGCGAAAGTGACTTGACTGAGTTCTGACGGGGTTGTCTCGTGTCTGGGGTAGAGCATGAGGCAATTGTCCCCTCGAACAAGATTGTCTCTAGCGTAAAAAAGAAGGTTGAACCGAAGGCTTCACGCAAAGGAGAGCCTTCATTCTTTATGACCGACGAAATGCGTAGATTATCCACTCCATGGTCAATTGCATCAATAAGAGCAAATCAGATTGATCTTAGAAGTCTACCCGCAGGTGTGATACTAGACGCAGCGTCGGGATCGGGTCTTCAGCTCATTGCGTTTTCTAGAGTCCTCAAACGACCTGCATTGGGAATTGAGCTTGATAGAGACATCGCAAGGTTTTGTGCCGCCAATATGAGTCTTAATTCCGATGGCGAGGTCCAGCGATCTTTGGATAGGGTACTGATTGGAGACGGTCGAGCTGCGGACTCGGCTATCTCCACTTTCTGGACTAGCCTAAGGGAGACTGGAACGAGAGCTCATCCTCCAATTGCAATGATTCATATCGATCCTGCAAGACCCCTTGATGCACAGAACCACAGTATTGAGGAAATGAAGCCTGACATCAAATCAGTTCTGAAGGCTTGGAGCCCTCACCTACAAATTGGCCCTAAGGGGCCTGCTGTTTTGCTGGATTTGTCACCGAGATTAGATTCGGTTCAACGAGCAATGATTGACGGAGTCCTAGAAGCTACGTTTCCCGGAATTTCAAGAACATGGGAGTGGCTAAGTAGAGGAGGAGGAAGGATTGATAGGCTATCTGTTTGGGTTGGTTCTCTTTCTTCTGATAGTTCAAGAAGATGCATTAGGGTAGGTAGAAAACATATCATGGCAATCATGGAGGGAGAGGGGTCTGCGACAAACTCGATTTCATTCAATAGCGCTCTCGAAGTTCCAACCGGAGCATATCTCACTATTGTTGACCCTGCATTGATTGAAAGTGGCCTACAGGATTCATGGCACAATTCAGCTATTTCTGGTGGAACTGGCTCATCATGGGTAAGAATTGATGGAAGAAGACCTCTTCTAATCCATACCGATGAGCTATCAAAGGAAGAAAACGTGCAGGGTTTTGTAGTCGCATCTGGTAAGATCGTTCAACATAGGCTCTCTCCTCCAGAATTGCATACCATTGACCAAGTGGCATCTTCCATCGCGAAGAGAGGTATAGGAAAAATCACCCTTAGATGCAGTTTGGACCCTGAAATCCATCCAACACTGCAGAGAAGAATTTCCAGAGAGCTGAAGGGGAGAGATGGAGGGAGTGGGTTCATGGTTGATATGGATGTAAAGAGACCATCAGGGGTGCGAAAGCTGTATATTGTTTGCAAAGAGTAGGTCTTTGGCTCAATTATTTTCCCTCCAATCCATTCAAATAGGGACTGCATTTCGCCAAGGCGCCTGAAGGCCACCGAAAGGTGAACACGGGGGAACCGTAATGCCAAAAGTTGACGAAGCAGAGCTTGGAGATGACTTTTCTTACATCGTCAGAATAGCTGACACAGATATTGACGGCCTCAAGCCAATTACGTATGGCCTGACCTCGGTAAAGGGTATTGGAATCCGAACTTCAATGATGATTTGCAAAATGTCCGGAATAGATGGGAGCAGGTTAGGAGGCCATCTTTCTTCAGAAGAGCAGGATGTTCTCAGAGGTGCTATTGACGAGTATGCTACGAAAGTACCGTGGTGGATGGTAAACAGGCAGAGAGACTTGGAAACCAATGAAGATGCTCATATAATCGCTAATGAGGTTAGCATGACAAAGGATGACGATGTATCTCGACTTGCTGAAATCAAAACATTCAGAGGGATGAGGCATAGGAGCGGCCACAAAGTCAGAGGTCAGAGGCTCAGGTCTAATGGACGAAGAGGATCTGCGCTGGGCGTTCAGAGGAAGAAGTGAGGTTGAACAATGGGTGAGCCAAAATTCTCTAGGCCTCGTACTCATACGCCGACTCACCCTTGGAAACAGGCTAGGATAGAAGAAGAACACGACCTGAAAGAACAATTTGGCCTCAAAAAAGTGGGCGGAATGAGGGAGATTTGGAGAGAGAAGTCAGCACTTAGGAGACATCGAAACCAAGCTATGAAATTAATTGGAAGGGTTGACTCTTCAGAAGGCCATTATGCCAAGGAAAAAGAACAGTTGCTGGAATCTCTAACAAAGAAGGGGCTCCTGCAATCCGGGGCAGATATAGGGGACGTGCTGGAAATCAACGTTGAGCACATGCTCTCTAGGAGGCTCCAATCTGTAGTTTATTACAAGGGACTAGCTCCTTCAATGAGATCATCCAGGAATCTTATTGTCCATGGACATATTCGTATCGGCGAGCAGAGAATGACAGTCCCAGGATATCACGTTTTGAAAGAAGAAGAGGATTCATTGAACTATAGCCCTAGCTCTCCATTTGCAGATCCTGAGCACTCATTCAGAAAGGAATTGGAAAGTAGAAGATTCACTTCGGAAGAAGAAGCAGAGGAAGGTCCGATCGAAGATGGGGAGTCCGATGATGAACAGCAGGAAGTGGAGTGATGGGTCACAAGGCGATATTACATATTTACAGCACATTCAACAATGTGCTTATCACGGCAACTGATCTTACTGGTGCTGAGACCATCTGCAAAGTTTCAGGTGGGATGGTGACCAAGGGTGGAAGTGACTCGGGTGGGCAATTTGCGGCTACTAGGGCGGCAGAAAAAATAGCAGAGATGCTGTCAGAGAAGGAATTCGACCAAGTGATCGTCAAGTACAGAGGAGCAGGTGGCAACAGGTCAAACAGTGCTCCGGGCGCTACTGCGGCAATTAGAGCATTGACCAGAGCCGGTGTTAGAATTACTAGGATTGAAGACGTCACCCCAATGCCAACTGATGGTACTAAAAGCAAGGGCGGGCGAAGAGGAAGAAGAGTATAGATGTGGTGAGTGAAATGGTGAAAATCGAGATCTTGGAAGAAACTGAAGAAAGCATTAAGCTTCTGTTGTCTGAAACAGACAGGAGCTTGGCAAATGCACTCAGGAGATCATTAATTACAGATATTCCTAAAATGGCTATTGATGAGGTAAGATTTCAATTGGGAACCAAAGAGGAAGAAGGTGAGGTTTGGGAGACAACAGGTCCAATTCCTGATGAGATGGTAGCTCAAAGACTAGCAATGATACCAATCCCAACGATTCATGATAAGTTCTACTTTCAAGATGAGTGTCCCAACTGCAAGGATCTGGTCGAGGCCGATCGAGGGTGCTTGGAATGTCAGATGATTTACACCTGCGTTGTTTTTGGAACTGAAGACGGTCGATGGGTGACTGCGGACGATCTGAAATACCTTGGAGAGGAATCCCTTGAGATCCCTGCTGAATACAAGACGATTCCCATTACTAAGCTCCTCAAGGGCCAGATGATAGAATTCTACGCAACAGCAATTATGGGCAGGGGGAAAGAGCACACGAAGTGGTCATCCGTATGTGGGGTATCATTTAGTCCCAGAAGAATAGGGGTCTTAAACAACAAAACTAAGGCTAAAATTCTCTGGGACATGGACCTAAAAATTAACGCTAAGGACTTCGACAAGGATGGAAAGCTAACCGACATAAACAAGGTTTCAACATTAATCAGTGAGTTGAATCATGTCGGTGAAGGTACAGAGGTCTCCAGAGATTTCAAAGACGCAATTACTCTCGAGGATGTTCCTGGAGAGTTTATCCTATACTTCGAGACTGATGGCTCAATGACGCCTAGAACGGCCTTCCTGAAGGCATCGGAGGAGCTTGGGGGAAGATTCGGTTCTTTGGAACAAGACCTTTCTGAGGCACTGTAATTTCAAACCATTCATTACCAGTACATTAGATGGTATATCATGTCAATAATGCTGGGAAGGGGACACTGTGGTGCTCACTTATCACTAGTATTTACAATAGAGGATCTCGAAAAAGAACCCCTTTCACAGGGTAGTAGAGGAGCCGGTCTTTGTCTTGAGGATGGAGTAGAAGCAATCGCCATAGGAGAAGGTGGAGCAGGTGGACTAAGCGTGAAATTTATTCATTGTGATCACGACAAAACACTGTATGATGAAGTTTTGAAGACTCTAAAGAAGGAAGTGAGTATGGTTGGAGACTTTAATTGGGAATTAAATATCAAGATGACATTGCCGACTTCGCAAGGCTTTGGAATGTCGGCATCCGGCGCTGTAGCATCGGCAATAGCCTTTCAAAGGGCAATTGGGATTCCCCATGAGGAATGCATAAGGAGGTCATTCAAAATTGCTCATCTGGTAGAAAGAAGTAGGTCTAGCGGACTTGGAGATACAACTGCCCTATCTTCTGGGGGGGTTGAGAGAAGGCTGCATCCTGGCTCTCCTTACTATGGTGACCTACTGGATTCGGGACCCGGGCGATCCGAGGGGTGGTCTTGTGAAACTCCAGTTCTTCTTTGCTGGAGGAAAAAAACAGGGAGGCTTACTTCTAGTTACATAGATGAGCCAGAATGGAAAGTGTCGATAACAGATGCTGGGAAGATCGCCATGGATACTATCGGAAATGGAGAGTGGGACCAAACGAGATGGCAGGATTTGATAGAGGCATCAAGAGTTTTTGCAAAAAACAGCAGACTTGAGTATGATGCCAACAGATCAGAATTACTTGCCTTGGTTGATGACTCAATTTCTGATGCTGGATTAGTCGGCAGAGTTGTAGGACTGTTGTGCATGCTGGGAGAAAGCGTTGTAGTGGTTCCAACCGATCCCAAGAGTGCTGGGGAATGGATTGAGGCACTTTCACATTCTCTAGAAAGTACAGGATTAAGCGTATATTCCAGTAAGATTGGACCTAAATTATGAAACATTAAGACCTTGAATTCTCATGAAATTCCTCCAATGGCTTCAGATTCAGTGGGCTCGAGTCCAGTTTAGTTGCTCCTCTCAGCCTCAGGCTTTCACAGAATCCATGCCTGTAGACCAACGCACCATGGCCATATTCTGCTGAATACCTATCTACTTGCTTTTGTGTTTTCTTCTTTGGAAACTTAAGATCAGCACCAAAAAAGTGCTTTGCATCTATCCAAGCACAAGGAACCCCATTTATCCTCACATCGTCAAGAAATAGAAGATCTGGCGTTATGATAGCCCTGCCTTCGTCCCTTTTCTGCTCATTATGGAGTTCCTCTTGTCTCCTGAATCTAACTCCCAATTTGTCGAAATGATCACAAAGAATCTCTTCAAACACCTCTGCAGCATTCTGTGTCTCGGTTTGATTGACTGAGCTGACTCTGTCAACTGACTCTGCCAATTCAAACTGCTCTCTGTCCCTCTGATTCAATTTTGAAGGATTCTTGTTGAGTGTGTCTTTGATTCTTGTCTTTGTCCACCCTCTTCCAGTCAGGATGGCTCTGAAGGTATTTACTGGGGGCGCGTCAAATCTCTTTGAGAGTGCAATCACACTCTCGCCCGAATCATACCGCCTGCTTATTTCATTAGACCTCCTCATAAGCTTAGAATGTGAGTAAACGCTCTTTTCCTGATTTAGTGCAGCACGAAGTGAAAGGGCCTGTTCAAGAGAAATTCGCATTCCCTCCAATTGGTCTGCAATCTCTTTAACTCTCTCTTCAGGAAGAAAACCAAATTCACCTGGAATACAAGCGATCTTTCCTGCGGAGATCTGAACATCCTTGGGTACGGCATTGGTATTCCACTTGATATCGACCTTCTTTGGAGGCGGGTCGATTTTGTCAGGGATGCCCATGGGCCTAGGTTTTAACGAGAATCTGCCAAGGGCTCTACGCACTTCCTCTGATTTTTGGCGTCCGCTTTTGTGTTGAGGAGGGTCGTTCTCCTTCCTTGTTCTCCTGCGGCGCCCCCGGCGCCCCCGGCGCCCCCGGCGCCGTTTGGCACTCTCGTCTTCACTCAATATGACTTCCAAGAGTCGGAGCCAAATGAACCCACCGCGTAATTTTCTACTTTCTCATCCTAGCATAAATGTCGTATGCCACATCTCTGATGGGGCTAGGAATGAAGAAGATAGCAGATACGATAGGCCATGGAAATCTAAGAAGTTTGCAGATCCTCCAAATCGCTGAGCTCTTCGCGAACCATTCTCCATCCTCGGAAATTAGAAAAACTGAGTCTAATCCTTCCATGGATTTGGGTCTTGAGTTCAAAATTTCAATACCCTCGGTGCTATTTTGACCAATTAGCTTGATTCTAGAATTAGGATCTCTTCTCTTGACGAATTCCGCCCAACGATTGCACTTTCCGCAATCATCATCGAAAAGAAGAGAGGCGTCGGCCATATTTCACCTACACAAAAGCTATTCCGGGTTCTAGAGGTGAGGCTAGCTTCGCTTTGCCACCGACATCTTCGCCCTGTCCCGCCCCATAGGCTTCCACTGTTTCTACTCCCAGTTCAGTTGCTATAAATCCAGAGTTTGCATTTATCACTTTGGTTTCGTCAATTTCCATTGAGATCAGTGATTTCTCTCCATCTGACCATGTGTGTATACGTCCTCTCTTTTTCTTACTCCCCGTTGTGAAGGAGGACCAGGCTTGGAAAACCTCACCTCTTGTTTTCTCGTTGTTAAACACATCAAGAGCCTTCAGATGTCTATGGCCTTCCTCTTCGAAATCAAAATTTTCGTCATTCAGCCTAATTGCTTCTAGAGCAAGGTCTGCCTTCCATTTTGGAGAGGTCTGGATAACTACCTTGGTGATATCAGCCTTCGAGTGCCTTTCAGCCAGTGTCTTTAGGTTTCTACCGCTGGAAATTATATCTTTAACGAATTTCTCCTTGGCCATTGTTAGCAAGTCATCTGGATTTTCGCCTGGATTTTCAATCTCTAGATTTGCTACAATACCACCTTGACCTATTTTTTTCCAGAACTCTTCCGCGAGATGTGGTGTAGCAGGAGCAAGCATTGGGGCCCAGCCCTTCAGGAATTGTATAGTTGCAGATTTATCCCTACCTCCTCGTCGAATATACCAGTTCCAATCTGAGAGCATTTGGAAATGGCTTACCATAACCCCCTCTCTGAGACTCACATCGGACATTGCTTTGACCCATTTTCTATGATTCTCTCGTAATCTAGCAGATAGCCAATGATCAATATCAGATGGAGAGTTAGTGAAATTTAGCGAAGATTCGAAGGCATCAATAATTGAGTAAATCTGTCGATTATTAGCTTCAAGTGCACTATCAGACCAATCCATCCCGGCCTCAGGATTTGCTCCGAACAGGATGAATAGCCTTACTGTATCTGCCCCATACTTTGAGATCATGTCTTCCGGACTGACGGTATTTCCGAGTGATTTGCTCATCTTGGCAGATCTGCTGGAAAGTTGGTCACCACAAGATGGGCAGTCTGATCCAGAATAATCGACATGATACTCTGAATTGCATTCAGAACAATATGGAGCAGGTGCATTTAGCATACCTTGGCAAACCAGTCTTCCGAAGGGCTCTCCAACATCGTTCATCCCGGAGTCTCGAGTGAACTTAGTGAAAAATCTAGCATAAAGGAGGTGCATAACAGCATGCTCGATACCCCCGATGTAAAGGTCTACCCCGTCATTCATCCAGTAATCAACTGCCTGTCTGTCGAAAGGCTCTGAGTCGTTATTTGCGTCACAGAATCGCATAAAGTACCACGATGAGTCATAAAATGTGTCCATTGTATCTGTTTCTCTTCTGGCATTAATTCCACAACTGGGGCATCTTGTATCAACAAATGAAGAGTGCGAGGCTAGAGGGTTGCCGCTCTGTTCCTCAGTGAAAATGACGTCCAGGGGAAGTTGCACAGGAAGATCTTCTCGTGGTACTGGAACAACTCCACATGATTCACAATGGATCATTGGAATTGGTGTCCCCCAAAATCTCTGCCTGCTCAGCAACCAGTCTTTCAGACGATACTCCACTTTCCCCCTTCCTGAGCCTGATTCTTCCAGAGTTGAAATTACGGCTTGCTTGGCTTGCTCCCCAGATAGTCCGTCGAAACCAGCAATTGATGAATTGACCATCTGCCCATACCCCTCGAATGCCCTATGTTGGGGAGAGTCGGGGATGTCTCCATTGTCCTCGATTAGCACTCTTTTGATTTCCAATTCATATTCCTTGGCAAAATCAAAATCTCTTTGATCATGCCCAGGAACACCCATAACTGCACCTGTTCCGTATGAGGAGACTACGAAGTTTCCTGCATAGATTGGGACTTTCTCTCCGCTGATCGGGTTTATTGCATTTTTTCCGAGAAAAACTCCTTTCTTGTCCTTGAGCATGTTAATTCTCTCGAACTCTGAAATCTTCGCGCACTCTTCTTTTAGATTTCTCCATCCTCCTTCCCACTTAGTCCCAGCACACAATTGCTCACACAATTCATGTTCAGGAGAGACTGTGACGAATGTGACTCCAAAAATAGTATCGGGCCTGGTGGTGAAGACTCCTATCACTGAGTCGGTACCGTCTACTGGAAAATCAATATGGGCTCCGTTTGACCTACCAATCCAGTTTCTCTGCATTGTCTTGACGTTTTCGGGGAACGAAATATTGTCAAGCTCGTCTAGAAGTTCATCAGAGTACTCAGTCATCCTCAGAAACCACTGTGCCATATCTTTCTGCACCACTTCGAGACCGCATCTCCAGCAGCGGTTGTTCTTCACCTGCTCATTGGCTAGTACAGTGTCGCAATCTACACACCAATTCACAGGAGCCATTCTCCTTTCAACTAGGCCTCTCTCATTTAGGGTTAGGAACATGTCCTGATTCCATTTGTAATAGTCTACGTCTGAAGTAGCTAAGAAGCGACTCCAATCGTATGAATATCCCATTCTCTCCTGATCAGATCTTATGCTGGAGATGTTGCTATGTGTGACTTTGTGCGGATGGCCCCCTTCCTTCTTGGCTGCGTTTTCCGCGGGCATTCCAAACGAATCGTATCCCATTGGGTAAAGTACGTTTTTTCCCATTAATCGATGGAAACGTGCCATTGCGTCGCCTATTGAGTAGTTTCTAACATGGCCCATGTGCATGTGGCCTGAAGGGTACGGAAACATCTCTAAGCAGTAAAATTTCTGTTTTGACTTATCGATCTGCGCCTTGAAGGCTTCCTGCTCCGCCCAGACATTTTGCCATCTGGGCTCTAATTCCTGGGGGTCGTACGTCATTCACTCACTCTCAACCGCAAAGTTGTGATTGTATATGCATTACGACTTTGGTTAATGTCCTTCTCGCTAGGTCATGCTCTCCGACGGCGAGTTCCACAGCTCTATCTGGGAAGACGGTATTGAGGTATGGGTAACACAAATGGGTCCTTTGATGAACATGAATACGGCATTCATTGACAGAAAGAACGGAGTGGTCGCGATAATCGACCCATATGATGCGGAGCAGTGGCGTGAGAAATTGGAGCAAGAAGGCTTGGAGGCTACTCACTTACTATACACACATACTCACAGAGATCATGCAGCAGGCTACCCTGGTATGATGAGTATTTATCCTAATTTAGAGGTATGGGGTCATGAGGATGCAAGGGTCCCTGATCTTTTGGGAAATGTCGTATTCAGGGAGGTGCACTTCACAAACACATGGAACTCGGGCCCGAGTGAGAGTGAGGAGTGGTCAGCGGGATCAGTCAGTCTACAGGTTACTCACTCCCCTGGGCATGCGCCGGGCCACGTGACCATACACGGTCATGGTGTCTATCATGCTGGAGATTTGCTTTTCGTTAGGAGCGCAGGGAGGGTAGACCTACCAGGAGGCAATCCGGGCGCTCAGCAGAGGAGTCTGATAAAAGCGAAGGCAGTGCTTAGTAGTCTAGATCCAAATTGGAGACTAATTCCAGGCCATAGATACGACTCTTATGGGGGGAAGACCCCTGATTGGATTAGCGTGGGAGAGGCTCTAGTTCACAACTACTTCTTGTCCAATATAACAATGATTGATTAGATTATTTGGCCAATAGACGTGATACCAAAGACCCCTCCTTTGCCAATAATTCTGGTTCCTCGTTTCTAACCTTCTTCAGTGCATTGATTGGTATCCATTCATCAGGAATCAGTCGCCAAGGAGTCACTCGCGCCATTATTCCGAGTAGGACTTGGCTTCCAGGTATCATAAACACCCTCAATGGGGGTACGATGATGCTCAAAGCCGCCAAATCTTCTCTTGCTTTGATTCTCTCGGATCTACTAACTCTCCTACCAACGAATATATTTGCAAGTATGGCCGATGTATGCCTGAAGTGTTCAGCAGTTATTTTTGATGAGTCCCAAGCCTTCTCTATTGAGGCCCCCCAGATACTAGGTTCCTTGGCTACTTCTTTGATATCATGCTGTGAACTATCAGGAAGCCTGCTATAAGCAGCCGCGGCCCCTGTAGCTACCCAAGGAATCCATCTGACTAGGAATCTTGCTGAATTTCTGATTCTCCCCATTTAATCACTCGGTCTTATCTACCTTGGGTGAACTAACTCCAAGATCTTGGCAGGCTTTTTTCACTGTTCCTTCTGGGACTTCTCCTTCCTGCTCCAAAGCAGATAGCGCTGCAATCATGATGCTTGTTGTATCTATTTCGAAGAAAGATCTGAGTGCCTCTCTGCTATCAGATCTCCCAAACCCATCAGTCCCAAGGACAACAAACCTTCCTCCTACCCATCTTTGGATCATTTCTGGCACTGAGGCAATGTAGTCAGACGTTGCAACAGTGGGCGTTTCGTCTCCAAAGCACTCTGAAACATATGGAGTATGTGTCTTGCTTGGGTCTAGTCTGTTTTTCCTTTCGTCCTCCAGTCCGAGCCTCCTTAGTTCTCCATATGAGGTCACAGACCAGACTTCTGAGGACACCCCGTATTCCGCTGATATCCGGTGGGCTGCCTCCAATACATACTTGAGAATCGGGCCAGATCCTAGGAGCCTGACTCTAGGTCCCTTTTTACCTACCTCATCCAATAGGTATGCTCCCTTGATGATTCCTGCTTCGGAGCCAGAGGGCTTCGCTAACTGTTGTTGGTTCTCATTGTATAGCATTACATAGTGAAACACATCTCTGTTTTTCCCCCACATCTCGTCAATACCATGTTTGATTATTGCTGACATCTCATATGCATATGCTGGGTCCCAAGCTCGGCAATAGGGGACAGTGGATGCTACCAGAAGGCTATGTCCATCCTGATGTTGAAGACCCTCGCCATTCAACGTCGTTCTTCCCGCAGTGGCACCCATTAGGAAACCTCTGCCTCTTGCATCAGAAGCGCTCCAAATCTGATCACCGACTCTCTGGAAACCGAACATTGAGTAAAACGTATAGAATGGCATTGTTGGAGAGTTGGCCGTGGAGTATGAGGTAGCGCTAGCTATCCATGAGGCTATGGCTCCTGCCTCTGAAATTCCCTCCTGAAGCACTTGTCCTGAATCTGATTCTTTGTAATTTAGCAACATTTTGTGATCAACAGGAGTGTACTTCTGTCCATTAGGTGCAAATATTTCGAACTCGCTGAAAAGGGGGTCCATCCCAAATGTCCTACCTTCATCCGGAATTATTGGGACTATTCTTTCCCCTATCCCTGACTTCATCAGATTTCTTAGAAGCCTGACGAATGCCATTGTTGTAGACACCTCTTGGCCCTCTGGAGTTCCCTGATCGAAGGCAGAGTATGTATCATGGGATGGTAGTTCAATATCCACGGGTTTTGGATTTCTTGATGGTAGCTGGCCTCCAAGTACCTCCCTTCTTTCTAGCAAATATTCGAATTCTTCTGAGTCTTCCTTCAATCCCAGTAATGGGCTTTTTTGCAACAATTCGTCTTCTAATGGCAAGTCTAGAGCGTTTCTGTAGGCAATCAGGTCATCAAGCTCCATCTTCTTTTTCTGATGGGTTGAGTTTCTACCTTCGAATGAGTCTATTCCCCAGCCTTTTACTGTGTGAGCAAGGATTACTGATGGGCCGGGATACTCCAATGCATATTTGTAAGCCGAGTAGACCTTGATAGGGTCGTGCCCACCTCTAGTCAAATCTTGTATCTCGGTATCAGACAAGGATTTTCCTATTTCAACCAATGACTCGTTGCCGGAGAAAAACTCATTCCGAAAATCTGATGGTGCGAGGGTGCTCAACCTTTGCCAATCACCATCTGTGATTCTTTCTATCCTCTCGAGAATATGGCCCTTGGAGTCGTGTTGAAGAATTCGGTCCCAACCGGAGCCCCAAATTACTTTGATTACTCTCCACCCTGCTCCACGATACAGGCCCTCAAGCTCTTGTATAATGTTTGAATTGCCCCTTACCGGGCCATCAAGCCTCTGTAGGTTACAGTTTACGACCACTACTAGATTGTCCAGTTGCTCTCTTCCTGCAACAGCAATTGAGGCAATAGATTCCGGCTCATCCATTTCTCCATCACCTAAGAAAGCGAATACTCTACTTCCTGATGTGTCTGCAAGGCCTCTTTGGTGGAGATACTTCCAGAACCTCGCTTGCATTACAGCAGCGAGCGGTCCAAGACCCATTGAGACGGTCGGATACTCCCAGAAGTCTGGCATTAGCCTTGGGTGGGGGTATGACGAGAGGCCATCTAGGTATGCTTCTTGCCTGAAATTATACAACTGATCTTTGGAGAGTCTGCCTTCTAGGAATGCCCTGGAATAAACTCCTGGGCTAGCATGTCCTTGAATGTATATTGCATCGCCAATTCCATTGTATTCCTTTCCTCTGAATATGTGGTTGAATCCTACCTCGTAAAGAGTCGAACTGGATGCGTAAGTGGATATGTGACCCCCGATACCGTCCAGTCTCCTGTTGGCATCGGAGACCATGATTGCAGCATTCCAAAGTACGTGGTTCTGGATTTGTTTCTCTATATTCAAATCTCCAGGATATGGAAGTTGTTGATCTACTGAGATCGAGTTAAGATAGGGCGTCCTAGATGAGGGCCTGATCGGGATACCCAGAGAAGGAGCCTCTGACAAAAGCTCCTGAAGAAGGAGGCTCGCTCTTTGGGGGCCCTGAGAAGACACTACTGACCTCAATGCCTCAAGCCATTCATCCGTCTCGTCAGGATCTGAATCTGGAAGAGACTGGCGGGGTTCTGGTGGAGTCATATTGGCACATCTGCCCCTCGGGGCAAGATTACCAACCAAGGGGTGTTTTTTGAATGGGTCGACTGTTTCTTCTCTTGTGTCAACTCATGAAGGGCCGATGTGAATTAAATGGCATTCATGCCTTGTCCTGACTCCTGCAACCGTAATTGCGGAGTCTCCTGAAGCACATCTCTCGCCGCCCCATTTTTTCACTGTCCTTTGCACAGTCTTGGAGCCTGGTAAGTTATTTGGATCTACTTTCATTTCTACTGTAGTATTACCTGTGTGTCTAATCCAACCTAAAGTAGCGTCTATGCTTTTCCTTGCGTATCCATGACGTTGCTCTGAGCTTCTAACCCAGTACCCCAAATTCCACATGGCTTTATTGGATCTGGTTACTCTGTCGAACCCTACTAGGCCGAGGAGGTATCCATCCCATGGACGGATCATCACCCAGTGGTGGAGAATTCCAGACTTGCCCTTTGTCTCCGTATCGGTGATGAAATCCTTGATTTGCGATCTGATTTCGATATCTGGATTAATCCAGGGCATTGCCCTGATTACTTCCGGCCAAGTTTCCTCGAAGGCCTCGACAATATCCGAGATATGAATCTTAGAAGCTGGTCTTAGGACTAAGCCATCGTCAATCCGTATTGAGGAGGTGGCTCTCTTGTGCATCGGACGAGAGGTAGATCGCCACACCATCACTTCCTCCCGGGGGCTTGTCGTTAAGAAATCAGTTTCTGTCTTGATTTAAGCACATCGGGGTCGTTTGGATATTTTTCATAAGCGGACTCGACCATCTTTTTCGCCTCGTTGGACCTTCCAATCGACATCATAAGTCTTCCAACTGAATAAATCAAGGAGTTCCTGTCTCCCAAGTGTGGCCCTACCTCATCAAGGAGGACTGTTGCCTGTGCAGAGTTCTGTTCCTTTGCAGCCCTAATTGCAGCTTGAAGTTGTTTTATTATTTCTGTAGCGGGCCACTCCTCCTGTTGTTGCCAAGGCCAATAAGTGTTTGATTCAGGAAAAATTGACTCATCAGAGATTTCTGCTTGGGGGATATCCAAACTAGGTGCTCGAGGTACAGGAACTTGTTCTTCGACCTCTTTCTTTTTCTGGATTTCTTCATCAACCGGTACCGCAGACAACCTAGGGATAGGAACTGATGGAGCTTTTGGGATCTCCGTATCCTCTTTCCTTGTTTCTGAATCAACTGCAAACGCTGCTTCGATCTCGTCAACCCTTCCATCACCATCGAAATCCGCAAGAAGAGGCTTTTTTTCCCCCCGGTCTGAACCCAACCAAGCGGGGGAGTCGGGGACTTCGCTAGCTGAAACTGTTTCAACTACATCTGGAGTTTCTGCATTTGGTTGAATTAGCTCGACTCTCCTACGATCCAAATCCTCTTCCTTCTCTTCTGGGACTGGTACTTCGAATTTCTTTACAAATTCAGGTATATCTGCCGCAGTAAGTTGGTAATCCTCCTCCTCTTCAATTTCTGAGGGTGCAATTATAGATTTTAGATCAGGATTGTTGTTTAGAACGATCTGTTCTCCATCCCCGTATTGTTCGACCTCAATGGTCACATCATCCATCGCAAAGGAGGCGGGGACATAGTCTTCCTCGCCTTCATCTTCAATTTCGCTCATTAGCTCGTCCAGTAGGTCTGTAGACTCTCGCTCTTCCAATGAATTACCTTGCTCAAAGGCGGCTTTGTTTAATTGATAGTAGCACCTGACACAGACTTCGATTCCTTCTTGATTTTGATGCTGACAAGAAGGGCAAACTGTACCCCCTTTCTGAGATTCCCTCCACGATTTAAATTTGTCAAAAACCACTCCCATCACCCCCGGACAACTCTTTCGATGATGGTGCGCGTTTAACATTCACGCGTAAAGGCATGGGACTTGATTCTACATATCGTCAAGTAATCGTGATAGAGGCGAGACCGGACGGCTAAGTGTGGACGACACTGAGGAAACTATTCCTTCTCGATTCAACAGGAGTCAGGACCATAACGAAGCATACCTCAAACTCATCAGATGGGAGTTGGAAGACGAGTTGGCCATGACTGAGGAGAGATTGAAGAACTGGTCCGAAAAAAGGTTGCGAGCAAATGGTATTGCGCTTTTCGGATTGATTGCAAAGACGGACGGTTGGTTGTTTGGTCAGAGAATTATCAAGCTAAGACCCAGTGCTAGTAGTGACTTTGGAAGTCACAAATTTAGGCAAGGGGACATTGTAATGCTCAGCAGGAGTAACCCTCTCAATGAGAAGCCAATTGAAGCAATAGTCAGCAACAGAAGTAGAGGTTCAATCAGCATAGTGCTTCCAGAGTCTCCCAAGGGACTTAGGAAGGGAACTTGGAGAATGGACAGGGGCGCGAATAGAATTGCCTTCGATCGGATGAGAGATGCTCTAAACTCAATTTTTGAAGAAGATGGAAGCGCTCCACTTAGAAGTCTTCTACTTGGGCTAGTTCATGATCCAAAGGGTACTGCGTCGCTAGCTCCCGAAATGGGGGGAGCCAAGCAGATCAGAGTACCTCTTCCGGGGGGGATGAACGAGGCACAACGATTGGCGACACAGTCTGCACTATCTTGCAGACTTACCCTAATACATGGCCCTCCTGGAACTGGGAAAACACATACAGCTGTTAGAATTTTAGAATCCTGGGCTAAGCAGGATCTAGGCTCTGTTCTGGCAGTTGCAGATTCAAACGTTGCAGTTGACAATCTTTTGGAAGGCTTACTTGACAGAGGAGTAAGGGCAGTAAGACTTGGACAACCTGTCAAGGTAAGGGAAAATCTTAGACAAGCAACGATTGATGCTAGAATGGAAAGCCATGAGCTAAACAGAGACTTGGTTGAGGAAATTGAGAGAAATGAGAAGTTATCGAGGAAAATCAAAGGAATGAGGGGGGGCAAAGAGAAAGGACTAGCGCACAGAGATCTCAGTAGGGGCTGGAAGGAAGTTAGGAGGATAGAGCGGCAGATCAGAGACGAAATTCTAGATAGGGCCCAGGTATTGTGTTGTACTTGTATTGGTTCGGGACATGAGTTACTGGACGGGAGACGGTTTTCCAGAGTACTGATAGATGAGGCAACACAAGCCACCGAGCCAGCTACTCTTGTTCCATTGGTTCGTGGCGCTAGACAAGTGGTTATGGTAGGAGACCATAGGCAGTTGCCTCCTACAGTGGTTTCAAGGAGAGCAGAAAATGGAGGTCTGACAAGGTCTCTTTTCGAGCGTCTAGTTGACATGGGGGTATCTACAATACTTCTTGATACCCAATATAGGATGCATCCCTCAATTTCCGAATTTCCAAATTCACATTTTTACGATGGGGAGCTTATGGATGGTATTGAGGCTTCGGAAAGGCCCACACCATCTGGTTTACTTTGGCCAGACTGGGACATTCCTGTTTGTTTTATCCCGATACAGGGGGATGAGATTTCCGCTCCTGATGGGACTTCGAAAGAAAATCCAACTGAGGCTTCTTGGATCGTAAAGATCCTATCTGATTTTGTTGAGGGGGGTGAATTAGACATCTCTGATTTAGGAATTATCACTCCATATGCGGGACAGGTAAGGGCGATTAGAGACTTGCTTCCAGAATCTATGCATAGCGTAGAGGTGAGGACTGTGGATGGTTATCAGGGAAGAGAGAAAAATGTGATTATTTTCTCTTGTGTCAGATCAAACAAGGATGGTAACGTGGGCTTTCTTTCTGATAGACGCAGGCTAAATGTGGCATTGACCAGAGCTAGGAAGGGACTAGTGGTTTTGGGGGATCCAGATACCTTGAGGAATGACAAAAACTGGAGGGCATGGCTGGACCACGTAAGGATGAAGAAAGTTGAGGGATGGCACCTACTAAGCACAATTTGAGGGATGAAGATGAGTGACCATGAATCTCCGATATCAATTCACGGAGGAGGTACTCTAGCGAAGGCGATCGTATCACAAAACAATGACCACTGGTCCCTTCCTGACGGTTCAATCCTTGCCCCCTGGACTAGGAGAGTAGCATCATTAGTTATTGACGTGGTTATTGTTAATTCGGTGCTTATGCTTTCAACGGATTCAATGGTAAGAAATGCTTGGAACTTGTCCCTTTGGATCTCTGAAGACTTTCACTATGCCATTGCATTCGCTGGAATTACTCTAGCAAGCCACTGGCTTTACTGGAGGATTACAGGTTTGGTTTTTTCAAGGTCACTCGGTCAGAAGGTTCTGGGGATTGCAATAGTAATGGAGGATGGGTCTCGGGTTTCTAGCAAAGTTTGGGATTCTCGTGCTGCTAGGAAGCTGCTTTACTTACTTCCAATCATTAATTTGTACATCGGAGTTTATGAGATTGCGAGGATATCACAGAGGCACACTCATCAGTCCAACCTAGACCTCAAGGTGGGAACTATTGCTGCACTAGCAAACTCACTTCCTCCGGCCAGTAGGCGCCATATTAGGTAGGCGAGAAGATGGATGATTGCATAGACTGGGCCCTAACTGGGAGAAGCATAGTTTACCCTACATCTACGCTTCCTGCTCTGGGATGCATTCCCGACTCAAAATCTCTCGATGAGCTCTATGAGATAAAACAGAGATCGAATGATGCTCCTGTGAGTTTAGGAGTAGCGAGCTTGGATCAAGCAAGAGAATTGGTGGAGGTTCCGCCCGACGTGGAGCAAATCCTTACCGCGTTTCCCGAAGGCTCTCTGACAATAGTATTGAGGCCTCATGAAATAATGGATTCCAGATTGGGAGGGGCCAAGGTTGCTATCAGGGTTGTTTCAAACCCTATTGCTAAGGCTCTATTGCTCAAGACCGGACCTTTGACCGCAACCAGTGCTAATCATTCGGGGGAGGATCCTCTTTTGGACTGTAAAGAGGCTGCAATTTCTCTTTCGACATCCGAGTTTACAGTAAAGGCAATTGAGGGGGTTTGCGAAGGAGGAGCACCCAGTACTTTGATAGCATGGCATACGGTCTGCAACACACCTGAGTCGAGGGGCATTGAGGTAATCAGAGAGGGTAAAGTAAGCTCCGAGGAAGTGTTCGCATGGTGGAAGAAAAGGATTTGAAGCAATGGAAAGATGCGGGACACGTTGCTAGAAGGACTCTTGAAGGAATCAAGGGAGAGATAGTGGCAGGAAAACAATGGTCCGAAGTTATAGAATCTGCAGAGCGGTTCATCAGAAGACATGGGGGGCAAGCAGCATTCCCAGTTACAATTTCCGTGAATGAAATGGCAGCCCACTATACCTCAAACACAGAAGAGGTTCCTCCAGAAGGAATGGAGGGGGATATGGTTTTCCAGAAGGGGGATCTCGTGAAACTAGATGTAGGGGTTCACATTAAAGGGGCATTAGGTGATAATGCCCTTACCATTGAGGTTGGCAACGGGGGGGAGCACACCGATCAAATAAAGGCAGCAAAGGAGGCTAGAGACGCTGCAATAGAGAAGATGCACCCGGGAACTCCATGGCATGTCGTGGGAGAGGCCGCCCAGCAACCCTCAATCGATGCGGGGTTTGAACCAATCAGGAACCTGAGCGGGCACAAGATGGAGAGGTGGTCGCTCCACTCGGGTGTTTCAATCCCAATGTATTCCTGTGGCCCAAACAACCCAAGTTACAAGGGAGAAGTTGAGGCGGGGGGAGTCTATGCAGTAGAGCCATTCAATACAACTGGAAAAAGCGGGACTGTCGAGAATGTGCCGCCTCAAGGTTCTTCTAACATACTTCGAGTTACTGGCAGTGTTAAAATCAGAAAGGCTTTGAAGAAGGGAAAGCTAAAGCCCCTAGGTGCTACAATGGCAAGATACATTGAGGAGAGGTACAGCACTCTTCCATTTGCTGAGAGGTGGGCATACCCATTGCTAAGCAAGCCGTTTCCCGAGGAAAGTGAGGATTCCTTGAGGAGAAAGTGGAAGGCCTTGGTAAAAAAGCTGACAAATATACGATTCCTAGAAGTATATGAGGCATTGAGGGATGTTGATGGTGGCTTTGTCGGCCAATTTGAGCATACTGCATACATTACCGAGGGGGGCCCAGAAGTATTGACCGTGGAATAATGGAAAATATATTCCATTTATTGGAGGGTTTTCTGTAATTTTTCACAACGATTAACTATTGCCGACCAGTTCGGTAGACCGTACAGGAAGAAAGGTTCTCGCTGAGTGCATCCCATCCCCTCGCAATTATCTCTCTCCTGTACACCTTTCTTGATGACTGTGAGGAACACTATAAATTCCCGAAGCGTCATTAGATTTCTGCATGTTTTGGATCGGAGCGGTCGGCTCTACCAAACAATGTGACTGCAATGATGGAGGAAAAGATCAGAGTCATACCTGTAATTTGTTGAAGAGACGGTTGCTCATCTAAGAGAAAAACCCCCCAAAGGAGTGTTAGAACAGGTTGTAGGAGAACTGCAAAAGACGTGTGAGCTGCTGGTAGTCTGGGAAGCGCATAGGTAATAGCTATCCATCCGCAAACTTGGCAGATAAGAGAGAGTGCAATTAGCCAAGCGTGAGCGGGCATCGTGATGGAGAAGTTTACTGGCTGTATGCCGATTAGAGAGAGTGGCGCAATACCAAAAATCAGTAGCCCAGTTGCAGCTCCTGCGGTGGAGTCGAGCTGAAGACTCACAGAGGGTGCCTGATTACGATTAGAGTATCGGTAAAGGATAAGGAACGAGGAATAGAAAATTGCAGCAACTAAACCACCAATTACTCCTTTTATCGGATCTGATCCGTAGGGATTATTGTCCCAAATACCAGAAATTAGGACTAATCCCAACATGACAAGTGGCAGACTTAGGAGAATATACCGATTGGGGCGCTCGCCGAATAAAATCCAGCTAGAAAGTGTGACGATGATAACCTGCGAGTTTCCGATCATCGTCGCGATTCCACTCCCGATGTAGTCTATTGCACTGTGATATCCAGCAAAGTCGATTGCTAGAAGTATTCCTGCAGCAAAGGCAAGAGCTCTTTCTGAGCGTTTTCTCGTGTCTTCTTTTTTTAATAGCCATACAAGGATTGCCAAAATTGGTATTGCGTACACCATCCTAAAGAATGCTCCCGTCAGAGGTGAGGTTTCTGATTGGATGTACAACAGTGGAGCGAAGGAAATCATGGTCGCTCCGGATAGAGCTATCAGCATCGTACGAGGTTCGTCGGCGGCTGCCGACATTGAATCAACTCACTCTGAAGAGTCTTTTGAAGCAACCATCTCACTCAGCTCTCCACTTTGGTACATCTCTATTGCTATGTCTGAGCCTCCTATTAGCTCCCCATTGATGAAGATTTGAGGAATTGTTGGAAAGTCTGACCACTCCTTGAGTGATGGTCGAGCCCTAGGGTCGGACAGAACGTTAACGCAGGCAAACGACTCTATGCCAAGTTCTTGGGCTACCATGCTAACAACTTGTGCTCCCCTTGCTGAGAATCCACACTGGGGCTGATCTGGAGTTCCCTTCATGAATATCACAATCTGGTTATCTTCGACTACTTTTTGCAATTCTTCCGCTGTCCATTCAAAACTCATATCGTCACTCACCCTTTGGTCTTCGTATGTGCACCCCAAAAAAGCCTTGTTCTTGACCGTGTGGGTCAAAGGCAGTTTTTCCGGAGTCTTCAGCCTGTTTGGGGGTCATGCATTTCAGGTCTAGTGCGTGAACTGTGTTGGAAGCAATGTAAGACTTGAAATGATCTAGAATTGGCTTCTGCCTTTGTAGGGGCCTTACTCCCTCATAAGTCTCGGATATTACACGGACGTGAAAATGATCCCCCGTACCATGTAAATCTGAAACTTCGATTTTTGCATCCGGAACCACCTTCATTACTTCTTGTGTCATCCAATCTACTGTGACCATGTATGCCGAAACCAAATGGTCGATTTGAAACTACGTTTCTAGAGATTTGTAAATAGACTCTAGATTTTCCTTGATTGTTGCCCTGTCATTGATTAGACCTGAACCCACGACAGCGATATCAATACCCCATCCCGATACCATAGCTGCATTGTGGTCCTTTACCCCTCCATCGATCATCAGTTTTGTTGTTTTACCCCCATTCTTAACCTGTGAGTCTATGGCTTTTCTGATATTCTTAACCTTTTTCTCCACCTCTGGAATGAATGACTGGCCCCCTTTTCCTGGAACTACGGACATAACAAGGACTAGGTCGAGATCGGGTAGTATTTCCATCACATCTTCCTCAGAAGTATCCGGATTTAGAACGCATCCCGCCATTGCTCCAGATTGATGTATTTTCTTAATTAGAGTAGGAAAATCCTCCACAGCCTCGATGTGGCAAATGATCAAGTCTGCACCAGCATTAACATACTGGTCCCAAGTTTCTTCGGCATTAGTGATCATTAGGTGGCTATCAATTGTAATTTCTGGGCCAACTCTATCTCTGATTGATCGAATTATTTCAGGACCGAAGGTGATTGTACGATTGATCACCCAATTTCCATCCATGACATCCATGTGTAGCCAATCGATTCCTGCTTCTATGGCCTCATCGAGTTTCTCTCCCAATCTGCAGAAATCAACCGTCAGGATACTAGGCGCTACCTTCACAATACTCCCTGAGGTGCCGGAAGAGGTCGAGGTTCTCAATACCTTGTGAAGAATTTCTGAAAAATGCACATGTTGATAGCGTCAACTGTGATCCGAAAGGTGGGGATATAGTGGGAAAGGTAGTTGATGTAAGTGATTCTGACTTTGATGTAGCGACAAACAGTGACGAATGGGTCTTAGTGGATTTCTGGGCCCCATGGTGCGGCCCTTGCAGGATGGTGGGGCCCGTTTTATCCCAGATTGCCGAGGAGAGAGAAATTACGATTGCGAAGGTGAATACCGACGTGAATCCAATGACCTCTGGCAAGTTTGGTATTCGCGGAATTCCGGCGTTGATTTTGTTCAAGGATGGGGAAATTGTGGACAGGATGACCGGTGCCATGCCCAAGCAGGGAATGGACTCTTGGCTAGATCGGCATATGACTTAACATTGTGATTCTTGCAATTTCCTGGCTCTTTCACTGATTGGTTTGCCGGCTTCCCTGAGTAATCTCGACCTAAGGGCTTCATGGAGCCATAACCCTCCATCCAATTCAATCATTAATCCCCGCTCGATAAGTTGTTTTGGGGGGCTTCCATCCACTCCTGCTGCTCTTGCCAGGGTGTGCCATGGAATGGGTTTGTCCGAGACTGCAAGAATTGAAAGCAACTCTCTATGGTCATTTGGTAAAACATTGAGGATTTCTTCGTCCAAAAAGCGAAGCCAGTCCACATGGATCGTCTCTCCGTATATTTCCAGTAATTCTACTGCTAATGGGTGTCCCCCTGTCATTCTGTGAATTTGCTCAGCAGGAACAAGTCCTGAGTAATCCATCAATCCCAGCCATTCTGATAACTCTTCCAAAGACAGGCCGGATAGGTTGATTTCCTTCACTCTTTTTCTAGTGTGAACATCCCTCCTATCGTAGAACATAAGGCTGGTCCTTGAAATAATCATTAGTCTCAATTTAGTGGTTTCTGCAATCTGTAAAAGAGCTCCCAGTAGATAGTCTCCTGTGGTTCCAATATTGTGAACATCATCGAGAATTATCAATAATTCATCCGAAGTACTACTATCTTGACCGAGGATTTCATTCTCATCTATTAAGTGGGCGCAGAGCCTCCTTCTTAACGAGTCGATGTCGATTTTTGATGCTGGTTTGTAGGGCAAGGAATCCAGAACATTGTATGGATCAGAATTTTTGTCTACAATACCGATTTTATGTAGAAGACTCGTTGCTATTCCCAAGGAAGAGTCCCAAGGTTGGCAAGGATAGTACATGATATCTGTTTCTTCGTCTGATTCGATCAATTCTGAAATCCAATCTGAAACCAAAGTCGTCTTTCCACAGCCTGCTATGCCAGAGAGTGCTAACATGGGCATTTCTGAATTGTGCCAGTCTCTGAGCTCATCTTTCTCTTTCTTCCTACCGTGAACAGTTCTAGTCAGAGGAGGTCTATCGTGATAGGTCGAGTGGGCTCCCATAAGTATGGATAGAGAGCCTGGGGGTGGCTGTAGATTTTCTTTCTTGACTAGCGCTCCAAATCTTATGTCTCCAAAGTTGAGAACCCCCTCGTGCTGAGAATGCATGAGTATCTGCAGCAAACTAAGGCCTGCACGAAGTCTTTTGGCGGCCTGATCGGCCCTAATTTCAAGTAACTCTCCGTCTTTTGATCTAATTAGGACCATCGCCGATTCAAACTTGGAGATTCTTCTTCTGGCTGTATTCCTTCCTTCTTCTGTGAGTTGCCATGTCTTTTGACGTCTGTTTTCACCCCTTATTGTTCTACTATGCTGTGAAATTAGTCCTTTCAAGGAGAGTTTTCTCATGGCTCTAGAGACGTTTGGGGGGTGCATTGCGCATGATTCCGCTATCCCAAGCCTTGTGACGTCATAAGTTACGATATAGTGGTCTGCTTGGTAATCTTGTTCCAATAAGTGAAGGAGAATTCTGTCTTCCACAGGGACAGTCTGACCGGGTTCCCTTCTTGGCATGGAAGCTACGGCTAAGGATCTAGGCATCAAGAGTTCGGGGGTTAGATAACTATTGAAAAAGCAGAAATTCAATAGAAATGGTGTCGATGGGGTGTTATGAACGAATCTATGCGAGCCAGACTTTTGGGTCTCCAAAAAATGGAAGCTACTGAATCAAGGGTGTATAGGAAGTTAGCTGTAATGCAGGCGGATCCAGTTAATCGTACTATTCTGGAAGGAATTGCTATGGAAGAGGAAAGACACGAATCAGAAATTAGGAAGCTTACCGGTAAGGATGTTAAGCCGAATATGCTGAAGGTTTGGAAGTACATCATTCTAGCAAAATTATTCGGGTTTACATTTTCAGTAAAAATGATGGAAGCCACTGAGAAAGACTTGGCGACAGAATATAGAGATCTTGGTTTGCACGATATTGCAAATGAAGAGGAAGAGCACGAGAAAAATATGATTGGCATGCTGGATGAGGAGAGATTGAGATATTCTGGTAGTGTGGTTCTGGGTATGTCTGATGCCCTAGTAGAGCTTACTGGAGCCTTGGCAGGACTTACCTTTGCCCTCCAGGATTTACGCCTAGTTGCGTTAGCTGGATTGGTCACGGGAATAGCCGCTTCGTTCAGCATGGGTGCTTCCGAGTACTTGTCTTCAAGGGCCGAGAAAAAGGAGGGGTCAGCACTCAGAGCCGCTTTCTTCACCTGGATCTCCTATCTAATCACGGTACTTCTCCTAGTTTCTCCATACTTACTTATTCAATCAGGATTCTCGGCCTATGATGGAATTGAAACTCACTCTCAGGCCCTGATTGGGACCTTTGCATTGGGTCTACTAATTGTTGCAATCTTCAACTTCTACGTTTCAGTTGTTGAGGAGGTGTCTTTCAAAGCACGCTTTCTAGAGATGGCGGCAATACTTGGGGGAGTGAGTCTGATCTCATATGCTATCGGAATTCTACTCAGAGGGGTTCTGGGAATAGAAGTTTGATTCTAAGAATCCCTATCAAACGTATTTGTATGATGTGTAAGTCCGCTTGTTATGGAATCTTACGAGGAGCTGCTTTCTAGATTGAAGGATATCGAATTGATTGGTCAAATTGGCAGCTTACTTAGCTGGGATCAAGAGGTTCTGATGCCCCCAAACGCAGCACCAATTAGAGCTGAACAACTAGCTTGGATTTCGAAGACCGCACATGAGAGGCTTACCGATCCTAAGATTGGAAACTTACTGGATGAGGTCGGAAGTCGAGACAACCTAAGCAAGGTCGAATTGGCCAATCTTAGGTTAGCGAGGCAATCTTATGAAAGAGCGACAAAACTACCTACGGAGTTCGTAGAAGAAATGGCTATGCACAAATCGAAATCGCTGATTTCATGGACTGAAGCCAGGGAAAAGGATGACTTCTCCATCTTCCGAGAGGACCTTTCTGTGTCAATAGATCATGCTAGGAGGAAAGCGGATTTCTTGGGTTATGAGGAGCTTAGGTATGATGCCCTATTGGATCTCTATGAAAGCGGACTTACAGTTGATACGCTGGATCCTTTATTCTCTGGTCTTAGAGATAAAGTGGCACCTTTGATTAAAGCGGTTTCTGAGGGAGCAAGCAGACCAGATTTGTCATGGGTAGAGGATAATTCCTGGAAGCAAGAATCACAAGAGGCGTTGAGTCAAAGTATTTCAGAAGCGATTGGTTTCAATTTCTCCTCAGGTAGGAGGGATAGATCGACCCATCCGTTTTGCGGGGGTCCTAATCCAGATGATGTTAGGTGGACAACACGATATAATGAGAGTGAGCCGTTTGGCTCCTTATTTGGATCAATGCACGAAACGGGGCATGGAACCTATGAACAGGGACGCCCAAGGAATTTAGATTTCCAGCCAGCAGGGAAGGCGAACGGTTTGGGGATTCATGAGAGCCAGAGTCGCCTTTGGGAAAACCAAGTAGGGAGATCGAGAGCTTTCTGCGATTGGTCTCTTTCTATATGGAAGGAGTGCTTTCCAGAGAATATGAGTGGAGTTGATTCAGAGCAACTATGGCGAGCAGTTAACTTGGTAGAGCCAGGACTAATTCGAGTGGATGCTGATGAGGCAACATACAACCTGCACATCATGATAAGATACGAGATTGAGAAGCAGCTTATATCTGGAGAAATTGAGGTAGATGAGCTACCTGATCTCTGGGACTCAATGTATGAGGAGTTTTTAGGAATTAAGCCCCCCAATCGCTCAGAGGGGATCTTACAGGATATACATTGGTCGATGGGTGCGATAGGGTACTTCCCAACATACACTTTGGGAAATCTGTATGCCGCACAACTACTTGAGGCAGCAAAGAAGGAGTTGCCAAACCACGAGGATCAAGTCAGGAGTGGAGACTTTCAACCTCTTCTAAATTGGATGAGGAAGAACGTTCATTCAAGAGGAAGTGTTTTGGAACCTGCAGCCCTAATTGAAGAGGCCACGGGATCCCCTCCTTCGCCCGATGCCTTCGTTGATTATCTCAGCGCTAAGGTAGAAAGATTGTACGGGGTCACTGCCTAAAAATTTGAAAAGTCGATATGTTGGACCTCTTTCGAGTATCATGATCAAACCTAGTCTGGAGGGTTGCGCATCTCTAACTAGGGACATCGGGAGTAGTTGCACTTTGCTTAATTTACGTGATGGTTATCTTATCGCTGGTACAAAAAGTGGCAAAATTTCCTGTTGGAGGATATCAGATGGTTCCAATATATGGGAGAGAGATTTCGACGGCCCGTGCAATGACAGCGATATATTCGGAGCTTGTATTTACATTACCGAATCAAACAAGGTACACTCAATTGACTTCGCTGATGGTAGGGTCAATTGGACAGTAGAATTGGAAGGTTCGGTTGATTTGATTAGTGCTGGTGAAGGCCATATATGGGTCACTTCATCTATTTACAATTTTGAAATTCAAGATTTTGTCGAGGGAGCAGTTTGCCAAATTGATCTGAACGGAAAAAGAATAGGAACATGGTCTACAGAAGGAAGGGCCTGGTCTCTAACTAACGTGAAAGGTGTAGCATACCTTGGGCTTAGTAGGCCAAGATGTGGTTTTTGCATCATATCTCACGAACGGATAGAGTACTTTCCATTGGATCATTCCTCCCCAGTCACAGTTGGAGATGGAAATGAAATAAATGGGGTTATTTTCGGACATAGTGATGGTGGAGCTTCCCAGCTAATTAACGGTGAGGTTTCCACATTTTCTGCTCGAGGATCGTCTGCGACAGCAATTCATTGCTCAGATGGATGGGTAATTGGGCTTGAAAATGGAGAAATTCGAGGAATGGGTAATTTTGGATCTTGGAAATCAAATTTAGAAGGGCGAATAGAAGAGTTTTCGATTGGCCCCTCATTGGACGAAACCAACGTTTTGTGGGCTTCTTCTTGGGAGTATGCTAGCGAAATAAGCTTGTTCGATATAGCGAGTGGAGAAGTTATTCTGAAAATGGAGCACTCGGACAGAATTTCCCACATGTGTGGATCCCAGAATGTAATTTGCTTTGGCGATACTAATGGCAATTTATTTATTTTAGAGGCTGAGGTTTTTCGGCGTCGTTTACAACAATTTCGGCCCACCTTTGTAGAGAGTGGTATGGAGTCGGAAATGAGGAAGAAAATACGTGAGCTGAGGCGGGATTAGTTTGCACTGGAAAAACATGTTTTTACACCCTCATTTCCAGTGTACTGCGCCTAAATTGTCGAAATGTTTATGAGCCGGTCATAACCCTGTATTCTTTGCCGCTCCGGGGGAGTGGTGTGAGGGCGCTTCGGCGCAACTCGCGGGCCACAAAAACCGAGCCCCGAAACCGGGGCGGTAAAATCGAAATCCGAAAGGAAATCGAGGAAAGCTGAAGCGTCATGTGGGCGTGGATGCAACGGCGAAGATTTAGGACAAACCGGACGCAAGGAAGGTAAGAGCTAGGTTAGAGTTGAAGAGATACACGCGCGTAGGGTGATGAGAATGAACCTGGGTCGCGTAAGTGGGAAACGAAGTGAAAAGAACCCGACGCAAGGAAGGTAATGGAAACTAAGGGAAACACTTGGCAACAAGGGCGGGGAGACCCGTGGAGAAGCTAGTATCGAGACGTAGAAGGTTAATCGGAGACGAAGCACCTAAAACGGATGCGGCAAAAGAGAGAGAGATCCCTCTTTAGTCGGAAAATGACAAAGGAAGAGCGAGAAGTTCCGGAGTCATCTACCCGGGGAATCCCGGGCCTTCGGGCCCGGGCGACACCCGGACCCTGCGGAGTTAACAGGGGGGGAAGCTCCCCCATGTGCGGAACCCCCTGTTGCTCCCACCTGGTTATCAGGCCCTTAGAAATAAAAGCACTAGAGGTAGCTAGATCAAATCATGATTTAGGGCCAATCATGTTCTGAGGTTTTACCCAATTATCAAAATCCTCGTCGGTTAAAATCTTCAGATCTATAGCGCTCTGCCTTAGAGTGAGACCCTGCTCATGAGCGTGCTTGGCAATCTTCGCAGAATTGTCATATCCGATATGCGGATTTAATGCTGTCACAAGCATTAGTGAGTTCTCCAGATGTTCAGAGATCTTTGTCTCATTAGCCACCAGCCCTTCTACACATCTTTCGGAGAAGGAGATGCAAGCGTCAGAAACTAATCTTATACTGTGAAGTAAGTTGTGAATCATCATTGGCTTGTATACGTTAAGCTCAAAGTTTCCTTGGCTACCACCTATCGAGGTCGCTAGATGATTCCCCATAACCTGACAACAAACCATAGTCATGGCCTCGGACTGGGTTGGATTTACCTTGCCCGGCATTATACTTGAGCCTGGCTCGTTTGCGGGCAGTGATAGTTCACCTAATCCGCACCTTGGGCCTGAACCAAGCCACCTGATATCATTGGCTATCTTCATCAACGACGCAGCCAATGTATTCAGTGATCCGGATGCAGCTACTATGGCGTCATGAGAGGCTAACTGGGCGAATTTATTTTCAGCGCTGATGAATGGGAGATTGGTCTTTTCTGCGATGCGCTCCGCAACAATATCTGCAAAATCTTTACGAGTGTTGAGGCCAGTTCCAACTGCAGTTCCACCCAAGGCTAGCTCGAAAAGATCTGCTTGAGAAGCTTGGATTCTAACTAGGTCAGCATCCAGCATAGAGACATAGGCGCCAAATTCCTGTCCCAATGTCAAGGGAACTGCATCCATTAGATGTGTTCTTCCTATTTTGACTATGCCGGAGAACTCCCCGGCCTTTTCGGCTAGAGCTGCCCGCAGTATTTCTATTGCAGGTATTAGGCTTTGATTTATTTCAACGGCTGCCGCTATGTGCATTGCCGTAGGAAAGGTGTCATTGCTAGATTGTGCCATGTTAACATGGTCATTGGGATGGATTGGATCCTTGCTTCCTAGTTTTCCTCCTATCAACTCAATTGCACGATTGGCAATTACTTCGTTAGCGTTCATATTTGTCTGAGTCCCAGAACCAGTTTGCCATATCCTAAGTGGGAAATGTTCATCCAAAGACCCGGAAATAACCTCCTCACATGCTCGATAAATTAGTTGTCCCGTCTCTTCATTAAGGTCTCCAAGCTCTACGTTTGTTTCCGCTGCGGCTTGCTTCAGGATTCCGAAAGCCCGTATTAATGACCTTGGCATTTTATCTTGGCCGATATCGAAGTTCACCAATGATCTAGCTGTCTGAGCCCCATAATACCTATCTGCGGGTACATCAATCTCTCCCATGGTATCCTTCTCTAACCTGACCTTTCCACTGGTTATTTTCGGTTTTGTTGGCTCTGATTTTACGGATTCTGTTCGGAAGACCTCCTTCCCGGACAGAGAGTTCTCAATCATCTTCGAAATCGTAGCAGATCTTCCACTATCCCTACCTTTGCCTACTCTAGCATCGAGCCTCTTCGCCAAATCCTCGGGTATGCTTACTGTGATTATCCTCCGATCTCCGGAGCGGTGCTTCGCCATATTTTATCCATTAATTAGTTATTAATTAATTTATTGGAGACCATTCAGGCTCTTTCGACTTTGATTATTTTCTGAGGATCCTCCGGCCTATCCCCCGGTACCGTTGTGGTAGATTCGATAGCTCTTACAACTTCCATCCCTTTTGCTACTTCTCCAAACACGGCATGATTTCCATCTAACCATGGAGTAGGAACTGTTGTCAGGAAAAATTGCGACCCCCCGGTGTTCCTTCCCGCGTTGGCCATGGAGAAGATTCCTGGCTTGTCGTGTTTCTTCGAGAGTGCTGATTGCTCACAATCAATCTTCCAACCGGGACCGCCAGTTCCCGCTCTACCATTGAATGGGTCACTAGAATGAGGGCATCCACCTTGAATCATGAAATCTTTGATTACTCTATGAAAGTGTAGACCGTCATAAAACCCCTCATCTACTAATTTGAGGAAGTTTCCAGTGGTTTCGGGACACTCTTCGATATAGAGTAGGATATCTATTTCGCCGGCGCTTGTTGTCATTCTAACATGAGTCATAATTCCAAGCGGAAGCTCCAAGTTCAATATGGTATGCTTGAGGAGATTACGCTATAGTTGACCCGGGCAATGTTCCTTCCGGTAATTCAAGTAGTCTTACAGTTCCATCGGGTTCCAAGGACCCAAGAATCAAAAATTGAGAAACAAAACCAGAGGGGAGGGTCTTTTCTCCGAGATTTATCGCTCCTACCACTGTCCTTCCAATCAACTGCGCACGGGAGTAGTTGGTAATTTGTGCCGAGCTCCAAAGCTTGCCTACGATTGGTCCGAAGTCCACCCTTATTTTGTATGAGGGCTTTCTCATCTCGGGAAACTCTTCGACATCAAGGATGATTCCTGCTCTCATATCGACGGATAAGAACTCCCCTATTCCGATATACTCCTTCCTTTCTAGTTTGGTTGGGTGGTACTGTTGATTACTTGGATCTATTTCGTGCTGACCCATGGTTCAACCAACTATTTCTGATTTCAGAGTTAACGGAAAAAGTGGGATTTTCGCTTTCTCAAAGGCTTGCAGTCCGCCTTCCTCACGGTCTAGTATTGTGATGCAACCCACCACATTACAACCCATTTCAGATAGAATTTTTGAGGCTTTGAGCGATGACCCACCGGTGGTTATGACGTCCTCCAAAAGAACAATTCTGGCCCCTTCATCTAAACTGGCTCCTTCTATCCCGGGAGGGTTCCCGGTCTTTCTTCCTCCTCTGCCTTTTGGCTCCTTCCTTACAATGAACCCTCGAAGCAATGAGCCTTTTCCGGCCTTGGCAATAGCTATTCCAGTGAGGGGGACTGCCCCTAACTCCAAGCCTCCTATAGCATCTACAGGGCCTAATTTTTCAATTTCATTGTGAATTAAAACGCCTAAAAGATGTGCGCATTCTGGGTCCATCATAACAGGTTTCATGTCAAAGAAGTGATTGCTTTGTTTTCCACTTGCTAAAGTGAAGGAGTCTTCTGAATAAAGATAGGCCAATTCTCTGATTCTTTCAATGAGTATGTCTTTGGCATCTCCGACAGAAGTGGTGTTCATCAAACGCTTTGGCCTACAAGGAATCGGATGAAGGTTACCATCGTTGAGTGGGATTTTACTATTGATATCGGTCAATGTTCTTGGACGGCCTATCGCTAGTAAGCCCGTTGTAGTAGTGGTGGCGTCATGGAAAGTAGCTCGAAAGTTTCAGAAATTGACATCCCAAGGCTTGAGGGTGAGCGTGAATCTTATCAAAAAATACTGGATACAATGATCGAAGAGGCTTACGACTTCGCTTCCATTGCCAAACAAAAGGGTCTGGATTTCTCGGACTCCATCGAGATTCCAAGAGCCTCAGATTTGGCTAGTAGGACCGAAAAGTTGCTGGAAGACCCATATTTGTACACTGATCCAGTAAATAGAGATCAGACTCCTTTGGCGATTGAGTCTCATTTGAGGGAGCTTTTGTTGGAACATGACAGGGAAACTGCGGCAATAATGATTGCAATTTCGGTCACCAAAGAAATGCATTCCAGAACTGGTGACAGGAGGAGAGCCATAGACTCAGGCCTAAGGGTTGGATTGGCTGTATTGACCGAGGCCGTATTGGTAGCCCCCTTGGACGGAATTGGTGATGTGAGGATAATGAACAATTCAGACGGCTCTGAGTTCTTGTCAATAGACTTTTGTGGCCCTATTAGAGCTGCTGGCGGAACTGCTCAGGCCTTGGGTGTTCTGATCGGAGACATTCTTAGAAGAGAGATGGGGGTTGGGAGATATTTGCCAACTATTCCAGAGGTAGAGAGAGTCAAGGAGGAATTCGGTCTTTATCGAATGAATCTACAATACAAGCCACCCCCGGAAGAGACTGAAGTTATCGTCAATGCCTGTCCTGTAATGATCAACGGTGAAGAGACCGAAAGAATGGAGTGTGCTGGATACAAGGAGGTTAGGAATATTGTGAATGAGAACGGTTCCTACAGGACCAGAGTTCGGGGAGGAGTTATGCTGGTGATTGGCGAGGGCTTATGTCTCAAAGCACCAAAAATACAGACCCATACAGAAAGGCTGAGGGTGCCCGGATGGGATTTCATCTCAATTTTTGCCAAAAAGAAGAAGGGGTCAGATTCTGAAGGATTCGAAGTCAAAAGAAGGATAATTCCCAAGGAAAATAGATTCATGGGGGATGTAATTGCAGGGCGTCCTGTATTTGGTGAGCCAAGAGAACCAGGTGGGTTTCGACTAAGATACGGCAGAAGCAGGGCAACAGGTCTCGCAGCAGCTGGCCTTAATCCAGTCACAATGGAGGCCATGGGAGGTTTTCTCTCTGTTGGGACTCAAATGAAAATTGAGGGGCCTGGAAAAGCATGCGCAGTCACTCCTTGTGTTGATATCGATGGGCCGATGATCCTGCTATGCGACGGTTCATTCCTAAGGATAGATTCAGAAGATGATTGGAGGGAAAATAAAGATAATTTAGACAGTATTTGGGACTCTGGAGAGATTCTTTTGGGATATGGAGAGTTTTTGGAAAATAACAAGGATTTAGTTCCTTCATCTTATTCTTTAGACTGGTGGGCTGCAGACCTTGCTGAATCTCTCGATTCTCCTGAAAAGGTGGGAAGGTTTTCTGATATCATCGGAATTAGAAGGGATAAGTTGCCCCCTGGTCTACCCTTCAATGGGGCCATCAACAGAGGGGGAGAAGATCCTCTGGATAGATCTTGGCGAAAGATAGACTGGCTTTCCTTCCTAAAGAGTTTGAATACTTCCTGGAAGCAAATTCGAGGGATAAGTGAGGTATTCGGGACTGCAATACCTCCGCCATGGAACCTATGGTGGTCGGATCTTCCTGTCCAGTTTTTACCAGATCTAGTCTCCACATTACAAGAAAGAGGATCTATTGTAGAGGGATCTCTGGTCATCAGGCAAACAGTCGAAGAATGGCCTTTCTCTTTCAATCTAGATGATCTTGGAATTGGTGATCCCTTACTTGGGGACTGGTCAAGATGGAATGAAGCCTGCAGACATGGGTTGGTCAAGTCATCTCTCATGACCCTTGGATTAAGTCATCACCATGAGAATGGAGATATTATAGTTCCAAAACATTGGGAGTCTCTACTTGATGGGCTGGGCTTGGATTTATTTGATGGAAAGATTAGGACCAGGTATGATTGTAGAAATCTCGTCGTTGAGATAACTGACAGGATAAGATCCCTGTTGAAGACCACGACAAAGGAGGAAGAGTCTGGTGAAATGGCTGCTGATGCTTGGGAAAGTAGATCAAAATTAGACGATTATGAAATCGAAAAATCCCTACAGGTGGTAAGGAAGGCTTCTACATTGCCTAGGTGGGAAGACGCAGTTCCATGCAGAGTAGGTTCGAGGATGGGGAGGCCGGAGAAATCTGGAATTAGGGAGATGAATCCGAGGGTGCACGCTATTTTCCCCATTGGCGAGAGTGGAGGACCACAGAGACTGGTTTCAGAGGCGGCTTCTAGGGGAGCCATTAGAGTGGTTGTTGGCCCCAGAGTATGCCAGAATTGTGGTCGCCAGACCCCTCATATCAGATGCCACCACAAAACTGATTCGAACCAATCTACTACCTGCGGAGGTAGGACTGCAAGCTCGGCAAAAAGAGGCAGAGGTAGGAGGAAGGGTGAAAGGACCGCCATAGACCTGGCCCCAATTTTAGAAGAAAAGAGGAGAAGTCTCGGATTGGATAGACTTCCCAAAAAAATCAAAGCGGTCAAGGGCCTTTTCTCGGAGGATCAAACCCCTGAACCTATAGAAAAGGGAATTCTAAGGGCCTTGCACGGAGTCTCGGTATTCAGAGACGGTACGTCTAGGTTCGATATGAGTGACGTACCAGTGACGCATTTCAGACCATCAGAAATTAATACTCCATGGAAGATACTGGCAAACCTCGGATACACGCACGATGTCAGAGGGGATGCCCTAGAAAGTGACGAGCAAATCCTGGAACTTCTTCCCCAGGACTTCATTCCCTCAAGTATTGCCTCAGATCATCTGCTATCTACTTGTGAATTTGTTGATGACTTATTGGTCAGATTCTACGGAATGGAGGGTTTCTATAACGCAAAGGTACCAGAGGATATAGTCGGCCACATTGCAATAGGCCTGGCCCCTCACACCTCTGGAGGAGTTGCATGCAGGATCATTGGGTGGACCGATGCATCAGCGGGATACGCTCACCCCCTATTCCACGCAGCTAAACGAAGGAACTGTGATGGCGATGAGGATAGCATAATGATGCTGATGGACGGTCTGCTGAATTTCTCTCAATCCATCTTACCAGCTAACAGGGGCGGCAGGATGGATGCTCCTCTAGTGCTGACAACTAGATTGAATCCTAGTGAAATTGACAAAGAGGCTCTGAATGTAGATTGCTCCTGGGGGTATAGCCGAGAATTCTACGAAGCTACTTTGGAGCAACCACACTCCAAGGACTTACGCGGCATTGTGGATATTGTAGAAGGGAGGCTAGGGATGATTGGAGAAATAAGGGGATATGGCTGGACTCATGACTCCGGTCCTCTTGACGCTGGTCCAACGAACTCTTCTTACAAGACCCTCTTGACCATGAAGGACAAGTTAGATAGCCAACTGGAACTGGGAAGGGTGCTGAGATCGGTCGGAGTCAGAAAGGTGGCAAAACAGGTTATTGAGTCTCACTTTCTTCCTGACATGAGGGGCAATCTTATGGCTTATACTAGGCAAAAGGTGAGGTGCGTGAAATGTGGTGAGTCGTATCGAAGAGTTCCTCTTGCGGGAAAGTGCATTAAGGAAGTAAGAACTTCTGGAGGTTTTTCAACATCAGGAGGAGATTCCTCTTGTGGGGGGAACGTGATTCTCACTGTTTCAAAAGGCAATGTGGAGAAATACATAGGAATCACAGAAGAGGTGATGGAGAGCTATGGTGTTGACGATTACACAAAGCATAGAGTAGGATGGATGTCATCTAGCGTCGACTCATTATTCAACAATGACAAAGTCACAGTAATGACCCTTGAGGATTTCATATAATGAGAGGAGCGATTGGGTCTCCGAAAAACACCAAAGGGAAAATTCCAAGGAAGAGGTAAACTAGGAAAGGGTGCTTTCTAGCTACCCAAACAGTCTCCAACCCCATTTCATCCAATAACTCCATTTCCGTCGATCTGCTGCCTGAAAAAGAATACTCGGAAGATGATGATTTTTTCGATGGTAAAATCCGATTCACGACCCTTGGACCATTTTCATGATCGACTAACTCTGTTAGAACCCAAGAGTTGTCATCCTCTACTTCGGATAATCTCTTTCGAGTAGCATGCCACGCCATCTTGAGGTCGGAAATCGATTCTACATTTCCCATTACGATATTATTGATGAAGATTAATGGCGGAGCCAATATGAATGCCGCGCCAGCCCAGACAAAGAGGGCCATTGATGGAGGTATTCCGAAGACTAGATCTTCATCAAGATGAAGCATTTGATCTGGCAGATATGCCCATGACGGAAAATACAGAGTTACTAGAATTAGAGCCTTCACATCTGCCCCCCCTTGAATTACACCAAGGCGCCAAGCTGTGAGGTACACGCCCATTGTAACTAATGCTCCCAATAAGCTCCACCAAAGTATTGTGTCTGGGGATTCCTCGCCTAATATAAGATCGATAAAATTGGTATCATAGTTCTCTATGATACCAAGGGTTATGCCAGAAATTGCTAGTATGTATAGTACGAAAATGAAAGTTTCATTCCTTGTCCAGTCCTTTATCCTCCTAGGGTCTGAAGGCCTTACGAAGCAGGATGAGAAGGTTGCAACCAAAGCAAAAACCATGCAGATATTGGCGAAGTTATCTGAATTAGATAGCACTTCGAAAAGGAGTATTAGCGACCCTGGAATGGCCCACCAGAGCCAATGAGTATCTCGCACATGGAGAGTCACGTAATCAGAGCGAGCGGCTGCGGCCATGCATAGTATCAATGTAGAAATCCTAATTGTTGAGAGCAGTGGGTCAGCAGTCACGATGTCAGGTCTGCTGTCTGAGTCATCAAACCTTCTGCGCTCTCGCTATGCGGCCCCTGTTTGGAACAGCCCTACGGACTGAGTCAGAATCCAAGCACTGAACAGGTTTGCAAGTCCTGCTACCCACATCATTTGTATCATTTGGCCAAGAACAAGAGTTGTACCACCACCTCTTATTCTGGCGGTTATTAGGCCAAGAACGACAATTGATAGTACGATAAGAAACGAACCCATGTACTGGAACACCCTGATGTTTTGTTCTACGCCCCCAGTGTCTGAGAGTACTGGTAGAGCAACGTCTACTCCTCCTGCGGCTGTGCCTGTCTCACCAGCGCTATCGACCAGTCCCTGTGCTACCTGTGCTATGGTCTCCCCCAATCCTGCGATAATGGAGGTGGTTATGTTCAATGCGATAATCATCGCGATAAGGAGGCCATACGAGACGCTTCTCATGACGCTAGCTGATATCTCCCTCCTCTGTCGAAGCCCCAAGAGGTTTGTAGTGCTCTGGGAGACCATGTCTCCCACCAGACCAGCCTCCCCAGTTGATGATGAACCCTCAATGAAGACCCGGGTGAACCTGGATACTAACATAGAATTGTTATCTGCGGCGAACCAGTCCCAAGAATAGTCGCTGTCGATCCTCATTGAGAGTCGCTTCTCTAGGTTTGCAATTGAGTCGTCTAGAGCCCCAAAATCGATACCAGATAGCGCCTTTACCATTGCGCTTGGCTCCTGTGCCCTTGCCTGTGCCGTTCCGCCGAAAGCACGGATGAATTCTGGGAATGCCTCGTCTCTCCTTCTCACCCTAGTTTCCTCTTGAAGGGTCAGCATCGCCGGTGCAAGTAGGGGGGATGCTAGGGCTGCGATTACCAGAAGTCCGATGTAGTTCCAGTTGTCGGTTAGCCAGGAGGTGCCAGTGAATATGAAGAGTCCAATCAGTAGTAGAAACTCCATGGTACCGAGCACAGCGGCGAATATCCATGCCCTCCGCATGTCGATAGCCTGTTCTGTGTTGAATCCATGCTTGGCGAAGAGATCCTCGTCTGGAATCACGAGCGTGAATAGGTACCAAGCGCCGATCTGCAATAGTCCGAACAGAAGGCCTGCTAGGAGGACCCACCTTGCTCTCAGGATAATTTGAAATGGGTTGTTTGTTTCATCACCAGTCTGAAAGAGGATTAGATGCAATCCGGCTACTACCAGTAGAAGAAGACCCGTGGTAGTAAGAGAGACGAATGTCTCCCTGAGTGTGTCAAGTTGTTCTAATCTGGCATCATAGATAGTAGTAAATGCCTGCTCGAATGTCTCGTTCTCGCTAGTGAAGAACTCACCAATAGGCTGTCCGACCTCCACAGAGAAAGCCATTCTGTCAAGGAAATCGCTCCAAATTGCCGATGGGCTCTGCCGGCCAACGATCCTAGCGGCCTCTGGAAGATTGGTGTGCCATTTTGTCACAAGAGTCTCTATTGCTTGAATCTCAACTGCCAAGGCGCCGTAGTCTCCCATTTCCTTGAGAACATCGAACATCCCCTTTTCGGCTGACTCACCCATAGATAGTATCCCCATCCTAGTCATGAACATGTGCATGTCCTGCTCGATTTGTATTGCCTCGGCGGAGACCTGTGCTATTGGGAACAGGATCGTAGCAGCGAGGGCGAGTAATGGGAAAATCAGAATCAGAAAGGCAGCTCCAAGACCGGAAACCACATCGCTTACTGTGTACCAAACTGTAATTCCAGCAATGAGTCCGATAATTGTAGCTGGGAGGCTGAAGAACAACAGGTACCTGGTGAAAGGCATCCCTAGTCTGAGCAGGGCAATCTCCCAGGTGCTTGCCTTGTCCTCCATGATACCACAGCCTCAGTGGTTTATCCCAGTCCAAGTGTCAAGAGAAGAGGCGAATCTGTCCCAGCCTTCCTTGAAATATATGTCCAGTAAGTCGAACACGTCATCGTAGTGAGTTAGGTCCCTGTCTACCATCTTCTGGATCGCGTCGGTCCTCCTCTGGAGCTCGTCATAGATGTCCCTCTTACTTCGGAAACCCATTCTGGGGGCGATCTTGTTCTCCAGCATGTCGGACTGGAACATCCCTCTGAAGTAGACCTCGTCGGCTACTGGGTCCCACTCGAACATATTCCTAGTCAGAATGCCATCCGCGGTCTTGTCGAAGCCAATTACCTCGCTGACGCCTGTGATTCTCCTTGCAATTCCTCCTCCAGGGGCCTCGACGACCTCTTGGAAAATTGCGAAGTTCAGGTTATCGAAGAACCGTGCTGGCACGTTGATCGGATCTCCTGTGAACCTCTGAATCAGCTTCACTATGTTTGATGCGTGGAATGTTCCGACGACAGGGTGTCCAGTTTGCATGGCTTGGAACGCGATAGCCCCCTCCACCCCTCTGATCTCGCCGATAATGATGTACCTAGGCCTAGACCTCAACGCGGCCTTCAAAAGATCGAACATTTCTACTCGAGAGTCCTCATTCTTTGAGTCCCTGGTGATTAGTCTCTGCCAAATTGTGTGAGCGACCTTCACTTCAGGGGTGTCCTCAGCGGTGTAAATCTTGACGTTGTGGTCAATGAATGGTAGAACTGCGTTTAGGGTTGTTGTCTTTCCAGATGCTGTTTCTCCCGATACCAGCATAGACATTCCACTCTCCAAACCGAGCCATATGTATGCGGCCATCTGCGACGAGAGAGTCTTCCATTTAATCAGCTGGATAATGGAAATCGTCTCCTCTGCGAACTTCCTAATGGTGAAAGAAGAGCCTTGAATTGAAACGTCGTCGCTATAGATAATGTTGATTCTAGACCCATCCAGTAGAGCCCCGTCAACGATTGGCTTACTGTCCGAGACTGGTCTTCCTATCCTCTCAGACATTGATCGCAGGTACTTAGTAAGGAGTTCCTGATCCCTGAAGGATATATTTGAGGTAAGCATTGGGAATACCTTGTGATCCATGTTGATTGCAGATAGTCCTATTGAGTGTATATCCTCGAGCATCTCGTCGGCTAGGAGTGTCTCAAGGGGTCCATTATTGACTAAGTCTCGGACGACGACATACTTCAATCGGGCCAACTGCTCTGGTGTGACTTGTATTCTTGCTTCCCCTAGCCCGATGAGCTCTCTTGCTTGGTCGACAACTGGGTTAGAGAACAATGAAGACGAAGTCGTCGTCATCTCATCCATCATCTCATGGATCATCGCGATGAATTCATTGTCATCTTCGAACCTCTCCTTCTGGGGTGCATCTCTCAGAAGCCTCTCTACGATTTGGTCTCTTATTACCTCCTCTTCCGATGTAATGGTCGGTTCTAAGCCGAACCAGAAGGTGTTGCCAGCTCCTTCCGCTCCTTCGGGAGGGGCATACACGTGTGCGAAACAAGGGGGTTTTGTGGCGTAGATTAGGTTTCTTGGGCTCACGCTTTTTGCATCTCTGTCGAGTGGCCCGTAGTATATCGGCCTCGAGCCGTGCTTTGCCTCAAACTCCTCAACCCATGTTCTGATGTGCGGGTATTCGGCCATAAGGCCCCCAAGGTCACCAGGCTGGATGTTAAACTCCGGCTCTTTTGGGCCTTCTTCCCCCGTCTCCTGTTCCGTAACCATTCATCCACCTCATGCCACCGCAGTGATGTCCACAATGAATCCCATCTCGGGCATCACCTTCCAACCTATCCTTTCCGTGACTGGACCTGCAGCTCTGAGAAACCTAGTCACTCCAACGGTCCTTACAAGCTGTCCGCCGACCACTGCTGTCATTAGATCAAGAAGAACTTCTGCCGAGTTCTTCATGTCCCTCAGGGTGTCGTGGTCCATCTCATCTGGGTCAATTGTTAGAATCAAGGTTCGGCCCTCAGAAGTGAACTTGCGGAGTCTTGAAAGAAGCTCCTTGCCCCCCATTTCAGGAGGCATTAATTCGGATGCTCTGTCGATGATCACTACCTCGGCCTCCTTGGAGGGAGCTGTCTCTAGAAGGTCTAGTAAGGTCACTTGGTCTTCAGACTGGTCTGCAAGCACACCAAAGCTAGATATCAGATGGAATGTGCCTTCGTCAATTCTCTTGTCCATGTAGTATCCGATGCTTGAAACTTGCTCTAGCCACCCTCTAGTTGTTAGCTCGGTGGTGTACATGGCGACCTTGACATCGTTTGCGGTCATTCCAAATGACATTCTCTGTCCAATGATGCTCTTGCCAGATCCTATCCCTCCACAGACTAGCATAAGGGCGCGATTGGGTATGGCTGTCCCCATGCTCTGCCCGAGGCTGTCCTGAATAACTCCGAAGTCGAAGTTGTCAACGTTACTAGGGGACGACAATTCTTACTTCCTCCGTGACTGTGTATGACCCGGTGTAGCCGGATGCGGTGGATGAGACTGAAAAGGTCAGTAGAACGTCATGAGTTCCCGACGCATAGCTAAGCCCGCTTGCTGTGCCATCAATATTCAAGTTCAGGTTTTGTCCAGGGAGCCACTGAGTCTCGCTATTTGGAAGCGTTACTGCCATATTGCTACCCTCCAGCAATACTCCTATGGCGTTCACGTCCAAGAAGGTCTCGCCTGAGTTCTGGAGGTATATGTTGGCGCTATCGGTTGCAGTGTCCCACTGTATGTATCTGGGATCACTCACCAAGGAAGCTCTGGTCCTGACGTCCTCAGCTCCCTGTTTGCCTCTTTCATCAAGTATATCGTCCATGTCATTCCATGTCTGAAGTAGGACTCCGGAGACTATTGCTGCTACAATAAGTCCAGCGCTCAAAAGTATTAGTTCCGACGGTCCGCTTCCAGCCAACTTTTCACCTCATGATACAGTTATTGTCTCCGCGTCATTGTAGTCGTATATAGCAAGGAAGGCTCGATCGGGGTCGGCCCCAATCGGGAAGCCGTGGACACTGAGGTCAAGAGGGAAATCGTCCGTCGTTAGCGATTCTCCAGGGAATAGGTACAGGTTAGGTCCATTGTAATGGTTCACAAATGGTGCGAATGGAAGACCGGTCGAGTCCTCCTCTGTGTTCGAAAATGTCACGTAGATGTGCGATAGGTCGATTGTCTCTGAACCGGAGTTGATAATCGAAATGTTGTTTTGGTCGTGTATGTCATTAATATTGACTTGAGCTGAAGAGCCCCCAGATGGGCAATCTACGTCTCTGGTCGCTAACTCCGTATAGCCACTTCCGGCTGAGGTTATCGTGACGCTGGTGATTTCCCCAGAGCCGCCAACTGCAGTTGTGAATGTTAAGCCAGTTCCTGTAGCTCCGGAAATGGTGCAGATTTCAGCCACGTAGCCGCTACCAGGGGTGGATACTGACAGGGATTCGACAGGGCCTGTAGACATCTCCTGATCGAAAACAGAGACTATTTCCACCTTCGGATCTGGGAGATCGTAGTCCGCATTCCTTACAGATTCGTCTACGCTTTCCACCATAGTCACAGTTGCCATCCCGAACACCATGATGAACACGGTGCCGACTACCATCGCGCCTACGCTAGACCCGGACATCCAATCCCCCCCCTAGGGAGTCCCCTGGGCCCTCCAAGCCTCGATCATGGCTGCGAACGTCAGGAGCGTCCTGTTGTTTACGGCGGGAGTCCCCTCTGAGGCTTCGCCGGGCTCTGCCAAGGTGGCAATCGAGATTAGCGCCTTCTCCTCTGCCGCGGTAATGACTCCGGACTTTGATGCGGCCTTCAAGAAGTTCAAAGCATCCGCGCCATTCATGTGATCTAGCAGAAGAGCCACGATTTTGGTTGGATCGACGTTTGGGCCATGCATAAGTGCCTCTTCCTCCGAAGTCTTGAGGAAGGGGTTGACGGCTAGGGATTGTGCCTCATAGAGGTCCAGAAGACTGGGTCCACCGGGTTTCCCAGTACCTGACATGGCATCGCTCGAAGGTGGTGCGCCGTCTACAGGTCTGCTTGTGACCTGTCCATCGTCTCCTACAGTATGGATGACATCCTGAGAACCTCCCCCTCCGTCTCCTACGGATGCGGTGCTGGCGGCGGACTCTGCCGCGATCTTTGCGGTCTGCTGAGCAGTCATCTTGATGTTCGCCTCCATCATGTCCATAGCCGTCTCCAGCCTTTCGAACCTGTCCTTTACCATTTCCACGAGCTCTGGTATCTTGTCCTGGTTCTGATTTCCCTGAGGGTCACCGAGGACTCCTACCCTAGTCCCAGAGGGGGCGAAAAGCCATGCCTCGAGATCTGTAGGCCTGAACTCTGTTGGTATGTCGACGTGCTCTACTGACAACCTTGCGACCTTATCCAGTCGTGATGCCATGCCAGAATCGGCGTTGGTGTCACTAGAGGGCTTGAATTTGTCCAATAGACCCATTCTTGCACCTCATGCAACCATCTCCGCGCTATATTCTAGCTCTAGCGAGCCTCACATTATCGAGGTTCCCAGCTTCACCGAGTCTATCGAGAGCTCGGTCAGGGTCTCGCCGCCGCCATCGACCACGAGCCTCATGTTTAGGGTCGTTCCAGGGACCGCCATTACGTCGCACCCTGCTGGGTTAGCAGCGTCTGCGATGTCAGCAGAGTCGATCTCGTCTTCTGAGTCGCCTGTATTGTCGAAGTCGGCGAGGGCTAGTGTGATTTGCCCCTTGTAGGAGGTTCCTGCTGTGAGTTCCGTTCCAGCAGGGATTGCGGTTCCATCCAAGTCAGTCACGGTAAGTGTGTCCGATTCGACGACTACTTGGTCAATAGCTGACTCTGCACCGGAATTCTCCGTAGCGGAGATGGTGCCATCTCCGTTGATGTCAGTTTTGAGCCTGCACGAGATATAGTACTGGATGTCGCCCTGCTGGACTCCTATCGAACCAGATGCAATTCTTACGAATATGTCCATCGATTTGAGGTGGGTGTCACCGTTTGCTCCCAGGTTGTCCTCTGATGCTGATACGAACACATCCATTATCGAGACCTTACCAGAGATCTGCTCTCTGGTGTCTGAGCTGGTGTTTTCGGCGTTCTGTTGTAGCTCCTCTGCGGTCTTGATGATGATCGTCGATGCCACTGCGGCTACTAGGATCAGGGCAATGAAAACAATCATCGCACCGATACCGATTGACCCCTCGTCACGTCTGTGGATGTTCATTTCAGACTCCATCAGATCACCTCCTTACCGGGTACGATCGACTCGATCTTCATCTCTGTGATCGTGGTTCCGCCCTCTTGTACGATCATCTTCAGGTTCAAGGTTTCGCCGACCCCTGCGAGGGTATTGCACTGTCCACCCTCATCCAATTCGAGGGCGCCACCTCCATCGTCATCCCAGACCTCGTCGTCGTTGCTAGCCGTACCGTCTGTGCTCTTGTCGAGATCTATCTCAAACATGAATGACGTTCCCGCCGTCAGTTCGTCATTAGCGGCGAACCTTGTGCCATCCAATTGCATAGCGTTTGGATCGGAGTATCCCGAGCCGCCATCTTGGGCTTCTCCCCAGGCGCCGTCGGTACCGAGGTTTCCGGTGACCACACCGTAGTTGGTATCGTCACCGCATGTTATCAGCCATTCGATGTTGTTCACCAATACGTCAGTGGAACCCGATGCGACCTTTGCTGTGACAAGTAGGGAGTTTATGTCAGTAGTTCCTGTGGTGTTAACCAGTATCTGAATTATGCTGATTTTACCCGAGATTTCCTTCCTTGTGTCGTCGCTGGTTGCCTCTGCGTTCTGTTGTAGTTCTTCGGCGGTCTTGATAATGATCGTCGAGGCCACTGCGGCTACTAGGATCAGGGCAATGAAAACAATCATCGCACCGATACCGATTGACCCCTCGTCACGGTTTATGTCTACTCTTTGGTATTCTTCGCTCATACGCGTGTCACCTGTGCCCCCTTGTGGATGCTTTTCACTTATCATGTTAATGGAAAAATCGGGTTTATTTAGATGGCTCAAAACAATAGCTAGCTACCTATTCCCACGGCGTCGTTCAGGTTGAGTGTCTCCACAGGGACATGAACAACATCCCCAGGGCCGATATTCTCGATAAGTGGTAGTCTAAGTGTTTCGAAACCCTCGGGCATCCAAGGGTCGAGTAGTATTCCTTTCATCGTATTCGGAGTCCTATTCTCTACTCTTGATTGTACCTTTAGTTGGCCATAGTTTGCAAGATAGCCTGTGGTTATGTTCAAGCTTGTTCCTAGGAGTGAGGTCTGAGGGAATGATCCTGAGGGCCTTATTTCCACACCGATCTCGATAAAGCCCTCTGGGGGTATCTCCGGAATCTCACACATTTTGGGGGTAGCTGACCATCCGTAAGGTACAGGGGGTGCAAGCCTCATCGTGGAAATATTGTTATCTCCGATGTTTTCTAGCGTTATCACCATCAATCCGTGGTCCCTACCTTCGGGCCAAGTAGTTCCAACCGACATAAAGAAGCTGTTGACTAGAAAGGGGCTTGCCGCCTCACTGACTGCTACCGGGCCCAGAGCCCTGATCGCGTCTTCAAAGGCCTTAGCGGCAGCTGCCAAATCACTATCGAGGTTCCTTTTCCCTTGATTAACAAGCGTAAGTGCGATATTCTCTATGTCACTTAGCTCACCCATTTCGTTCAAGTGTCTTCCCAATGTAGAAAGGGATCTCTCTAATCCATCCTTTCCCATTGAGGCTACTGCACCCTCTACGCAATCTGCGGCTGCCCCCCAATTTCCTTCCCTTAGGTGCTGAAGCCCCAACATTGTGAGATCCCATGCATTGCGATCTCCCTGGGACAATTCCTCGAGCTCCTCAAGGGACCTCTCAAGAGATGACAGGGCCCTGTAAAGATCCATGATCTGCCCTTCAGCGTCATCTACCTCTTTCGAGAGGTTCTTTAGCAGCTTTCTAGCGCTAACTGGACGGTTTGACCAGATCGCAAACTGAATGTTCTGAGCCTCTTCCTCTATGTAGTCGATCTTCTTGAGAGTGGCCTCAGCACCACCGATAGCTGGAGCCTTGTTTCTTGCCATTCAATTACCTCCGCTTCCCCTGCTTCCGGCACCACCCAAGATTTTCTTGAGCCTGATAGCCCTGAGCTCAATTTCAGCTAACTGACTGTAAAGAGTGTCGTATGATCTATCCAGGAAGCTTAGCATCATGTGCACTACAACCGGAGATATGAGGATGAAGCCGATCAAGGACACCAAAGAGGATGCTCCTAGATCTATAGCGAGCGAGGGAGAAATCAAGACGAATGGTAAGAAAGCGAACGGGGCACATGAAATAATCGCCCGAAGTTCCTTTCTAGTATTGGCCTGCTCCTTGTCGTGATCCTCAATTAATGCTCTTGTGCCTATCTTTGACTTCTTCCTGTCGTCGTGAATTGCTTGGAGTTCTCCAGAAGATAGCCAAGCCACTAGTCCCGCGAAGACTATTGAAGCAACTGCGCAAATTATAGTTAGAACTGTCGAGATCGAAGACAAGGATAGCGTTCCGAACGACATTGCTGCTATGTAGGCTGAAGCATGAAGCTTGTCTTGGTCATCCTCCATGCCTTGTCTCAATAGGGAAAGAGATAGTAGGAAAATCACAGCGAAGGCAACCAGGGCCGAGGACAGGGGGATTCCTGCGAATTCAATCCCTGGTGCAGCCCATGAGTCAATCTCAAGGGAGGTTGTCACTTGGTCGTTATCAGGATTATTGCCTAATGGTACCTCGCTATTGGAGTAGTCTAAAATTGCCTTGCAGTCTAAATCAACTGACGAGCTATACCAAGGAATTGGGTTCAGAGTAATTGGCCACGAAGCCGTGAAACTACCATTCCAGGTCAAGGGGTCTATTTCGCGACTGGTGTATGTTTGTGATATGTCGGCGTAAGGAGTGTTTTCACAGTCGATAGAAATCATAACTCCTGTGGGCATTATGGCGTTTCCATGATTTTCGACACGGACATCCACAGTGGTAACATCTCCCTCGATTCCATCTCCAGCAAATGTAATACTCGTTATGGTCGGATCGGAGGACTCTGTCATCCTTAGCTTCAGAACAAAGTCAGTCCAAAATGCAGATGTCTCGCTCTCTCCGGGGTTCCTGAGCTGTAGGAAGACGTCCCAGCCGTCTCCGGGTGCAAGATACTGTTTGTCTGGTAGGAAAACCTCGATCCTTATACTTCCTCCGTGTCCTGTTATATCTCCTCCGTCATATGGTGTGGAGGGATCTAGATCCCACTGGGAAGCACAATTAGTTTGGGTAGGACCGGAGACGGAAGGACCTGCTCCTTGGGAGTCTAAGATTTCGCACATGCCATCATCAATAAGGATCCCCCAGTGTGTATTGGGCCAGAATTGAGAGCTGACCATCCTGTCAGGAAGATCGGGTTTGGTGGTCAACCTGCTGCGGTCACCATCGAGCCCGAGTGTGAATGTTTTCTCTGAGGAGTCTATAGCAGCAAGGCGGGGGATATTGACCCAAGGGATGTCTATCTGGCGACAGTTAGGAGAAGTGTTGTTGGTGCATTGGTACCTATTTGGATCTTGGTCGGGCCCGGTATTATCTGCGCTGAGTTCAATCAGGTCATCGGTCTGAACTCTGACAACAAAAATCTCGGTTATTACTGTCCGAGGAGGGAGGTCGACATCGACATCTGGAGCATCAGGAGTACTCTTTGGTGTGAACGTCAGCATGAACATAGCAGTCTCGTCGGCGTGATGATCGACTGCGACTGCGGAGAATGTGAATGACATGGAAACACTTGTGGGGTACCTCTCACCACTATCTCCGCATCCTGTACAACCTAAAGTAGGGGATGTATCAACGAGATCGGCTAGGACTTGGAACCTGCCCCCATCTTCGTCGTCTTGAGTCTCCCAATCTATATCCACATCCATTGCAGCGTTTCCGTCGTTCTCAATCTCGAAATGAACGGTTCTATCGTGTCCTGGAACAATGGAAATCTTCTCGGGAGCCATGAGTTCCTTCAGCTTAAAAACCGGTAAAATCTCCAGTTGGAGCGGGTGCATGCCTGCAGTTACTCCCATTCTCTGACTCATAGGTACTGAAACCTGCACTCCGTCGATGAGAGTAGTTGACGGCCAAGTTGGCAATGGGTCTGTGATATTGATGGCTCTTATCGTGAGAGTGTGTATTTTGCCTGCTTCAAGAGTCACATTGTCCTCTCTGAGGTCGGGCAGTGTAATGTACAACTCCACCTGTTGTTCGTTATTTGGGTCAGGATGGGGCTCTAATGAGAAGTTAGAAACGTTGGAAATATAGGACCAATTCTGAAGTCCTTCGAACTCAACAGTCACGTTGAGTACCTCCATTAGGTTGCCCATGTTTCTCAGAGTTAGAGGTACCGTGACTGTAGTACCAGGAGCCGCCATTAACATCTGTGGACCAAGTATCTGGACAGCATGACGTGGGGCTACTTGTACCAAGATTCCGCTTCTGTCGTTCTCAATGAAGCATTGACATTCATCATCGAAGCTTGAAACGGAGACTTCGAAGAGGCTATCTATGTCAGCCCTTGCTGTGGAAGCGACTGTACCATATATCCTTACTATTGCTTGACCGCCAGGGGCTACGGTCTGAGTTTTGTTCGTTTGAACGGTTCCGTCGTCTGCGAATGAAACCTGAACATTATCGGCATCTAGGTTGAAAATAGATAGCTCGTAGGTCCGGTTTGAGTTTCCTGTGTTATTGAGTTGTAGCATTATAGTGGTCTGGGCAACGCCGCTAGCGCCTATGGCCTCGCTTGATATCACAGCGGTAGTGTTTGAAGGAAACAACTCAGCTGAAACAAGCTCTGTTAGCTGATAACGAACCGGAGAAAAGGCGAGCAATTCATTTGTTTCAGTGGAGTTAACATACACCCATACCTCATGAAGAATGTCAGCGCTAGCCGTTGATGGGGCAGTAGCAGTAACGGTTATTTCAAAGGAATTACCAGTGGGGTTGATATCTGGTGTTTGAGGATATAGATTAGTTCTAGATGGTAGGAGGTTCACTGCCTTGCTGCTTAGTGAGATTGACCAACCAGGAATCTCAATGAAGTTTACTGTGAAATTCGCAACGTCATTCCCTGTATTGTTTACTCTTATGGTGGACGAAATGGGGGTTGATGGGTCTCCTGTTGCAACCTCTGGGGTGCTTATTTCTGCAGAGTGCATCTCTTCAATTACGATAGACGCAGAAGCAGTCGCGTTCATTGCAATCGTGTTTGGGAACGAGGCCCAATCAGAAGATGCCATGAAGGCATAGGTGAAAGTACCGGCAGAGGGGTATGGGAAGTCATAATTTGAGTTGAACCTCATCCCAATCTTTCCATATCCTACCTCTCCTGGCTCTAGCTCCATTGTTTCATGGGAGAGAGAAACATTCCATCTTGTATGCTCGGATATACTAGCTCCACTTGCAGGTGTATCCCCGACAAATGACTTGCCCGAACTGTCCCCGGTTGGGGTTAGTGTGACTTGCGCTAGTGTACTGTTTGTACCTAGATTATGCACTATTCTTACCTCAAAATCAACAAACCTGTCAGTATTTTCACTCAAAATGTCCTCAGTAGAAATTACATTCGCGCCTGAAGTGATTTTTACATCCAATTCAACTACGCTGTCGATGACAAGGGTTGTCTGGTTAGTAGCCGGTACACCCCCCTCAAGAGGTATGGCCTGAACAATAATGTCCACGGTCTCGATAGATGATACCTTCAAGGAGGGATCTAATGGCATCTCAAGGCCGGGGGTTGTGATTGTCACTGGAATGGTTCTAGTGGTGTCGGGCATCACAATATCCGTGATACTGATTGGGGTGTGTATTGTCCAGTGAGGGACCGCCTCAAGTGCCCCCACGTATATCTGAAATTGTGCTGGCGCAGTCCCGGTATTCTTCAATGTGTAGTCAAGAGTCCTCGAGTCGCCAGGAGTGAGGTTAGCAAAGTTCTCCATAGAGGCGCCTGATGTTGGGTGAACATACGAGTGGTTCTGGAAGATCTCTGCCTGATAAGTACCTCCTGCCATCACCATGGAGCTAGCAGAGAGTACGTAACCGGCTGCCTCGCTTTGAATTTCTATTGTCACCGTCACGGTTTCACCATTACTCGCGTCGGAGGGAACGTTAACTGGAACTTGGATGGCCTCAGTATTTCCTTGATTGACAACAAGTAAACCATCGGAACACGTAGAGCAGTATATCTGTGAAGGAGATGTCGCCCAGTAGTCCCCCGGTGCTGAGTCATTGGACTGGGTCACTGTGAATGAATCTGATGCTCCTGAGTTTTGAAGAATGAAGTTTAGGATTGTCATTGATCCGGGATCCACACTCCTGCTATTGGCAGGAATCAAAGATGCCCGCAATGCGATGAAGCTAACTACTCTGGATGGGATGTCGACTGTCGAGGTTCCGGTACCAGACACTAGAAGAGAGCCTCCGAGAGTGTAGTTACCTTCCAAATTTGACCCATCAAAGCTCACGGTGACGTCTTGTGGCGTAGGAGGGTTTGCTAGGCTTCCTGGTTGAAGAGTCTCCGTTGTGGATGAGAGGGAGACAGATGGCCCTCCCAAAACTGGAGTTAACGTGAGTTGTGCGGTGACGTCGACCGGCTCATTTCCAGTATTCACGACGGTGATGTTGCCTTGCCACATAGCTCTAGCCATTGAGCTGCCAGCTGAAGGTAGACTATCTGTGATATCTGACGCGTCTTCGAGGGAGACGACCTCAATATTGCTCAATGAGAGCTGGTCATTGGTTGAGTCTGAGTCCCCGGGGGAGTTATCTGCTTCCCAAGAAGCTGTCATCTGAATACCCGAAGCTGCCGCCAAAGTGGCATCCCAGTATAGCAAATGAACCTCCTGTTGTCCGGGGTTTAGATCAATAGTGCGGTTATCCACTATAACTCCATTTATTTTCAATGTGAGGTTTCCATAAGCTGTAGATCCTCCGAGGTTGGTGATGGTGATCCTGATAATGTGTTCCATTGGTGAAAGAGTAGGATTCCCACTGGGACCTATTACCGAGGGAGTTGTCACATTTAGGTCCGTGACTGCAACGTCTGGGTCGGTCGACTTACCCGAGGTCATGCTCGGCGCTTCTTCAACAGAAGTTGACGGAGCCGCAATAAGTAGCGGAGCGATAAACAACATAGTCATCAGAATCGCGGCCTTGCTGGCCGTTACTGACGACTTGGGAGTATGATAACGCCCATTTGAAACTGCATGAGTTCCCATTGCTTCCGCTCCCCTCCTCGTAGAGGAGACTAACCATCATTATGAAACAACCGGCCATGGAATGTAATCACAACTTCCCATGAATGGGTTTGACCGATGTAATGAAAAGTCACTGCTCTCGTTGAGTCACGTGGCGGACGCTGTATCCATCATTGTGATCTTGATTGTTCTGTTCGCAATCCTCAGTGGATTGTTCAGAATTCTTCGGTCTGGATCCCGGAGAACCATTCTACCTTCGACCAGAAGAAATCTGCCTGATCAGATATCAGGAATTGGAATTATTGGAAGTAGAAGGGGGAGGGGTAGGGATCGATCGGGAACTCCAACCGTCTCTGGATCTATGGGTACTGGTTCGCGTGCCATAGGCCCTGGAGTGCAAGAAGCTGAAATTTCTACGAAGGAAGCGTCAGCGCTGGAAAAGAGGCTTGACAGAGAGGGTGCAAAAAGAGGTGCTGTTCAGATTACTCTAATGTGGGACAACTGGAATGACCTCGATCTACACGTGATCACCCCCTCTGGAGAACACGTTTACCACGATAATAGGAATTCCAGTTGCGGGGGAGAGCTTGATGTGGATATGAACTTCAAGCCTACCTCAAAAACACCGGTTGAAAATATCGTTTGGACAGGTACCCCGCCCCCAGGTGTTTACAGAGTCGGAGTGAGGCACTACAAGATTCACACCAAGGGTATCTTTTCATGGATTCCTTTTGTTTCAAGGATTCATAGGAAGAATTCAACTGATTTCAAGGTCAGTGTTTCAATTGGAGAAAGCAAGCGATTCTACGAAGGTGCGATTCTGAAGGGTAATGATCTTCAGTTTGTTGCTAAGTTTGCCATAGCTGGACCTGACGGAGAAGTTCCTGAGGAAGCGGAGGGGGAGTCAGAAGAGGTCAAGGAAGATTTCGGCGAAGCAAGAGAGGTGGAAACCTTGCGTAGAAGGGTGGGCACTGTACAAGATGGAGTTTCAGTGGAGCTGAGCTGGGAAGGATCTGGGGACTTGGGGCTCTCTGTTGTCGACTCTGATGGAGAAGAGGTCTCGTTCTTCAATCCAAGGGGGCTTGGAAATGGTAATTTTGACTTGGAAGGCTTCGATCCTAAGTCCGGGAGAAGGTCGATCTCCTGGGATTCTAACCCTCCACGGGGAGATTATTCGGTTAGAGTTCGGAATTTTGACATAGAACCTACAGGTGAAAGTGATGTAGAATTCAATGTTACAGTAAACAATAGAGGGGATTCACAGATTTATAACGGGAGTGCGCCATTAGATGGTGCTATCGTGGAAGTAGCCAAATTCAACATTTAATTCGTCCATAGACCTTGGAGAATAAAGGACTTCTCCATCCATCTGAGTTTCTCGATTTTTGTTTGTTCAGATGTATGCCCTGACCATCTTCCAACCTTGTTGGAATTAGTCCCTAAAATCATTATTTTTCTGTTTCCAACACCTAATGCCGTCAGAAAGCATGATGCCCTATCACCGTCTGTGAAACCGCCAGGGTTGTGCATTCCGATGATTTCTTTTGAGGTTTGATGAGTCAAAATAAGATCAGGGGGTGTGGCCTGAGACTCAGCTAGCTCTATGAGAGCTTTCCAATCATCCCGATTATCACCGTGGGCATGAAGAACTACGGGTATTCCTCTTCGGACTGCCTGTAGTGTGCCTTCCCCCCCATCGGCATCGCTCACGATACATGCCATCCTAGACCAAGCCATTTCCGAAAGATGGTTTGGTAATTCGGATATAACGCCAGAAGCTCCGTCAGCAGCTACCATGATTGTTGACTTGTTGAGATTCGCGATAACTTCCTCAGGCTCAATCGCAGCTCCAAGCACAGCGATTCTGGGGCGTTCAGTTACCAATGTTCTATGTAGCGTGTCCAAGGAAGCAGATCTGTTTTGATTATTCCATTTTTCAAGTCCAGACTTTTCAACTCTATGCAATAGTTCCTCCGCACTAGAAATGTCTTCGGATTCTTTCCAGCCAAAGTAAGCCCTCACTTGATCCTGAATCTCAAGTAGCCGATTTGAGGATGGAATCAAAACGATTGGGTTTCTTTGTGACTTCATGCTCCAGTGGAAGGGCTCGGTGAGTGTTGAAGAACCCTCTTGGTACACTACATCTCATGCCAATGCCAATGACTAGTCCAGAAATTGGGGATGAGGGACTATTGGCACGCTATCCTTTCCTTCCTCAAGGAAGACTTTTCATAAAAAAAATGCTAGAAGAAAATAGAATTTCTGTTGAGGATCTAATCGAAGCCCCCTGGCTGGAGGATGTCAGAGTGAAAGGAAGGCTGAGACTAGTTGACTCAGTTATGCAAGAGGAAGGAGCTTTTTCTATATCCGATATTGATATTTCCACCGAAGTAGGAAGGATGACGGAAGCTCTGTCCTTTCTTCACGCGATGTTAGTAGTCTGCGCTTCATTTGATGAAAGGCTGTTATCCAGATGGATCGAAGGGGAGGCCAGTAGAGCAGATCGTTTGATGGGGATGGATTCTGAAAACTTCAGCGTAATTTCTTCCACATATCTTTCAGGAATTTCTGTGGAAAGGAATGGCGACGGCGCAGAGGATTATTGGGTCCCTATGGTTGATTTCATTGAGCTTTGTCCTAGGATTTCTGGTGATTACTGGAGGCTTGTTAACCGTCCAACAAGGGATGGTTGGGTTTGTTTGGATGCAGGTGCGGGCGAGTCGGGAAGAGAGAGAGCCTCGAGGCTAATCAAGGAGAGAATACGGGAGAGTCTGCGAGAAGCTTGTGATATACGAATGGAAAAGATAGATGATGAGTTTGCTGCTAAATTTGCTGACCCCGTTGAGAGAATTGTCAGCCTTTTGTCTGAAAGGGTGAAGGAAGAGATGCCTATGACTGCAGCAATAAGAGAAGATTGGCCACCTTGCTTTGAGTCGGCGGTATCTGAGCTTAACCAAGGTGTCAATGTTAACCATGTCGGAAGAGTATTCCTTGCGGCTTTCTCAAAGGCCGTAGGATTAAGCCAAGAGCAGACTTGTAGTTTCTTTGCGAACGCTCCCGATTATGATTCAAGCACTACATCATATCAGGTTAATCAGATTTTTGAGAGAGAATACACCCCTCATGGATGTGCTGCTCTCAAAACCAATGCTAGGTGCCCTGTGGGTTTGGGAGATGACTCGCTTTGTGATCAAGAGTGGCTGACTCATCCTCTAAAATACATAAGGGCTAAACAGAGAAGAAGATACGTGTCTTCACAAAATGATGATTCATCAGAAGAGAATGCTGGAAATGACTGACACACCAAATTAGGGTTATTTGGGATAACCTAAACGGCCAATTACTCATAAGTGGGGGCCCCCTAAGACACCACAAAAGGAGGGATAGGATGGTACGGACCCTTGTTCTAACGATAGACAGGGATAATGATCTTGGAGTGAAGGCGGGGATCAGGGGGCCTGTTATTGGGCGCAAGTCATCCCTGACGGCTGCCTTGAGGCTAGGGATAGCTGACCCGGAAGAGTCCGATACAAACGCGGTTCTAGGTGCCTTGCATCATCACGATAGGTTAGCCGAGGGTGCAGGAGCTGGGGATGAAGTCCAGATTGCCATTTTAACTGGTGATGTAAGGGTCGGACCAAGGAGCGATAGAACAATTGCCAGCCAACTAGACGAGGTCATTCAAGAGTTTCAGCCAGATACCGCATTGCTGGTGACTGATGGAGCTGATGATGAGGCCTGCTTACCGATCATCACATCGAGGGTCAGAGTGGAAACAGTCGAGAAGGTTATTGTCAGACAATCTAAGGGAATAGAAGGTACCTATTACTACATCATCAAAGCTGTTGAGGACCCTAGGTTTAGAGCTAGGCTACTAGTTCCTTTGGCTGTTTTTCTAATTATCATGGGATTAGGACTAATCCTACCAGGGGGAATTGCTCTGATTGGATCCCTGCCCCTCATCATTGGTTTATGGGTATTGGGCAAGGGGCTAGGCCTAGAGGCACAAATGGAAAGAGTAGCCATGGAAATGAGAGACAGTGCTACTGGTGGGCTTTTCTCCTCTCTTCTTTGGGGTATGTCTATCGTTTGCTTATTCCTAGCAATAGCCACTGGCTGGGAGGGTATGAATGACCCGGTGCCCGAAGACAAAGGAAGAGCATGGCAATTAATGTCATTGGTTGATAATGTTCTCCAATGGATTATCGGATCAGTATTGTCCTTCCTTCTCGCACTTGGAGTGCTTAGGTGGAAAGAAGGATCCTTCACCGGTAGGAGTGTCCTTTTGGTTGGATTGAGTGTGGTAATTTACTCATTCATAGCTGCAGCTACTGGAGTTGCCATGCTAATTGCGGAGGGTCAGGAGTATAGCCCTACTTTCGATCAACTAGGGGATGATTGGAGCCTACCTCTGATATCGCTTGTGATGTATTATCTTCTCAGAACCGTGGTACAGTCATTCTCTGAAGAAGATGAAGCCTCCTATGGAAATAGATTCTGGGGTGTGTAATGGGAAATACTCGAGTCTCAATAGTTTGGAGTGGTGTAAGAAGTAGAGCAGAGTCTCTGCTCGCGGCCATTTCTCCAGACGACCCAGAGGATTTTGATGTAGAGTTGGCGGGAAATGGTGAATTTGTAGAGCTAAGAATTTCTGTCCACACAAACGGACTAGGAAGGTCGAGAGCGACGGTAGATGACATCCTTGCATGCCTTTCTGCTGCTGAATCCGGTCTTGATTCAATCAAATGATTCATGTTGCAAACTCGGACACTTCAAGTTGTGATGGGCACTCCAGGTGTTGTGGATTTGCTCCCGCATGACCGATCGGGCCTATTGTGCAAGGATGGAGACTATCTCAGACCAACTTCCCTTTTCCTTGAGTCGATTGACAGATGGACTGCAGCAATGCTATTTGACGATAAAGCTAGAGGAACTGATGTTGGCAAAGATGTAGAGGGATTGGTATTATCGAAAACCTCAGGCATGGTTTCGGGAATTCCAGTAATTGAGAGATTAGTAGAGATTCACTTTCCGTATTGTCATCTAAACTGGTTCGTCAAAGAGGGGGAAATGGTATCAAACATGGATAGGGTCCTATCCATTCGCGGACCCTCCTCAAGTGTGCTTAGTTGCGAGCGGATACTGCTAAATTTTCTTGGGAGGCTATCGGGAATTTCTAGCCATACCATGAAGTGGGTGAAGGAATCCTCGGGAATCGCGGTAGCATGTACAAGAAAGACGGCTTGGGGGGTTCTAGACAAATGGGCGGTTCATGTAGGGGGTGGTCTCACTCACCGGCTCAGCAAACTTGACTCTCCGATGATAAAAGAAAATGATCTAGCTTCATTTGTCCCACCTGTGAATGACCTTGAGTTGGCAGTTAGAATGGCGGTTCGCTCTATCGATATCGTTTCAAATTCTTCATTTGCAATAATCGAAGTTAGAAACACTGGGCAGGCATTATCCGCTGCGATCGAATGGTCGGATATTCAATCAAGAGGTAATGTTAGTGATAGAATTGTATTGTTGCTTGATAACATGGGACCTGATAAGTGTAGAAAGGCTCATGAAAGCTTGCTGAACTCTGGACTAAGAGAAAATTGTATTTTGGAGGGTTCAGGTGGAATAGCCAAACGCGATCTTAAGCAATGGATAGGCTCAGGAGTAGACTTGATTTCCACAAGTAAGGTGAATATGGCGGCTCCAATATTTGATTTTTCTCTCATTATAGGTGATCTATGATGGTTGAGATTCCCGATAGCCATCCTCGTAAACACTCTCTTATGTCGAGGCAAAGAATAGTAGATGGGTTGGCAAAAGGAATTCTAGCTGATTCTGCGATGATTGCCCATGGTAGAGGAGAAGCATTCGATTATCTGTTGGGAGAGAAAACCACAGACTCTGCGAGATTGGCAATAGAAGAGGCTGCTAGAAGATTGAAGCGCGCTAAAAAACCAGTTATCTCGGTAAATGGGAATACAGTAGTTCTAGCCGGTAAGGAGCTAATTAGAGTAGCTGCTGTTTTGTCTTGCCCAATAGAGGTGAACCTCTATTACAGGACTCCAGAGAGAGTAAACGGACTTCTGTCTATATTGTCTAGTGACAAAAAAGACGTTGCGAGGGAGCTAAAACCGGAAGGATTCGATAGAGAGTGGGTAGCAGCAGTCGAGTCTGTTGAGCTACTTGGGGAGAATCCCGATGCGCAAATTGAAGGTCTTGAAGGTCCTAGGTCGCTATGTACTAGCAATGGAATTGGCGAATGTGACACCATTCTTGTTCCTCTAGAAGATGGGGATAGATGCGAAGCATTAGTTATGTCCGGAAAGGAGGTAATTGTTGTTGATTTGAACCCACTTTCTAGGAGTTCTATTGGGGCAACGGTCACAATCGTCGATGAGATATCTAGAGCGGCTGATATTTTGCTCAAAGAAATTCTGAGTGATGGGGAAAATAGTGGTAAATGGGACAACAATGAGGTGATTAGGAGAGCTTTGTCTACGATCGCCGATTCTATGAACACAATTTAGGAGGAGATTTCTTCCAGGATACCCCTACAACTCTGAGCAATCGCACTTCCAACTTGGGTGGTGGATGCTTGCCCCCCTAAATCGTAAGTGACTGGAGCCCCAGATGACAGATGTTCGGATATCGCCCTCTCTAAAACCTCAGAACAAAGTATTGCTTCATCATCATTGTTTCTGGACCCCAAACTTTCGAACATTAACTGAGTAGAGGAAAGGGCGGCAATTGGATTGACTTTGTTTTTACCGGCATACTTGGGGCTTGATCCATGCACAGGTTCGAAAAGCATGTGGTTGTCACCTATGTTCGCACTCGCGGCCATTCCCATTCCTCCTTGCAAAACAGAAGCAAGGTCTGTGGCGATATCTCCAAACATGTTAGGAAGAACTACCACGTCCAGATCTTCTGGATTCCTGACTAGCCACATGGAAAAGGCATCAATGAAGGCCTCGTTTGTTTCCATATTTTCATTTTCGGAAGCTACCTCTCTGAATACTTCCCTAAACAAGCGACACCCTCTGGTGACATTGCTTTTGTCTACACAAGTGACCTTTTGTGAAACTCCCTTTCTACTTTCACGACGCTTTGCGATATCAAATGCGAATCGGATAACTCTCTCGCTGCCATTTCTCGAAATAGGTCTAGCATCCCATTCGACCTGCCCGTTCAGCCCCGGAAATTTGTCGATTATTATGGGCTTGTCCTTTTGTCCTCCTTGAGCTGCAAGGGCTGATCTCCGAAGAAGAGCATGGTATAGGCCTTCGGTATTCTCTCGGATGATTACCATGTCGACCAATTCGTGATTCCAAATGTCTCTGAATCCTCCGTGGACCTTGTGATTAACACCATTGTAGAGCTTGACTGGCCTAACGTTTGCGTATAGATCAAGACCTGATCTAAGACCCAATAGGACTTGCCCTCCTGCAATGTCCCCGTTCGGAAGTTTTGCACCCGGCCAACCTACTGCCCCCACAATTATTGCGTCTGTATTATCTCTGCAGTGCTCGAATGATCCCGCTGGCCATTCTTCGCCCGTTTCGAGAAAGTGTTGCCCCCCACACGGAATCTCGTTGATTTCAAAGGAAATAGGGCCATATTCTTGGAAAACAGTGAGTACTCGCTTTACTTCTTCAACAACTTCGCGACCAGTTCCATCGCCGGGTAGTAGCGTGACCCTATACGTCGCCATAGACCCTTGCAGTAACCTTTCCTACATCAATCCGACCCTAAAAATTTCTAGATTATAATAGGAGATAATTGATAGACGGTCAAGAGGAGAGCGCCGCATGGACAATGATCCTGAGGAAAATGCAAGTGGGCCAAGAATAGACGTCCGAAATCTACCGGAATCTGTTTCACATCTCTGGGAGGCTATGCTTAGACAAAATCCTAGTTGGGATCTTGCCAAGTGGCTTGACGAGAGGGCTAGCGAAGAGTTAGAACTCCTGGAATCACATCTAGGAAGAGAGAGGCTAAGAACAGAGCAGAGGCTGCACCGAATTGAGAATCTATCAAAGCAAATGAAGAGGAGGAGGGAAAACTCAAGACTTGCTCACACCAAAGACCCAAATCAAAAAAATTTGTTTGATGTTTACAGCCTTTCTGATAATGAGAAGCCAAAGGCCTCTGGTCATGAAACTGAGCCGCTCATAGATCTAGGTAGCCTTTCTGCTGATGATGATCCGCTCCTAGCATACGTAAGTCAAAAAATACTCATGGCTATTGAGGACTCTAATCTTCTCGGAGAGGGTCTTCATTTTGATGATATTTTACGACTACTGCAGTCACCAGTTATCACTTCAGATGATATTGACGAGTCGATAGGTTGGTTACTTCAGAAAAGAGAAATTGTGGAAATTGAGAGAGACGTTTTCATAATAGACGGATGATTATTTTTTTCTGAATTATCATCATCTCAATACAACCCTTCAAAGATTAAGAGCATGTCGGGTTGTATACTATGGTCAGTGAAACTTCCGGTTGGTATGCTAGACTCGATCATGAGTGTCCTGACAGGACTCAACAGATTTCAATTTGGTTAGAATCATGGATGGCTGCAACAAAAAATAAGCAACCAATAGCCGCTAACCTTCCTCTTGGATGGCCAACTCTTCCCGCTGGACTTCTAAGCAATCCTGGGACTGTCCTTGACCATTTGCTTGCAAGATTTGAGGCCGAAAGCGATGGTCGTTCCCCACGAGGGGTTTATGCTACCCCAGCTAAATTCGTGGATGCTATTCTCTATGACGAGTTGCGCCATGGTAGAAATACAAAGAGGGAACCGCCAGCAACTCTTTCGCTAGCAGCACTTCCTCCAAGTTTCCGTGCCTTTGCAAAGCAGATAAACGAGGATATTCGTCACGACGACACAGACTCTCAAAGGGATCACGATTCCTCCACTAACAAAACCAAATCCGGAATTCCGCTTCCGTTCGCAGATCCCTGTGTGGGCGGTGGACTGTTTGCTGAAAGAATGCTCAGGATTCATTCCGAAAGAATGTCCGGTTCAACTCCAAAGGAAAGGAGAGATGACACCCTACGACTGCTAGAAGGATTGCAACTGGTTGATTCATCTGAAATTGCGGTAGATAGCGCCAGGAGGAGATTGATCATAGTTCTGGCTAGACTTGGGCTCGTGGATTTAGATGGGGATGGGGATCAAGGTAAGATAGGTCGTAGCGAAGCAGAAATGATTATCGAAAGCAACGTTCGATGTGGAGATCCTCTAAGAGGGGAATGGCCATGGAATGAAAGGCCGGAGCTTCTGATTACAAGGCCTCCATGGCTCAGAATAAAGGATCGGTTCAGAGGGCATCCTGAGGGAAGCAGAATGAGGAAAAAGTTGTCAAAGGAGCTTCGACAATTTACAGGACCTAATGGAAAACCAAGGTTCTCCGCAATCAGGGGAAACGTTAACCTATATCGCCTGTACATAGAGAGATCTCTTCAAATAACTAAACAAGGTGGAAGGGTTAGACTAGTTGTTCCTGACTCTGTGTTGAGAGAGAAGAGTAGTGTTCCGCTAAGGAAGTTAATGGTCCAAAGCAACGAATGGGACTCTGTTTGGTCTTTCCCCGAAAACAACAAGCTTCTTTTTGGCGGCTCACAAGGAGTTTCTGTCCTTGGAATTACAGTTAAGGGTTCAACTGATGTTCTGACGAGCTTTGGTCCACTTACAACGGGGGACATTGTAGAGGGAAGGGGATTGTCGACATCGGCTCCTTTCTTGAAATTAGAGAGAGGTCCATGGTCCTCTTGGACAGACACGACATGGGCAGTTCCGAAAATGCCAAGAGCAGAAATGGATCGAAATAGGACCCTATCTGCTATAGACTCGTTGTCGGACAAACCTAGATTGGTCGAAGAAGGAACTTGGCTGAACCCCAATGGGAGAGCAATTAAGGTCAAGGTGGGGGAAGTTGATCGATCCTCATGGTCAAGAAACATAGAGGATTGGTCTGAAGAACAAGACTTGATTCCATTCATCAGAGCTGCTCATATTGTTTTTGTTGATGGTCGAGCATCCCTTGTTCATCCTGCCTTTGACTCGGGGGTTCACGGGCATCCAAATTGTAGACAGGCTGGTTGGCGCGGTTCCAGAACGATGGCTGGGCCAGCCAGAATTGCCTGCCAAGCAATAGTGAACCCGCAAGTAGAAAGAAGGCTTGTTTGGGTGGTAATCCCATCAGGTTGTGTATTGGGTAATTCGGTCAGCTTCCTAGATTTACCCGAACAAGTAATTACTAGGCTAGAGGAAGATTTCGTATCTCTTGAAGAGGGTTTAGAATTTCTTGCTGGAAGATTAAACTCTGATGAGTTGGATCTTTGGTCAAAAGCTTGGGCTGCAAATAATAACGTGAACAACTACGAAATAGAGATGCTTCCTTTTGATGCAAACGATATTTCTCGGTTTACGGATTGATGAAAAAAGAAAACAGTATTATCAACCGTTTACTTCTAATTTCCCATTTCCGGAATTAGGACAATGGAAGAATGGATTAATATCCTTGGTTTGTGTACGATGGGTATTACCACATAGGGATTTGAGCTGGGAGAGATATGGGAATTAATCCAAAGATTGGGATAACAGGCCTCCCTAGATCTGGGAAGTCAGCGGTGCTTCAGAAGGTGGTTGACATGATTACCGAGGAAGGAGGTGGAGCAAGGAGGACAAAGGGGCCATCTCCTCCGGAGCATATCGTAGGTGGTGTGAGATCAGAACCGGTAATTGAAAACGGGGAAAGAGTTGGGTATGCATGCGTAAATATCTTGACGGGGGAAAAGGGAGTAATGGCTCACAAGGAAATAGACTCCAGAAATAGAGTTCTAGGATTCGGGATAGACCCCAGTGAGATAGAGAGAGTTGGTGTCCCTGCAATAATGGATAGCGTAGGAAACTGCGAGATTCTTGTTATAGACGAAGTTGGAAAGTTCACTGTGGAGAGTGAAGGATTCGTGAATGCGGTAAGATTAGCATTGAATCATGATATGCCTACGCTTTTGACGCTACACAAGAAGAGTAGGCACCCACTATTGCAGGACATAAGAAGGAGAGACGATGCAAGAATTCTAGAGGTTACTCCAGTCAATCGATCTCTGCTTCCTTACAAAATCCATAAACTAATCCAAGAGTTCTGACCTAATTTTCGGTCAAGTTGATTCATGACTGCACTCCCGTAGTGGCATGGAATCCTCGGCACACAGGATGCGTAGGGCGCTTGTTGGTTTTGGGCTGAGCTTGGTAGTCGCGGTTTGTATTGCCATGCTCGACGAATCAAATGGGTGGATGAGTGGTTTTCTATGGGTTATTCCTACTTCTCTATTTTTTATTTCATTTGTTCTAATTTTGATTCTATCGGGAGGTGGAGATAGGTATCACGGGAATTGGATTTCAGACTCATGGATGAGCAGAGAGACTGAAGGAAAAATGAGAGATAGGCTTGAGAAAGAAAGGGAAGAGGCTAACTTGGAAGGTCTTGGCTCAAACTGGGCAAAGATGGAAATGAGGCACTTGGAGTCTAAGCACAGCGAGGAGTAGCAAGCGAAACCTTGACCCCCTCCTGCCCTCTCAGGTGGACCGGTGGAAGCATGGGAGAAGTGCCTGACGATCTAAGATATACTGCGGAACACGAATGGGTGAGGGAGGAGGGTGAAGAAGTCACTATCGGTATAACCGATTTCGCGCAAAATGCTCTTACCGAAGTAGTCTGGGTTGAGCTTCCCGAAATTGGTTCGAATGTAGAGGAGATGGAGGCTTTCGCGAGTGTCGAGTCAGTCAAATCGGTCAGTGAAATTTACGCCCCTGTAGCTGGTTCAGTATCGAACATCAACCAATCGTTGGAAGAATCCCCCGAGAAAATTAACGAAGATCCGTATGGTTCGGGATGGATATGCAAAATCACCGTTCATGGTGGTTTGAATCCGGATATTCTGCTCGATGCGGCGAGCTACTCCGCATTGATAGAGGACTGAGGATGAATTATTCCGATGAGGTACACGTGTACGTAGACGGTTCATGCGCTGAAAATCGAAACGTCGACTCGGAAACTCGTGCTGGATGGGGGCTATGCGTAATTGAAGGAGATTCTTCTTCTTCTGGTAAAGGCATGGGTAATCTGGTATTCGAATCTAATGGGTTAGTAGTTACCAGTCCCACTAAGGAAGGTTATCTAGGAGCTAATGTCGGATCAAATAACACCGCTGAGCTTTCAGCTGTGGCACATGCACTCAGATGGGTTTTGGGAAATGCCCAGATCGTATCAATCACAATTAGAAGTGACTCTAATTACGCATTAAAGATCGCCTCGGGGGAGTGGAAAGCAAAAGCTAACCTAGGGCTATCGACTAAAGTCAGATCATTATGGGATGAAGTAAGCGAACTAATTGCACTAAAAGGAGAACACGTTCCTGCTCACAGTGGGCACCGGTGGAATGAACGTGCAGATCATTTGGCGTTTAGAGCAATGCAAGGAGAAAGGGCTCTGCCTCTACAATTCTGGAAACCAGGACAAAGGTAGTCATTCCTCCTTCAATGGGCCAATGCTAAGCATCACATACACGGCTTGTAGCAGCATCAGTAGTCCAATCAAGCTTATCACAAGCCCCGTAGGATTAGGTAGATTTGCCTGTAAAGGGTTACCAGCGATCCAAGCTATTGCTAGGACAATGATAGAAAATAAAAATTCCTTTCGAGCCGATCGATGAGGATCCTCCCAAAGATCTGTCCATGGAATTAGACCTTGTCTCTTAAATGTGAATCTGTACCAAGCAACATAACCAAAACATAGGCCACATAAACCGATTAGCCCTCTGGAGAAGCTCCCATCTTCCCATGGACCATCGGGTGCAATTCCAATTAGCAAAGAGTCTGTAATTAGCAGGCATGCCGCTCCGGCAAAGTACCTCCATTCGGGTTCTTCATCCCCTTTCACAGTGGGACGGGGGAGAAGCGTAGTAATGATGTATTGCTATCTTCTGGCATTGAATAGAATATGCACGCAGTGAATTTCTCCGATGTTCAATCGGCAGCATCAAGAATTGAAGGGATAATCGCCAGAACACCAGTAGTAAACTCCACTGAAATAGACAAATTAGCTGGAAGAACAGTTTACATGAAGTGTGAAAATCTTCAACATATTGGTGCCTTCAAGTTCAGAGGAGCCACGAATGCGATCCAACTTATGGGGCAGGAGGCTGAGAATGGAATCTGCACACATAGTAGTGGGAACCATGGTCAGGCAGTTGCTCTAGCTGCAAAACAGAGAGGAGTCCCATCTTACATCGTTATGCCTGAGAATGCGCCCAGAATCAAAGTTGAGGGGGTTGCCAGTCATGGGGCTGAGGTGATACTCTGCGAGCCAAATCTAGCTGCTAGGATTTCAACCGCAAAATCTGTTCTGGATAGAACTGGAGCAGTGTTCATACATCCTTTCGACAATCCAAACGTAATAGCCGGACAAGGTACTGCAGCAAAGGAGATGATCGAAGAATGTGGTGGTTTAGACGCGATTCTTTGTCCTATAGGGGGTGGAGGTTTGATGTCAGGAACCAGTATCTCCACTAAAGCAATGCTTCCTAATGCAAGGATATTTGGAACAGAACCTGTAGGAGCAGATGATGCCGCTAGGTCACTTGAAGCAGGGAGCTTCTTCCCCCAGACAGGGCCAAACACAATCTGTGATGGGCTTCTGACTAGTATGGGAGAGCTTACTTGGCCAATCATCAGAGATCACGTCGAGAAAATCGTACGTGTGCCTGATGAGGAAGTTCTGGAGGCGATGACTCTGATCCACAATATATTCGGTATGGTCGTAGAACCAAGCGGAGCAATATCACTTGCCGCTGTTTTGAGAGGGGATTTCAAAAACCTAACAGGAATTGAAACGATTGGTATCATCCTTTGTGGGGGTAATGTTGATCCTGAAAAATTACCTTTCTGAGTTTCGTTTAGATTCGTAATTATTTTACCCCGAGTTTGAATCTCGAGGGTTATGGGAATCTTGAGAATTAAATCAATGCCTGCTGCCTTGCTTCTATCTTTCACTGCTCTAGTGACATTTGTATACGCACTGAACTTCATGTTTTTCGCTGACTGCTACGTGACAGGAGCAGCTGGTGATTGCTTCACGATACTATCGAATGACACTACCGCATCCAGCAATTCCTATGGAAATGGTGGGCCTGAGACTGCTTTCAACGGAGTTCTGATGTTTGGTATCTTCATCTCTACTGCAATCATCCTAAACGAGGGAGCTAGGGGGAAGTGGACAATAATGATACCAGTGATTATCGGTCTTGCAACGATGACTGCAATGCTCTGGATCCACTGGGGAGATAGTTTGGACTCATCAGAGACTCCTAAATTCGTTACTCCAGTTGTTCTATTAGCATACATTGGTGCTTACTGGCTATTGATGAATGAGGATGAAGTAAACGAAGGGCTCTCAGATTTCTCTCCCGGACTAAAAATAAAGGACACCCCTGCCCTAATTGCACTAGTTCTACTTATTGTGATGGGATTGTATTACTGTTTTAGAGCGCTCCTTGATCCGGAATCTGTAGTAGAACTTGTTGAGGGCGGAGAAGCTGCTGATGGCAACGGGGCGCCATCGGCTGTAACAGTCTCAGTGGGGGGTAGTCTGTTTCTTGTATACCTTCTTTGGACTATTCTTACAGTAGTGGATGGTCCGAGTGGAAAGTGGTCTGTAATCCATCCAGGAATTTTCTTCACTCTTGCTGCTACTATCCAGAGTTATGTCTCTTACGTTGATGATGAAGCAAGAAGGGCGATTACAGATCAAACAATCCAAGATGCTGTGGCGGGGCCGCTTGCTCTGCTGCTAATCCTATTTGCCTACTACAGACTAAGACCCGAGGGGATTGAGGACGGCATGACTTATGCTGGGGAAGAGTGGGAAAATAAGGCTGAGGACTTCAATGTCATGGTTATAACATTCGCAATCATATTGGGTCTATTGTTTACCCTTAACGCAGTTATGAATATTTGATGCTTTATTGTGGAGCACGAGCCGGGATTTGCACCCGGGTCCATGGATCTGCAGTCCATTGCATAGCTGCTCTGCCACTCGTGCTGTACCTTTCCGACTAACCTCCCTCTCTTGAAGACTGTCCGTGTATCACGAATACCTTCATTGGTGTGAGCGGGTCCTGTATTGTTGTGCCTCGAGTGTCTTCAAGGTTCGACGGGCTGGGCGTGGGGTTCGCTCCATACTTACAACCGCCTGGCCCCGGAGTTGTTAGGTGGACAGTGGGAGAACCCGGTTTTGACACCCCGGATGAGATTGTAAATGCCGCGATTGATCAGTTGAGAAGGGGGAAGACGAAATACACCCGAGGACCGGGAACTATGGAACTTTGCCAATCTGTGGCCGACTACCTATCAGTCCACCATGGTATTGAGGCTGAAGCTGAGGAAATAGTTGTGACTCCTGGAGCTAAACAGGCTTTGCTGTATTCCTTCATGATCACCACAATGCCGGGTGACGAGGCCATACTACTAGCACCTTCCTGGGCGTCGTACGAGCCTATGCTCAAATTCATTGGTGCGGTTCCAATACATGTTCAGGTTAAGATGGATAATTTCCACCCGGATATGCAAGCAATTAGGGACTCTATCACTGAAAGAACGAAGATGATACTCATAAATTCGCCAAGCAACCCCACCGGCGCGGTATATACTCCAGAGGAAATTGCTGAAATTGTAGAGATTGCGGTTGAAAACGACCTATGGATAGTCTCTGACGAAATTTATGGAAGGATGATCTGGGTCGATTGGCCCCATGTATCTCCTGCGACAATTGCTGGTGGTAGAGAGAGGACAATAGTAGTAAACGGATGGTCAAAGTCATGGGCTATGACAGGAATGAGAGTTGGGTTCCTAACCGGTCCAAAGTCAGCGATGAAGGCAGCCATGAAGAGTCAAGCCAATTCCGCCTCCCATATTCCAACGTTCATGATGGAAGCGGCAAAAGTAGCACTAGAGTGCGATGATGCTGTTGAGGCGTTCAACAAGGAGTACCTCAAGAGAAGGGATATTCTAACCAAAGGATTGGATTCAATCCCGGGGATTCGCGTACCTGAACCCGAAGGAGCCTTCTATGTATTCGCGGACATCACAGGCACGGGTATGACCGACATTGAGTTCGCGGATGGAGCATTGGATGCTGGTGTCCAACTTATTCCTGCCTCCTTAATCACAGGAGGCGCGGGTTTCGTTAGAGTCTCCTACGCTGTCGATGAAGAGTCGATACACGAAGGCCTTTACAGGCTTAGAAAATGGCTGACTAAAGAGTGAGTTTGAAATCTTGGTCACTAGACAGTGGCCTATGAGGGAGTCTGGGCCCATAGGCAAGCACATCCTGATGGACTATGTCGATTACATATCCCCTAGAGATAACGATGGTGATTGGTTGTTAGGAATTCTCAGAGACTCTGTTCGAGACTCTGGTGTGATCGAGGTTCACTCTCATGTAGAGGCTTTTGATGGAACTAAAAGCCCTCCTGGCTTCGCATCCGTAGTGTTGATTGATGAGAGTCATGTGAGCGCCCACTGTTATTCTGAAAGGGGACTGCTGGCAATTGACGTCTTTACCTGCGGGAAACACGACCCAGAAATTATTGCTGAACTGATTCACGATAGGTTGAGATCGGAAATACCCAGCCTCAGACTAGTTTTCAAGAAAAGTGTTGATCGTTTTAGAGGTGATTGATTGGGAGTCAAGGATTTTATGAACGAGCATTACAAACACTTCAATGCAGGTGAGTTGGCTCGTTGCTCCAACTCTCTCGATGACTTCCTCTCTGAAGGAGGGAGGTTGATCGTAACTTTGGCAGGGGCGATGTCCACAGCCGAGATAGGGAGGAGCCTTGGTCCTGCAATAAGGCAACAGAAAATTCACGCAATATGTTGTACTGGAGCTAATCTAGAAGAGGATTTGTTCAGTCTTGTCTCACGTTCTGACTATGAAAACATAACAAATTGGAGGCAGCAGACTGGAAATGATGATGCTTCTCTTGCAAAGAGAGGGATGAATCGTGTAACAGATGTTGCAATTCCCGAGAAGACTATAGTTAAGATTGGGGCCAAGATGGTGGAGCTATGGGAAGAAGCAGAGGCGGTGGGTGACAGCAGGTTTCCTCACGAGTACTTCTACGATCTAATCCTTCATAGCAATCTGGAATACTCTGCTCCACCTGAAGAGTCCTGGTTGGTTGCTGCAGCTGATGCCAATTTGCCAATCTTCACCCCTGGGTGGGAAGACTCGACTATCGGCAACCTACTCTCCGCAAAGGTACTAGATTGCACCTTGAAGAGTAATTCGGTTGTTAGAGGGGGTCTTGATGCTATGCAGTCACTTGCAGATTGGTACAGGGAAGACGATTCCCCTACGGGAATACTGCAAGTTGGAGGAGGGATATCCGGCGATTTTGCAATTTCGGTAGTCCCGATGTTAATACAGGATGCTGGAATAGAAGTGCCCCTTTGGTCTTGGTTCGCTCAGATTTCTGAATCTAGACCATCATATGGAGGGTACTCTGGAGCCCCTCCCAGTGAAAAAATTAGTTGGGGGAAGCTTAGTGTTGACACGCCTCAGTTTGTAATCGAGTCTGATGCAAGCATCGTGCTACCACTGCTACTATCTTCACTAGAATAGGTTGGTGTATGGGATACCAGATTCTGATATTCTGATTAATTGATTGTACTTTGAGGTTCGGTCTGATCTAGCAGGAGCACCTGTTTTGATCTGACCAGAGTTGGTGCCTACTGCTATATCGGATATTATGTGGTCCTCGGTTTCACCGGATCTATGACTAATTATAGTCCCAAAGCCGGCCTCCTTAGCCATTCTGATTACCTCCATGGTCTCAGTGACTGTACCAATTTGGTTCAATTTTATGAGTATTGAATTGGAAGCTCTGTCCTCTATGCCCCTGAGTAGTCGATTGGGATTAGTCACATACAGATCGTCTCCAACTATCTGAACTCTGTTGCCTTCTAAATTAGTAAATGCAATCCATGACTCCCAATCATCCTCCCCAAAAGGATCCTCAATCGAAGTTATGGGGTATTTATCCAGCCAACTTGAGTATAATTGCCCGAGTTCTAGTCCTGAGACTTCCTTTCCATCTATTCGGTATATCTCGCCATCAAAGAATTCCTGAGCGGCAATGTCCAGAGCTATTGAAATCTGATTGCCAGGAGAATATCCAGCGTTAATTATTGACTGATGAACTAGCTTTAGCCCCTCTTCGTTTTTGGAAAGATTTGGGGCGAATCCTCCTTCATCACCAATCCCGCTCAATAGTCCCTCTTTCTTCAGAATGGATTTCAGTGTGTGGTAAACCTCCACACCTGCCCTTAGGGCTTCAGTGAAGCTGGCAAATCCGTGTGGGACTACCATAAATTCCTGCACGTCAACATTAGATTCGGCGTGAGCCCCTCCGTTGAGAATATTCATCATTGGAACTGGAAGAGCCACTTCTTCCCCTGAAGAAATGTACGACCACAGTGCCCCCTCGGTAGCAGATTTTAGACATGCCAAAGAGGCACCAAGAGTTGCATTGGCTCCGAGTCTACCTTTGTTTGAGGTCCCGTCTAACTGAATCAGCGCCGAGTCAATTGCTTCTTGTTTCGACGGGTCCTTCCCTATCAAGGCGGATCTGATTTCGCCATTCACGTTTTGTATAGCATTTTGTACTCCCATTCCCATCCAATTTGATCCACCATCTCTGATTTCCACTGCTTCGTGGGTTCCTGTGCTTGCACCTGATGGTACGGCAGCCTGGCCTCGTAGGATGTCATTTACATAGCACTCAACTTCAAGAGTGGGATTTCCTCTGGAGTCAAGAATTTCTCGAGCGAAGATGTCGCTGATAGCGGCACCCATTGACTGCGCGAGTAGCCTTCAGTTTCTCAAGTTAGCGCAATAGTTCATTTGTTAAGCCAACTAAGCCATCTAGAAACTTTGTTTTGGGTTTCGGGAACCTCAAGTTCAGACCTACAGCAGTATTCCCAACACAATTGCTCGTCTTTTGGAGAAATTGAGAATAGCTCGGCCCTAAGTAAAACTCCGTCGGTGCTTGTTGGTTTTGATCTGTTATCATCGACGAAACAGTGTATTAGGTGCTTTGGATAGTGATGTATCCTGCCCGTTTCGGGACAGCATAACATTGCACTATTTTTCAGGAAAATTAGTGAAGAACCTGACTCGGAGTCAATTTCATGTCCTATTATTTTTGACCCGCTTATTAAAGAAGCAACGTCAACATTGTACCACTGAGAGTAAGTTTGTGGTATGTTCATCCCTGAGACGTCATCAAGATATTCCTGAATTTTGAGGTGGGAGAGTGCCTCCTCCTGACTCATATTAACCCAACTAAGGCCATCCCATTTGAATACAACCAAAATTTATGAATTACGGAAAAACTGAATAGCGGAAAATATTATGTTAAAAAACGAAGAAAAGTACAAGAAAAATCCATAAATTATCTTTTTTCGGACATAACTATGCGGAATGTGGATTCCTTAGATAGATCAATTTTATCCCACCTCAGAGAGTCAGCCAGAGCACCCTATGTGGATATTGCTAAGTCTGTTGGAGTCACTGAGAGGACAGTAAGGACTCGAATAAAAAAATTAGAAGATGATGGCATAATTAGAGGTTATACAGTAAGAGAAGCTGGAATTGGACTCACTGCATTAATCCGCTTAAAAGTTGGATCTGGTACTGAAATCAGTACATTAGCAGGAGATTTCTCGGGCTGGAGTGGGGTTGAATGTGTTTACGAAATTAGTGGGGATGCTGACTTAGTGGCGGTTGTTCATGTAGATGATACGGTTGCTCTTCGAAACATGCTTGATAAAATGTGGCTAGCAGCTCCTGGTGACATCGACTCTACACAGACCGAACTTGTTCTTGAGCAGTATTGAGTTCTAAGGCTTAGACAAGAGATATCGAAAATAACCTATCTTTCCTGTTTCTAGAGCCGAGAAAATCGGCGTCCCCGGTACGCCTCCAAATGTCTCAAAACTCTTTCTTAGTGATGGGGGTGCACTATTTCTGATCAGCTCTCTTCTGTCCGTGTCTATTACACTTAGAGCTTCGAGAACATTGTCTGTAATCTCTTTTCTTGATTCTATGGAAAATCCTGAATGAAGAAATTGTTCATGCATCTCATCCATTGTTTTCTGATCCCTCATATCTGTCCAACAGAAATTGCCTCCCTTTCTCAATACTCTGTAAGTCTCGTCAAGAAATGCTGGGATATTTCCATAGCAGTGTGATGATTCAACATTGTATACCACGTCAAAAGTCTCGTCTTCGAATGGTAGATTTTCAGCATTGCCCTCTAAAAATATTAAATTTTCCTGAGAGGAATACCACTCAATACAACGATTTACTGCCTTTTCTGAATAGTCTAGAGCAACTAATGACTTGGGATTCATTGTTTTAGAAATCCAACTTGCTCCACCTCCTCTCCCTGAGCCTATTTCAAGGATTTCTTTTCCTTCTAAGTCAGTATCTCTTACGTTCATGTGGTATAATTGAATGAATATTCGGTTTGGCTCATCTTCAGGAGATAGAGTGGGCGGGTAATTGTCCTTGAAGCCATAGTTCATGAACTTGAATTCTGGGTCTTTGTGAGATCTAGCCATTCTTTGATAGAGGGATTTCCACATCCTACTCCTGATATTTGGGGGTGAGATTCTCAAAGCTATGTAAAATAGCCTAGCAGGGAGTCCCATGCCCAATTTAGCACCTAAGCCTTCCACTTTACAGAACAACCGATGCTATCTGTCCTAGGCACTGATATGGTCTGTGCCGAGGCCAACTGCCTAATAGCGTCCTCTAGCTCTGAGGTGGTGGCATGTGAGGGATCACGGGGTGAGTCATCCAATCTTCCCCTGTATACTACTTTGGAATCTGAATTGATTAGATAGAATTCCGGGGTCCTTTCTGCACCATAAGAAAGCGCCACTTCCTGAGAAGAGTCGTGAAGGTAAGGATATGACATCCCTCTTTTCGCCCTCTTTACCATATTCTCCCATGAGTCAGACTCGTACTTTACAGGGTCGTTTGAGTTTATCCCTACGAAACCTAATCCGATATCCCTAGCAATCTCTGCTACGTTCTCTATCCTAGGTTCAGAACCTACCACATACGGACAATGATTGCAAGTGAAAAAGACTACTGCCCCATTTTCGCCCATTACTTCCGATAGTGCCATAGTCGCTTGACCGGAGCTTTGGTTAGCGTTCGGAAGATTAAATTCTGGAGCCGTTGCCCCAGGTTCCACAGATTTGGTTTGTTGCATATTGTTGCGGTTGGGTTAGACCTGTTCAATCCTTTGGAATGATTGGCTCACTAGATTTGTGCAGCGCCCTGCACTCTTCCAAGCGTCTTCTCGCGAGTTTGCTTTGAGGATCGACATCCAGAACCCTTCTCCATGCCAATGCTGCCTTCTCAACGTCGTCTCTCTCATGAAGGATTGCAGCAATTCTCAGTCTGGCATCAATGTGTTGTGGGTCGGAAGATACTGCCGATTCAAAGTCCGATAATGCTTCATCGGACTTGCCAAAGTCCAGGTAAAGGAGGCCTCTTTGATACCAAGCTTCGGAAAGGTGGGGATTGGCTTCAATCGCCTTGTTCAGTGGCTTCTCTGCCTGTTCTGATTTCCCCATTGCAATCATGCAGGTTCCAAGATGGACAAGCCCCAAGGAGTGGTTCGGATTGATCTCTAGCAAATCTCTTAATTCAATCTCGGCAGATGTCCAGTCTCCCTGGTTCATCAGGATTTCAGATCTTCTCAACCTAGCAAGTTGATGATTTGGCCTAGTCTGTACAAGGAGGTTCGCGTCATCAAGAGCAGTTTCCAAGTCATCACATAGAAGAGCAGCTGAAGCTCTATTGAGCCTCGCCCTTACGTGCTCTGGCTGGATTTCTAAAGAGGTAGAAAAGAGTTTCTTAGCCTCCTCAAGTCTTCCCAATCTAGCTGAAATTATTCCTCGAATAAATGGGACTGTTGGGCTATTTTTCAGAGTTCTAGTTGCCTCTAGTGATAATGAATTCGCTTGCTCCAAGTGTCCAATTTCTATACAAAGTTGAGCTTCCTCAAGAGGAATTGAAGGATGATCCGGAATTAACCTCCTTGCCCTAACTAATGCTACTTCTGCTTCATCCAATGCCCCTTGATACCTCAGAGCTCTAGCCCGTCCAAGCCAAGCGAGTCCAGATTCTCGATCTATTTCGATGGCTCTATCGAACGAAACCAAAGAATCTATGACTGCTATGGGGTCGAGTTTCCCTGTTTCGTCCCTGTGCTCTTCCGATTGGACTAGAGACAATCTACCTTTCATCACATTCATAGTGGTGGAATCCCAACACTCTTCTGGTGCATCATCGAGTATTGCTTTGGAGGAGTCGATTGAGCCTTTGCTCAGCCATAGTTGGCTAAGTCTGCCTCTGGCCTCTGAATCAATCGGTGTCCTTTCTAGATGCTCCGCTAATACCTCTATTGCAGCATCCGATCTACCATCTTTCTCAAGTATTTCTGACTCAAAAATTACAGTATATTCTCCCAAAGCGTTAGCTCTCCGTAGACATTTCACTGCTTCCTTGACAGGCTTTCCTTGGGCTGCCATCAGCCTAGCTTTCAAGGACCACGCGGGACCGAATTGAGCATCTGCCTCTATTGCTAAGCTTACTGTTTCGAGAGCGATGCCAACCTCTCCTAGAATTAGTTGCTTTTCGGCCTTTTTTGTTAGAACGGATGCGCTTGATATTATTCCGGGTCCAAATTTTTCTCCTACTTCATATTCTCTTGCTCTTTTGGTAATTCCAGAAATTTCTATTTCTTCTTCAAATGACTCAAGGCCTATCCCAAGAGCTTCTAGTCTCTTTTCATTCCTCTCAATTCTTTCGTCGTCTCTTCCTTCCAGAAGGACAAGCTGCTCTTGAAGAGCTTCAACATCATCTGGAACGATCGCAAGCAGCCTCTCTAGGGTTCTATCAAGCGCGACTAGGTCCCCACTTTGCCTTCGAATCTCTGAAAGGGACCTAAGTGATGACTCGTCATCTGGATCCAATTCATTTGCACGCTGGAAGCAATCTGCGGCCCAATCAAACCTACTGACCAAATGAAGTATTTCACCCAACCGCCTATGCTCCCCTGCAGAAATTTCAATATCCTCTGCTTTCATCTCCGCCTCGGTAAGAATTGCAGCTAATCTCTTCGCGAGGGGAATTAACCCGGGAATTGGTTCACTGGTCTCCCCACCCGTTTCGGGATAGTGTTTCAACAGTAGCTTTGTTGCGTGACTAGCAATAGCACAAGATTCACTATTGCTTATCGGTATTCCTTGATTAAAAAGTAAGGATTCTGCTGATTCTAGTGACCTATGAACCCCTAATAGATCGTGGACCTCAGGTGCGTCGGACAAAATAGTGTCAACACCTCTTGAGAGCAGATCAAGTTTGTCAGAAGTATCACTGAGACTGCCCTTCATTGATCCCAGTTTAATGGCCATTTTTTGGTTGTACAAACTTACACTTCTGTGTTTAATCCAAAGTGCGAGAAAAGCGATTGAAACTACTCCGTACACAGTGAGCAACATCATTGTTGTCTCTTGCATCGGACTGAGCGGGCATGAGAGACTTTTGATGGCTTCTACTGTGTTCCACCTTGCGGAGGCTATTATACGCCTAGGCTTGAAATGCCAGAGTCAGGTATGGCCTTTCATTCTAAATCTCTTACAGAGTATGCCTGTACTCCTAGTTTCAGTGATTGTGGGCCGACTGTTTTAGCAACGACGGTGTTTATTCCGGCTCCGGAAGCCAATTCGTGAATTCTATCCGTTACCTTTCCAGAGAACACAAGGCCTTTGGGAGATTCGGCATTACCTAAAGCCGTCTCCAGATCCTTTGCACTAACAGGGTCAGATCCCTTTCCATCTCCCAACACAATAATTGCCTGATTCCTCTTTAATCCATCCATCATAGAAGCCCACGCCTTAATTTCTTCAGGTGCTTCCAAGGAGGGTTTTCCTTGCCCCACGGAGGCATCATCGTCCTTCTGAATCTCTGTCTGAATCCTTGCCACTGCCTTGGAGGCTGGCTCCTTCTGCCCAAGGCACTTTGTGACAACTTTCCCTTCTAGATGCTCCACTTCTCTGCTTTGTGGTGCGAAGGCTACGTGAGTAAGTGACTTGCCTAGGGTCCCGCTGATTTCCATCAGTAGTAGCTTACCCCCTCTGTCTCCATCTAGGAATGCGGTCACGGTCTTCTTTTTTGACGCGAGTTGGGCCAGCTGGGGTTTTATTCCAGATCCCATCGTCGCGATGGCATTGTTTATTCCGTACTTCAGGAGATTTCTGACGTCATTCCTTCCTTCCACGATAATTATTGCATCTGAGTCTTTTACCTTTGGACCCGCAGTCATCTCTTCATAATCTATCTCTGTATCCAATGTAAGCACTGCTCTGACTTCATCTAGAATATTCTTCGATTCTCCAGAAGCAGAGTTTACTATTCCCAAAAGTAGCTGCTTTGCTCTATCGATTACATGATCCCTCTTTGCAGACCTCACATTTTCAATTTCCTTGACCTTAATTACTGCCTTACAAGGACCGATCCTATCGATTGTTTCTAGAGCTGCTCCAATTACTGCAGTACTGACTTGGTCGATAGAGGATGAGACCTCTAGAGTTCCCTGAACTCGGCCCTTGTGGTTGTTTAAACTCACATCTACATGACCTATGCGGCCTGAGGACTGTAGCTTCCTTAGCTGTAATCCCTCTCCGAGTAGGCCTTCTGTTTGTCCAAAAATGGCCCCAACGACATCCTTTCGTGCTACTGTACCATCGACTCTGATTGTTGCGTGTATGACATATTTTCCTTCACTTGACATATTATTCAATTCCTTCTTGCCTTTCGGCCCCAAACCGGGGCCTTGCCCCCTTTTTCGCTATTCTAGCGGGGGGTTCGGATGGGCGCAAAGCGCCCGCGAGTGGGCTGATCAGCGGTCTCCGGGGCGTGAGTAGCCTTCATGAATGCTACTATCGAACTATGGTTTCAGATATTGCAGTATTTCTGAAGCCAGCCGTTAAGTCATAGAGCCCCTATCGGAGCATGTGGCGGAGGTGGTTAGTGACCGATCGATGGTGTTCTTCAATGCAACTAGACTGGCATTGAGGGACGGCCAGCTAACAAATGGGGAGAAGCGAATATTGGTGAAGCTAGCCCATGCTTTGAGGCTAGATCAAGATGAGCCAAAAAGGGTGTATGAATCGGTTTTATCTGGTGACTTTAAGTCCATTAAAGGAGGAGTTCTTGACGTTTCCGAAATGAGATTAGTGTATGGCCAAGTCCTAGAAGCAATGCTAATTCATACCGATAGATCGGAAGATGTGCTTGCCCAAATAGCATACCTAAGAATGATGTTCGGCATAGATGACTCCGAGCACAGGGCTATTGCACGAAGCTTGGATAGACAGCTTGAGGAGATAGTGCATAGATCGATTATTGATGAATATCGAATGCGTCTAAATGAATCGGTGGACAGTCTACGTGATGTTTTCGATAGTATCAAAAAACTCACCAAGAAAGAGCAGAAAAGATGACTGGTGCAAGACAACTCGATGACTTTCTTGATAGTCAAAAAAAGGCATCATATAAGTCTCACAAAAAGTTGGCAAGAATAGCTAGAGAAGCATATCCAATCGGGGTTCCAGCCTTGATTATGAAGTCCAGCACTGACCGCCTAGGTGCTTCAGCGGGGTATTCTTTTCATTTAGGTACACCTGATGATCTCTTGAGAAGAATTGCATCTTGGATTTTAACTAAATCAGAAAATGACCATAAAGTTGTAAATAAATTGGTTTCGACCCTTTGGAAAAGGCACGGAAGAGAGGATGTCGCCTTGGCTGCTCTATTGCTAGCCAACGTCGATCATCATGCTTTAGGGACTGACCCGTGGAAAATCCTTGCATCCTGTATTAATTCCATAGAGCCTGCAGAAGCTCTTCTACTTAGCATTGAAGAGCTATCGAGAGCGGGTCATCCTACTCCCGATAATAATATGTTGAGGCAATGGTATTATGGCAGGCTGGTCGAGTCTCATCTTGCTCTACTTTGTGTTCATGTTGCAATCAGCAAGGGAGAGGAAATTGATGAGGGGGTATTTCGGTTGCTTTCTACCATAAATGTCCCTCTTGGTGACTCTTTGCTTGGTAGGATTCGAGACAAAATGTCCTCGGCAATAGAATAGTACTAATTTGTAATCTTTCTCCTATGTCTACATGTCAGACCGCCTACTCCCTTCAGATGATCCTGTAGCTGAAGAGGTCCTTGAGTGGACAATAAAGAGGAATTCGCAGGATATATCCCAGCTCATGGACTGGTTGGAAGCAACGGATTCTAGGAAGGACAGAGAGTTGCTAATAGGAAGGGCGATGGATCTAATGGAAGAGATTCGGCATGCCCTACGGCGGTTGGATGATTTGAGGTGAAGGCTTGCGTTCCCTAGTGCTTGCTGGAGGTAAATCATCCAGGATTGGTGTGGATAAATCATTGATCAGAATAAACGGGGAGTCTATGATCTGTAGAGTTGTCAATTCCCTCTCAAGGGCTGGTTTAGAGCCTATTAGAGTGTCTGTAGCCAGAGTGAGCGATATAGAGGAATATGGTTCTACTTTAGATGAAAATATAGACCTTGAATGGGTTCTGGATTCCAAAACCCACGCCGGACCTATAGAGGCCATAGAAGAGGGGCTACTAGACCATGTAATGGGGGGAGAAACAATTCAGTTGGCTGCAGTTGACTACCCATGGATTTCCAGTGATCTCTTTGTATCCCTTCAGGATAGGATTGGAGAAGATGACACTTTGATTATGCCCCATGATGGAGAAAGGCTACACCCACTTCTAGCTCTGATTCGGCCGAAGCCAGTACTCGAGCAAATTAGAGGAGATAGGCGCCCCCTTCACATACAGTTCTCAGAAATGAGTCATTCACTTCTTCTGGAGGACCCAAAGACTCTCACAAATGTGAACTCGTTGGAAGATCTAAAGTGAAAATTCCCCAGAGCAGAGAAGGTCTATTGTCTCGGGATATAGCAAGTGTTCAACTTTCTTGACTCTTTCTTGGAGTGATTTCTCATCATCTTCCGGCAGGACTGGGACTGTCTTCTGTGCTAGAATGGGACCAGAGTCTACACCTTCGTCAACCAAATGTACAGTGCATCCAGTAGTGCTTACTCCGGCCGAAATAACTTCTCTATGAGCATGTGCACCCGGAAAATCTGGTAACAATGAAGGGTGAATGTTGACCAATCTTCCCTTCCATTTTTTAACTATCCATGGGGAGAGGATTCTCATATACCCACTAAGAACCACTAGTTCAATCTTTGATGACTCGAGTTCTGTCTGAATCAGCTTCTCGTGAGCTAACCGGTTTTCTGATTTTGATGCGTTGTCTGGAATTGGAATACCTATAGAACGGATGCTGCGATTTTTCCCATGGGACAAACCTCTTGCCCCGATTCTATCCGCAAGAACCAACACAGTATGATGACATCTTTGTTCCTTAGACTGGAATCTTAGCAAAGCTTCCAAACCTGAACCACCGCCGGAAATCATCACTGCTATTCTCAGAGGATCTTGCAATGAAGCGGGCCGTGGAAGAATGAAGGGGCTGCCCATAAGGTGCTGAAATAGCATCGACGCTTGAGCCTTCGTGATGCTCCTCCTTATACGAAGAATATCGTCAGGCTATGATTATGGTGAGACTACAGAGCGTCGATGAAATAGTTTCAGCGTATTCAGTAGCCAGTAGCCCGCTTAAGAGTCGAGTATTCATTGGATTGGGATGTCTATTCGTATTATTTGCTATTGTTGGCTTGGTAGTTCCCGGATGGCCAACGGTATCTTGGGCAGTCCCAGCAGCGTATTTCTTCTCTATCTCCAATGAGAAATTGTTCAGATGGACCCTCACGAACCAGTATTTCGGATCTTCCATCTTTGAGTACTATGCCACTGGAAAAACAATTCCGAAGCATGCTAAATATGGCGTTATGTTATTTATAGCTCTGATGTCCATAATTTCTTCCTATTTCGTCTGGTTTGTATCTACCAAGGGTGACGGTGCCCTACTCGATCCAGACTCATGGGATGGAGCCGACCCTGGATTTGGTGCTGCCACGATTCTTGCTGTTGGAATAATTGGAATTTGGTATGTCGGAGCAAGGGTTGGCAGCAGGGACTCCATGTGAAACCCTTTTCCAGCGGTTCATTCTGGAGTAGTCCGATAGCAATGGAGTTCGATACGAAATCAGTCAGAGGGAAAAGTCAACCAGACCCAACAACAGGGGCAATCATACCCCCGATTTATCAGACTGCAACCTATGTTCTCGATGAGGTTGGCGTGGACAAGGGGTTTGACTACACCAGATCTTCGAATCCCACACGCCAGGAGTTAGAAGAGCACTTGGCGGCAATTGAAGGGGGGCAGCATGCGATTGCTTTTTCCAGTGGGATGGCTAGTGCGGATAGCTGCATGAAGCTTCTAAGCCAAGGAGATCATGTAGTTTGTTGCGACGACGTTTACGGGGGTACTGCAAGGTTGTTCAATAATCTCATGACAAATTATGGTGTAGAGTTCACTTACGTAGACTCCCAAGCTGCTGAAAATGTAGAGATTGCTATTCGACCTGAGACAAAAATGGTCTGGATTGAGACACCGACAAATCCCCTGTTGAAAATAACCGATTTGGAAAAGGTGGGAAAGATTGCTAGAGACAATGATTTGATATTTGTCGTTGACTCCACGTTTGCAACACCCGTATTTCTTACACCTCTGGAGTACGGAGCTGACTTGGTTCTGCATAGTACTACAAAGTACTTGAGCGGGCATAATCAGATAATTGGAGGGGTAATCGTGACTAATCGTACCGATTTATTTGATAGGCTGAAGTATATTCAAAAGAGTGTTGGAGCTGTACCAAGTCCCTTTGATAGCTGGCTTACAATCATAGGCCTGAAGACTCTTCATCTCAGAATGAAGCGACACTGGGAGAATGCTGAGAAAGTGGCGAGTTATCTTGAAGGTCATGAGAAGGTTTCGAAGGTTGTCTATCCGGGCTTAGAGTCTCACCCAATGCACGAAGTAGCCAAGGCACAAATGAAAGGATATAGCGGGATGATATCATTTGAGCTTAAGGGGGGTCTTGAAGCAGGAAAGAGGTTGATGAACTCCGTTGAGTTATGCCTTCTAGCTGAGAGTCTTGGATCGGTCGAGACAATGATCACTCATCCCGCAACAATGACTCATGCAGAGGTCCCCAGAGAAGAGAGGCTTGCTAGGGGTTTCGAGGATGGTTTGGTGAGGCTTTCTGTTGGAATAGAGGATCCGGAAGATCTTATCTCCGATCTCGAGAAGGCGTTCAATAATGTCTGACTATTCCCAGTCATCTGGTTCCCAGCCATTCTCCCTCAACCAATCATCGTTATAGAACTTAGAAAGATAGGGGTTCCCTGAATCTGGGAGAATTGCAACAACCATTGCTTCTTCACCCCTCTTATCCGCTTCTCTAGCGATATCTATTGCCACCTTGATTGAGCCACCACATGACCCGCCGCAAAACATACCCTCCTTCCTAGCGAGCGCTCTGGCCCACTGGAAGCATTCGCCATCATCCACTTGATGAATCTCATCAATCATTGAGAAATCTGTTGCCGATGGGATGAAGTCCTCCCCAAAACCTTCTACTTTGTACGTACTTGGCTCACCCAAGGTACCCTCTTCGAACCACTGCTTCAAGATGGAACCAACCGCATCTACTCCGATAATCTTTGGTACAGAAGAGTCGTTTTGACTGGCAATTTCCCTGAGAGCCTTGGAAGTTCCAGATATGGTCCCCCCAGTCCCCATAGTGGCAACAAAATGAGTGATTTTTCCTTCCGTCTGATCCCAGATCTCGGGTCCAGTTGAATAATAGTGAGTCAGAGGATTGGCGTGATGAGAGTATTGATCGGGATACCATGCCCCGGGAATCTCTCTAGACAACCTAGCTGCAACCTCGTAGTATGATCGAGGGTCCTCCTTCTCTACGTTTGTTGGACATACATGGACCTCAGCACCCATGGCCTTTAGGAGATCGATCTTCTCCTTACTCATCTTATCGGCCATCGTAAAGACGCACTTGTAGCCTCGCTGAGCAGCGACCATTGCAAGTCCTATACCAGTATTTCCAGATGTGCCTTCAACGATTGTTCCTCCCGGTTTAAGGAGGCCCTTCTCCTCAGCATCCAATACCATCTGCAATCCGATCCTATCCTTTATCGAACCTCCTGGATTGCATCTCTCGAGTTTAACCCAGACTGAGGATTCTTGCAAATCCTCAGTAATTCTGTTTAGTCTGATAAGTGGGGTCTTTCCAATTGCTGATATCAGATCCTCGTGTGTGTTTGGAGGAGTACTATGTCGCTCGTTCACAGGTCTCCATCAAAGCCAGATGTATGATGGTTTTTACTCATAGGTCCATGAATAGCCAAGTAGCCATAATCTAGTGTCTAAAAAGTCTGATACCAGTAAATATCATTTCGATTCCATACTCGTTGGCGGCGTCAATCACCTCTTTGTCCCGAATTGAGCCGCCGGGTTGAACAATGCTTCTTATTCCGATTTGTTTTGATTTTTCGACACCGTCTTTGAATGGAAAGAAAGCGTCAGAGATTAGCATTGCGCCTTGCGCTCTTTCTCCGGCCCTTCTAGCAGCTATCCTAACAGCTTCGATTCGGCTTGTTTGACCCGGGCCGACTCCTACTGTCGCCATTCCATTGTCAGTAGCTCTTACGATTACAATGGCGTTTGACTGGACCTCAGATATGACAATCGACCCGAATTTAGCGAGGCTAATCCCGCCTTCACTCAACTTTAGATTTGTAACGCATTCCAAGGAATCCCATTCTATAGGAGGTAGACCTTGGGATTGGGCAAGCCAACCACCCTCTACTTGCCGTATAGCCGGTTCTGTTCTGTATTCTCCCATTGGCGAGAGAGAAAGGATTCTTCGATTCGTTTTCCTTGATAGTATATCGAGTGCTTCTGGTTCATAACCGGGTGCAATAATGCATTCGAAAAAGTGATTTCCTATTTTTTCAGCAGTTTTGATTTGCACGACACTATTTAGAGCGATCACACAACCAAAGGCGCTCTCTGGATCGCATTCTAGGGCGCTCTCCCATGCTGATTGCTGACTAATGTCCACCGATGCCCCGCACGGATTGGTATGTTTGATGATCACGCACGAGTGGGGGTGGTGGTCTGTAGAATCGGATAGTGCCCTAGATAGCCTCAAAGCAGCATCTAGATCGAGATAGTTGTTGTAGGACAGGGGCTTTCCACAATGTTGAATGGCGGCTGACAGCCCATGAGAGGTGCCAAAATCTGAGTAAAAGGCCGCATTCTGATGTGGATTTTCACCGTATCGCAAGGGTTTACTGGCGTAAGAGGAAAAATTGAGACTGCCAGGAACCGCATAGTCGTAAAATCTGGCTTCTAGCTCATTGGACACAGAGTTATCATAGGCTGCAGTAGTTCGAAATGCATCTAGAGCTAGTGACCTCCTCATTTCCAAATCGACCCCTTCAGGTAGGCCATCAGAGTTTGAGAGTGCCTCCAGTATTGAGTCATACTGTGTTGGACTGGTTGCGACTATTACATCGATGTGATTCTTTGCCGCAGAACGTACCATCGTCGGGCCTCCAATATCAATCATCTCGATAATTTCCTCGTCAGAGACCGGTGGCTCCTGAGATGCTGTTTCCTGAAAAGGGTACAAGTTCACACAAACTAAGTCAATTGTCTTGTAGCCCAATTCTGAGATCTTCAAGACATCCTCTTTGGAACCCCTTCTTGCGAGAATACCCCCATGAACAGCAGGATGAAGGGTCTTTACTCTGCCATCAAAGATTTCCGGGTGTTCTGTCACCTCCGATACGTCGATGACTTCTATTCCTGATTCCCTTAATTTTGAGGCTGTTCCTCCTGTGGAGATTATTTCCCAACCCATATTTTGGAGAGCCCTTGAAAACTCTGATACTTTGGACTTGTCCCAGACGCTTATGAGTGCTCGGGGATGTTCCATGTTAATGCGTGAGTGGGGGAGGCTTGAAGTTTCGTGGTAGACTAATTTCCTCTTGAGGAAATGACTTGATCTATCCTAAGCATACCCATTGCGGTCTCAGTGGCTGACTCTAGCGAGTTTATGATAACTGATCTTGGGTGCCATACCCCTTGAACCTCCCAAGCATCTCCATTGGAAGATATTCCCCAAGGAGAGTCAGATGTAGATTTAGCTCTAAGTTCTAGAACTCTATCTAAAGGATCGCCTCCTCCATTTTCTGCTAGAGTCGAGGGGATTGTCTCCAGGGCCCGAGAAAATGCCTCCATAGCTAGTCTCTCTTTCCCCCCCTTCGTCTCGGCAGCATTCCTGACTGCATTGGCCATTCTGCTATGAATTGCTCCTGCACCTATCAGAACCTGTTCGTTTAAGGCCAGAGATGTGGCTCTCAAGGAATCGTAAAGCCCTCGAATAACTTCCTCGGTCGCAGTCTGTCCGGCACCCCCAATCTCAATCGTGAGAATTCCTGGCGATGGGCACTCCTCTATCCTAAAGATGTCTTCAACCTCATCCGTATCCTGCATTCTTTCCCAAAATACTCTTCCCGCAAAACCGAGATCGCCCTCTTCTAAATCCAGAACTGTGTCCACAACTCTTGATCCAGTTGCCTCTGAAGCGTTCCTAATTTCGCTGGTATCCAGATTTCCTATTGCAAGTATTCCAGAATCGGTCAACATGTGGATTATGTCTTTATCAATATCTCCAGAACAAAGTAAGACCTTGGCTCCAGAGTTAAAAATTGATTGAAAAATCGTATTTTTACGAGACTTTTCAACCTCGACAAAGGAGTCTAAATCCTCCGCCTTGGTTATCTTCAGCTCTGTACCCCGGGTAAGCTCTTTGATTTTCACATCTCCATCGAGACAAGCTACTCTGGCGCCTTCAATATGATTTGGAAAATCGTTCATCATCACTCTTTTCTTTAGTATAACTCCTTGGACTAGTCTGGAGTCCCTAATGGATCCTGTTCCTGTCTTGAACATGGATACATGTTCAGCTCTAGCCTCACCTCTATTTTCATGAATAGTTGAGAGAGCTTCTACTATCATGTTTGGGAAGATTCTGATAGCTCCTTCTGCGACCTTGCCGCTAAGTGCGGTTTCTGACACACTAAGGAGATGCGCTTGCTCTGTTTCTATCGAGTCGCGAAGAATCTGTTCCTTTGAAACCTCAAAGGAAGTAGAGTAGCCGTCAACCAAAGTGAGAGGGTGAAGCCCCTTCCTCAGTAATCCATTTGCTTCGATAAGGAGTGCTCCACAGAGAAGCATTGTAGTTGTCACTCCGTCCCCACAGGCCTCCTCCTGAGATTCAGCCATGGATACCATCATTTTTGCAGCTGGGTGTTTGACCAGAAGCTCTGCTACTATCTTAGCACCATCGTTGGTAACTGATGTCGTGCCGTCTGTCTTGAACATCATCTTGTCTAGCCCCCTAGGACCAAATGTTGGTTTGAGTAAATCTGAGAACACTCTTGCCGCTACTATTAGTTTCTCCTGAACCTCATTTCCACTCGTCACCTCGGTACTCTCTGGGGTGATTACAACTTCTGGCCTATCTGACCCCTCGCTCATGTTTCCACTGGACAAGCAATAGTGACATAATTGCTTTGAGCTTGTAATTCAATTGTTTTCTCCCCGCTCACGGGCGAATGTCTATGATATATTGCGAGAGCCAGAAACCATGAAGAGGGGTTGGTTTTTCTCTATTAATTTCTCATTATTGGTTTTGTTATGCGCAATAACCCCAACTGTTTCGGCTCAATTCACAATCCCTCCTGAAGTAGAATTAGATTGTGATGACGATCTTGAGCCCATTGAAGTTAGCCCTGGTTCGAGCAAAATTACGATTGCGAATTGTATTGTATATAATCCAACCACTGGAGATGAGGAGGTTGAGTTAGATTATCAGTCTGAAGATCTAATTGTGTCGGGCCCAAGCAGCGTGACTGTGAGTGCATCTTCTGAAGAGAGTTTTGAAGTCACTCTGACTGCAGAGTCGGGAGCAAAAATTGGCGAGTATGAAGTCAACATGACAGCTACAGTCACCCAATGGAGCGGGATCCCTGTGGGTTTCTTGGGAAGCTCGGATGAAGATCAGATAATCGCAACCGTTCTCCCGTTTACGATTTGCAACCTAAACGGTGCTGGTAATATCATAGTTGATTCAGGACAAGACGTGGTTCTTGATGTAAACTATGGTTGCGATAGCAATGAAGAAAGCGTTCTTGAGGTTTCATTGCACCTATTGGAAAAGGGAAGCACACAAGAGCGTATGTGGCCATCTGGATTCAATGACATGAGCACTGAATCATGCTCTGTTCAGAACCCGATGGGAACGGCCAATTGCCTGTTTCTTCTCACTACTCCTCCTAATTTACAAGAAAAGTGGGAAGGATGTCTGATTGTTGTGGATGAGCAAACAGATCCCGGTTGGTCTTGTTCTAGCGACTTTGCTATATCACTTACGGTGAATGAAGAAGAAGTTCTTATCCCCTCTGTTGGAATTGAAATTAACGGTACAATATTTGAAGAATTAGGCGTTACGGAAGAAAACCAAGCCTACTATATTGCAGGTGGCTCTATTTTACTTGTCCTTGTCGTACTCTTGGTAATGGTAGTACGGAGAAGGGGTTAGCCAAGTATTGTAATCATCCACCTAAGTGAAATTGAGGAGGAGAGAGAGATTCCCAAGGAAGCTACTGGCTCAAACTCAAAAATGGAAGTATAGATATAAAACAGGATTATTGTAACTAACAACGTAGCTATCCCATCCCATGCGTGCTGCTTTTTTAATCCTGAATTGCTGATTATATGTCTTCTTTCTTTCAGAGCCAGTATGGCCAAACCAGCTACTGCGAGCAGGATTAGGTGTCCGATTGCCCATCCTATTGAGGTTCCGAATACCGAAACAAGGCTATCCTGAAAGCTCCCAAGAAGTAGGGAGGCGATGTCGACCATGATGTCGGGCGGGGTTGGAGATTCTTGAAGTGTGCGAGTAGCCCTACTCAATTCCTCTGGATAATGAATTGACTACCAATTATTTTTACTATTGAGGCCTTATTTTCCCTCACAAATTCTTCTACTGCTTCTTTGACTGGGACAGGGTGAAGAGAATCTTCAGATGGGAGGTAATAGTCGTCACCTGTCAGAAAGCCCTGTGGCTTTATTTTGGTCAGATAGAGCTCTAGATCAGCCTTCACCGAGTCATAATCATGACCCCCGTCAATGTAAACCCAGTCAAAAAAGTCGTCAGGAAAGTCTGAGTGTGCTTCTTGTGAGGGTTTTCTGTGAAAGCTGACCTCGGCAAATTCTTCAAATCTACTTCTGACAGATTTGAAAATTGCATCCATCTCCGATTGATTTGATGCTTTGGCCCCCCCATACCATGTTTTTGGAAACGAAGGCTGGAAGCTCCAAGGATCGATAAGGTGCAGTTCTTTGGGTTTGGTGACCTCAAGGATTCTCTGAGAAAAGTCACCATTCCATACACCAATCTCAGCGCATCTTGATCCCTTTGGCATCCTCTTCAATAGTCTTTTTCTATGGTCGGTAATGAATGAAAAAAAACTATTCCTTGCCATACTAACAATCCCTGATAATCGATAATGGTTGAATCCCAAATATCAATTCTTTCATTATTCTTCAAATTCTATCTTCTGATTATTCGAGCAGGTATTTTCTTAAAACTTCAGCATATCAGGAAATTGTGACAGTAGTGATGCAATCACCTAATGGAAGATAACTATGCTTGGAGGGATTTTGAAGAGGTTCATTCGCCCTTTGCGGTTGTTTTCTTCTAACTTTGTATCTCTGGTAGACGAAAATTCGATTGTCAGAAAGGCATCATGGATTCTTGCGGCTGAGAAGGTTGAGGGGGACTATCTTGAGTTTGGTGTATATCGAGGAAGATCGATAATCAAAGCCCATAGAGAGATGGAGGAGGTCTATCGAGAGCATATGGAAGAAAGTGGAGGAAGATCATCCGAAGCAACTGAAGAAATTAAGAGGATTTGGTCTGAGATGAGGTTCTTTGCTTTCGACTCCTTCCAGGGTCTCCCTAAGATAGACGGGTTAGACGCTCTTGGAAGTGACTTCGAAGAGGGGGGGTGGTCAAGTAACGAGGAAAATTTCAGGATTAACTTGACGAAATCCCGATTTCCGATGGAAAAACTGGTCGTTGTTCCAGGATGGTTTGAAGAGAGTTGTACGGAAAAAATCAAGCAAGAGAACAGTTTGAAAAGGGCTGCAATTATACACATAGATTGCGATTTATATTCTTCTACCAAAACAGTTCTCGGCTTTGTTGAGAGTCTTCTAGTAGATGGGACTGTGATTATATTCGATGATTGGTATAATTTCAAAGCAAACCCTAGCCTTGGAGAGCAAAAAGCATTCAGTGAGTGGTCAGAAAAGCTCAGCGACTGGGTATTCGTGCAGTACCAAAAGGAGGGTCCGTGGAGAAATAGCTTCATTGCCTCATACCAGGGAAATTAGTTAACGCGACACTAATTACTAACTTACTTGTGCGGATAATGTGAGGTCAGAAATTGATGTGGTAATTCCGACCTTCAGACGCCCGGAGGCCCTAGCATCTTGTCTGAAGTCACTAGAGGAACAAACATTGGCTCCAGCGTCTGTAGAGGTAGTCGACGATTCAGAGACCGATTACGGTCCTGGGATTTCCAGGAATATAGGTTGGAAGAAAGGTTCAGGAAAGTATGTTGCATTCATTGATGATGATTGCTTGGCAAACAAGGATTGGATTGAAAGTCTTCAAAAAGTATTCTCTGAGAATGATATCGGTGGAATAGAAGGAGGAATAACCACAACGAATAACAAGGGAGATATTATTGATTTCAATCCTCCAAATCGGTTCAAGTGGGATCGATTTAAAACCGCTAACATGGCTATTAGAAGGGACATACTAAATGAGATAGGTGGTTTTGATGAGCGGTACTTTCTACACAGAGAAGACACTGATATAGCATGGAGGGTAATAGACGCAGGATACAGAATGGTCTGGGTACCTGAATGCACTGTGCATCATCCAGAGCCTATAGGAATCCATGGTGCGATCTACGGAGCCTATCCGCGATCGGAACAACTTCTTTACCACTGTAATCCTAAGAAATTTGTCGAAAGTGCTGCGAGCATGATTTCTAGAGAAAGTCTGACTAACGGATCTCTTAGGAGGCTTCAGAGAGAAATGCGTACTCGGCAAGATCCTCCAGACGTTAAGCCACTTAGCCGGGTTCAATCTTGGGTTCTTTGGACTAAGGCATGGCTATTGGCATTTTTTTGGGCAATCAGAAAGGGAACTGTAGGTGATCCTAGTACGTCCAGTCTTTCAATAGGACATGGAAAATAGATACCATAACGATCTGTTACTTTTCGTACATGAATTCCCTGAAATCAATCTCAAATTTCTTGTAAATGATTTCTTTAATGTCATCGTTCAGAAGAATTTCCTGCCCGGAATTTTGGGTCTTATTCAAAATTTTCAATTCATTGAAGCCATATCGCATACGAATTTCCTCATAATCATCTGGAAGATCCTCTATGCGGCCAATATGTTGCATCTTTGCCCCTCCGGAGTGAATAATGCTGTATTGGGTCTTGAAGTGTCTATCGCAAAGGAAATTTGGAATTTTAGAGGTTTTTCTAACGAAGTCCTCGAAAGAATCGTCATTTTTAAGGTATCCAAACAAGTAATTCGAGTAAAGAAAGTCAGCTTCGTTTTCCATATTAAATTTATTTTTGTAACAGGAAATCATTCTACCATATGGATTCCTTACGTATGAGAAGGAGAAATATGATCTTTTATTTTTGGGCACTCTCTTTCGAGAGAACTCCCGAGTATGATAGTGAATTGACCTATCCTTTGGGAATTCTCCAAATATTGAGGTCTTGATAGAAGAGCTGCCTGATTTTGCTACACTCGCGAATACGACTTTTGATTCATCGAGAATCAAGAAATCCGATGAGTCCAAATCCCCATGAATAATTACGTGAATTATGTCCCTGATGAACTGGTAGATATTTCTGGGGCTTATTTTCATGATTTCACCGAGATAAATATGGCCCTAGCTGATGATAGTAGATTCCGGGATTTGTTCCTCTAGATTTTCGAAGAACTCGATGTCTTGAATTAAGTTAGACCTGATCTTTTCGGTTGTTTCTTCGGGTATTTCCTGCTTTTCTGAAGGAACGTACTTCCATCCTTTGGATCTTATTGGATCTAACAACGCCTTTCTCAGGCCTCTACTCGGCAGCACTAGCTTTGCCAAAGAAAATGCCCAGTTAGGAGGGCTTCTGAGGAATTGCCTAAATCTGGATTTAGACAATTCACCTCTGGGATTCTTTATATTCAAGTTTCTTGGCATTTTCATAGGATCAATTTCAAGCCATTCACTAATACTATCCAGAACCATCCTTGGATTTGTTGCAATAGTACCTAGTGAGATCACTCTAACTCTATCCTGACCAAGTAAATCAATCCATTTCTTTACGTGTTTTGAATAGCGGGGGTACGTTAGAAATCCCCAAGTCTCTGGATCATTGGGGTCAGGGGACCAGTTCTTTCCATCCAGATTAGCAATTAAATCCTCAAAAGAACTATTGAAATGTATTGTTTTCTTCTGTTGATGGAACAGGCTGATCAGAAGATCGTAAGGATCTCTGATGGTGATAATCACTTTAGCATCGGGCATCAGTTCCTTGATAGTATCAAGGGCTCGTTTGGAATAGAGATGTTGCGGGGACTTGTCAATAACGAGTTTCTCGCCGCGATAGTAATCCATGTCCGCCTCATGGGGAAGAAAGAGAGTTCCCCTTGGCTTACTCATTTCATAAGGGCTGTCTACGACACCTCCCAATAGGAATCCGCTTTCTACGGCTCCGGAGTTGACTCTCTGCCACGGGTGATACACCTCGCTATGGTTTCTTAACCACAGTAGAAGAGATGTAGTCCCACTTTTGGGTGCCCCTACCAGAAGTAGGTTGGGAGCAGGTTCAATCGATCTCATTCTTTTAGGCGAGTTATTGTTTACTGATAAGTGCAGTTGGTGCTATTTTTCTGCTAGTTCGGAGATGGCTTTAATCCATTCATTGGTACTGAAATTCGTTATTTTGCTGAATTTTTCGAGGTCTTTACAGATATCTTCCACACAGATGGAGTAGTGGAATCCGGAGAGTTTTTTGCGTTCGTTTGTCTTCCTTTTGCCACTTAGAATTGGCAGGGAGTAAATGTTGACATCTCTAGCCCTCAGATAATTGACTCCCGGAGCCTTGACAAAGTTAGGGACCAATGAGAAAATGGTCTTGATAAACTTCCCAAAAGGGGTGATTCGCCTCCTTCTCTTTGCGCTGTTCGAATGAGAAACCAAATCTATGGAGTACTCGTATCTTGGCAGGCCGAGAAATTTATCTATCTCTGCAAGCACTTCCTCGGGAGCTTGCCTTAGACGGTCACTATCAAAAATGAAAAAGTCCGATAGCTGAAAGTGTTCGAGCCATCTAATCATTGATTCTGCATAAAACGATTCTTGCTTAAGTCTGGCATCTGCCCAAGCAACTTCAAAATCACTCCAATCTACCCCCCATTTCTGATCCTCTCCTGTATCTGTGATCATACTCCAGTGGCTAAATGACCTACTCACCGGCTCCCTGAGAGACAGAATGAATTTTGGATTCTCAAACTTCTCCGAAATCCTCGCAGCGGAAATAGGACAAGAGAATGTGTGAATAGATGCATCAAGCTTCAGTCCAGCGCCTTTGAAATACTGAAAGTACTCAGACCAATTTGGTTCGAGTGTGGATCTTCTGAATGTCCCTTTGTGTGAGGTTATGATATTAGGTTCCTTAGGATCTGAAAGACAGATTTCAGGATTTTGAGATAATGTATTGGCAAGCCAAGTTGTTCCCGCCTTGGGTACCCCAATCAAGAAGGCGTGTGTATCAATTATCCTGTCCGAATCCATGTGACGCGCAGGAGAAGGCAAGTTAAGTCCTAACCGATGACGAGGGCGTATATAGGACAGAGTACGAGGTGAGCTATGGTCAAAGAAGTAGGGCCCGAGAAAGCGAGTTGGCTTCTTGAGCAGGCGGGATTGAAAGGACTAGAGTCTATGACTCGTCTTGACGGAGGTTGGGACAATGCCAACTTCCTTCTAAGGCTAATCGACGGATATGAAGTAGTCCTGAAGGCTTGGATCGCTAACGATGTAGACGAGGTGGGCAGGGTTGTAAGGCGTCATGTCCACCTAAACTCCCATGGAATACCCACAACCGTACCCTTACGCCTGTTAAATGGTGATTTTTTTGCTGAAAGAGAGGGTATCGCCTGGACATTAATTCCCTATGTATCGGGTGGAATGCTTGGCGAAGATGAGGGTTCGCTGAAAAGCCTTGGAATAGCGTTGTCCAGAATGAGTTTGATTCCAGCCGCTGATTGCTTTCCTCGGGAATATAGAATGGGCTTCAGTTTGTTCGATAAAGTTCTGAAATCTAAGTCTGAAAAAGTGGATCGAGAATTCATCGAGATTCTTTCTTCTGAGGTTTCCAACTTGAAGAGTGTTATCCCAGAAAATCTTCCGTTAGGTGTATTACATGGCGATTTGTTTCCGGACAATGTCATCGGAAGTGATGGAGGAGAAGTACTAGCGATTCTTGATTTGGAAGAGGCTTGGATCGGCCCAAGGGCATTTGATCTTGCGATGGCCTTCGTTGGCTTTGGATGGGAAGATGGAAAGCCGGTTGAGAAGAGTTGGAAGGCTCTTGTCGACGGGTATCAGAGCATAAGCGAGCTTAGCCAAGCAGAAATATCGGCTCTCCCAATCTTGCATAGATTTGCCACCTTATCGATTGCATGTTGGAGGTATTGGAAGCACAATCTTACTGCTCCAGATGTATCTCTTTCAGAGAGATACGTCGAAATGGTTGAAAGACTGTCCGTTGAGTTTGATTTTTCAGGGGCGTTTGAATGAACGGATTGGTTCACTCCATTAACATAAGCGAAGGCGGAGTTCCGAAATTACCCGTGAGTTCTGCTAAGGTAGAATATGGTGGTTTGGAAGGAGATTACAATAAATTTAGAAACGAAAAAAGGAATAATCATGCCGATCGTGCAGTATGCCTTTTCTCACTCGAGAGAATAGAAGAGCTTCGAAATGAAGGGCACCCCATCACGATTGGCTCTACAGGTGAAAACTTCACTATTAGTGGATTAGAGTGGCAAATACTTGAGGTGGGAGTGAGGATTTCGATAGGGCGTGCTACGATTGAACTGAGCGAGCCGTGCGCACCTTGTGGTAAGATAGGGAGTTCATTCTCCAATAGAAGATTCTCTAGGATTGATCATGAAATGGAATATGGCTGGTCGAGATGGTTGGCGAGAGTTATTGAAGAAGGTAATGTGTGTATCGGAGATGCAGTGAATATCGTTAATACCTAGAGGTAAGAACCGGATACAATGACAATGATGAGTAGACCAGGTGCCCGTGTGGGGTTCTTTGAGAGAATTTCAAGAGGATGGAAGATGACAAAGTTAGGTATCGCCGTCGTAAGGGCGGATCCGGAATTAATGGTCTACACACTACTTTCTGGGATTCTGTCCTTGCTGGCGATAGGGGTAGCGATTTCTGGTTCGATCGGTCTTGATGTTTTAGTGACGGATCCCGAATGTGTGGGTGAAGATTGTGGAAGCGAGTTGGTTTTCGGGCACATGGCTATCTGGTTTGTTTTTTACATGATAGTGTCTATAATTACAGTTTTTTGGAACGCGGCGATTATCGCCAGTGCCTATGAGAGGTTGACTGCAGGAACAAATCCTAGCTTCTCCTACGGGATTGGTCAGGCTATGAAGTGTCTTCCTCAAATATTCATATGGGGGTTAATAGCTGGAACTGTTGGGCTCTTTATCCAGATCTTAGAAGGTTTAGCAAATAGTGAAGATTCACCCCCTCCATTGAGATTAGTGGCCGGGATGGCTAGTTTTTTCATCGGAGTAGCATGGTGGGTCCTAACCTTCTTCGTTGTTCCGATAATAGTGCTTGAGAGGGCTAGTGTGTTAGATAGCATGGGCAGGAGTCCCGAGTTATTCAGGGGGACCTGGGGAGAGGATGTGACGTCACACATTGGAACTGGGTTGCTTATGACTCTCTGCATATTCATTCTGGCCGCTATTTCTGTTCCTGTGATGATGCTTGGGGATGTGGGTCTGGTGTTGGGGCTGGTGATTTTGGCCGTTGGAGTACTGTTCGCTGTACTATTCTTCTCCACTGTTGAGGCGGTGAACAGAGCTTCACTGTTCTACTATGCAAAGACGGGCCAGGCTCCGCCAATGGCCCAAAAGGTTGGAATTAACTTCTGAGGCTTTTCAGTGACAACGAATACTGATTCCTTAGGAGCGGAAATGATCGAGGAATTGATATTAGCAGTCGAAGATAGCATTTCTGAGGAAGGGGAGCATGGGTAGTGGAGGGCCTTCAAGAAAGCCTTTGCTATATGCTTGCCACTATTTCCGATCGGATACTCGATTTTATGGAAACTAGGATACCTGTGAAATAGACCTGCATAGGCCCGTGGTCTGACAAGCAGAGGTACCCGAGCGGTC
>DAYD01000018.1:112131-150538 GCA_002506755.1 Euryarchaeota archaeon UBA462
TTCGAATCCTGCCCTCTGCACCAATCAATAAACGGAGCTTGCCATTGTTAATGTGGTATCACAAGCCAAGCTGCGACTGCAAAGAGAAGCGCTCCCATTACTAGATTGAGGGTCTTGGCCGAATCTGGAGTTGTAAAGGCCTTCCTGAGAACTGTTCCGGAGGCGGTCCAAGACAATACGGCAGGCAAGCCGAATCCTAGGTTCAGAAAGATTAGCAAGACTTTGCCTGAGAATCCGGAGCCAAACAGAGTGCCGAAGCTTGTCATTAGCACACCGAAATGAACGTATGCCTTACCATTGACAAACTGGAGGGCTAATCCGGTTGAAAAGCCCAATCTCTCGTCACTGAGTTCTCCTTCCTCGAGAGGTTTCGAGGTTGCAATCTTGTAAGAAAGGTAAACAATAAAACCTACTCCTAAATAGGTAATCGCCTCGAATATCCCTCTATTTTCCTCAATAATTCCTGTTGCCCCGGCTACTATGAGTCCTAGAGTGGTCCAGCCTACAGCCATACCAAATATCATAGGGAGTGAGTTTCGGAAACCATGTTGCGAGCCGTGCGCAGCGCAAAGAACATTGTTCGGACCAGGAGTAAAGCACATTGGCAATAGGAAAGCTATTGTTGCAACTAATAGATCCGCATCCACTTAATCACCCTATTGTGATTGGCTGGAAATGAGAGCTTGGTCTAAATCGTACCATAAATCTTCTACATTCTCAATCCCCACGCTCATTCTGACAAACCCCGGAAGTATTCCCGCTTCCAACCGAACATCCTCTGGAACGAACATATGACTTGTGTTGAAAGGGCATTGTACGAGGCTCTCAACCCCCCCAAGGCTTGTTGCCTCGAAGACAATCTCGAGTTCTCTGACAAAATCTAAAGCGGCCTGATCACCTCCTTTGACCGAGAAAGAAAGCATTCCTGTTCCTCTTGGAACCACTCTAGACGCTACATCGTGATCAGGATCATTTGGAAGGGAAGGATGGTTTACACTGGTGATTGCCGGATGATCTTTCAGTCTCATTGCGAGCTCTGCGGCATTCGAGGCGTGAATGGGCATTCTCGCATGAAGTGTTCTCATGCCTCTCTCCAAGAGATAGCACATCTGGGGATCTGCCGCACCTCCAAGGCTTTTCTTTAGGTTGAAGACTGATTTTATGAGGTCTCCACGGCCAACCACTATTCCAGCGGTTAGGTCTGTATGCCCATTGAGAAACTTAGTTCCTGAGTGAATAACTAAGTCAAAGCCCATTTCCAAAGGCCTGCATGCCCAAGGGGTTGCAAAAGTATTGTCAACGATGGATATTAGTCCATGATTTTTAGCTATTTTAGCCATTTCCACTATGTCGCATACCTTTAGAGTAGGATTTGTTATCGTCTCGACGTAAAGCACCTTAGTATTCTCATTTATGGCAGCCTCGAATGAAGAAGGGTCTCTAAGATCCGCCATTGAAACCCCGATTCCTAGTCTGGGAAGTTCTGAAGTCATCAATGCATAGGTACCCCCATAGATATCTGCGGATGTGACGATATGGTCCCCCTGTGATAGCTGGGAAAGTAGTGTTGTGGATATTGCAGCCATTCCACTACCAAAGGTTTCGCCGTCGTCAGCACCTTCTAGGGCAGCAACCTTGGCCGAAACTGCCTCCGAGTTAATACTTGAGTATCGGCTGTAAGTAAGGGTATGGTGTCCTCCAGTCTCTTTCCATTTCTTATATCGGTCATCGGATAGTTTGTAGGTGGAGGTGGTAAATATCGGTGTAATTGGGGATCCTTCCATGTGGTTGGTCCCTGACCAAACCACTCTTGTCCCGAACTTTCTATCTGAGAATTTGTCTTCCATGCCTCCGCATTGGCCTACAAGAAATAACTGTGCTCATTGAATTCCAATAGCATCGAGGACCGATTGTATATCAGATTCCACAACCAATGATTTGGTATTGGAGTTCTCTATTGCGATTGCGGGATCTTTTAGACCATGTCCAGTCACAGTAACCACAACAGTAGAGCCATCGGGAATTTTCCCTCTTGCCTTACTTTTAACGATTCCAGCAATTCCTGCTGCAGAAGCCGGCTCAACAAAGAGTCCCTCTGTACGAGCAAGCATTCTATGTGCGTCCAAAATTTCATCGTCCGAGACAGTGCCAATATGTCCTGAGGACTCCTCTGATGCTTTTACAGCCATTTTCCAACTAGCAGGGTTGCCAATTCTGATTGCCGTAGCGATGGTCTCGGGTCTTTCGACTACCCGGCCCTCAACAATCGGAGCTGCCCCCTCTGCTTGCCAGCCCATCATTATTGGAAGCCCCGACGAGGTGCCTTGGTCTCTGTATTCGTTGTAGCCCATCCAATACGACGTGATATTTCCAGCGTTTCCTACAGGAAGAAAATGCATGTCTGGGGCATCTCCAAGAGAGTCACACACTTCGAACGCCCCGGTTTTCTGACCTTGTATTCTGAATGGATTGATGCTGTTGACTATCTCAATGTCATCCCTAAGTCCAAGTTCTCTAACCAGCTTCAGTGCGTCGTCGAAGTTTCCTTTGACCTCAATGGTCCTGGCGCCGTGGATAAGAGCTTGAGCCATTTTCCCATACGATATCTTCCCCTCCGGGATTAGCACTACGCATGTAAGCCCTGCCCGGGCAGCGTAGGCAGCGGCAGATGCGCTCGTATTTCCTGTACTTGCACACACTATTGCACTGACTCCTTTCTCGACTGCCTTAGTCACGGCAAGTGTCATACCTCTATCCTTGAACGAAGCCGTTGGATTGAGGCCCTCATACTTCACGAATAGTCTGAATCCTCCTCCTATTGCATCCACTAAGTTGTGTGATTCTATGAGTGGGGTGTTCCCTTCGTTCAGTGAAATTATGCATGTTTCATCCGTGACGGGCAGGAATCTGCGATACCTCTGGATGACGCCATGACCCCCCATAAGCAGTTGCGGGCCCCAATGATGCATGAACCTGCCCTAAGCAAGGTTGTGATTAAGACTGAATGTCCTCACCGTGGACCATGGACAATCAGATATTCTACTCATTGGGGATGGGGATTTACGTCATGGTGGTCCTCTTCGCAACGAAAATTCCCTATGACATGATGATTTCAAGAGGTGTTGAAGACATCAGAGCTGTCTATTACAACAGGAAGATAGTACACATGATGGCAGGTGGGGTTGGTTCTCTTTGTGTCCCGGTTTTGTTTGTGGACTACTGGTACCCTTTGGTTTGTGGAATACTTCTCACCGTCTTCACATATGCAGCCCATGCAAGCGGAACTAGGATGTTTTGGTTTCAAACTGATCAGAATCAAAACGATGTCAAGTTTACTCTAATGTGGTGGACATCAATCACGATGATCTGGGTGTTAGTCGGGGATCCTTGGTTGGCGATAGTGCCCTCCCTGTTCATGGCATTTGGCGATGGTGTCACCGGAGTTGTCCGAAATGCAGTGATTAAGAAGAGGTCAAAGAGTCCGATCGGAAATGTATTCATGTTCATTGTTAGTGCCCCTTTAGGTTGGATCGTGGCTGGAATGGGTGATCCTTCGATTCCTGTATGGGGCTTGATTTCTGCAGCAATAGCCACTTTTGTCGAGCGGTACGAATTCGGACCGATAGATGATAACATCCTGATTACGGTCTTTGCAACGGCCGTATTAATGCTGGGAGTCGAGGTTGGCCCTATCTTCTGAGCCAATTCTTTCAGCTATGGCCAAGCACGAAGCGACCACTGGGCCTATTGCTAAAGCGAACATCAAAGTGCCAATCCATGCTGTACCACCCAACATATACCCAATCAAAAGGACTGAGGCTTCGATTGTTATTCTAACCCTGCCAATGGGAACGCCGGTGACTCGTTGAATTCCAGTCATCCAACCATCCCTTGGTCCAGGGCCCAGATTGGAGGTCAGATACATGGCGCTACCGATTCCAACGAGGATAATTCCCGAGGAGGCCATTAGAATTGAGCCCAATAAGGTCTCAGGTTGAGGTAATATTGGGACCATAACATGTATTGTTAGGGCGATTATTATTGCATTAAGGATCGTTCCAATTCCAGGAGTCTCCTTGATTGGTATCCAGAGGAACATTACAGCAACGCTCACTATAAAAGTAGCCTCTCCGACTGTCCAAGTTTCAGCATAGTTTGAGATTCCTTCTGCTAGAACGGTCCATGGAGTGTTGCCAATACCAGCAGCTATGAGTAGTGAGTCGCCAAGGCCGAATAGAATTTCTCCAAACACCAGAATGGCCAATGTAGAGCTCTTTGGACTCAAGGACATTGGATCTGGAGAGCTCCACCAAACGGTTGGTACCTTCTTGGCAGGTCGAAGGATTTCCAAAAGATCCATGTTCCACGAAAGGCGTCTCATGCTTGAACCCAATCGTAGTATTCTTTCGTAGACTGGGCAGACCACCAGATAATCTGTGGAAGCTCATATGGGTGTTTGGATATAATTTCAGAAATTAATTTATTTTTTTTCGGCTCAGAGGTCGTTATTTGTACATTCCATTCCGGAATATTCTGAGTTCTTTCATCCCATCGAAAAATGGAGTTGGTTCTTTTTACCTCCACGCAAGCAGCTAGATTTGAGTCGATTATTGGTTGGCACCACATTCCCACTTCTGCTTCATTCATTTCTCCAGATAGAGTTGTCTGAACTATCCACACGGTCTCACTCATAGAGGGTCCTAGTGTCGGTTACTGAAGAACTCCATGGCATAATTTGAATGATGAGTGCCCATGTGGATATTTCATTATGGAGTCTTGGAGCGAGCCGATAGAAACTGGTGAGGTCCCTCCAGACGGGTCAATTTTTGATGTGATCGTGGTCGGAGGAGGGCCCAGTGGATCGGCAGCTGCCGCTTACAACGCCATGAACGGCTGTAAGGTACTACTCATCGAGAAGGAAGTCTGGCCAAGAGACAAAGTCTGCGGTGACGCTGTAGGTGGCAAATCACTTTCCCATGTGAAGGAGCTCGGAGTAAAGGAAATGGTGGAAAAAACGCCTCATTTCATGGTTGATTCGATAGTTTTCGGAAGTGCCAATGGAAATTCGGTAAAGGTGATGCTGCCTCAAGATGAGTTTGAGAAAAAGATGGCAGGGTACTCTCTACCTAGGCTCCAGTTTGACTATATGATGTTCAAGAAAGCGACAGAAATTGTGTTGGAGAACCGAGGTGCGGTAATTCAAGGATTCAGCGTAAACGATGTACACGATGACAAACAGCGCATAACGGGAGTCTCGGGTCGGTTTGGTAAGCGTGGCGAGGAGGGGCCGACGTTGACCTACTCTGCCTCATTGACGATCGGAGCTGGAGGCTATAGGTGTCCCGTTTCCACCAAGCTGGTTGAAGATTTACACGGAGAGCCCATGAGAGATGATGACCATTATTGCGGGGGATACAGAGAGTACTGGGAGAACGTGGGCGGGTTTGAGGGTAGCCAAGGACCAATAGAAATTCACTTTATAGAAGAGGTTATTCCGGGATACTTTTGGATATTTCCGGTCCAAGAAGGCCTTGTCAATGTGGGGATAGGGATGGTAATATCTGAACAAAGGAAGCAGAAGGGAGCGGACAAATCTCTGAAGAAGAAGCAGAGATGGGTTATCGAGAATCATCCTGTCTTCAAAGAGAGATTTAAGGACGCAAAACTGGTAAAGGGTTCGGAAAGAGGATGGCAACTTCCCTTTGGTTCACCTCGTAAATCGCCCCCATCCTACCAACCTAGAAGATCAGCAGGAGCAGGGGTCATGTGCGTTGGAGATGCTGCGAGTCTTGTAGATCCATTCAGTGGCGAAGGAATTGGGAACGGCCTTGTTTCAGCAAAGATGACCTCCAAATACTTCGATAAAGAGCTCCATTCAGAAGGATTTCCCGAGGAGGCGGCACAGGAATACATGGAAGATCTCTGGAAGACTTTGGGTAAGGAGCTAACTAACTCTTACAGGCTACAGAAGGTGGTAAAGTGGAAGAAAGTGATGAACTGGTTCGTGGGAAAGGCGTCAAGGAAGAAAGAAATGGGGGACATGCTTACTGGGATGATTGCAGACAAGGAGGCTCAGAAGGCACTTTGGAGTCCTTGGTTCCTGTTCAAGACTATATTGCTGCCGTGATGTGATATTATCGTGGGCGTAAGAATAGACGAGTCTCTTGGTGGAATCGAGGCGGTTTTTCTTGATCTAGATGGGACAATATACCTAGGAGATTGTCCAATTGATGGGGCGTTAGATTTCCTAGATCGTCTGCAAAATAAACGAATAACCCGTTTTTTCCTTTCCAACAACTCAAGCAAGTCAGTCGCTCAGTATTTAGGAAAACTACGAAACATGGGCATTACGGCAACCAAGGAAGAGGTGCTTCTATCCACTCACGACCTGATATCATGGCTTTCTGAGAAGAGAGTGACTAAGACTTACTTAGTTGGGACTGAAGGTATGAGAGAGATGCTTAATCAAAGTGGGTTGGAGACAGAATCCGAAGACCCAGAGTACGTCGTTCTTGGATACGATACCGAAATTACGTATGAAAAAATATCGACAGCATCAATACATCTTCACAAAGGTGTACCACTGGTTTCTAGCCATCCCGATATGGTTTGCCCCTCGCCAGACGGTGGGCTACCTGATACTGGGGCTTACATGGCTCTATTCGAAGCCACTACAGGAGTAAAGCCTGTACACGTGTGCGGTAAGCCAAATAAAGGGATGATACTACACAAAATCCGTCATTTGGGTCTGGATCCCTCCAAATGCGCGATGGTGGGAGATAGGTTGTACACTGACATGGAGATGGCCGAAAGAGCGGGTGTTCATGGAATACTGGTATTGAGTGGCGAGGCATCTGCCTCCGATCTTGCTTCTAGCAGCCTAAAACCGTCGCTTGTTGTTGATTCTGTAATGTCTCTGGCGACATAAAGTATGTAGCAACGGGGACTACAGAATTACATAAGCAAAATATGTCGGGGTTGGCTTATGGAAAGTGAGGCTGATCCTTCAGTTTTTGAAGAACGGATATACTACAAGATAGGGCTGTTTGTTCACGACTACGCCAACGTCGTACTAATCAGCTCCCTTCTGCTATGTGCTGGGCTTGGGTATATGATAACACTAGAGCCAAAGTACATTGAAGGATACGGGGAAGGAGATCTAGAATCTGTTGATGGCTGGGAGGCTGCCGGTGAAGGTTTCTCGGATCCCAACGAAACGGCCTTCGAGTCCTTCCATGTTCTTTTCCATCATCCCGGCCACTCGTACAACGATAGCGAGGTTATATCTGCTATTCAGTCCACAATAGAGGTACTAGCAATCAACAAGGATGTGGATTTGGACGTTCCATGGGAAACAAATGAGGCAAATCGCTCCTCACTAGTAAGCGAGGTTGATCCCTCATGGTCTAGGGTCCACGTTAAAGTTAATATGAACAGAGAAGATTCTAAGGTTCTGCTGAAGGATATTTATCAGGAAATAGAGCTGCCTAGAGATGCTCCAGAGGGAATGGAGAAGTACCTCACAGATAACTTGGCGATAGACATAACCTTCGACTTGGTACTGAAGGAGGAGCTACTAAGGGCTGAGTTGATTTCAGCTCCATTGACTATCATAATTCTGTTATTCGTTTTCGGCACAGTTGTCTCTGCAGGCCTCCCGGCACTATCCGGAATATACACAGTAATTGCTGCAGTGGGGATAATCCACGGCCTTACCTATGTGGTGGATGACCTAACTGTTTACGCCGTGAACATTGTTTCCCTATTGGGGATAGGTTTGAGCGTTGATTATTCTCTTTTCATTGTTAACAGATTTAGAGAGGAGATGGGAAGAGGACACGACAAAAGGGTTGCGATTGCGATGACTAGCGCGACTGCCGGAAGAGCGATTCTTTTCTCTGGACTAACCGTGGTTGCTGGCCTCACTGGAATGCTGTTTTTCGAGAATACAGGATTGCCTTCCCTGGGATGGGGAGGCATTTGTGCGACTCTAGTCGCACTGACATCCTCGGTTATTCTTCTGCCCTCAATTTTAGCCATACTTGGAGGGAGAATCAACTCATTGAAGGTGCCATTCGGACTCAGTACGGAGGTATCAGATGATGGTTTCTGGTCAGATCTTGCCAAGAGAGTGATGGATAGGCCTTTCTCATTCTTAGTCCCGTCTGTTCTAATCCTCTTGGCCGCAGGGGCTCCATTCCTTCAGGCAGAATGGGGAATAACATCTTGGAGAGCTTTGAGTCCAGATAATGAGGCTAGAAGCGGTATGGAGTTGACCGATGAGAAATGGCCCTTAGAAGTATCAAACACTGCTTTGGTCGTTTACGAAATTCAACCGGAAACTGATGTCTTTTCGGAGGAAAACATCAGACAATTACACTCATTTTCAAAGGATATACTAGAAATTGAAGGGGTAAACTATGTTTTCACCTACGCTCATTTCAACTCAACATGGACTGAGGATGAAGTGGTGAACTTTTGGGACAGATCAGGAGATGGGGATTTGCCTCCAGAGCAAGCAGCATCCCTTCAGATGAATAGGAGTTTCTATTCCGCCACGGTTGGCGATGGGGTTGTTATTGTCCGGGTTGCGATAGAAGGAGACCAGAGCAGTGAGTCCTCCAGAGAGGTTGTCCAACAGATAAGGAGTCTGGAGTCGAAAGAAGGCCAATTTGGTGAGGGGTCAGAAGTTAATGTCGCTGGATTCGCGGCGTATAACCAAGATGTACTGGATGCGGTAAAAGAAAATCTGCCAATTGCGCTAATGTTCATACTCGCTTCCAGTTATTTTTTGATATTCTTGCAGGTAAGGTCAGTTATACTTCCTCTGAAGGCCCTCATAATGAACGTACTTTCTGTTAGCGCATCGTTCGGTATACTGGTTTGGGTCTTTCAAGAGGGGAACGGGGCTGAGCTACTCAACTTTACACCCCAACCTATAGATCCAACAACTCCAGTAATGATCTTCGCCATACTATTTGGATTAAGCATGGACTATGAGGTACTGATGCTTTCCAGAATCCACGAAGAATGGGAAAGGACTGAGGATAATACAATGGCCGTAGCCATGGGACTCCAGAAGAGCGGACGAATAATTACCTCGGCCGCTCTAGTTATGGTGACCGTATTCTCAGCTTTTGGTTTCTCCTCTGTCTCCCTGATGATGCAGTTCGGTTTCATGCTCGCACTTGGAGTGGCGGTCGATGCCACAATAGTTAGGGCACTGGTGGTACCTTCCACGATGAGGCTAATGGGGGATCTGAACTGGTGGGCGCCAGCATGGATCAAAGGTGTATCAGCCGCCAGGGATACATAGGAAACTCAATCTCTGTCCCCCCGGTGGAGTTTCCATGACGGTACTAGTCACAGGGGCGAGCGGGTACATTGGAAGTCACATTGTTGCAAACCTACTTTCCAAAGGAAAAACTGTGAGAGCTACCGTTAGAGATTCCTCGGATCCCGAAAGAGTAGACCATCTAGCAGCCATGGAGGTAGAACATGAAGGTAGCCTGGAGATAGTACAGATGGATCTTTTAGACCCGGTCTCAGTAAAAAAGGCGATTTTTGGCTGTAAAGAGGTGATTCATACTGCTGCGGTTGTTGTATTAAACTCAAAAAGGGCCAAGGAAAAAATTGTCGATCCAAGCGTTCTTGGGACCAAGAACGTTCTAGAAGCAATAGATGCTTCAGGTTCTGTAAATTGCCTGATCCATACATCATCGACGGCTGCTATCAGGCCGCAAAAATACGTTGATGGTCAAGTGCTTACTACTGATACTTGGGCAAAGGATGCGAATATCGAGGAAAATCCGTATGGTTATGCAAAATATTCAGCCGAGATGCTGGTTAGAGATTGGCACAAATCCAAAGATGATAGTTTTAGAATGGTGACGATCAATCCCTGTGTCGTGCTCGGCCCTCCTCTATCAAAAAGGCACCTCAGAGGGAGCCCATCTTTCGTCATGATGCTTTTGAACAGAGAAATCCCATTCGTCATTCCGATGCACATGAGCATAGTGGATGTAAGAGACGTAGCTGAAGCTCATGTTAGAGCCATGACAGAAGGAGAGCAAGCGGGGAGGTACTTGGTCGTCTCCGGTCAAATGTGGTGGAAAGAAGTTGCTAGTACCATCAGAACCGCACACCCAGATTTACCAGTACCAACTAGGCAGATTCCCTATCTATTGTCTCTAGTAGTATCCATCTTTCACCCAAAGGTAAGTTTGTCTTGGGCGCTTACTCATTTAGGGAAGAGGCTGTTCTGGGATGCGACCCCTGCTGAGAATGATTTAGGCATGAAATGGTTAAGTCCGGAGCAATCATTGCTAGATACGATTCCAACGATCTTAGAAAATAATTGGCATGATGGGAAAGCTAGATCGAAGAAGTAGTTTCAATCGTTTGTCAAATCCTCATCTTGTTCCCAGTGGGTATTTCTTCTGAACCAGAGAGTGCCTGCTAGGATTATTGATGCGAATCCAAGCACTGAAATAGCCATAAAAGCTGTAATTCCGGATGATTTGTCACCATACGATTCTGTCTCTACTAGGAATGACGGGATCTTGCTCTGATCGTAAACTGGACGGATCATCACAAGTTCTGATGCTTCTTCTTGGTCGTAAAAATCGGATGGCACTGCGGGGTCTAGATCCGAATAGCCATCGAATCGGAGCGGTACCTCAACAAATCGGTCCTCTGATAGATCAATAGTCAACAGTACATCAAAAGTATATGGCACCCTAGGTTCCATGAATTCCGAGCCTGTGATAACACTAGTAATTGGAAGAGATATTGCATTCCCCGTCACATCAAACTCTGTCCATTTTTCCCAATGCTCAGAGTTTACCTCAAGAACAATGTAAATTGTATCACCGACAAGAGTTCCTTGCCCTTGTGCATCATCATCACCATCTGAGCCTAGGTCCACATTGGGCCTAATCTGAGCTATTTGCGCGGTATCTGTATCCCAATCGAGAGAGCTGAAGGATATCTGCATCTCGTAAGTTCCGTTGGGGACCCACATGTAGTGTCTGTCCTCGGTTGCATAAGTACCAAAAGTACTGGTGGGTCCATTGTTGAAATGACTCCATTCTCCCTTCCATGCATGCCTAAGTTGATCGGTTTTGAGAGTTATTGGACTCGTTTCCATGATTTCCTCATAATGGTCATATGCGTCCCAGACTGTAATTTCGGGATTGTCAATAAAACCATCTCCGTCTGGGTCCCTCATCACTTGGGTCGTTATAGCCAGGGCAAGTGCTCGATCGGTATCTACTAGTCCATGACCGACTCTCCAATCGTGGCAGCGATTGGTATTGTGGGAGATGTGGCATTCATCGGGGATGTCGTCACAGGAATCGTCATCATTCCCATCCTCGCAAGAGTTCCTCAAGAAGCCATAATGTGAAGTCAATTCAAGTATTAGTTCGACTTCATGAACCTTGGACTCGTTCCTATCATCCCAATCGTCAAACTGGATTCCCTTCGCAGAGTCGTTGAAGTACATACTATCCAAATGGTCATGATCTTCAACTTGGTATGATGCGACGCCAAGAGATGGTGCAGCTGCCAACAATAGTGTTGCTATTCCACCTATGTGAGGTGTAGCCATACTCGTTCCAGAGATAGCCATGTAATACAAATCTCCTTGGGTTCTAGTTGAAGCATCAATAGCGGTTGCCCTTGGAGCTGTTGCCCAAATATTCCTTCCCGGGGCTCCAATATCAGGCCAAGTATGTTGTTGAGTCTTCCAACCTCTGCTAGAAAAAGATGTGACTTCATTACCCTCGTGGACAAGTGCTGCAACTGATATAGCGGATGGTGTGTTTGCATAGACGTTGGTTCTGAGGTCGTTTTCAGCCTCGTCACCGTTGCCGCCGCTATTTGAAGCGGCAAAAATCACCGCTACCTGATTTTCGTATGTCAGCATATCAGTTAGCAAAGTCACGGCATTGGAGGGATTGTAGTCCCCATTTGTGCCCCAAGAGTTAGACACTACTCTGATATTGTACTCATTTAATCCGGGCCTGCTATGTTGGTAGGTCCATTCAAGACCTTGAACGGCTGCAAAAATTGAGGCCCCATCACCAGTTCCAAGAGCTACTATAGTTGCGCCTTTGGCAGTGCCCAAGCGTCTTCCACCAGACGCATCTCCATTTCCTGCGATTGTGCCACCAACGTGGGTCCCGTGCCCGCTTGAAGTATCTGAATTACAATTCGGGGCGTCCACCCAAGCCACACCTGTCCATTTAGCAGACCAAATCAATTTCTCGCCCGTCCAAGGTTCTCCACAGTCAAAGTCCGGGTGTTCTCCGTCGATCCCGGTGTCCAGGTCTACAGCTGTAGCTCCAGATCCGTCATATTCTGAGAAAGATAGGTCTGATTCTGTTTTCACTACTCCATCGGTTCCGATTATTACTCTGTGCCACGCAAGGCTAGCATTAACCCAGCGAACGGTTTCATGCATCATTGCGTTGTAATCATCCTGATCACCTGGGAGGTAAAAGTGTTCTATCGGAACGTTGGCCTCAAGATGTTTAACGAATGGGTATTGTGAAATTTGTGAGATCTGCTCTGCATTACCCCTAATCAGGGCTCCATATAACACGCTGAGTTCGGACTCTACTGTAATTCCGGTTAATTGTATTGAGTTCCAAATATTCTGGTCCGGGGGTCGAGTAAATTGGATTATTACCTCGATTTCATCACTACTGTTGAGCCGAGAGACAAGTTCTGTGCTCATCTTTGAGGTGTCCGCTTGGTCGGATTGACTGCTGACTGCTAGAGAGCCAGACAGACTGACTACGAGAGCCGTGAGAAAAACAGCGGTAGCTCTCATTAAATTTCACACCTTCAATATCGTAAAAAAACCCTTCATTGGGTGGGTTTGCGCACATTGAATAGAAAGCATAGCAAGCAAAATACGTGGGTCATCACTTATTGCAACTCTAGTTTTTGTTGATTGTAGCGCTAGCATCGGGGGTAATTGGAGACGTTTTGGATCCTGTGAATTACTGAAATCTGCAAGCCGTTTAACTGATGTAGGCATGCCTTGGCCGAGGTATTGTGCGAGTCGTATCCTTATGTTTGGTATTGATCATGATAATGGCCCCATTGGGCGGATGCTTCCAGGAAGAGGCATTGGCAGAGGAAACGGATGGTGTTTTCGACAGCCTTTGCCAAGAAAATGGAAGTACAATCAGCAATACGACCTGGTACCACTACGAGAATGCCACTGATGCTACACAGGTTTCAGACCTGATCAATGGCACTTCGATTCTTGTAGGAGACAATGTACCAGAGTGTGCTGTAGGAACCTACTACGGTATAGGAATGACTACTTTTGAACCTACGATAGGGGTCACATCTCTCGACAACTTGTACATTACCAGCTGGGGTAATGGTCCAGCGGGATCAACTGCAATAGTGAGGTGCTCTGGGATGGTGAGTATGTCCAATATCAGTGAATATGTTTGTGAGGATGTTTACACCGCCCTCTTGCCAGTGCCAAATAGCAACGACCCGTACGTGTACGTAGATCCATGGACAGACCGAATTATGAAGTTCGACATGCATGCATTGCTTGGAATGACTGTGGAATGGTCCGATAACGAGGGGCAGAGCTGGGTTGGTCCATCGGTTGCCACTGGTTGGTCGGTACAAGATCACCAGACTATTGCCTCCTCTCCCTATCCTGCAGCATTCCACGAGACGACATGGGTATTCTGTGTGAACGGGAATTATCCTTATCCTGTTTGCTCGGCAAGCAACGATGGTGGCCTCACTTGGGGTCCAGAGCTTCCAGGTACACCTTCTGACTGTGAAAGTGGGGGATTAACCGGCCACATGATAGGGAGCGAGAACGGAAACTTCTACAGAGGCAATAGGGGATGTAATGGAGGAGAAGGCTACTCGATATACAGAAGCACCAATGGCGGACTAATTTGGACTGAGCATCCACTACCTACAGACACAACAGGAACTGCCGAGACGTGGAATTTTGAGGAGGCTCAAGTTGCCACGGACTCCGAGGATAACGTACACGCTTTCTGGATGGGCTTCGACAATATGCCCTACTACTCGTACTCCAGAGATGAGGGGGAGACGTGGAGCAATCCAATTATGATCGCGCCACCAATTGATTTGAACGGAACAGGGTTTCCAGTGATCACCGCGGGTGGCCCCGGAAAGGTTGCCTTAGGATACCTTGGAGACTCGGGAGGGGACACTTGGAACGGCTATCTAACAGTGATCACCGATGCCTTTTCTGAGATGCCTCTCCTGACAACGGTTCAGGTAAACAATTGGGGGGACCCACTTGACACTTCAACCGATTGTGGCTACAATAGATGCGGGGGTTTCGGAGACTTCAACGATATAATAATTGATCAGCATGGTCGTGCTTGGTTCGGTCTGGCTCACAACGTTGGTGGTGAGATCGGAATCTTCGGGACAATGGCAACAGGGCCTTCTCTACGTGGGAACGGAACTTTGGCAGAATTACCAATAGGAGGACCTGTGACCCTCTAAACGACTTAAATCACATTCTAGAACAGAGTCGTTCCCATATTATATCCATCCCAGACAAATTTTGCTGAAAAGCAGAGCATGGCAACTCCACACAAAGCCAATATTCCCCGGTAAGTTCTAGGGGAGATCTGTCCACTAGCACGATGAAACGCATATGCGATCATAGCCTTTGTCAGCATAATTGTAATTAGGAAAGTTACTGCATAGGCAATTGGTGCAAAAAACTCTTGCCGTACTGCAGAGGCCATCAGAGGCCCGCCAATTAGGAACCAGAAGACGTAGACATTCGGATTCAGTAGATTCGTGGCTATGCCTCTGAGGAAGGAGCCTGTGGGTGTTGGATAGTGCTGATCGATATTAGGGGGATCTAGTGAGAAGCACTCTATTCCCATATGAGCAAGAAACGCTGCTCCTGCCAAAGTGACAACAAACAACAGAGATTGGTGTTCTGCTAGAAAAGCAGCTGCTAATAGGCTGATTATTATCAATGGGCCGTCAGTAAATATTGGAGCTGCAGCAGTCCAAAGGCCCGCACGAAGCCCTCCTGACAAGGTTTCGCGGATTACCATTGTAAGAAGTGGTCCGGGTTTAATTCCCTCAATTACACCCAGAGATGCTCCAGCCAATGCCAGAGATATCACTATGTCAGTGTTCATTGCCTATCTCCTTGATGCGGAAATTTTTGCTAATAGCTTCAGAATCTCGAAGTATAGCCAAGTTAGCGTGACCATGAGTCCAAACGCTGCTCTCCACTCTAGCTTCTTTGGTGCTCCCCTTTGTACCCCTCTTTCTATAAAATCGAAGTCTGCGACTAGGCATAGAGCCCCTATGCCGACCACAAATAGTGAGAAGGCTATCCCTAATGGTCCGGCGCCGTGAATGTAAGGTATGTTGAACCATCCGGATATCGCTCCAATAATTGAAATTAGGTAAACAAGAAAGATCGCCGAAACTGCTGAGCTTACTGCTATCGCAAGATTCCTATTCCAAGCGATTAGCCCTGCTCTATAGATCGCTATCATGGCCCCAAGAATGAGAAATGTTAGGAGAGCGGCCAAAATTCCTATCCCTGGCATTTCTAATGGCTCTTCGAAATACCATGTCATTCCTCCTAGGAACAATCCCTCGAATGCGGCATATAGGCAAATCAGAGCAGGATTCATGGAGCCAGAGAATATAACCATCAAGGCCACAATAAAACTACCAAGTAGACCAACTAGAATTAGCGGTGCAGAATTTGGCATTGAAAATGCGGTTGCTAAGGCCGTTGAGGTTGTGATCAAGAGTAGCAATCCGGTCTTTTCTGCAACACCCTCTATGGTCATCATGTTGCTCTCGTATCCATCCCACCACGCGGTCCCATCATAGGAGGATTTATCGAAAGTAGAGTCGTTGAGCGCTGGGTTTCCTGATCTGTACATAACCCTCGATTGGGGGGGTCCTTCTCAAGAGTTGGCCCTTGGTCTATCATACCAAGCCGATTAGGTGTTGACCAGTGTAACTACCGGGCTCCTTCGAAACTATGTCTGGGGGGCCAGTCGCGACAATCTCTCCTCCAAGTTCTCCCCCTTCTGGGCCCAGGTCGATTATCCAATCTGCACATTTTATGACATCGAGATGATGCTCGATTACAATCACTGTGTGACCGTTCCTTCTCAGACGGAGCAGAACATCAATTAGCTGATGAACGTCTGAGAGGCCCAATCCAGTTGTAGGCTCATCTAGAATGTAAAATGTGTGCTTCCTCGGAGGCCTATGTAATTCGGTTGCTAATTTTACCCTCTGAGCCTCACCGCCTGAGAGGGTTGTGGCAGGTTGACCCAATCGAATGTACCCTAGGCCTACATCACGAACTGTTTCTACAATTCTGTGAATTTTGGGCTGATTCTTGAAAAAGACGCATGCTTCGTCTACGCTCATATCCAAAACATCGTGTATTGTTTTCCCCTTCCACTTGACTTCGAGAGTCTCGCGGGTGTATCTTTTTCCTTTGCAGACATCGCATGTGACCCAAACATCAGGTAGGAAATTCATCTCAAGCTTTGTGGAACCAGCGCCACTACAAGCTTCACACCTTCCACCCCTCACGTTGAATGAGAATTGCCCAGGAGGATATCCTCTTTCTTTAGCTAGTTTGGTCTCAGAGAATAGCTCTCTTATCGGTCCAAAGGCGCCGGTATATGTTGCAGGGTTCGATCTTGGGGTCCGGCCTATCGGTGATTGGTCGATTACTATGGCCTTGTCGACCTGCTCGAGGCCTGATATCGAGTCCATCGCTCCCGGGGTTGAATCTGATCCATGAAGCTCGCGTAGGAGTGCGGGAGCAAGTGTCTCCGTCACCAGGGAAGATTTCCCGGACCCGGAAACACCTGTTACTGCGACGACGCATCCTAGTGGTATCTTCACATCGATATCCTGAAGGTTGTTTTGTCTCGCTCCCCTTATTGTTATCCATCGATCGTTATCCGGCGACACCCTATCCTCCGGAATTGGAATTCCCCTTCTTCCTGAAAGATAGGCTGCTGTTAAGCTATCTTTGTTTTTCAAAAGTTGCTCATAAGTTCCATTAACAACCAATTTCCCACCCTCCTTCCCAGCTCCAGGGCCTAAATCCACGAGCCAATCGGCCTGCTTCATTGTAGCCTCATCGTGTTCCACGACCAGTAGGGTATTTCCAAGATCTGTAAGTTCTCTAAGGGTTTGTAGTAGCCTGTCATTATCTCTTGGGTGTAGGCCTATGCTGGGCTCGTCCAAGACATACATCACTCCAGTTAGCCTCGTTCCAATCTGCGTTGCGAGTCGAATTCTTTGGCTTTCGCCTCCTGATAGGGTGTTTGCTCTTCGATCGAGTGTAAGGTAATCCAAGCCTACTAAGGCCAAAAACCGGAGTCTGGATTCTATTTCTTTTATTATTTCCTTCCCAATATACATCGATCTCTCATCTAGTCTTTCCGTAAATTGCACTGTCTCGCTATTTGGTGCCTCTCTATCCAGTTTTGACCATGTATCGTCTAGCGCTCCTAAGCGCCAGTTCTGAACTACTGCAAGAGCCTCGAGAACGCTGCACTTGGAAATTCCTGGAAGATTGATTCCTCCAACTGTAACCCTAGATACTGCCTGATTCAGCTTGTCCCCCATGCAGGTCATGCATGGCTCGTCGGTCATGTATGAGGAAAGTCGGGACCTCGTTTTCTCTGAGCTTGTATCGGTGTATGTTCTTTGAAGCCGCGAAAAAACTCCCTCCCAAGGTCTTGCCATCCTGTATGAAGACCCCTTCTCTGAATTGAATTCGAAGTTTATTGTCTCACCACCGGATCCATTGAGCATTATATCGATGCTGTCCTCGTCTAATTCTCCAAAGGGTACGTTTGTCGGTATGCCGAAATGGTTGCAGGTTTGGGTCATCTGGCTTCTGTACCATCCCGACATCATAGATCTCCTGAATGGTCTTATGCATCCCTCTTCAACAGTAGCAGTTCTGTCGATAACTAGCTCTGGAGAGAATGTTCGCTGTACGCCCAATCCTTGACAAGTGGCGCAGGCTCCTAGTGGGTTGTTAAAGGAGAAAACCCGTGGACTCATCTCTGGGAGGAATGCCCCATGAGTGGGGCACGCGAACTCCTCAGAATACGCGATTATCTCGCCCTCTTGAGTTCGGAATCTTTGCTCATCTAAGTTGTCGTCTCCGGGCTTGGGAGAGCTAAGACTCTCTACCGCTACAGAACCTGCTCCAAGCCTGAGTCCTGCCTCCACTGCCTCGGTGAGTCTCTGACGATTGGTAAGAGTGAGTAACATTCGATCTATCCTTACATCGATGTCATGTCTCAGATTTTTTTCGAGCGAAGGTGGTTCTTCGAAACTCTCCTCCCTCCCATTAATTTTCCCTGATAGGTATCCTTGATCGACTAAGGCTGAAAACAAATCGGCATGAGTTCCCTTTCTATTTCTTATTGCAGGGCTCCAGATAGCTATCCCGTGACCTTCAAACCTCCACAGAACGTCATCTACTATCTCCTGAACAGTTCTTCTGCTGACCTCCTTACCGCATTCGGGACAGTGGGGCAATCCTACTCTGGCCCAGAGCAACCTCATGTAATCCATCATTTCAGTCACCGTAGCAACTGTGGATCGAGGATTATGGCTTCCTTGTTTTTGATCAATACTAATCGCCGGTGATAGCCCCTCAATAGAGTCGCAATCTGGCTTTTTCATCTGGCCGAGAAACTGCCTTGCATATGAGCTGAGGCTCTCCACGTATCTTCTCTGGCCCTCAGCGTAAAGTGTGTCGAATGCAAGACTGGACTTACCTGATCCTGAAACACCTGAAATGACTACAAACTTGCCTCTTGGAATACTGACGTCTATGTCCTTGAGATTGTGGGTTCTAGCACCCTTAACCTCTATCCAACCATCATTGGCGAAGCCATTATCGTCAGGATCAACCATTTGTGCACCTCGGTAAGCTGATAGTATCGGCTTACTCCTTTGAATCCATGCTTGTCATCGTGTCTAGAGCAGCCAAAGGGCGTCAATTGTATCACCTGATTCGGCGTGGGTGCCGGGCGGAAGCATGGATAGGCCATTATGCGCGACTAAACTGTGGATATTTCCGCTGCCTTGATGAGTTTCTGTGGAGCCAACCAAAGCGTCTCCTTCTTGCTTTATGGAAATCCTTCTCATGCATAACTTGTTTGCTGCTCCTTTTAGTGGTTCTTTCATCTGTACTCTCACTTTGTTTGCGAGTCTCTTTCCCTTTTCTTCAACAGATCCCATAGAGTGCGCGATCCAAGGTGCGACCAGAACCGTGAAAACTACGTGACTGCTGACTGGGTTACCGGGAAGCCCGAATATTGGCTTCCCTGACCAAGAGCCAAAGAGAGGTGGGCCTCCTGGCCTCATCAGTACTCTCCAAAAGGCTATTTCTCCCTCTTTTTCCATGATTTCTCTGACGAAGTCCCACTTGCCCATACTAACACCTCCACTTGTGATTATTGCATCGCATTTTATCGATGCATAGTTCAATACCTCTCTCAGACTTTCTATGCTGTCTTGGATTAGTGCAAATCTCATCGGCATCCCCCCCATCCTAGCCACTAGAGAAGCGATGCCATAGGTGTTCGATTCGTAAATGGATCCATCGGAGAGTGGTTCTCCAGGGGGTATTAGCTCGTCACCTACGCCGATTATTGCGATCTTAGGTTTTTGAACAACTTCTAGCTGATTATGACCCATAGTGGCAGAAAGAGAAATGGCAGCCGATTCTAGTACTGAACCCCCAACGAGTGCAACCTGTCCTTTCTCCAAATTTTCGGCTCTCTTCCTTATGTACTCAGGCCTTGCAGGTCCATTTATGATCACGTGATTTCCTATTGACTTGGAGTCTTCGATCATTACGATTGCGTCGGATCCCGCTGGCATTGGGGCTCCAGTCATGATGCAGCATGCCTCTCCTTCACCCACAAATGGGACCTCTTTGCTTCCTGCTTGGCTCGTTCCAATGATCTTCAGCCTATTACCGAGGACCTGGCAATCGGACTGTCTAACTGCCCATCCATCCATTGCTGAATTGTCAAATCGAGGATCGTCAACTTTTGATGCTAGGTCGATGGCGAGAATCCTGCCTGATGCCTGATCTAGGGATATTAATTCGGTTTTCCTAGGAAGTGGATTGGTTAGAGCTATCTCAAGCGCCCGTTCAAGGGTCACGCCCTTCTCCATGAGCTACCCTAGGGGGTGTAGTTGAAGTGTCCTTCCCAGACCGGGGGCTGTGATCACGATTGAGCTGTTGGTGTTACTTCTGTCTCTTTTCCTAATCGCCGCTCTGTACTCTTCTGTAGGTTTGGGGGGTGCCTCTGGTTACCTAGCCGTCCTATCGATGGCTAGCTTGGCTGAAAACGAGTCGATTTGGTTCAAGCAATATGCCTGGTCTCTTAATCTGGTGGTCGCAGGTCTGGCCTTTTGGCAATATAGAAGGTCTGGGCACCACGATGTTAGCCTCTCTGCCCCTTTCGTAGCTACCAGCGTGCCAATGGCAGCAATTGGAGGTTATCTGCTCGTAGGAGGGGACTTGTATGATGTGCTGCTATCAATAGCTCTGATTTTTGCGGCTTGGAGGTTGCTTTCGGGAAGTCGCAAATCGCAGGAGATTTCCTTTCTAAGTATACCTAGAGCTTCCTTAATCGGGGGCATAATTGGTTTTGGTAGTGGAATTATCGGCACAGGAGGGGGAATTTTTCTACTCCCTGCACTTATTCTGGGTGGTTGGGCAACTGAAAAGCAGGCCGCGGCTACCACGTCATTATTCGTTTGGCTTAACTCCTTAGCGGGTCTGATAGGGGTTGGACTAGCAGGAAGGTTGGATTTAGATCATGGATTGCTATTCTCCTTCATAATTGCCGTATTACTAGGCGGTATCATTGGTTCTAGATACGGCTCACAAGTCTCGTCTCAAGATGGGATTAGGATGATTTTGGCGATAGTGCTCTTGCTTGCAGCGGCTAAGAGAGTACTAGAAGTGATTGCCTAATTTAGGAAACGTATTTTATTGCGTTATGGAATATCTGCATTCCCTCTCCTTCTCCCTGCTCTTTTTTTTCTCTTGTCCACGTGGCACCCAGCCATGTCGAATGGTTAGCCTCTGGGTGAGGCATTATTCCAAAGACAAGACCTGTTGGGTCGCACACTCCTGCGACGTTTCTCCAACTCTGGTTAGGTGATATCGGGTATGGAAGGATTTCATCGCTTGCGCTTGGGTACTGCTTTGAGGGGTCAACATACCTAGCTACCAACTGTCCCGATTTCGCCCATTTATCCATTAATGAGTTATCGTTGGTGACAAATTTACCCTCTCCATGGCGGACTGGTACCCTGATTCTGTCCATTCCAGAAGTCCAGATACAAGGACTGTCGTGGTCGAATTCTAAAGTTGTCCACCTGTTCTCATACTGCCCACTATCATTGAGAGCGAGTGAAGCTGTTTGAGATAGGCTGACGTCTTCGTCTCCTGGAAGTAGCCCCATTTTTACTAAAACCTGAAATCCGTTGCAAATCCCAATCACAGGTTTTCCTGAAGTCACGAACTCTCTTACCTGTTCCCTCAAACCGAATCTAAGTCGATTGCCCAGTAGTCTTCCGCTGCCGAGGTGATCTCCGAAAGAGAATCCTCCTGGGATTGCCATAATTTGGTAGTCGGAAAGTTTCTTTTCACCCCTCACCAGCCTGTTTAAGTGTATTCTATCGGCTTCTGCTCCAGCCATCCTGAATACTGCCATAGTCTCAAGCTCGCAATTTATGCCAAATCCCGAGAGCACTGCCACTCTTGGTCTCATACCTTTCCACCTCCGTGGAGTGTGCCTTTCCAAGATTCGCGAAGGGTGGACATCGACGATATCATCACGCTTTCACCACGCATGGTCACTAGGATCGGGTCATCATCGGAAACCTGTCCTAGGTAGTGGCATGTGGAGCCAGCCATTTCTGCCTCAAAGCTCTCCCTTTCTGATGGTCTTACACTGACTAGGATCCTGCCAAGACTCTCGCCAAAAAGAGCCCCCCAGACGTCTAACCCATTTGAGTCGGAATAGATAGGCGAGATTTCCACTTTGGCACCAGAATTGGACCCGAAGCAGGACTCGGCGAGAGCTACGGCTAGGCCTCCATCACTGCAGTCATGGGCACTCTGTATGAGGCCCTTCTTCATGGCTGAGCTGATTGCCCTATATGAGGTCATATTCCTGTCGGTGTCTATCTGAGGGACCTCCCCTCCAATCCCTCCCACGCCTTCGTCCCTTAACATGTAAGATATTTCGCTGGCGCCTAGCTCTTGGTGGGTCTGGCCTATGAGGAAAATGAGGTCCCCCGGATTCTTGAAGTCAGAGGAGACGGCCTTTCTAACGTCTATGTGATTCCCTAGCAGGCTAAAGAGCAAAGTGGGAGGCACGCTAATTTTCTCTCCCCCGATTGTGGCGTCGTTTTTCATAGAGTCTTTTCCACTGATACAGGGAAGACGGTATGCTCTGCACACATCGTCAAGGGCCCTATTGGCTCTTACGAGCTGTGCCAATTTGTACCTTCCATCGGGAGTCTTTTCTGACTCCACAGGATCAGGCCAGCAGAAGTTGTCAAGGCCTGCAATCATGTCCAAATCTACTCCTACGCAAACTGCGTTTCTAAGAGCCTCATCTACCGAGGCTGCAGCCATGGCATAAGAGTCAATGTCGGAGTAGCGAGGTGAGATGCCATTTGAGACAACAAGGCCTTGGGTGCCCCCGTGAATCGGTGCAATCACTGCGGCATCCGACGGAGCATCTGAATTCGCTCCACAGAAGGGCTTGATTACGCTTTGAGCAATTACTTCGTGATCGTAAGAGCGCACCCACCACTCCTTGCTAGCTATGTTAGGTCTGGACATTAACCTCTGCAGAACTGCTCCCATGCCCTCTGGGCTCAACTCGGATGTTGAGATTGGATCGTGTACAGGAGGAATCCACTCAGAATCAAGGCTAAGTTGCGGGCAACCGTCATGAAGAAAAGAAATGGGAAGCTGCGCCACTGGAATTTCACCATATCTCACAAAAAAGTCTCCTGTATCGGTGAAGATCCCTACCGCAGTAGCCTCGACTTCATGTAGTTCGGCAAGTGCCTCGAAATCCTCGGAGTCAGAGGGGCGAACCCCAACGGTCATCCTTTCCTGAGATTCGGAAACAAGAATTTCCCAAGATGACAGGCCTTCCTGTTTCAAGGGGACTTTGGAGAGGTCTAAATCCGCCCCCCCAGTAAGCTCAGCCATTTCCCCCACGCTGCTGGAAAGACCGCCAGCACCATTGTCGGTTATTACTTGGATTAGCCCGGCATCTCTAGCTTCAATTATCATATCAAGCATCTTTTTTTGAGTTATCGGATCTCCTATTTGTACTGCCGAACTGGGGCTCTCTTCTGTTAGTTCTAAACTAGAGAAGGTCGCTCCGTGAATTCCGTCGCTGCCAACCCTACCCCCCACCATGTACACTACATCCCCTGGTTGTGGTGTCTTAATGTGGGATTCTCTACCATCAGGGAGTCTTCTCGGCATGATTCCAATTGTCCCACAAAATACCAGCGGCTTACCGATGAAACGTTCGTCAAATACGATTGATCCATTCACGGTGGGGATTCCAGACTCGTTGCCACCAGATCTTACGCCGGAGTGGACCCCTCTGAATACTCTAGAAGGGTGAAATAGGCCCTCGGGAATACTACCTGAATAGTCCGGGGGACCGAAGCAGAATACGTCGGTATTAGCAATCGGTCTAGCCCCTAAACCTGTGCCGAGAATATCACGGTTTACACCAACAATTCCAGTTATTGCACCTCCAAAGGGGTCTAGTGCACTAGGACTATTGTGGGTCTCAGCCTTTATGCACACGCTCCACTTATCGTTCCAAGATATGACACCTGAGTTGTCGTGAAATATACTAAGAAGCCAATCGACCTCCTTTTGTATGTCCAGAGTTGGCTGCATGATGTGAGTTCGGAAGAGAGAGTCGATGACTGACTCTTCTCCTGTTTGGATATCCACATGTCTAATTTTTGAGGCGAATATTTTGTGTGAGCAGTGTTCTGACCAAGTTTGTGCTAAACACTCTAGTTCGGCATCGGTCGGCCTATTGGGAGTAAGGCCGTTCTTTTTTCTAGAAGCTCTTACAGACATGTCCCTGTAGTGGGATTGTATGGCCCTCATTTCCTCCAAGTTTAAGGCTAGCAGGCCATCTTGGCTAATCCTAATGAGGTCTTCATCAGATACCTCCAGATCAACTGTGGCTGGGTTCTGAAATTCCACAGACGGTCTCTCTGAAAACTCAAGGTCTGGCCAGTGACCTTTGGAACAGTCGCTGGGCCCCGAAACAGAAGACCGTTCAATCATTGGATTGTATAGCGCGACCGCTAATTGCTCGGGGGAAACTTCCGGGGGCACACCCCAAAAGGCGTAGGTTCTAGATGTTGAGACGCTAGCTGAAGTGAGTGCCGGGAACAGGGTCATCAGACCGTCAAGACCTGCCTGCCCACTGTTATCAGTCACTCCTGGCTTGTAACCAACTTGTATTGCCACTGTTGGCGGATGCTTAAATTTCTCAAGAAGCCTATATTCCCAAGATCCGTGTTCTATTACAGGATCGGCGAATAGGTCGTAGACAAGTGAGCTAGCTTCGGTATCGGATATTTCTGCTCGAACCTGGTAGCCCAAAATAACCCTCACAGAGTCAACATCTATCCCATAGTCCGCCGAAAGCATCGATCGGGTCCTCTCTCCCCTTGAGTCAGTTAGTCCTGCCAACTCCTTAGTCGTGACTTCGAATAGCGTTGTTCGCTGAGTTGTTGGCATTCTTTCACCTCTACGCCAGAATGGCCTCGCTCAGATTCCAACCTAACCATGCAGAAAGTGGAGAGAGTAGATTTAATCCGACGTAAATTGCAGCCGTAGTGTTATTTCCCGCGTCTAGTAGTCTAGCGGTCTCGAGGCCGAAGGCTGACATGGTGGTGAATCCGCCAAGAACCCCCGTTCCCAACAACAAGACAGATTCTTCCTGTAATGACAATCCAAAGACTGCTCCTAGTAGGAAGGCGCCGGAGAGGTTCACAATTAGGGTAGCCCAGGGTAGCTCTGTGTCGCTACCTGATGGAAGAAATTCCGTCATTCCCCACCTAGCCATTGACCCTGCGGCTCCGCCCAAACCGACTATCAAAGCGGGGTGCATGGTCCGCCCGAGGATTGACGGGGCTTCATATTTCTGAGCAAGGAAAGGCTTGACATAGTGGCCGTCACAGGTAAGGCTGATGGGGCCTGAGCAGGTTTGGGGTGCAAGATGGGCCAACTGCGCGCATCCACTGGCGCATGAGTACATGAAAATCGCCTGTAAGAAAAGGTCCCTAGTTGTATTAGCGGCCGACCTTCCAACCATAGGTGAAATCGTCGAGGTTATTTCTAAAGTTGGAAGTAGAATATGTGTGTTGAAGACTCACATTGATATGGTTGAGGACTTTAGTACAAATGGTTGGTCAGATCTTGTCGATGCCGCCCGAAGAGAGGATGTTCTTTTGTTTGAAGATAGGAAATTCGCTGACATAGGAAGGGTTGCACAAACCCAGATGGGAGGTCATTACAATATTGCCTCATGGGCTGATATAGTCACATCTCACAGTGTCAGCGGACCCGATGTTGTGGATGGTATCGCTGCTGCTTGGGAAGGGATAGAGAGGGTCGGGGGCGTTCTTCTTCTAGCCCAAATGTCTAGTTCGGAGAACCTATTGGATAACAAATACAGTCACAGGACAATTGGGATGGGGTCTGCCTCCCCTCATGTGATTGGATACATAGGCAATGGAAGCTCCCCAGATTCACTTGCGTCGCTGCGAGAAATGGTAGGAGAAGGAAAGATGATTTGGACACCGGGAATTAATATTGACGTTGAGAAAGGGGTTCTTGGACAAAGGTATGGTCATCCTACTGACGCCGTTCGCGCCGGATCAGACGCAGTGATTGTGGGATCTGGGATTCATGGGGCGGAAGACCCTCTTGCTGCTGCTACAGAGTATGCAGAAGCCTCTTGGATTTCATTGTTGGAGAGATAGAATGGCGACAGGTGATGTCGTCGGTTGGGCATGCTCAGCAAGTGTGATTCTAGCAATTTTGGGCTACATGTTTTATGAATTTAGGAAAAGGTGGAGATTAGGTCTTAGACTCGTGGCTTTAGATGAAAGTCTAGTTTATGACAATTCGATAACCGTGGAGGAGATTACAAACGGGCCTCCGGGTAGCGTTCTAATTCAAGGTACAGTCGTTGAATACCTAGACGATTAAATATCGACAATCCCTAGATATAATACAGTTCCGAAGATGCCCGCTACAATGAGAATGGAGATTCCAATAATCGGTATAATCCTCCTCTTTTTTGGTAGCTTTTTCTCCGTCGGGGGGATGTCCCCCGGCTGGGGGATCTCTGATAGAGCGGGTAAGTCTGGTAGAGCGGGTAAGTGTGGTTGCTCGGGCTCTAACTGTGGATATAATTCATCAAGATCGGCCAGACCAGGGGCGTCTGGGATCGGCCCATTGATCAGAACCCAATTCTGATCGAGGTCGGACCTAGTCAAGGGAGTAGTTAGCACTGCTACTGCTCCAGCGGAAAATGCTGCATCGTTGGCCTTCGCTATTCTGGCCTTACTGACGACGAATACGATTCTGGCCTTGGGGTCGCTCTCCCTCATCTCCAAAGCCGCAATGTGACCGTCTAAGGTAGGTAGGTTTAGGGCCATGAAGACCATGCCTGGCTTGAGCCTGACGTATTCGTCTACCGCCTTGTCTCCATCGTCACAAATCTCTGATTTCCATCCTCTTTGACCCAATATTGACCTTATCCTATTTGCCGTGATTCGATTACTATGGACAATGAGTGCCATCGGCCTCTCTTCGGAAGTCATCTATGATGGCCACAGAGGCTCTGACTCAAGAAGAAGGCGGTCCAACGCTCACGATAAGAGGTCATCTATCAGCCAAGACGGGCTAAACGGCTCCAGATCATCATAGCCCTGTCCGGTACCAGCCAGAACAATGGGACGTCCGGTAGCATGGGTAATCGATAGGGCTGCACCCCCCCTTGCATCAGTGTCTAACTTGCACAGCGCTGCTCCGTCGAAGGAAAGTCTCTTTTGGAACTCTTCTGCTTGGGAAACAGCGTCGTTTCCAGCTAAAGCATCAGCGACAAAGATTACCAGATGAGGTGCAGTTACTCTGTGTACCTTGCTCAGCTCTTCCATCAGATTGGACTTATTTTGCATCCTTCCAGATGTGTCAATGATCACAACGTCGTCGCCTTTGGCTTTGGCGCTCTCAATCGCATCTCGAGCAACGGCTGCAGAATCGCCCCCTCTTTGACTTTTGATACACCTAACCCCAAGTCTTTCTGCGTGAACTGCTAGCTGGTCTATTGCTCCAGCTCTGAAGGTGTCCGCAGCGGCAAGAACCACACTGTATCCTCGGTCATCTAGTCTCTTTGCAATCTTTGCTGAAGTTGTGGTCTTTCCGGTACCGTTGACCCCTACCATCATCAATATCACGGGGGTTTCCTCCGCTATGAATTCGGCAATAGTCCTATCAAAATCCCAGTATCCAGCCTTGAGAAGAGTCAGGAGTGCGCCTCTCAAAGCCTTCTCAACCACTTCTTCCAATTTTGCCTTCCTATTAACTCGTGCCCCGATAAGATGGGTGCGTAGACTGGTCATCAGCTCTGAAGAGGCTGAATGGCCCATGTCAGAAGAGAGTAATTCTTCCTCAAGCTCGTTAAGTATATTTTCAAGTTCCTTTCCACCTTTGACTACTCTTCCACCTCTGTTAGCCAATGATTCCTCTAGATCTATCTGAAATTTATTGGCCTCGGAACTCACTAGTCTTCTTCCCGTCGTAGAGGTCATTTTCTCCTTTTTCATCAGGTGAGCTCCCGCTGCCTTTCTCGCTATTCTCTCTCTCCTTGCTCTTTTTCTGTCCCGGGAATTGGTGGTGCTTAGGAAAGGGTCCTCGATGTCGTCTTCGATGTCGTCCCACTCACTCTTAGGTTCCTTAATGACCAATTTTTCAGGTGCCTCATTACTTTTCTTACTTAGCGCTATTTCACGCTTGTTGATTGCTTGTTTTGCTTCTTCTGACCCTTCCTCTACGGTTATTCCCACTTCTTTTTCTGCCTCGACGACTCTTTTTCTGAATTTATCGAAAAGACCCATGATTAGCCCTCAGTCGTCTAAAGTTAGTTCAGTGCCCCTCTTTCGCCTTGATCTTCTCCGAGGAACGGGTGTTTCAGCCTGGTCAGGTTGGTTTTGTTTTGGCTCCTTTATTTGCATACCATCAACGGTTTCATTGAATGTGTTGGCCAATTCTACTACATGGTTCTCTAGATCTCTATACTCTTGGTTGATTGACTGCAATATACCAAGAAGGTCCTCGTTTCTTTTACTCAAAATTTGTATTGCTTCTTCTCGAGTCTTCTCGGCCTGAATTCTACTTCCAATGTCCACAACTGCTCCTGCATCGGGTTGAATATCCGCTACTACCTGCACTCCCGCTCCCAGTGGGATCATGGCTCCTTTTTCTCCATCTTCAGATATTGCGCCAAGTGCCTCCATTGCGTGCTCTTGCTCTAACTTGATTCCTTCAAGACTACGAATCTGCTGCTCGAGAGATTGTAGCCTTTCCCGGTTAACCTCGACTAATTGGGCTAATCGTTGGAGCTCAGCCTTGTCCGGCTCTGTCATGAGCCCGGGGGGGCCATTGGGTGCAATGAAGTCGTCGCTGACTCAAGTTAGTCCTCTCTAGGGGTGAGGAGTGTTGCTAATCCAGCTAATGAGGAGACGAGGAACAGTGAGATTAGTGCTATGAATCGAAGTGTTGCTTGTGACTTTGCATCCAATAGTAAATCGCAGTTTCCCGAGTCAGGAATAGTGAAGTTCCCCATTACTGCTCTGTATTCAATATCGCACTCTTTCTCGTACTCCATGTTAGCTTCATCCAGTCTGTAGATACTGTCCGCAGACAACGCTAACAAGATGATTGAAAGCAGTACCAATAGGAATCCGCGTAGTGGGTCGCTTCTCTTATCTGGGTTTGCAGTCATCTACTCTCCGTCCCAGATTCCCTCTGAAACCATGAATTTCATTACTTTCTCTGATACATTGGCTCGATTGCCGCCCCTGACTCCAGTGGCTGAGACTTGGAAGACTTCTGGAGGTATGTCTTTCGCTTCTCTAACCTCATATCCGACCTTTCTTCCGTAGGATACTGCCTCTATGTCTGGCATAATCCAAGCCTCCACGTCCTCCCCTGAATACCTATGCTCAATCATCCTCTTCCTCAAATCTGCTGAAAATGGGTCGGATTCTGTCACTGGGGTGTCTCTAATTCCCACTACTACCCTTTTTCCTTGGTCCAATTCTTGTTGAATCAACCACTCGTGACCGACGTGAAGTGGTTGCCATCGCCCCGGCAAAAGGACTGCTTTTGGTTTCTCGAAGAGATGAGCCAATTGGTCGACCATATCGGAGACCGTATGGCCTGGTGCTCCACTGGAGTCAAGAGTGATATGTGCGCAGTTGGGGGGGTCAAATGGATCAGTTATACCCGTAAAATTTGATATTTCTCCAGACCTAGCCTTGGCATACAACCCCTTGACATCCCTATCTTCGCACACCTCGAGAGTAGTCGACACATGCACCATTGTAGATCCTCTTGGAAGGATCTGCAGTATCTTCTCACGAACATCCTCATATGGGGTAATGAAAGAGCAGATCACTGGTGTGTGCTTTGAAATTAGGGCTGCCATTTTTGCTATTCCGAGTAAGTGCCTCTCCCTTCCTTCCCTTGAAAAGTCGGAGTTTGAAAAGAAATCCCTAATTGTGTCTCCATCCAGAAGCTCTGCTCCAAACCTCCTAGCTGCTGCCTCTGCTATTGTTGTCTTTCCTGCTCCAGAAAGCCCGATTAGCCAAATCACTTTGTTACTCACACGACCACCTGTCGAACCCGCGGACCCGAGTTTTTCATTTAACTCTGGTTCTTCACCCACATCTCGTCCCACTCGCTAGACGAGGAAACTAGGAAGTATGGATTTAGCACGTTTTTCACTAGGTCATAATCTAAAGGTGCGCCGTCTGGTCCTATTACGCGACCGCCGGCCGACTCAACGACAGCGTGTGCTGCAGCTATGTCCCAGCAGGATGTGGGTCCGAATCGGGGGTAGAGATCTGCTGAGCCCTCTGCTACAACACATGCTTTGAGTGAGGAGCCCATTCTAACTAGAATGTGTGGGCCTAAATCACTTGCGAAGGCCTCATCTCTATCTGATCTATGGCTTCCACTTGCGACTAGTTTTGTGGGGCCGTCTGTAATTGAGTTCACTTTGATGGCTGATCTGGTATTTTTCGTTAATTTCTCGGCTCGTATATTTTTACCACCTATCCAAGTAGTGCACGTCACAGGAGCATGAACGACTCCCAAGATTGGGTTCCATCTTAACCCACTTCTTGACATCAATGCGATGTTAACAGTAAACATCCCGTTCCTCTTGATGAACTCCTTTGTACCATCAAGCGGGTCGACGAGCCAAGAAAGGTCACTCTCAACCGGGTCACCAATCCTCCCCTCTTCTGAGACTATGGGAATATGAGAGCCTAGTTCCAATAGTCCATCCGTGATTGTGTCGTGAGCTGCTAGGTCGGCCTTGGTTAAAGGCGAGTCGTCTTTCTTTGTCTGAACTTCGATACCAATGGGCGAGTCGTAAACCTCTAGGATTCTTGCGCCAGCATCCATGGCTATGCGGATGACTTGCTCTATGTCCGATTCCATTTTAGAGCCTCTAGAAGTCCTCAAGCCTACTAGCTGCTTCATCAAGGTTCTGCCTCGTCTCTTCGTCTAAGTAGAATAAAAATGGGTCCTCATCACCCATTATCTCCCTCCATGAGGACATGGCTCTGGCCCAAATCTCTTCCTTGGAGTTCCATACTAGCATCCTGTCCACAAATTTGCAATACCGTTGCACTTCTTCATCATCGGGAGCCACTCTCCGTAGAATCTCATTGGTCTGGGCAATCACTATGCCCCACGTTGGATTTAGTTTGTAAGTTGTGAACGGATTCCTCTCTTGTGTTATAGTTACATGATCCCTCCAGAGCCCAAAAATAACATCGTAAAGGAAACCGGCGAGGAGAACCAGCGACAACACCAAGACTGCTATTCCGAGAAGTCCAAGATATGTCATGGGAATGAAGAGTAGCTTATCAGAAGAGTCGAATCTCCAGGATACATATGGCCATACCAGAAGTGTCAATGTAGCTGTCCAGAAGCCTAGACTGATCATCGCTTGGCTCTGTTGGATTCGCCAATACTGACGCATTACTGCCTTCTTCAGCACGTTATACCCTCTCGACTATTGGCTATCACAATTGCCCAGTCTATCCTACTCTTCCTCTGATTTGGGTATATCTGTTTTCACGATATTACTAATTCCAAAGTATGCCTGAACTACCGGAGCGCTAGACTCAGATGCGTCGATTTTCTTGACTTCATCAATAAAAACAAACCTCCTGGAGGCCCTATGCCTACTTCCGAAGTTGGAAAACACCCTCTCGATAGCATCATCTTTATCCTTCGCTACAATATCGACGGAGAAGTCTTGATCCTTGTTTCCCGCTCTAAAAGTACCTCTGGCCCTGAATGCCTTCATGGGACTTCCGACGATAGTTCATGATTTAACTTCGATTGAGGCTGGTGAGTCCAATTTCCTCGTAATAGTGTCGTCTCAACCATCGGCTTCCCTCAAGGTTCAAGTGGGCCGCATAATTGTATGGGCATGTTCACAAATGACTGTCAATACTCCAGAAGAAGGGGATTCACCGGATCTTAGGGAAAGGCTTGGCAATATTCCAAGAGCTAGGCTAGTGGATGAGGTGGTGTCGAGGTGGGATGATGTTATCCGCTTGGAAGGGGAGCTGATCAGCATGAGGAGGAGGACCCGGGAGGCTGAAATGCTAGCAATAAGCGGCAGAGGAGAGGGTAGCCATGTCGCAGAACTAGAGGAGCGTTTGCGTGTAGCAGCATCAAAAATCCGACAGTTGGAGACTGCAGTAGAGAATGAGCGTTCAAGAAGAGAGGGGGCTGAAGCAGAATCAACAAGATTTTCAGAGCTCCAGCATGAAAACTCCCGGCTTTTGAGGAATGAAGAGGAGTTATTGCTTCTAATACTCGATATGGAGTCCCAGATTGAGAAGCTTACTCCTCTTGGTCCGAATGATCAGTCAGACGACTAGTTATCGAGGAGATGGCCCCCCAAACTGATGAGATTGTTTTCGCGAAGGGGTCTTCTCTTTGAGTGCCTGGAGCGATATCTTGAATATTAGGGACGAATGGTGTTATTTCTCCGTTGTCAAACCAAAAAGAGCCACACCTCAAGCATCCGTCAATCTCTATGGTGGTACCTTGTGCTGTCGGTACGGGCCCCTTGACCATTTCCCCCTGACACTTGGGACACCTATAGCCGGCAGGACTGCCATCAAATACGAATGTTCGAAGGCTTCTTAGAATGGTCTGCCTCATGGTAGAGGTCAACCACCGGTCTGATGCTAGGATACCACGGCAAAAGCCACAGTAGTGCATTTGTCCGGATACAGCGTCTCCATGCAGGCTCATTTCGGTGTTGCATACCGGGCAGGTGACATCTGACATTCGATAGGTCGGGTCGGACTAATGGTATGAGGCTGTCTGATATATGCTTACAATCTCATACTGGATATCATCTCTGCTAGATCCCTTTGAAGCTCACTTGCGTCATCATATTCCTCAGTGATATTGCCCGTAATTATCCAGTCCGCACCAGCTTCACACGCTGCCTTAGCCGATTCCTGGTCACGAATGCCACCTCCAACGATAATTGGCAGGTTGCACGCATTTTTGGCTGCTAAAATCAGAGATGGCGAGACAGGTTCACTAGCCCCGCTGCCAGCCTCTAGGTAGAATATTTGAAACCCTAGGAACTCTGCTGTCATTGCGTATGATGCCACTCTCTCGGTTTCGTCTGGCATAACTAAGTCGGCCTTACCGACCTTGCCAGCCTTTCCGCCAGGTGAACAAATTAGATACCCCATGGGAATGGCCTCAATGCCGGCCTTCCTTACGAATGGTGCTCCTTTTACTTGCTCCCCAATGAGGAAGCGGGGGTCTGTTGAGTTCATCAGCATCATGAATGTGATGGCATCTGCGGATGGGGACAGGGCCGCAGCCCCCTGAGGGAACAAGATTACGGGAATCTGTCCAAAGCTTCGAGATTCTTCTGAATCCTGGCTTGCTGCCCAGTCGACTAGTTCTAACGCCTCTTTTATGGCAACTATTGTACCATGTACGTTTTCCATATCTGTATCCGATGAGCCTCCTACGAGGATCATACTGCTACCAGCATGAGCTGCAGCCATTGCTCTGTTTGCGGCAATTTCGGGGGTCTGGTCGGCCGGATCGATTAGTATAGCGTGACGAGCTTGATTAGTAGTATTACAAACATAATCTCGAATTAGTCCCATAGCGCCCGTGTCATTGTCCGGGGGGATTCTGTATAATTGTATCAACTAGTTCCTTAGCTTTAGAAAGACCAGCTTCTATGTTCACTTTTAGAGAAGTGGTCGGGTTCTGACCATGCCACTCCATTGTTTGGAGCCACTTTCTTCCGGGTGGTCTTTTGCTTTTCCACCAAAGCTCAGTGGTTCCGTCGGGCCTTTTGCCAGAGGCATGGCCTTCCACGCTATCTTCTTCTCTCGAAACTGCTCCCTGCCATTTCGGTTTGTTTTTGTCAACTTCTCTAAAATCTAGTATTTTTTCAAAGGAAATGCTATCTGTTCCTAACGGGCCAGCTCCGACGAAATGAGCTACTCCACCTGATATACTGGTCACTCGTGTTTTGAGGTGTATAGTGCAGCCCCTGGTTGATAGTTTGGTCCCCAAAGATTTCTCGAACCAAGACCTTCTAACTGCGGTGTCTGATCCTCTGGGTTCCTGAGACCCCAGGGGGGATATCCATTTTATTGGACACGGAGGCCATCTTTCGAAGATGCCTGGGCCCTCGCTCATTAGGCCAAGCTCGGCTTTTTCTGTAAACAAATCAATGTCCAATGATTGGTTTTTGTCAATTAGAGCGTGTGCTGTGGAATAAGCCAAAAGATTCGCTCCGATAATCGCTACTCTGGTCAACAGATTTCCTCCGGGTCGATCGACAATGCGTGGACTGGGCATGCTGGTATGCAATGCTCGCAATGAGTGCACTCTGGTTCGTTTACTACTGCCAAGAGTCCCTCGAGTACCAAGGCGTCGACGGGGCAGAGCGCGATGCATGCTGCACAACCAAAGCACCTGTCTTCGTTTACTACGAAGAGGTGCCCATCCAGTCTTGCCATAGCCATGGGGTGCTGGTTCGGAATCTCAAGCTTCCCCTACCCCCCTTTTTCCTGTGGAAATTAAATTCCTGACCACGTGAGCCAAAAAAAGTAATGATAATGTTCAGGTTTAACATTCATTTGAACATCTTAAGTTTGAAGTTAATAGTATTAGTTAGACACTATGTCCATAGAAAATAACGTTGTTCTGATTTCCAATAGAAGAGGAGGGGTCGGGGTCCGGCTGATTGATAATCCACCCTTGTTTAGGTGCACGTAATGGTGCTATACAAAGCCGGTAGTTTTACCACTTATCCAGAAGAACCTCCCCAAAGCGGGATCCGACTTCACTTTCTAGGCGGTGCTAAGGAAGTTGGGAACGTGGGATGTATTTTGGAAGATAGTACAGGTACAAGACTGCTTATCGATTACGGCTTGGCTCCAACCAAACCCCCCAGGTACCCCTCTGAGGCCCCTAAAGTAGATGACGCCGTCTTTACCCATGCTCACATAGACCACATTGGTATGGCCCCTTGGCTCACTACTTATCGGACTAGACTTCACGCAACGGGTTTGACCGCTGCGGTTTCCGAAATCATGTGGTCAGATACATACAAGGTCTCTGACATAGAAGGCTACCCTCTGGCATGGGATAAGAGAGACATGGAAGAAGCACTGGACTCCTGGTACACACACCAATTCGGAGAGTGGTTTGGTGTAGGGGATTGGAGGTGCCGGCTCCATCCCGCCGGACATATTCCCGGTGCAGCGATGATTGAGATCAACACACCGGAAGGAACTCTTGTTTGGTCAGGAGACATCGATACGAGGGATAGCCCCAATGCGGTTGGCGCCAAACCAATAGATTGTGACATCCTCTGCTTGGAGGGCACATATGGGGGGAGGGACCATCCAGATAGGCAAGAAGAGGAGGAGCGGCTGGTCTCGAGAGTTCTGGAGGTAGTATCCAGAGGAGGTACTGCATTAATCCCTGCATTTGCCTCGGGAAGAGGTCAAGATGTGCTCAGGATTCTCCACAGAGAGGCCCCAAATCTTGAGGTCCACTATGACGGAATGGGAACCCGAGTCACAAGAGAATGGATGGGATGTCCCGACTTTATCTCCGACCCAAAGGGAATGGAAGCTGCATTTCGTTGGTCAAGAAGAGTGACTGGGAAATCAGACAGGAAGAAGGCATTAGGCGCAGACGTGATCGTCACCACGAGTGGTATGCTAGACGGAGGGCCCGCACTTTGGTACCTTAACAGACTCAGGCACAACGGGTCTAATGCAATTCTACTAACCGGGTATCAAGCAGAGGGATCGGGTGGAAGGAAATTGTTGGAATACGGGAGGCTTCCAATATTTGGCAACCAAACCAGAATCCCTCTTGAAATTGATAAGTTCGACTTATCGAACCATGCAGACCACACTTCCCTTTGTGCATTTGCAAGGAGAAGCTCTCCCTCTAATCTAGTCATTTTTCACGCCGATGAGGATGCAGCATCCAAGATTGGAAATGACCTTACAGGAGAAATGAAGGTCACCATTCCTAACAATAATGAATCAATAGTATTACGATTTTCAGATTGAGATAGTGAAAAACAGCAATATTCCCGTATTATACATAAGCCGTGGTGTGCATAGACCCATCAGGTGAGTTGATACTCACCCTTGGAAAAGAAAGAAAGGTGAAAAAATGGAAGTACAACAATTGGATGATTACTTTGGATATACTGAGAAGGGAAGCTCCTTCGAAGGCGAGATTAGGGCAGGGGTTACAACATTCCTGACCATGGCTTACATCCTGCTGGTGAACCCTGCCATGCTTACTGTGGCAATAGGTGACGGAACAGATGCAGGAAACGCCATAGCCTTCGCAGACGTACTCTTCGCCACGGCGATAGCGGCATTCATCGGCTGCGTCGTCATGGGATTGTGGGCGAACTTACCGTTCGCTTTGGCACCAGGAATGGGCTTGAACGCATACTTCGTCTTCGGGGTTGTTTTGGGCATGGGTGTTCCGTGGCAACTTGCTTTGTTTGCCGTCTTCGTGGAGGGGTTGTTGTTTCTTGCCATGTCAATCCCCCAGATACCCGGAATTGGAACATGGAGATCCCAGATGATCAACTCAATCCCTACAGATCTTAAGATTGCAACCGGAGCAGGAATAGGAATGTTCCTAGCGATAATCGGACTAAGGGAAATGGGCTGGATCCAGGATGACGGAGCAACGCTCGTCAATCTGGGTGCTACCGAGTCATGGGGTGGTGTTATTGGCGAAGCCGGAGTTAGCACCGTCACCTCTGGGGAGTTTGCTCTATGGGAGCACGGCGCAGTAATCTCAATGGTGGCTTTGATTTCAATTGCAGTGATGATGGCAAGAGGCTGGAAGGGTGCAATGATCTACGGCATTGGTCTTGCTACTATTTGGGGCTGGGCAGTTGGAGCCTATGACCCATACAATGACTTCCTAGCTGGAGGAGCAGGCTGGGGAAGCGCTACCGCCGAGCTTCCAGAGCAATGGATTGGTCTACCGGACATGCCCGAAGAGACCCTCGGTGCCGCATTTGGCAGCGATGGTCTAGGCGCAGTTGGAGACAATATGGCCGACTTCCTTCTTGTGATGATTGCATTCCTATTCGTCGACATCTTCGACACATCGGGGACTCTCTACTCAGTAGGTAGGCAGGCAGGGTACGTCGATGAAAACGATGTGCTACACAATTCAGATGAAGCGTTCGCCTCAGATGCAGCAGCAACAATTGTCGGAGCAGTGCTTGGAACAAGCACCACTACAACCTACATCGAGTCCGCGGCCGGTGTAGAAGAGGGAGGCAAGACCGGCCTTACCGCGGTTGTGGTTGGCGTTCTGATGCTATCCGGACTTTTGTTCACGGATCTGTTTGCTGCTGTACCTCAGTTTGCAATGGCTTCGGCTCTGGTTATTATTGGAGCAATGATGATGAGGCAAGCAGCTGACATCAATTGGTCCGATAGTGAGATGGCGCTACCCGCCTTCCTGACTATTGTTCTAATGCCTTTTACATACTCAATAGCTGATGGTATTGCATTCGGAGTTATTTCCTACTGCGCAATCAAGATAGGTATGCAGAAGTGGGATGAGCTAAACCCAGTAATGTGGGCACTTTTTGTCTTAATGACAATGTTTTACATCGGACCGGGCGATTACAGCACCTTCGGCTGGATATTCAACGAAGTACTCTGATTGAGACGTGCAAAGGGGTTCGGGGGGGCCTTGGCCCTGCCCGGCCCCTAACGGAGAGCAATTGCTATGGACACGCTAGTTTCGAAAATCAGGGATATAGTACGCACTGTACCGGATTTCCCAGTTGAAGGAATATTGTTTAGAGATATAACCCCAGTTCTAGCTGAGCCAGGACTGTTATCTTCCATCATCGACCGATTTGTGGATGACATGGAAAAGTTGGGATGGAAGCCGGATATAGTCCTAGGTCCAGAGGCGAGGGGATTCATCTTTGGCCCAATGCTCGCAGATAGGATAGGTTGTGGATTTGTACCAGTCCGTAAACCGGGGAAGCTACCATCTTCCACTAGGTCGGTTGAGTACTCCCTTGAGTACGGATCGAACGCTCTTGAAATCCATGAAGACGCAATTCAACCGGGTAATAGTGTGGTGATAGTCGATGACCTTCTCGCAACAGGCGGAACCATCTCAGCCTGCAGTAAACTATGTCAAGAGCTAGGTGCCAAAGTAGTCGGTTCACTTTTTCTAATAGAGCTAGAGGGCCTCGAAGCAAGATCTACAATTTCTCCAATCAAAGCGCACGCACTACTAACTTACCCTGCATGACTAATCGAACCCCCTCCCGATTCTTTCAAAGAGGGCGGACCGTTCCTGAGAACGATACCGTGGCAGACGAGCAAGATAGCCCACCGCCGGCAGCACCGCCCAAGCCCTCAGCAC
>DAYD01000023.1:0-2076 GCA_002506755.1 Euryarchaeota archaeon UBA462
GAGACTAGGGCGTTCCACGGGATTCCGTAGGAAGACGTGTGAATATGCTTTGTTATGGCATAATATTGCCTACCCATTGATGCAAAGAAGCCTCGCATCAACTGACCGTAGCTGGCATAGAAGAGTGATGCAGGAAGATTCTGAGCTTTCCATCTCCATCCTCTACATAGCCAAACGTGTACTCGACCCTGACCTCAGAACCTTCTTGATCGGTAAAGAAATAGTTGCCCATGGCAAAGGCCCTGTTCCCGTCAGTGGTTACTTTGTGGTTCTCAAATCTCACCTTTGCCCAGCGCTTTATCGCGAAGCCCTCATCCTCGGGGCAAGCGTCGTTAGAAGCGACGAAGTACGACAGCGCGGATTCGAAGGTCGGGCGGAACTGCTCCGACACTGCCAAGGTGGGCTTGAATAGAACCGGCATGATCTGATATGCATACAGTGTTTCGACATGACTTGTTGCTATTCCAACGTAGTCCCCACCGTTCTCGTGGGCTTTGGAGATCTCAACAATGCCATCCCCCCATTTCTTCTGAGCCCTTTCAACATCCTCGACACTCACCATATGGCGAAAACCCCTCAGTTCGCTATATTGTAGTTATGCTCCGACCGACTGCGACACCGCTCGCGCTCTGCACTCTGGGCCTATTGGCTCCTGGTCGGTAAGAAGGGAATCAGCTGGTTAGCCAGAGATTGGATGTTCCTGGTCTGTATCCAGACCGAGCCCGAACCATGGAAGTCCAATGTGAAGCCCTCCCCACCGAATAAGAACGAGCCCAGTCCCTCGACCTTGGAGATCCGGTAGTCAAGGCCCTCGGAGAAGGCCACCACGTGACCGTTGTCCACCTTGACGGGTTTGTCCGGGGTGACCTCTATCTCCTTCATGGCCCCGTAGGAAGTGAAGAATACCCTGCCCGGGACATCAGCGGCCTCCGCACGCAGGAAGAAGGCCCCCTCGCGGGAGAAGAGGGATTTCGCTCCCTGGAACTTCGTAGACGTGTCCACGTTGACGGTCGAGGCCATGAACGCACCACCCTGCATGTAGAAACCCCGTCCGGGGTCCAGCTCGAACTCCTCGATGTCGCCTGGGGCGGAGGGAGCCAGGGATATCCACCCCCCAGAGGGGCCTGCGGTGTACGTGTTCACGAAGAACGACTCGCCCCCGAGGGCGCTCTTCACCATGCTCTTCATGAAGCCGCCAAGACCCCCCCCGCTGTCCATTCCGGTCTTCATCTCAAGGTCCTCGGACTGCGCAACCATCGCTCCGGGCTCGACCTTGATCCTCTCCCCTGGTGCTAGGTTAGCTGTCATGATGGTGAATGCTGGGCCGTACTCGTTCTCGATCTTCATGACTCCTCCGAACGACCCGCGCTCAAAAGCCTAATCCCAGCTCAGAGTATGACGGACATAGCGACGAGATGGAGGTTTGGGTTCCCTGAGTCGCCTGCGTGTCAGACCCATCCAGAGCCCAGAAGCCCGCTCAACGCCAGAATTCCCCAGATTACCAAAGGGGGAGCGTTCTCCTTCCAGTTCATCGTCATCTGGGTCTTGCCCAGGTTCCACTCCAGCCCCTGCGCGCATATGATGACGAACCAGACCCATACGGGGCCGGCGATCACCAAAGCCATCCTCGCCATCTGCTCGCCCTCCAGCAAGAACGCCGTGCCGAGCATCGTGACTGAGGTAAGGAGGAACCAGCCGCTCACGAGCTTGTTCGTGTCGTCCTCCCACTCGGTGGGGAGTATGACCCCCACTACGGCGTGCACGATCGCGACGAGAACCAGCCATATCTGGGGATCGAGGATAGTGTCGATCACGCTACTCGTCCTCCATGTTCCAGCCGAGCACGCCAGTCAGGGCTGTGATGCCCCAGAAGATCAGGGGAGGCACGTTGTCGGCGAAATCGAACGACCCCGCCGCGGCATCGGTCGTGTACGTTATCTCGAGGCCCAGCGCTATGCACACCACGAACCAGACCCAGATCGGCCCGGCTATCACTGCAGCTAGTCTGGCTTGGGCACGCCCAGTGGTCAGAAACGCCGCGTAGAGCATGTAGACGGTTATGACCAGGAACACGCC
>DAYD01000023.1:2420-113516 GCA_002506755.1 Euryarchaeota archaeon UBA462
AGCGCGTTGACTATCAGCCACCACTTCGGGTTCAGCGCCTCTTTCTTGTAATCCAATTCACTCATCCTCCTCTAGATGCATGTGACCGCCTGGGACAATTAGCCCAAAAGGGTACCGTGTTAACCTAGGGTAAACCCCTGCGTTCCAATGCGTCACAAAGTAACCGTTATGCTAGTGTGCAACATGATCCCTGGGGGAGAAAAGTGCCACAATGCACCAGGCCTATGCGGCCTATCTAAAAAGGATGGATGCGCTAGGAACTCCAATGCAGAACAACTCCATGTACGAAATGCCGACGACCGAGATGACGCCATCGAACATCGCTGTTTGGGCCCAGTTCGGGATCTTCAGCTTCCTAGCGATTGAAGGAATCCTGGACCTGGATGAGTTCACAATCAACTCCGATGTCGACATAGCATGGTCCCTAACATCAACGGTCGTTGCGCTGTCTTTGCTGTTCAAGGTACCCTACCACAGGGAGATAGGCTCCCTTCTGATTCCGGTCGGAATGGGATTGGCGGAGGGGGATGCCTTCTACCTATTCGCGATTCTATTCTTCGCCCCACTAGCATATCTGCCCTCCATGGCATTCGACGAGCTAGATCTAGATCCCCCGTTTGGAGTCTGGAGCAAGAGGGGCTGGGGCTTTGTCTTCTTCGGGCTATTCCTCTTCTTCAACGTGCTAGAGAGCTCGCTATTGGCTGTTGCCATGGATGGGGAATTGGAGGAGGGTGCCGATCTTACCGAGGAATACGGATTGGAGCTGCAGGCAGATTGCGAGGCATCCGAGGACTGCGCGTTTGTCGAGACCGATGAGGCGAACGAGGTCGGCACTTTGTGGACTGCGAGCTCGATGGAGAGGAACATTGCCTACATCGGGATCGCCATGTTGATCATCTCGATATTGGTCATCGTCTCCTACTCTGTAGGCATCTTGGACATGGAAATGGCCACCCCCATGAACGCGAGCATCCTCTTCGTCGGCTCCTTCTGGGCCGACAATTACCTATGGACATCGGTCCAAGAGGTGGGCTGGTCTGACGATTTCATCTTCCTCATTCCGATGTCAGGACTCGCCATGATGGCAATCCACGGCCTCTTCTCTAAGGAGACGGAGACCACACCATAGTCCCCATCCTATGAGTGCGAGCAAATCCGAGTCACATCGTGTCCACTCGGAACCCAGCCCGGTCCGGACAGCGGTAGGGGCATCACGCCAGGAAGGCTGAGAAGCTCATCACGCTGATAGCGATACCAGCGTATGACCCAATCAACATCGTCAAAATCATTCTAATCATAAGATGTGGGATGAACGTGTGGGTTATCAAGCCGTGTTTCTGTCCAAGGACGGGACAAGTATGGTAAGTAATCATGATAAATATCCAATAAAACGGGAATCTATGGATGCAGCAGTGCTTGTTCACATGAAAGAAGGAAAGACCTACGAGGATTGGGAAGAGTTGATGTTGAACCTTTATGACAACAGAAAGGAAGTGGAAGAGGGGAAAATAGTGTATGGCAAAGCCGACGACAACAAGGCAATCATACTACGCTTCGACTTCGATCCCGCCGAGATGGCGAAGAGGATGGATGACCTGGACGTCATGGAGAAGGTCTCGGAAGTGGTGGAGAAGAGGGAGATGTTCTCCATATCGCCCATGCAACGACCATAGTGATCCCGCTACTCTCCGAGAGCCAATGAAATCACACATATGTTGTGCTTGAATTACTATCCTAGCAATAGAAAGTATATGCTATTTGCTGCTGGTAAGCTGATCCGGAGTCAGTGGGGTTGATTGCCCAGCGTCGACTGAGAGCGGCATGACGGTGTCGGGACGAGGCTCCCTGCAACCCCTTGTCCTGTCCCTGCTAATGGTCATGTCCTCCGTGTCCGGGTGCCTGTCGGGGGCCGTGGGAGATGGCTCTGTGGACGGAGAAGTCACCTACCCCTCGATATGGGACCGTCACACGCTCGAGTGGCAGACGAACGGCACAATGTCATACCTCCTGGAGCCTGGGCCTCACACCGCCCTCGAAGTCCAGGAGGCTTTCATCGAGGTCGACACAAGCGAGGTCTGGGATGTAGGTCCCGACCAGTCCACGGTCCACCTGTCCTACTGGCTGCCAAGCAACACCCTGGAGGGCGAGACCGTTCCCGTGATCGCAGTGGTCAGCCCCTACTTCTCGTACGGGCAGCCCGGTGATGAGTCCACCCAGACAAACGTCGTCAGCGCCGGCCGTGGCGAGTTCATCTACCAGAACTTCGTACCCCACGGCTACGCCTTCGCGCAGGTCAGCGTGTTCGGTACGGAGCTCTCGACAGGCTGCTTCGACTACCGTGGGCTGGGGGAGGGCCTCGGGATACACAGCGCGGTCGAGTGGCTGGGGTCCCAGGAGTGGAGCAACGGCAACGTCGGCCTCTACGGCAAGTCCTACGAGGGAGCGACGCAGTGGGAGGCCGCTGCCATGGGCAGCGAGTACCTGCGGACCATCGTACCGGTCTCCGGGACGACCGCCCTGCACCCTCTGCTTTACAAGAACGGGAGCGCGGAGGCAAGGAGCCAGATAATGCACATGAACTACTTCTCCAGCACGGTCGACTACAACGAGGATGACTTAGACAACGTCTGCCCCGACATCGCCGAGGGGCTGTTCGCCGGACCGGTCACCTACATCGCCGGCGAGATGGACCCATACATGCAGAACTACTACGACGACAGGAGCCACATTGACAAGGCGTTCGAGAACTGGAACGGCTCGATCTACTGGGTCCAGGGCATGCAGGACTGGAACGTCGACCCCCACCAGGTGTTCGGCGGGCCCGCTGGCGTGAACTGGTACCAGGAGTACATCGACGCCGGCTTCGAGGTGAGGGGCATGCTAGGCCAGTGGGGCCACCACTACCCGGACCAGGTCACGAGCCATGACGGGATCAGCAGCGGAAACGGTCTGGAGGCCCGTGGGAACATGACCCGCTGGGACTGGGCGCAGGACCTGTTCGAGTGGTTCGAGTACTACCTCAAGGGCATTGGCCCCAAGCCCGGCTTGACGGCCCAGATCCAACGCTCGGACGGTGAGTGGAGGGTGGAGGAGACCTGGCCACCCCAGGACGTCCAGTGGCTGGACGTCTCGATGGGCGACTGCACCAACCTGGGGAACAACTGGGTCGGAGGCGCGCCCGTGATAGGCGGCGTCTCGGAGGTAGTGGTCGAGTGCCCGCCGTTCGAAGAGGACGTGCACATCTCCGGACTCGTCAGGCTGCACCTCCTGGCATCTGCAGTCTACGACGGGGGACAGGTCTTCGTCGAGATGCAGGACTCCTCCACGGGGACAAGGATAGGTCACGCCACCATGGACATCCGCTACCACGAGGGAGGCAACGAGCCCACCGGGGTCATCCCGGGGGAGACCGTGACCATGATGATGGAGTTCCAAGGCATCGACCACCTGCTGCCCGAGGGCACGGGGATCAAGCTGGTCATGACCACCTCCGGCAAGGACTACCTCGCTCCGGCATGCGGTGCGGTCTGCCCGGTGCATGTCCACATCATAGACGACAGCGTGATGTCGCTCCCGGTAATCGACAGGGACGGCTCCAACGTCCTCATCACCCACCAACGGGAGTAGGTTGATTGCATGTGTCGCGGTGAACGGTGACATGGCGGAGTCGATCCTCCCCTCAGTCCCGCCCCTGAGCCCCTTCGAGGCGTACACCATCATCCTGGTTTTCCCGTTCCTGATGAGGCTGATCTTCGTGGCTCCGCCACTTCTGGACCTCTCTCACAAGCTGCTCCCCAAGGAGGACCGGACCAAGCACGCGAGATGGGCCCTTGACAGGATCAAGAGGCTGAACGCGGAGCGGTTCTGGCTGATAGTCCTGAACGAGCTGATCGCGGTCCTGCTGCCAGGGGCGATCGCTATCGGGGCGAGGGTCTACATCGGGCCCATAGGATGGGAGGACTGGGGGATACCCTTCCTCGGGCTGACCCTCCTGACCCTGGCCGGACTCCTTTGGGTGGGGTACGACTTCACCAGGGTCTCGAGGACCAGGAGGGACATACGCAAGCTCGCCACGGTCGACATCGACAACGCCAGGCAGGCAGTGGACACCGCGGTGACGGGCAGGGACCTCCTGAAGAGGATCAGGGGGATATCGATCCCGAGGCCGTGGAAGAGGGACCCGGATGAGGTGGAGGAGGAGAAGTCCGGCTTCTCGGTCTACGGCGCATTCTCATCCGTGCTGGACACCGGCGCCGACATCCTCGACCTGGTGCTGGATGAGGTCAGGGTGCCCGCTGGCGAGGCGGTGGACAGGATCGACTCCGAGATACAGAGCCGGATCCAGGAGAGGGTCCAGGCCTCCAAGCGCTCGATGCTGGTGGGCACACTGTTCGCCGCGTTCCCTCTCGTGGTCCTGCTGGGGCTGCCTAAACTGATCTAGGCCAGGAACCTCTTCTCCCTCGGGGAGGCCAGGAGCAGCCAGAGGGCACCGACGGTTATCTGGATCATCCCTGTCAGCAGCAGGATGTCCCTGAGCGACAACAGGTCCTCCTCCAGTATGTAGCCCGCACCGATCGTCGACACCCCCATCGTGAGTACGATGATCAGGTTGTCAGTCCCCGCCACCCTGCCCATCCAGTCGTTGTCGGTCCTCCTCTGGAGCAGGGTGGTGCTGAAGACCCACGACGTGCCGCTGCAGGCGTGGCTGAAGAACACGAGTACGAGGGTGATGATGCCCCACTCGGCCTGGGACACGCCGACGTACAGGAGCCCAGCGCCCCCCAGTGAGAGCCCGATGATGTAGGGCATGTAGCGCCTCACCGTCATCAGCGGACGGGACACTATCGGTCCGAAGCCGCTGCCGAACCCGCGTGCCATGTACAGCACGCCGATTCCCGCTGCTCCTGTCTCGATGTCGGCGAAGTCCGCCTCCATGCCGATTATGATCAGCAGGAATATCTGCGCTCCGCCACCCGTGGCCCACATCCCCTTGGCCAGGACTATCCTGCTGATCTGGGGCCTCCTGAGTATGAAGCCCCAACCGGCGAAGATGTCCTTGAACATCTCCAAGGGGCTTCCAGTCCGCCTCTCGTCAGGGTCAGGCCCACCGTGCGGCAGGGTCGAGATCACCACTGCGGCGACCAGGAATGTCACGGAGTCGATCATGAGGCCTGTCTCGACGCCGTACTGCGATATCACGAAGCCCGCCAGGCCCGCGCCTATCCCCATGGAGGCCGACCAACCACCGGAGATCAGCGCGTTGGCAGTGAGCAGCTCGTCCTCGTCGCAGACCTTGGGGAGGTAGGCGGTCTGGGCCGGGTCGTAGGTGGCCCTGCCCACGACGAGCAGCATCGCCAGGAGGTAGACGGAGAACAGGCTCTCCACCATGCCGCTCTGGATGAAGGCGACCAGCACCACGAAAGAGAAGACGTTGGCTATCACCATCAGCGTCTTCCTGGGGAACCTGTCAGCCAGCATACCGGTGATCGGCTCGAGAGGGGCGAAGGTGAAGCTGCGTACCGCCAGCACCCCCGCTATCGCCAGCGGCGAGTTATCGGAGGCCTCACCCGCAAGGAGGAACATCGCGAGTACCGTGAACCAGTCCCCGATGTACAGGATCATGTTCGACCCCCAGAGGCGACCGAAGGTCCTGTTGGACCTCAGAAGCTCGACGTACCCCGGGCTGGTCACGGGCACCGCAGCGCACCAACGCTATCACTCTCACCCCTGAGCCAACATGAATAAGTGCGGGTTTCCGATGGGCGTTCCGTGAAGCAATCCCGAATGCTCCTGCTGGACCTCGAGATGTCCGGCCTGGATCCTGAAAAGGAGAGGATCATCGAGGTCGCGTGCTTCGTAGTGGAGGCCGACCTCACTCCCGTCGAGGGCGCGGAGATGTGCCTGGCGGTAATGCCGGAAGATGCCAGCGTGCTACCGGGCATGGACTCCTGGAACACCAAGACACACACCGAGTCCGGGCTGGTCAGGAGGATACACGAGGAGGGGGTCTCTATCCAGGAGGCGGAGGAGGAAGTCATGGGGATCCTCACCGAGCACATGTCCAAGGGCGCCATCATAGTGGGCAACAGCGTTCACCATGACATGAGATTCATCAGGAGGGAGATGCCAAGGGTGGCGGACTTCTGCACTTTCAGGATAATCGACGTCAGCTCCTTCAAGGAGCTCTTCCGTAGGATAGACCCCAACGGCCCGAGGTTCTACAAGAGGAGCGATCACACCGCTCTGGCCGATGCCAAGGGAAGCCTGGAAGAGCTTCGGTTCTACATCCGGAACTTTATGCGCTCAGACCTAGAGTGAGCTCCCGGGCATCGAACACTTTCACATCCCCAGGAGCCCCACTGCAAAGGTTATCACACTCCCGTTGCGAACCCAGACTCCCATGGGAAGAACCGTGCCAACATGGCGGGACAGGATGGAGCGGAGGATCGACTACTGGGCCTCCTTCAGGAGGACACTGAGGCGTCGTGACCGAGAGGAGTTCGACCGACTCATGACGTCCGTCAGGAGCAGGGCTTCGGCTTGTGGGATGCTCCCCTCGTCCGACGAGCTTGAACCGGCCCTGCTGGCCATTCTGATCGAGCTCAGCTCGAGGGTCGCAGATCTAGAGGGAGAAAGAAGGGACGATGGATGAGGGTTGGATTCTCGACGTCCACCCTGACAGAGACTCGGAGTCCATGGTGGTCTGGCTCAAGTGCGATGACGGGACCGTCTCAGGGTACAGGGTCAGATGGTCCCCCACCCTGCACGTCTCGGGAGAAGGCGACAGGCTACGCCTCCTGGGCAGCAGGCTGCAGAGGATGGAGTACCAACAGTCCCTGGGCGGCCTGAAGGTCAGGATGGCAATGGGCAGGCTGAGCCACGAGGCTACCGGTCCGGTGGAGGTGCTGGAGGTCGGGGTCCTCCGGGCATCGAACATGGCCAGAGTCGCCGACGTCATACTCGCACTGGGCGAATGGCGCGACTTCGAGGTGTTCTCGGTGGACCCTAAGCCCTCCCAGAGGTTCCTCTTCGACCAGGGCACTCACCCCTTCGGCAGGGTCCGAGTCACCTCGGGTGGAATCGAGCCATTGGACTCTCGCACGGAGGCAGGGTGGTCCCCCCCGCCGATTAGCAGAGTCATGCTTTCCGTGGACTGCAGGGACGCCCACGGCAAGAGAACCTCCAGGGGAAGGGTCAGATCAGCCACCCTCCGTGATTTGGGGAACGGGAGCCCCAGCACGACGAGGGGGGACATCCGGATACGAATGGTCCCCGGCAGGGATCCTGAGAGCTTCATAGACGAGTTGGAGCGAGCGGTCCACTGGCTCGATCCGGACATAGTTGTCACCAAAAAGGGAGACAGCATCGACTTTCCAGCGCTGTCGTCGATCGCCTCCAGAATGGGTCGGCACATCAGGCTTGGAAGGAACATGAGGGAAGTCGCCCTCAGGAGGAAGGCAGTGACCACCTGGAGCTACGGGAGGATGCTCAGGTCCGATGCCTATCACGCTCTCGAGGGTAGGCTGCACATAGACATGGGGACCTCATTCATAGGGAAGGAGGGAGGGGTGGAGGGCCTCTGCGAGCTCTCCAGGATATCCGGGATACCCCCTCAGGACCTCTCCAGGCTGTCCCCGGGGTCCGCGATATCCGCTATACAGATCAGGCAGTCGATGGAGGACGGGGTGCTCGTGCCCTGGAAGAAGAACCGTCCTGAGGACATGAAGACCGCCAACCAGATGATCCTGTCAGACAGAGGCGGACTGTACTTGGATCCGAGGCCCGGGGTCCACAAGAACGTCTACGAGCTAGACTTCGCGAGCCTCTTCCCCAGCATAATAGCGACCAGGAACATCAGTCCCGAGACCATGAACTGCGATTGTTGCATCCCTTCCGGGGCATCTAGGAGTGGGAGGCTTCCCCTGGACCCGGCCAAGTCGTCGAGGGAGATCTGTAGGAGAGCGTCATCGGGGTCCGAACTCGAGCTGCCGGTCCCCGAGATAGGTGGCCACACCTGCACGAAGAGGCACGGCTTCCTGGGCAGGGTCGTTGCCCCGATAATAGAGCGCAGGCGCCATCTGAAGTCTAGGATCACGACCAAGGGGGACGCCTGGGACAAACGGCAGAACGTCCTGAAGTGGCTGCTGGTCACTTGCTTCGGCTACACAGGATACAGGAACGCCAGGTTCGGCAGGATAGAGTGCCACGAGGCCATATGCTCGTGGTCCAGGGAGATACTGCTCGACGCCAAGCAGATGGCCGAGGACTCTGGATGGGACTGCCTCCACGCGATAGTCGACTCGATCTGGATCACGGACAACAGGGGGAGGAGCGAGAGCCAGAGGGATGACTCGATATCAGAACTGATATCCATGATAGGGGCGAGCTCTGGCGTCCCCATAGAGCTGGAGGACGTTTACGATTGGATCGCCTTTGTCCCGAACAGGACAACCGGAGTGGGAGCACTAACGAAGTACTTCGCACATGGGAGAAAGGGCTGGAAGGTCAGGGGGATCGAGCTCAGACAGCACTCAACCTGCAAGTGGATAAGCGAGGTACAGTGGGGTATTCTGGAGGAGCTCCGTACCAGCTCTCCGGACCAGTCCCTCGACAGGGCCGTCGATGCCTACAGGGATCAGGTACGTCGTCTCCGGAATGGCGGCGTCCCACTCTCGAAGCTCGTAATCTCCAGGAGGGTTAGGCACAGGGTCGGTGAGCACAAGGTGATGAACCTGACATCCGCCTCGCTTCTGAGGGAGAAGTCCCTGGGCCAGCTCACACCACCTGGGAGGAAGATCCACTTCGCAGTGGTCGGAAGGGATAGGCCGAACCCGCAGGATAGGGTTAGGATGAGGTCCGAGATAGCCTCCTGCTCCCAATCCGTGAAGGGTCAGAAAGCTGACTTGGAGTACTACGAGGCCCTAGCCCTACGAGCGGCATCGGCACTGATCTCCCCGTTCGGCGTCTCCGAGGCCGAGCTAGAATCATGGGGATCTTCGCAGGCCACTCTTGGCATGTGGCCAGCCGCAGCGAAGTCCAGTAGGGTGGGGTGCGAGACGGAGGAAAGTGGGGCGGAGGTGATTCCAACCGATGCCAATCTAGAGGTGATCAGGCCATCCGAGTAGGATAGCAGAGTCACCCTGTCATCCGCTATCTCCCTCATTGTCGACCTCATGTCCCTCGGAATCCCGGGGGCTCTCCTGTAGTTGGCTGTCACCAGCGCCAGCATGCCCCTCTCCTTGGCCAAGCTACTGATCCGGGCCATCGAGCTGCGTAGCATGGACCTCCCTTCCGCCGGTTTGACTTGTTCGTCTGGGAACATGCAAGCCAGCTCGGTTGCCACGATCAGCCTGGCGCTCTGCAACCCATCGTCAGAGGAAATGTCCGACTCCACCCTCCTGACCACTTCCACCATCTGGTGCGCGGTGAAGGCCCGACATACACGCAAGTTGTCCAAAAGGGCAGGTCTCAGACCCCTCCTAGAAAGCGAAGATATCAGCGACGAGGGATCCAGTACCATGCCGCCGTCGATCCAAATCGCACTCATGCCGCGTTCCAGCTCATCGCAGATTATCGCTTTGACCAAGGCCAGCGAGCACCGCTTCGAGCCCTCGGCAAGGACCACCTCCCCTGCTCTGGGAGGGGGGAAAGAGGACATCATGTTGGGGACACCCCAGGATAGTGTGGCAGACTGTTCATCCATGTGCCTCGTACATTTGCCTAGGGGGCTTGATTAGGTTTCCCACGGGGCAGCGGGGAAGTGAAAGTGAAAGATGGCGCTAGGGCGGTAGGGGCAAACCGATCGGAGTGCCGTCTTCTTCCGTTATGACGAGGTTGACCGCCTCCCCATTCCTCATGTAGCCGATCAGCTCGAAACCATGGATCTTCCTTCCTGCGAATGTGGTCATCACCGGCAGCTCGTCGCCCGGCTCGGAGTTCAGGTCCCTCCTGTGACCCTCCTCTTGGTCATACCACTCCAGTCCGAGGGGGGCCGGGCTGAACCTTACCCCCAGAATCATCTCCACCCCCTCGGTCCACTGGGCCGCCTCGGCATCCGACTGGCTGGGGTGGGCGTAGGCATTAGGATGGCTGTGCAGGAAAGAGGAGAATCTGGAACCCCGGGCACCCCTCTCCTCGGAGAACACCCCATCGGTCCATTCCTCGGGCACATGGTGGACACTGTAGGAATCTCCGACATTCACGATGTGGGGGGCTCCCAAGAGATACCCATGACCGGAGAATGATGGCCTTGAGGGTCCGAAGAGGTCCTCTGAGTACTCCGGGTTGGGTCGGTCCGGATCGGGATCGAAGCCGATGAGGACCTCGTCTGGTATTGACTCCATGGCCCACTCTATCACCGTCCTGAGGGTCTCGAGGGGAATCAGAAGGAATGTGGGATACCTGTCACGCTGGTCGAATGAGTCCCGGTTGTACGACTCTACGGCATCAGCCAGCCAGTCTCGCATGAATCACCGATTGTGCGCACGCGTTTGAGGCTACGCCAAGGTCAGGTCGAGAACAACGTGGTCCCAGTGTGGGGCGTAGGACTTGACTCTGATAATCTGGGAGCTAGCCTTGGAAAATCCGCCAGCCTCGTGAACCGTATCCTCGACCCTTCTGCCCCACTCCCAGTGGTCTTTGGAAGGCGCTAGGCCGTGGATGTGCATCGTTCCGCCTCCTGTCCCAAGGACTCTCAGAGCGGGCTCCAAACCGTCCTCTGCACTAGGGAGGAGGCCAAGTATTACCCTGTCCGCTACCCCTTCGAGATTGTTAGTGGTGCTCCTGTTGTCTCCCGGGTGCACCACGCACCTTTCCCTTACGGAATTCTTCTCAAGCGCCCACTCTAGGGCGGTCACTGCCTCTGGGTTCCATTCACAGGCGTGCACGATTGAGACTTCGCTGTTAACCAGCAACGGCAGGGTGTAGTATCCAATGCCCGCGTACAGGTCAACAACGACCTCCCCCTTGTCTCCGATTTCCCCCATCCTCCTCCGTTCGTTCACGTTGCCCGAGGAGAACATGCAACTAGTCATCCTGTATCCATAATCCACACCGTTCTCCCTGCGAACGACCCAATCGTCATCGCCTAGAAGCATCTCGACCCCGCTCTCCCGGAAGTCTCCGCTGACTTCGCCCATCCTGGCGACCCTTTTCGCGCCTAGGGCCTCAGCCACCACATCCCACAAACCGTCCAATGCCCCCCACTCCTGCTGCTCGAAGGACCCACTGGGGAGTATGACCACATCCGAGAATCTCTCCCACCTCCTTGGCGGTTCGCTCGGAAGCTCCCCCTTCGCCCAGTTCCTCAGGGCCTCCCCGAGAAGTTTGTGAGGATCGTTTTCGGCCATTTTCACCCCTGAAGATGCGCTCTGATCCTCTTTGCCATCTCCTTCCCGATCCCATCGACCTCTCGCAGGTCCCTGACACTAGCGTGCTCTATGCCCTTCCTGCCGCCGAAATGCCTCAGAAGGGCTTGAATCTTCTTCGCTCCGAGGCCCTCTACGCCCTCTAGTGGGTCGGCCAGAGCTCCCTTGCTCCTTCGCTTCTTGTGGAATCGGTTTGAGAATCTGTGAGCCTCGTCTCGTGCGTGCACGATTGCCCTTCCCCTCCTATCGAGGACCAATGGCTCGGAATCTCGCATGAACAGAGTCTCTTCCCTCTTTGCCAGGGCTGCGACCCTAAAGAGCCCCGAGACCCCCAGATCTTCCAGGCTACTCTCAATCGTCGACAAGTGTGTCTCACCACCGTCTAGAAGCAGAAGGTCTGGCCACTCCTCCTGCCTTTTCACCCATCTGGTGACGACCTCTGCCATCATCTTGAGGTCATCCTGGGCCGTTGACTTGACCCTGTAGGTCCTGTACTCTTCCTTGGAGGGCCTGCCTTTGCGGAAAACAACGGATGCACCCACCCTTTCCATACCCAGAGTCTGCGACATGTCAAAGCATACCATGTGGTCGAGAGACCGCAACCCGATTAGCTTCGCTGCATCATCCGCAGCAGCTTTCTCGAGGCTGCCCGATCTGGATCTCGGACTCCTTGTTACCATGATCTCTGCGTTCCTGTCAGCCATGGACCTGAGCTTCGCCAACTCTCCTCTCTTGGGGGTCCTTACGTCCACAGCTCCAGAACGCCTGCTCGAGAGCCATTCCGTCATTGAATCTCCCAAGGGGGTCGGCGTCAGGAGCTTACGAGGGGGCTTCCTCTTGGAGTAGTGCTCGGATAGGACCAATGAGACTGAGTCCGCCACGTCACCTCTGTGGATAAGTGGGTACTCCACCTTTCCTTGGATCACACCTTCCTTTGCATGCAGGATCACTACGCACCCCGAGTCACCGCGAGATGCGAAACCGACCGCGTCGCAGTCCTGGTAGAACCTACTGGAGACTACACTCTCTGACATCGTTCGCTGCACCGACCCAATCATGTCACGTATCCTCCCAGCCCTCTCATAGTGGAGGTCATTCGAGGCCCTATCCATCTCCTTCTGGAGCCTGTCGATCAGGACCCTAGCGTTTCCATCCAATACGCTCTCGACCGCCCTGACCCTCTCTCCATAGTCGGAATCTCCCTCTGGCTCGACGAATCCGAAGGGGGACCTGTCGGTGTTGTCCCTTATCCCGAAGTACTGACGAATGAGCTTCACCACTAGTTTCGCGCTTCCCGGGTCTGGAAACGGGCCCCAAATCTTCGATCCCTTAGGAGGATGCCTCGTGTAGAGAATCCTTGGCTTTTCGTGAGAAGTCAGGGCAATGAATGGGAAGGACTTGCCGTCCTTTAGCTGGGAGTTGTACCTTGGCTGGTGGGTCCTGATCATCTGCCTCTCCAGAACCAGAGCCTCGGATGGAGTCTGGGTCACGATGAATTCCAATTTCCCCGACTCGTCGAGGAGCCGAGGAATCATTTCTCTGTCAGGGTTCTTTGAGAAGTAGGACCTAACTCTTGACCTAAGGTCAGTCGCCTTTCCGATGTACGTTACTCTGTCATCATCCCTCTTGAAAATGTAGACTCCGGGCTTTGCAGGTAGGTCCAGGTCAGAGTACTCCAAGCCCATTGTATCATTTGTCGGTGAGGCCAGGTTAAATTTACACTTTGCTGGTAGGGGTCCCTAGGCATCACTCCTGCCTAGATCTCCGCCCCGACAAGTGTCCTGGTTTCAACAATACCCGGGACTGACCTGATTCCTTGTACTATTGCCTGAGTGAGCTCGGCTTCGTCATCGGCCTCTACCTTCACGAAGCAGTCAAAGTTGCCAAAAACGACCCAGATGCCGCTCACACATTCGATTTCCGAAACCTTCTCCCTTACGCTTACTTCCTTGCCCGGCTCGGTTGTGATGAGTACGAATCCTACGGCCAATTTCACACCTCCACCGCTATCAGAGTCTCTGTCTTTCTGACTCCATCAACATGCCTCATCTCCCCAATCAGGGTCTTCGACATCTCAAGCTCGTTATCGAAGTCAATCCTAGCAACTAGGTCTAGCTCGCCATAAACCACAGATACCTCGGAAACAGTACTCATGCCCAGGAGGTGTTGGTACACGTCTCTCTCTCGGCCGGGCTCACAAGATATCAGAATCCAAGCTAGTGCCATGGTGCCACTGCGCTGATTGTCTACTTATCACTCCTACTGTGAGTCAGGTGAGCTCACTCAACTCCCACAATAGATTAACGTTGAATGCGGATGGCGAGGGTTGTGCGTGTTGATTCGAGGAGGAGGTCAGTTGCAGCTGCGATTGTGTTTCTGTTTGTGATGGCCCCTGCCTTGAGCGCCTCCTCAACAGGGCAGACCAAGTCCACGACAGTCTGGTCAGGTACAGTCAGCCTTCCAGAAGGGTACTTGGTAGAGTCCAACCAAGTACTCCATATCCAGGCCGGAACCACGGTTCTCATCGGAGATGGAGAGAGGCTGGGCGTCGATGGCAGGATTTCTATCAAAGGAACAACTGCTTCTCCAGTGAACATCACCTCGATATCCGGCAACCACTTGGGAATATTATTCAACTCCAGCTCTGACAAAAAAGGCTCTGAATTGGATAATGTGACCATTACCGACTCCGAGTATGGGGTCACGATCTACGCAAGTAATCCTAGAATGAGCAACATCACGGTCGTAAATGCCGACAGAGTCGCCATCGATCTATTTTCGGGAGCATACCCGGTGATCTCCGACCTCGTTATCGAGGGTGGTGGCCAAGACTTGCATGGTTCCTCTGATTCATGGAGGTATGGTATTGGGATATCAGCGGGGGACTTCTCCACCCCTATTGTTCAAAGGGCCCAGATTTCCAATCTCATAACAAGAGGGGTAAACATGTGGTTCAACTCCGGCGGGCTCTGGAACCAAGTATCTGTGGAGAATGTAACTGGGGCGACATTAGCTGCCAGCTCAGCCTTCTGGATTGAGGACTCAGTCCCTTTGTTCACTGACTCCCAAATCTCAATCTCGGACAACGGAATTATTGTCAGACACATTTCTCAGGATTCAACTACCCGTCCTACTTTCATAAACACAACAATCGAAAATAGCCAATATAGAGGGGTATTGGTAGAGAGATACGATCACACAAACTACTCTAATTTACAGACAAATGCGATTTTCGAAGGGATTGTAATCAGAGGCACGGGGGGACCAGGTGCAAAGGCTCCCGGGTTGGGAATCGGGGCGGCGTTTGATCTCAACACCTCTGGCGTCAAGGTATCCGACGCACTCATTGAGGAAAATGACGTAATCGGATTTAGGGCATTCACAACGGACTCATCAACAAACCTGACCAACGTCACAATAAGAAACAACGGACCAGATTCTCCGACCAGAGTTCATGAGGGTGCTGGATTACTCTTCAGGAGTACTAGTTGGACCAGCAAGGGTCCAGCTGAAATTTCCAACCTCTTGGTGGAAAACTCAACCGGATCTGGAGTAGTGATGGCAAAGGGAGGAGTAATTGGAGAAAACTGGGTAATCAGGGATAGCGGGTACAACGGTGTTTCATTTTCCGAGTTTCATCCGAGAGTGGAGCAAATTCTTAGCGAAGGAAATAATGGCCACGGCGTATCTGTCATAGACTCAAGTAATGTCGAGCTCTCCTCCGTACACACCTCTGGAAACGGTATTGGGGTATTAGACGGAGCTGGAATTTATTTCAGAGACTCGAATTACGTCATGAGCGGAGGTAAGAACGTCTCTTGCCATACTTGCACCTCCCAGGGGGACCAAAGGGGAATAGTAGCCAAAGACAGCATAGATCTGCAACTAATATCCACCAGTGTGCATGGGTCTCTCAGTGAGCCTGCCGTTGAGATAGACAACACAGGCAGCCTGTTCTCTGGTTTGGTCATTATCGATGACATGTCTGTGAACTCAAACTCATCTGACTACTCAGTCGTTTTGAACAACGTTGATGCTGAGATCTCCGGCTTGGACATCAGTGGTAATGGGGGAGGTTTGTTTTGGAAAGCAAGTGGCACTGCAGCGTCAAAAATCTCAAACAGCGTAATCTGGGATAGTGAATCGAGTTGCCTGGATCTCGTTTCCCATGCAAACCTGTCCGCCAGCGCTGTCTCTTTGATGTGTCATCAATCCTTTCCCACTATAGATGAAAGCATTGTGAGCTTTGTCGACTCGAGCCTAAACCAATTGCCAGGTGTACAAAATTCATTCTCACTCAATTCCTCTTCCCATCTAAGATGGATCTCCTCCCATGAAATATCTACTCCAAATTCCATTGAGGATGACAACATATTGGACATTATGTGGAATCTAGAAATCCACACAATTAACCAGAACCTGATGAACATCCCCATGGCTATGGTAAACATCTCTTTCGAGAATTATGAGGCAGAAATAATCTCAACCCAGCCTTACGAGGGTTTCCAAACCTACGGGCCATTCATTGGCAAGAGGTGGACACCTGTTCAGGGCTGGTCAGAAACTAACTCCGCCGAGGTCGGATGCGGCTATGATGGAATGCACAACAGTACAGGAATCTTGGAGATAAATGATGACAAGAGAGTTTACTGTAGGCTGGAGCTGTCAAACCAGCCCCCGTTCATACATTGGGAGACGCCAATGCAGGATTCGGAGTATTCAAGTGGAAGTACGATAATTTTCAATGCTAGCGAAAGCTGGGATCTTGATCTGGATGAGCTAACCTATACATGGACTAGTAGCATTGACGGAGATATCGCTGCATCTTGCAATCAAACTCTTAACGGCAACCAATCGCTAATCATTGCAAATCAAAACTCCTCACTTTGTATTTCAGACGGGAAGCACACAATTACACTGGAGGTTTGTGATTCATATGGGCATTGTACCAACGAGACTATGCAAATAGAGTTGGTCAATCTCCCCCCAGTGCTAACCGTTGATACTGATCCTGGTATCTCTCCATGGGGGGTATTATACCTGGGGGAGACTGCAAATCTAACCATCAATCTGCAAGGGACATATGATCCAGAGGGGGATGATCTATGGTGTTGGGCAGAAGCCTCTTTCGAGGTGGTAGATCCTGATCCAGAAGACCCCTCATGCCCAGAGCAGCTCATAACCTCATTCGTCGGTGCAACAGATGATGACTTTACAGTCACAGTTTTTGCATCAGACGGTACCAACCCACAGGTCTCTTGGACATTCAGCGTGGAGCTGTACAATGAGCTCCCAAATCCACAGATGATAATAACCAGGAACGGGGATACATCTGCCGACTGGATCAGACTTGATGGCACTGGATCTCTTGACCCAGAAGGTGATGAAATTAGATATGAGTTCCATAGCGACTTAGACGGACTGTTGGCGGAAGGAATCTCCTCTACTGGTTCAATAGAGTGGATAGGAACCCTGAGCAAGGGAAATCACATCATTACCCTGAAGGCAAGTGATACTAGGGCCGAACATTCAGGTCAGTGGAACCAGGTCTCAGAGAGTGTCATTGTCTCCAATTCTCTTCCATCTGCAATTATCTCCGCCCCCATCTCTGGAACTTACCTCGACTCGTCCGAATTGGTGAAATTAGAATCCTCTGGTTCAGGAGATTGGGACCTGTCATGCTCAGACCTAGTAGACAATGGTACGGGACAACTGTGCAACCCCATATCCTCAACCAGCGAGGACCTTGTTTCAATAGTGTGGGAATCTGATAAATCCTCCACCCCCTTAGGGGGGGATTGGGCAGTAGAAACACGCCTTCCAGCAGGAGTACATATAATCACGTTGACGCTTGATGATGGGAGCGGCCCCGTGACTGACGAAATAGAAATCACAGTCTCAGAATCAGCACCGGTTCTAGATCTAGTTTCTCCCCTTCCCGGAATTGAGGTCTACTCGAATCTGCCCATTTTGTTTGACTTCAGGGGCTCTATGGATTACGATGGTGATGAATTCACAGTTTCAGTGACTTCAGATCTTATGGGCACTATTTTGCAAGAAAGGTCGGCCGAACTATGGTACAATGATTACCTGATATCTGGGACGCACAATTTGACATTTGAGCTTGTAGATGAAAATGGTATGACTAGGACCCACACCCAGCAGATCACTGTACTAGAAACAGGCCCTGTTTCAATTATCTCGGGTGTTGGAGACGGACAATACCTGCCTCCTGGACAGATGGCAATACTCACTGCTGAAAACTCGTACGACTATGATGAAGACATAGTGCTTTACGAATGGATAGTGGATGGAAATGTGGTTAGCAACTCGCAAATATTGGAGATCATGCTTCCACCAGGAGCTACTAGGATTGACCTCATGGTAAAGGACTCCAGAGGCGACTACTCTACTTCCTCGGTAAATATCACGGTGGGTTCTAGTGCCCCTAAGTTGAGTGATTTATCCATCTCTATTTCCAGCATAGTTGAGTCAAGACCCACTGAGGTCGTCACAACCGTGAGGCTCGAGGACCTTGATGGGACAACCGAAATAGTGAGAGGAGAACTAATCTATGGGGGGGTTTCAGACTCGATGTTTTTCCGAGATGATGGAACTAACGGCGATGAGGTCGCAAGTGACGGTATTTGGACATCCAGATTCGCTTGGGTAGTTTCCGGTGGATCCTGGGTCAGAGTCGAAGTTTGGGCAATTGATGGGGATCTAGTAAGCCCAGACCAGGTCGCTACCCTGCCGATAATAGAGTCAGGCAGCGAAGGTTTAGAATCTTGGATCGTCGATTTGGGACTACCCATCATGCTAACCAGCATGGCACTACTATCCATCTTTGGCTTGGCAAACCGGAGAAATAGAATATCGGAGATTGCTAAGGATATCGAGGTAATCGAGGGATGGTCTTCTTTCGATCCAATGGAGATGGAAGAGGGCTCTGAACCAGAGTTCAATTCTCAGGTCCCCAAGCAGTGACCTGTCTGTTCACCCCGATTCTCTTGGCAAACAGGAATTTGAAGTTCTTCCATCCATCTCCCCAGGTGTTTATTTCCGCCTGGCCAACTCGAGTGCGGTATGGGACAGATACCTCAATCGCTTTCTCTTTTCCGATGTGTTTCCTAGCATTGATCTTCATCTCCTCGGACAAAGGCATACCGTCGTTTGTAGGCCTCATCTTCGAGTCTTCGAATATACTCTTTCTGAAAACCCACATTCCTGATTGTGAGTCGTGAATGCCATTCCAGAACAACATCCTGGATGTGAAAGAGAGTGCCCAGTTGCCAAAACCGTGAAGCCCTGACATCGACCCTTTCTCCGCCCTCTTCAACCTGTCACAGGTGATGAATTCCAAATCTTCCTCAAGCAACTGCCTCACTAATCCTGGGACTTCCTCACCCGGATAAGTGCAGTCTGCATCCATGGTGACAATAATGTCTCCATTAGCCATCGCAAAACCGGTCCTGTATGCTCTGCCATATCCCCTTCTAGGCTCAAGATATACCTCAGCACCCTCCTTCTCAGCCAATTCTCTCGTTCTATCGCTGGAATTTCCATCGATAATCAGAAAGTCCAGACTGTTGCACCACCCATTATCTGGAACGCTTCTGATAGTGTCGACTATTGCCTCCTCCTCGTTCCTAGTGGGAATTACCACTGTTACGCTGACAGGAAGAACGTCACCCATATTTTAACGCCATTATGGAGGTATTTTTGAACCATTGTGAAGTTAATTTGCTCCCGTTTTCTTCAATAATGCGACCCCAGACCGGTTTATGGGGCGGTAGATGCACATAGCAATGATCTCTGGAGAATATCCGCCAAGATGGGGCGGAATGGGTACAACGGTGTACCATCTTTCATCCAGACTCGCCGAGATGGGCCATAAGATCTCAGTCATAACACGGAGATTCCCTGGTGAGGCTCCAAAGGTGGATAATGTCGAGATAATTCAAGTCCCTTGGGTAAAAATTCCAATGGCATTCACCAGGTCATTCGGACGCACTTCTCTCAAGGCGCTAATGAAAAAGCACGCCCAGGAAAAAGTGGATGTTGTCCATCTCCACTGCCCAATGGCATCTTGGAGCGAAAGTCAGTTTGAAAAATGCCAGCGAGAAGTTGCTCCAGTTGTTGTTTCAATGCATGGAACGTGGAAGGGCGAGAGAGACGGTCTGATGCTGGCTGCGAGATACGGAGAACCAGCCGTTTGGTCAAATCCCAATGACATTGCAATCCGATATCTGGCTGGTAGATACTCAAAATTTGAAAATTCTGCTATTAGGAAAGCTACGGTAATTGTCCCAAACTCAGTGGCTACGATGGAAGATCTGGTAAAAAGATACGATGCCCCTGAGATGTGGGACTGCCAAGTAGTTCACTGGGGCGTTGATACACACATGTTTTCTCCACCGCACGGAGATAGCGAGGACGAAGTGCATAGAAACAGGCAGATTCGGGAAAAGTACTCCATTCCGAATGAAGCTATCCTTATTCTTGCAGTGGGTAGGCTTGCAGCGAGAAAGGGCCATGGGATGCTAATAAGAGCCTTCTCTAAGGTTCTGGAGAAGGCAAGTGCGCACTTGGTCATAATTGGCAGAGGTTCGTTGAAGGGCAGACTAACCCGTTTGGCATCCAATCTGGGTATTGGTGATAATATTTCCATTGAATCAAGCATGGACTTCCAGAGTATTGCCGAGATGTACCGACATGCAGACCTCGTGGCCTATCCTAGTTATTATGAGGGCCAAGGATTGATTCCTCTAGAGGCAATGGCAAGCTCTACTCCAGTTGTTACGGTGAATCACGGTCCATTGCCCGAGATGGTTGACCAGAGTGTCGGAGCCCTATACGAGATGGGTTCCGAAGACTCACTAGCTAAAACAATATTATCGGAGATTTCCTACAAATCGAACCTTGTTGAAAAAGGGTCAAATGGAAGAAAAAGAGTATTATCCGATTTCAATCTAGACGGTAATGCCAAAGATTTCCTCAAGATATACGAGCGTGCTTTGGACTCAGCGAAATAAGGGGAAACTCTTGATTGCTATTCCCCCCTCGGGGGGTTATGTCAGACGCTAATGCAAGCTCTAGGAGGTCAAAGAGCGCAATAGCTGCGAACTTTTCGATAATCATACTAGTATCTTACTTGGTGCTTGTCAATCTCAAGCCCATACTGATGCCGCTGGCCATTGCAATTCTGATATACTTCCTGATCAGGTCCCCCGAACAGTACCTTATCGGGAGGTACGAGTTTGTCGCTAAATTCCCATTGATGGCCTATGCAATTATCCTACTATCTGGCTCATTGGTGACATATGCGGTTTCCATCCTGCTATACAACAATATTGACGAATTCATCAACGAGGTAAATTCTCCAGACGGTCTCGGAGACCAATTTAATCAGAAATGGGAAGCTCTCGGCGATTACAATCTATACGGCCTAGAGGATTTTATTACCAGCCAGCAAACAATTGAGAATCTGCTCGATCCAGAAACGGTAGAGGCATTTGTAACTGCAATACTAGCTGATTTAGCCTCATTCATGACAACCATGGTCACGGTGGCAATATTCGTAATATTCTTGGTAATGGAGGAAAAGAGCCTTCCGGGAAGGATGAAGGCAGCTTTCCCAGAGTCATTCTCTAGTCTGGAGAAAATCGTTTCAAACTCATCAGAATCGATTTCCACATATGTCATTTCGAAAGCCACATGTAGCCTTGGACAAGCAATTTTACTGGCCCTGATGCTATACATAGCGGGCATTCCCGGCTGGTTCCTATTCGGGACGCTTTGCTTCTTGCTCGATTTCATCCCAGTTCTCGGGGCCATCCTCGCAACAATCCCGCCGTTAATTATCGCGTTAATCGTTCTTGATCCATGGCAAGCCCTAGTTCTCGGAGTGGCAATGTTAGCCAATCAGCAATTGTTTGGGTCCATAATAGAGCCAAACCTTTCCGGTCAGAGGCTGGGAATATCCCCTCTGGTACTAGTATTGACAGTTATGGTTTCTGCATCGGTATGGGGCATCTCGGGAGCAATAATCGGAGTTCCAATCATGATAATAGCGAGAATAGCTCTCGAAGAGGACGAGAGAACAAGGCCGTTAGCCATGATGCTAGCGAAGAGTGCCCCAGAAGATTAGCTATTTCCTAAAGACGACTGCAAGGACCCCCGTCGATTTTATGGAAACACATTTTCCAACGCCTTCGTTGCTCAGACCCCTGGTAGAAAGTGCCAATTGCTCGCCGGAAATTTCCCACTTTGCCCCCTCTACCCAAACCATGGCTGGCTCAAGTGCGAACACCGAGAACGTAGAGCCACTCTCCATGTTAATTTCCAATTCTCCTTCAGACGGATGGATCCTCTGTGTGACTCCCCCCTCGTGATGAAGTCTGATCGAAACCCCTCCCGGAGCCTCGAATAAAGCGGCCCAGTTTCCGAGGATATGGTCTGGAGAACCTCCATCCACCCCTACAACCTCAATCTGTTCGAACCCTCTTTCTACTAGTAGAGAGATAGATTTTACAAGATCGCTGCTCGACTGATCAGGTAGTGGAACCACGCCCCCATCCCACGAATTGACGTCAATTGAATCGAGGTCACCGATAGCCTCAACGACCTGATAACCATTTTCAATGGCATTTAGCGCTCCACCATCAACCCCGTACACAGAGTCACCCGGTAGAATAGCAGATTCCAATACCTCCTTGGAGGGGATGGATCCATTGCACCAAAGGACTGCTCTCACATTCTCACCTATCGAAAAGAGAGCTTCCCTTCCGAGAGTAGCGTAATTTCTTCGAGTGAGACCTCAGGACTCCTCATAACTCCTCTCTGATGTATCCCTACTCTTGCCTTGCCCCCTATGTGAGTGTTGTCCCCGAAACCAAAGTATGCCGAGCCCCTCACGACGAGGTCCTCTACCTTATTCCCAATTAGGTAAGTTGCCTTGGGGTTCATACCGAATCCGAACTCGGCAACAGTCCAGGCCAAGTCCCTTTTTGTGCTTCTGATACCTTCTTTGGCTTGTTCGTACAACGATTTTATGTCATCGGCGAGAGTTCCCCCCGATACATCAACCACTATCCCGTTCTCGACTTGGAATGACACGGGGTCGCTTAGAAGATCTCCCTGCCAGGACCCGTCAATTACAATTCTCCCACTCATAGTGCCCTCTTTTGGTAGGACGAAAACCTTCCCCGCTGGAAGGTTGGAAACCTGTTGGGGCCTGTTGCAAATCCCATTATCCTCAAGCACCCACCTCCCACCTGTTAGGAATTCCACATCCGTTCCTGTTTGTGTTTTTACTCTCACCCTTCTTTTCCTTCTGAAGACAGTCCTCATGCTGCTAATCTCCCTCTGCAATGCATTGTAGTCCGCAGTCATTCCTCCCGACTCAAAGACCGCCCTGCTTATACCGGGCATCGATACTATCCTCGCACCTTCTTTTGTGGCCTGCTGTCTCGCTCTAGTGTGGGTGAGCGAATCCTTTGTCGCAATTATGATCACCCTGTTTTTCCTCATGATGTCCGCCACTGGAAGTGGTGGTTCCTTTCCGGGCTTTTGAGTTGGTGGCATCATTACCAGGAGTATTCTATCGGTCACTCTAGCGGCCTCCTCATATATTGATTGGCCAATCTCAGAGGTCTCTGGATCCGTGATTACTAGGACGTCTTCCTCCCTTCGGACCTGAAGACAGGTTCGAACTACAGATCTGGCAGTCGCGAGCATTGCCTCTGATGACCCAGAAGATTCGGTTCCACCATCAGCCTCCATTGTGCAGGCGTGGATGGGGCCCAGTATTGATACTTCACTCGGTTAGTGACAAAACCTTGCTTCGGTTTGAAATCTCAGCGAAAATATCCGAAACAAAGTCATTTAGATCAACGCCATTCTTCTGACTGCCACCTCTATCTCTGATTGACACCGTCTCGTTTTGCACCTCATCGTCACCGAGGATTAACATGTACGAAGGGCGGACCTTCCTATGGGTCCTGATCTTCTTACCAATGGTATTGTCTGAGTCATCGACGCTTACCCTCACCCCTGCTATCTCAAGCTTCTCTCGGACCTTTTGAGCATATGATTTGTGCTTCTCGGAGATCGTAATTACCTGAACTTGAACAGGAGATAGCCAGGTTGGAAGATTACCTGCCCACTGCTCCAGAAGGAATGCTACAAATCTCTCGTGTGTCGACAATGGAGCTCTGTGAATCACAAAAACCTCGCCATTCTCGTTTCCCGTCTCGTCCATATATGAAAGTTCGAACCTCTCCTTTGCCGCGAAGTCTAGCTGTATGGTTGCCATCGACTCTTCCCTACCTAGTGCAGTTCTAAACTGAATATCGATCTTGGGCCCATAGAATGCGGCCTCCCCAACCGCCTCTGTATATTCCACCCCAAGGCCATCCATGATCTGACGTAGGTGATCTTGCGTTGCCTGCCAATTCCCCGGCTGATCGATGTACTTGTCCTTGTTATCCGGATCCCACAGAGATAGCCGTAAGTCATAATCTTCGAAACCGAATGTTGAGTAGTACTCCTGAGCCATTCTAATGTTGCTCTCTACCTCGCTTGCAACCTGATCTAAGGTGCAGTAGATATGGGCGTCATTCATTGAAAGCATTCTAACTCTCAGCAGACCTGATAGTGTTCCAGAGAGCTCATTTCTGTAAACAGTGCCATACTCCGCTATCCGGAGTGGTAGCTCTCTGTAGGATCTCTTGCTATTCGTGTAAACAAGATGGTGCATCGGGCAGTTCATCGCCTTGAGGTAATACTCTCCGTCATCCATCTCCATAGGAGGGTACATGCCATCGGAGTAGTGAGGCAGGTGTCCACTAGTTTCAAACAGTTCCTTTTTGCCTAGAACAGGGGTTGTGACTCTTACATACCCGTAAGCTTCTTCTGTTTCTACTGCAAACCTTTCGATTTCAGACTTTAACACCTCGCCATTGGGGAGCCAAACTGGTAAGCCTTTACCGATTAGCTCGTCAATCATGTAGAGGTCCATTTCCTTACCAATCTTCTTGTGGTCACGTCTGGATGCCTCTTCCAACTGCCTCTGCCTGGTCTTAAGGCCCTCTTTTGTTGCGTAGCACATTCCGTAGATTCTGACCAGTGACTCTCTGTCACTATTTGCTCTCCAGTAAGCTTGACTTGTGCTGGTCAGCTTGAACCACCTCAATTGGGAAGTGGTTGAGACGTGAGGCCCCCTGCACAGATCGACAAATTCGCCCTGCCTATATGCCGATGAACCCACGTCATGCCCGATCTTGTCATCTAAAATCTCCAACTTGAATGGGTTTTGAGCGAACATTTCTCTAAGAGAGTCATTTCCATGCTCCTCCCTTTCTATTGTGATGTTCCGCTTCACCAATTCTTTCATTCTCTTCTCTATTTCCTTGAGTTCACTCTCTCCAATTGGGCCCATATGGAAGTCGTAGTAAAATCCGTGATCAATAGGAGGGCCGATTGTAGGCTTCGCATTTGGGTAAAGCTCGGTCACAGCTTGAGCGAGAAGATGTGCGCAACTGTGCCTCAAAATGTACAGTCCCTGTTCGGACTGGCCATTTATCGCCCTAACTTTGCAGTCCGAGTCCAAAATGTGTGACATATCTCGTTCAGTTCCATCCACTTCCGCTGCAACCGCCCCTGACTTCTTACCATGTACATTTTGAATAACCTCTCCTGCGGTTATGCCACTTGCATACTCGTGGGTTTCGCCCTCTCCCACATCAATGGTAATCATCGTCAATTGCCCCCCTCGTATCCCGCGCCAACGGTTGCTGATATGAAGGCCTTGGCTATCCAATCTAGTCAAAACCCTCATTCTATGGTGAATTGAGTTCCAGCGCTCCCATCAACCATTCTTTCTAAATCTAGTAGTGAACCGATCACAGCCCTCTCACCGGTCCTCGTCACGAAGTCGCAAGCCGCTTCTACCTTTGGCCCCATGGATCCAACATCAAACTCATATTTTTTCATATCTTCCGGGGTAGCGTGATCCAACTTCTGCTGATCACTCTCTCCCCATCGATCGTAAACCCCATCTGCATCAGTTGCAAGGACCAGTAGCCTTGCATCTAACTGCCTGGCCAAGAGAGAGCTAGCTCTGTCCTTGTCGATGACAACTTCAACACCTTCTAGATTTCCTTCTGAGTTGTAGGCAGTGGGTATTCCACCCCCTCCAGCACAGATTACTATGGCCCCTTTCTCGAGGAGCCAGTGAATGGGCCTTAGCTCGAATATTCTGTGGGGTTCTGGAGATGGCACCACTCTCCTCCACATGTCCCCATCACGGGCAATCTTCCATCCTCTTTCGGAGGATATCTCATTTGCATCCTCACGCCGATAAACAGGTCCTATTGGCTTAGTCGGGTTCTGAAACGCAGGATCTTCGGGGTCCACTTCAACCATGGTTAGTATAGTGGCAAATGCCGTTTCAGTCGGCATTAGGTTTCCTAACTCTTGTTCAATCATATAACCGATCATTCCTTCAGACTGTGCACCCAATACATCTAGAGGATATCCTTCGACTTCATCGAATGAGGCCGATTGAAGGGCTAGAAGACCTACTTGGGGTCCATTTCCGTGTGTAATCACGAGTTGGTGCTTCTCTGCCAGCGGCGCCAACGCTTTGCAAGCGACTCTGACATTTCTTCTCTGATTCTCCGCAGTAAGTGGTTCCCCTCTTTTGAGGAGGGCATTACCTCCGAGAGCAACTACGATCCTCATCGGACTAGGCTGAGCGTGAATGGATAAGAACACTCGCCCTCTGGGGTGTCTATGGTGCGTGTAGGAGTGTTGGCAAATCCAGATGCCGGATTGGGGGGGAGATTAGGTCTGAAGGGATCGGACGGCCAAGCAGATTTCGCCCGCTCAAAGGGTGCAGAAGACCGATCCGGACCTAGAATGAAATTAATGTTGCAACACTTTGCGAAAATACACAGAGTAGGCTTTGAGGAAATAGAATGGGTGACCAGCAGGGGAAGAATGGGATCAGATTGGATGCCGATGGAGAGTTATATCGAGTCTATTGATTACGTTCATGAATCCTCTGGGACTACAACGGCATCTGACACTCATTTAGCAGTAAAAAACATCCTTGACTCTGGTATTCAGATCTTGGTATACTCCGGAGGTGACGGAACTACAAGAGATATCGTTTCGGCACTAGACACCGCAGGATTTCCCTCAATGCCGGTAATTGGGGTCCCATCAGGAGTCAAAATGCACTCTGGATGCTTTGCTAGCTCTCCCAGAGCAGCAGCAGAGGTACTTTCTGCCTGGATTGTTGGCGATCTTCTCGTATCCAGTACTGAGGTACTAGACTTAGACGAAGACCTTTACAGGGAGGGAAAATGGGTTGTAAGACTGTACGCAGAGGCCTTTTCACCCAATTCCCCCAGATGGATGCAAGGCTCAAAGGAGCTAATTCAGACGGAGTCTGAGGACGAGATAATCCAAGGCCTCTCAGATCACATAGAACAGTCCTTTGTTGACGATAATCGACTAATTATTTGGGGTTCTGGAGGTACATTGAGGTCTATAGGGGAAAATCTCGGGTTTGACCTTACTACTCTTGGTATCGATGCAACAGTGGGAAATGGACAGGTTGGAACAGATCTGGACGAAGCAGGTCTAATCGAAATCCTCACTAAACATAGTGGCAAAATGACCCTACTGCTGTCGCCAATGGGGGGCCAAGGTTTTCTGATTGGGAGGGGAAATCTGCAGCTATCGCCCGAAGTGATCAAAATAATTGGCATCGACAATGTCTTGGGCGTCGTCACACCGTCTAAGCTACTCTCTGTAAGGGCGCTGAGGATAGAGACCGGAGATGAAACCCTCGACTCCGAGTTTTCGTCAAGGAAATACTTGAAGATCTTGCAGGGTTATCGAACAACAAGAATACTGCCGGTTTCAGTAGACTAGATTTCCATCCCAGATGCCGCCATTAGCAGTCCTAAGAATGGGGGGCTGGGGCGATCTGGTCTAGACTTGAACTCAGGATGGTATTGAGTCCCCACATAGTATGGATGCCCCCCCAGCTCCATTATTTCGCACCTCTCTCCAGTCTCGTCTTTCCCTACATATACCATTCCTGCCTCTTCGATCTTTTCGATTAGGTCAGGATTGACTTCGTACCTGTGCCTGTGCCTCTCGTTGACATGACCTTCTCCGCCGTACAATCTCCTAATCTTGCAGTCATCAACCAGGAAAGGGGTAGGCTTTGTTCCGAGCCTCATTGTGCCTCCCATATGGGTCTTGGAGATCTCAGGCATGAAGACAATTGCAGGATTTGGAGTATCCTCTTCAAACTCAGTAGAATTTGCGGATTTTAATCCCAGAACGTTTCTGCAAAACTCTATCGTCGCAACCTGCAAACCTAGACAAACACCTAGATAGGGTACTTTGTTAGTTCTAGCATATTCAGCAGCTTTGATCTTCCCCTCAATCCCTCTGATTCCAAAACCTCCGGGGACAAGAATCCCATCCGCACTTCTAAGAACGGACCAAGCAGAGTCATGAGACTCCGGGTCGGACTTCTTTGCCTCTTCATCCAAGTCAGAGGACTCTATCCAGTCAATGACAAGTTTCCTATTAACCTTGAAAGAGGCATGTTGTAGGGCCTTTATGACACTAAGATACGAATCAGCGAGGTCAGTGTACTTTCCCGCAACTGCAATGTGGACCTCCTCTGCTTGGTCTAGGGAGTCAACATGGTCGGCCATCTTCTTCCAATCTTCCAGTAGCTTCCTCCTGACAGGGAGTTCAAATCCAAATCTCTCAGATAGCATCTTGGTCACTCCTTGCTCATCTAATATTATCGGGACTTGATAGATGTTCGAAACATCGTGAGCGGAGACAACAGCTTCGGGCAGAACGTGACAGAATGCTGAGATCTTCTCCCTAGTCTCATCAATCAGCGCGCTCTTTGACCTGCACACCAACATGTGGGGGTTGATGCCGAGGCCTCGCAGATCTTTCACCGTGTGCTGAGTAGGCTTCGTCTTCTGTTCTCCTACCGGTCCCATCACGGGTATCAGGCTGACATGAACGAAACAAACATTCTCTTGCCCAACTCTGAATTGAAATTGACGCAACGCCTCCACGAATGGGGCACTCTCAATGTCCCCAACAGTCCCACCCAACTCGATTACACAAGCATCGGGCTCTTTCCCATTTCCATCACTGGAAGTATGCGCAACCCTCTCTATCCAATCCTGGATTTCGTTAGTTATGTGTGGGATGACCTGGACTGTTTTTCCGAGGTAATCCCCCCTCCTCTCCTTCTGAATCACATTGTCGTAAACCTTTCCGGTGGTGATATTATTCTCTCTGGTTAGGCACACGTCAAGGAACCTCTCATAATTGCCCAAGTCGAGATCAACCTCTCCGCCGTCATCCAAGACGAAAACCTCCCCATGCTCAAATGGGGACATTGTTCCAGCATCGCAGTTTAGATATGGATCAATTTTTACCGCCGTGACTCGCAGACCAGCACTTTTTAGAAGAACTCCAATGCTACTTGCAGTCACTCCTTTACCCAATCCCGAAAGAACTCCACCCGTCACAACGACATACTTCATCTCATCAACGGGGTCTGAAGCCATCATCACTCGCATATCAACATTGGCCAACTGTTTCGTGTTTCTCCCTACTTTAATTTCAAGTATCTTCAGAATTAGGGTCGCACATGTCGGACCCCCTAGGGGACAGCGTCTTGGTAACAGGTGCTCTGGGACAAATTGGTACTGACCTTGTTGATGCACTTAGAGAAAAACACGGCAAGTCTTCAGTCATTGCTTCAGACATTAGGGATGATCAGGGGCACCCCTCAGCCAATGAGGGGCCATTTGTCGTATTAGATGTCCTCGATACAGACTCAATTACTAAAATTTGCAAAGATGAGGGCATTGGAACCGTCTATCATCTAGCAGCGTTGCTTTCTGCTACAGGTGAGAAAAATCCTGATCTATGCAGGAAAGTAAACGTAGGGGGGACGGTTTCTATATTGGAGGCAGCAAAGCAATGCTCACTTAGGGTCTATTCTCCTTCTTCGATTGCGGTTTTCGGACCGGACTCCCCAAAGCATGCTCCTCAGGTGACGGATCTTAATCCCACGACCGTATATGGCGAAACTAAAGTCACAGGAGAGGCTCTAGCACTGGAATACAGACGCAATTATGGGGTAGATGCGAGGGGAATTAGATACCCGGGTCTTGTATCGTACAAGGCACCCGCCGGAGGTGGGACCACTGATTACGCGGTCGATATATTCCACTCCGCAATTAATGATGGCCACTACGATTGCTTCGTTCGATCCGATACTCGTCTTCCTATGCTATACATGGAAGATGCAATAAGGGCTACCATCTCTTTGATGGATGCTCCTAGTGACACTCTGGGAAAATCTAGAGCCGGATACAATATCGACTGTCTCTCGTTTTCAGCTAAGGAGCTGGCCGATTCGATTTCAAAGAGAGTCAACAATTTCACATGTGATTATGTCCCAGATGTACGTCAGGAGTATGCTGACTCTTGGCCGGATTCCATCGATGGATCAATTGCGAAAATGGAGTGGGGCTGGTCTCCCGAGTTCGGTCTCGAAGAAATGGTGGACGCGATGCTCGATGGACTATCTGGGAACTAGTCCTCGAGCTCATCATCTTGCCAGTCAGGAGTACTGGGATCGGTCCTTGCCCAAAGGACATCATCGATCCGGAGAACACTGATTGCCGCTTCTGTTGCTCCAGAAAGAGCATGTTCAACTACGAATTCCGGATCAAAGACCCCTTTCTCAGCCATGTCTGAGCTTCCGCCCGAATCAAGATCCAGACCTATCCAAGAGCCGGACTCCTTTTGGTCTGCGGATAGGGATAGAATTGACTCAACCGGATCCCATCCTGCGTTCTCTGATAGAATTCTAGGGATCGACTCCAGCGCGGATGCATATCCTTCGATTGCCAACTGCTCCCTTCCTGATTGGGATTTGGAGAATTTTCTCAGATGTCTGGCCAGATGGGATTGCGTGGCCCCTCCTCCCGGTAGGATTCCCGGATAACCGTTCAAGCGATGCGCGACCCCCAGGGCGTCATCGAAAATCCTGATCGCCTCTTCTCTTATGGCTCGAGATGAACCCCTGACGACAAAACTCATCCCTACTCCATCACCTTCAATCAGTGTATGGCTGACATCTGCTATTCTCTCCTCTGATCTACTGGAAAATGTCCCAAGCTCATCTTTGGTCAATTTCATAGGATTACTCACAGGCTTTGCTCCAGTAATTGTAGAAAGTAGCTCCATATCCTTCCTCTCGAATCTTCTGTATGCAGTAATTCCAGAATCAGTTAGCATCGATATCGCCTCATCAGATATTCCTTCCCTGACTACAAGTAAGTCGACTCCTAATGAGGAGAGATGTTCTATCTTGTCTTTGAATCTCTTTGTGGCTCTTTTGTGAAATTCCCTAAGATTAGAAGGGTTCCCGACCTCAATAGTAGCACTAATCTCTAACTTTGCTGGTTCTAGGCCGCCGTCAATTATTGCTATTTTCCCAGGGCCTGTTTTTTTCGGGCTTGCAATGTCGACTCTGGACTTCAGAAGCATCAACCCATTCACCAATTTGGTTTCCATCAAGTTCCCCTCATCGATCTGAATCCTTTTCACCCTAATTCTTTCTAAATCTACATTCCCTGACTCCTTGGATAGCGAATCTGCTGCCTCTATGGCAAGAGTTGCAATCTTATCACAAAGAGATGAGTCGCCCTTTCCCTGCAAGGAAGTCTTCACAACAGATTTTCTTTGAGTTTCGCTCGCATCTATTGAAAGCCTTGTAATCTCACGAAGAGCCTCGTCTAGAGAAAGCTCATACCCCTTGACTACAACCGAGGGGTGAATACCCATTCTTACTAGCTCAAGAGCATTCTGCAGCATCTCGGAAATCAAAAGGACAGTAGTCGTAGTACCATCTCTAGCGTACCTATCCTGGGAGGAAGAAGCATCAATCAACATTCTTGCAGTAGGGTGTTCAACATTTGCAGTCTCGATTACTGTTACTCCATCATTTGTCACAATCGCGGTCCCATCTTCCTTGACGAGCATCTTGTCAAGTCCCTTGGGGCCGAGTGTGGAACTAATTGCTCCGGCGAGGGAGGAAGCAGCACTCACATTGTTAACTAGCGCAGTTCTTCCGTGAATACGGTCAGTTTCCTGCAGAGTAATATCATGATCGGATTCTACCATTATGAGGCTCGGAACGAAGACTCCGTTTTCAATTCGCTCATGGTCAATGAAACCTACTGAGTGGGACAATTTCCGTTTGTTTCATATACCACCGCTCTATCCCACTATACAACTCAAGGTTGACTAGTGATAATATGACTGACAGTAATTGGGATGAAATCGATGATAAAGCCATGGAGGAGATGGTTAGAATGTTCGAACAAATGGGTATGCCAGTAGATCTAGACACACTGAGGTCGATGATAAAACAGGTGAGGAGCCAGTTCGAAGAAATGGGCATCGATCCCGAAAAGATGTCCATGAGCGAAGTGAAGCTGGGATTAAACTCAGACTCTGAAGACTTTATGAAGAATATAGAGTCAATGATTAGCGGTCCGCAAGGATTGGGCGAATTCCTGAAGAAAATGGGTGTTGACATCCACATCAAACCTGCCGAATCCGAAGTCACTGTAGATGTTGATGAAAATTTAAATCAGAAAGAAGACGACTCAATTCCCGATAACGATGTTTTCGTTCAAGGGAACAAGATGTCAATCACTATCGATATCTCAAACTACGATGATATTGAGTCAGAAAATATAGAATTAAGTTTGACCGGAGGGGGAGAGGTTCTCCAGTTACTGAGGATAAATCAGATCCGACCGTTCAGGACATATGTCCTTCCACACACATGTGTGGGGGAACCCCATTGGGAAATAAACAATGGAATTCTAGATATTTCATTCGAGCTAGAGTAGCTTTGAAAAAAATTGGAGGAAAAAGAAATGGGATCAGCAGTAATTGGAATAGACCTGGGAACGACAAACAGTTGTGTGGCAACAATAGAGGGTGGAAAGGCAGTTGTGATACCGAACTCGGAAGGTTCGAGGACCACTCCGAGCGTTGTAGCGTTCAGCAAAGATGGAGAGAGACTTGTTGGCGTCACGGCTAAGAGACAAGCCGTGACTAATTCGGAAAGGACAATTATTTCTGTCAAGAGAGAGATGGGTACGGATTGGACAAAGGAGATTGATGATGACAAATATTCACCACAGGAAATCTCCGCCTTCGTACTTCAGAAGCTAAAGGCCGACGCGGAAGAATATCTTGGAACAGAGGTAAAGCAGGCCGTAGTGACATGCCCTGCATACTTCTCCGACTCTCAAAGGAAGGCCACCAAGGATGCTGGCAGAATCGCAGGCCTAGAGGTTTTGAGGATAATCAACGAACCAACCGCCGCTGCGCTTGCTTACGGAGTCGACAAAGAAGAAGACCAGACGGTTTTGGTTTATGACCTCGGGGGCGGGACTTTCGATGTTTCGATTTTGGAAATATATCAGGTCGATGGACAACCCCAGATCGAAGTAAAGGCCACTAGCGGGGACAACAGGTTAGGTGGAGACGACTTCGACGAAGTAGTAATGGATTGGATCGTTTCTGAGTTTAAGAAGTCCACAGGAATAGATCTGAAGAAAGATCTGCAAGCAATCAGCAGGATTAGAGAGGCTGCTGAGAAGGCCAAGATTGAGCTCTCAGGAACTCCCTCAACTCAAATCAATCTCCCATTTATTACCATGAAGGACGGTCAACCCGAGCATCTTGACATGTCTCTGACTCGATCAAACTTTGAAAAACTCATTTCAAAACTCGTGGAGAGAACAATGAGCCCAACAAGGCAAGCAATGAAGGATGCATCCATCAAGAAGGGCGATGTAGATAAGGTCCTACTAGTCGGAGGTTCAACTAGGGTACCAGCAGTACAGCAGGCGATTGAGGAAGAGGTCGGCAAGGCCCCCTTCAAAGGAATAAACCCGGACGAGGCGGTTGCGATGGGGGCAGCCCTCCAGGCAGGGATTATTGTCGGTGATGAGGGCGTCACCGACGTCCTACTTCTAGACGTGACGCCGTTGACACTCGGAATCGAGACACTAGGCGGGGTCACCACTACAATGATTGAGAGGAACACTACCATACCATCTAGGAGATCCGAGACTTTCTCAACTGCAGCCGACAACCAACCTGCTGTGGAAGTTCACGTGCTTCAGGGAGAAAGAGAATTTGCCAAAGACAACATCACACTTGGAAAGTTCCACCTTATGGGGATACCAGCCGCACCCAGAGGGATACCTCAGATAGAGGTGGCATTCGACATAGACGCTAACGGTATCGTTAACGTATCGGCAAAGGACCTCGGAACTGGCAAAGAGCAGTCTATCAAAATCGAGAGCCAGACTTCTTTGAGCGAGGATGAAATCAAACAGAAGATCGAGGATGCCGAGAAGTTTGCCGATGAGGACAAGAGGCGAAAGGCTAAGGTGGAAATGAGAAACACCGCTGATAGCGTGGTCTATCAGACCCGAAAGATGATTGATGAAAACGAAGACAAGCTTTCGGAGGAGGACACAAAACCAGTTCTCAAGAAACTTGAAGAGCTAGAGGCGTTGATCATCAAAGACGATGTCCCCATCTCAATAGAAGAAATAGATGAGGCCGCGATTCAAACAAAGATGACCGAGCTGGAGGGGGCCATGCACTCGGTCTCAACCAAGCTCTATGAGGCCGCTGCAGCTGAGATGGCCGAGGAAAAAGAAGAGGATAAAGACGAAGGTGTTGTTGATGCAGATTTTGAAGTCGTAGACACTGATGAAGATGAGGACATGTAATTATCCTTCAGTGATCAGCCTATGCAGGGTCCGAACATGAACTCCGGAACTTCCGTATTGAAAGAGAGGATTAACTCCCTCTGATCGTGCCTTAGATCCAGGCCCCCATGCCGTCCCAGCGATATCTAAGTGGACCCATGGAATCTTTTCAGCCTCTTCATCAAATCCTCTATGAGGCACGAAAAACTCCAAAAATGAAGCAGCCGAATTAGAAGAACCAGCTCTTCCCCCTATAGATCCGTTCCTGATGTCTGCGAATGCTGAGTCTGTCATGTATCTTCTGAATTGTGAGTTTAGTGGCATCCTCCATACTGATTCCCCGCATCTAGATGCCGCCTTCTTCATCCTTTTTGCAATGGCCTCGTTATTTGACCACATCCCTGAGATCTGATTGCCAAGGGCGGTAACCACGGCACCGGTAAGTGTCGCTAAGTCTACAATATATTCCGGATCGAATTCACCGGCCTTCCAAAGTCCGTCTGAGAGTACATTTCTGCCCTCTGCATCGGTGCTGAACACCTCCACGGTCTTACCAGAATAGGTCTTGAATACGTCACCAGGCCTGTATGCCCCCGATCCAGGCATGTTTTCCGCCAGACAAGCTATTCCGTTTACTCGACCCTTGTGGCCTGTAGCGTAAAGCGACTCCATCAGGCCAAAAACTGTTGCAGCACCGCACATATCGTATTTCATGTCCCACATTCCGCCACTGGGTTTTATCGAAATTCCACCAGTATCGAAGGTGATCCCTTTGCCGACTATACACGGTCTTTTCTCTCCTTTATCGGCATCTGGGTTCAGGGTGAAGAGGACCATGCAAGGCTTCCTATCGCTTCCTTTACCGACATTGATGTGCCCTCCCATGCCCAAATCCTGTAATTTTTCCCAATCATAGACTTCAACCTTTACCCCATCTTTGTCCTTGGCCCATTTTTGGGCTCTACGAGCATATTCCATTGGGTATAATACGTTAGCAGGTTCATTTCCAAGGTCTCTTGCGATGTGGACACCACGAACGACTGAACGTGCGATGAAAAGACCCTCTGCTAAGCTATCTTGATATCTGGCACTGGCTTGAAAGTCAACACTCCATTCCTCACTTATGTGTTCTTTGGGCAGTTCTTGGTGCTCGAGAAACTCGTAGTCCCTGAGCATCATTCCCTCCGCGAAGTCTACCATTCTACGCGTTGACCATCCTGAAGTGAACCTGACCGTTACTCCGACCCCCTTTTTTTTCGACATGGAAGCAATCAGTCTGGCACCAGTATTTCTGGCCCTCTTGTGCCCAAACGATTCTTTGCCCCCCATGCCAACCAGAATGATGTTGCACCCAGGAGTCCAAATCGTCATTCTCTTCCCCTTCTTCGCATCAAATTCTCCAGAGGACAGAGCTTCTTTGACAAGCTTCCTCTGACTTCTTCCCAACCCAGCTAGAGAGTTATTTGGGGGCTTATTATTACCTTCAAACAGAGGGAGGATCAATTGTGACCCAACCTCTTCAAATCCTCCATTGCTAATTTGCATAAATAGTCCCAACAATACGATTAGTCGACAGTTTACAAACAATTCCTTTAAAAAAATGACTCTTTAGACTATTTTTTCTGAGGAAGATATTTACTTCTCCTTGTATTAAATGATGCAACTAGTAGGCAAATCAAGCTAAGGATTAGCGATGGTGATGGAATAGACCTCAGCTCTCCAATGATGGATGCGTCATCCGATTCTCCAAAAATGACTAATGTGCCGTTTACTTGTTCTGAGACCCACTGGGAAGAGTCAATCACCCTCTTTTGATAGGATAGAATCATTTGACCACCATCGGTAATTTGGACATCTCCAAAATCCAGCGTAATCTGTGAACTATTGGTGGCATTGACTCCGAATCCACAACCCGGTAATGAGTAATTGAAAACTCCAATATCGGTAACACAAGGTTTTTTTTCAAGACTAGAAATTTGGGGAAGAATCTGTTCTCCCTCTTCACTGATGTAAACAAGCGTTGCATTAGCGGTGCTTGCCCTTCCGAGATTCGATATAGCCAGATTGACTACCGATCCATCTACGACTATGGAATCCACTACTAGTCTCGCTCTCCAATACCAAACGTTTTCAATTAGGTATTCCATTACATCAAGCTCCTCATCCAACCTTTCAGAAATCGCCTCAAGAGAACCAAGCAGGAACTGCTCGTCATCCGTTTCGAAGGTAAACGTGGGATATCCCATAACTCCATACCCATAATCTCTGCTAGTTCCACAATTGGGATACAAACCCTGGTTGGCGTTTCGGATAGGGATATCTGAGATATTGGCATTGATCTCGTCCCTAATATGGTGGTACATCTCCCAGTCAGAGGGCTGCTCGGGCCACTTACCCCAAGGATAGAGCATAATCCAAACGCCGGTGTGCATCGTGATATACAAGTCGGCATCAGGAACAACCTCGTTCATGTAAATCGAATTCGCCAAAGTCTCGGACTCGCTAAACGCAGCGCTACCAGGTTGGGTAGTGGGACATGTGTTCCAATAGTGGTCGTAGTTCCTGTTCAGATCTACCTGGTTAACATTCCATCTTGTATCGAAATCGTTGCCATCTGCATTCAGCATGATGAGTATGTGCAATTCCGTCGTAGCAAGGAGATCCATAACATCTTGGTCCCCTTCTTCCCAACCTTCAATGTAAAGCTCCGCGGTCAGGAATGCGAGCTCTGTTCCAAGATGCTCATTTCCATGGTGTCCACCATCGATGTAAACCACCTCCTTCGGGCTACCATCTGGCCTTGCTTCATTGCTCCAATCTGAGATCTGCAGCATCCATAGATTCCTTCCTAATTCTGTACTCCCAACTACGAGCAGTTTCACTATATCCGGATGATCATCGGCCCACGCATTGACATCCAAAGTTAGTGTTGCATATGAGTGGTACCAGTGCTCTTGGACTAAGTCCGGCTGAGAAATTTGTCCCGAGGTTATTGGCGATACTGACGATGCTACCAATAATGCGAGGATTAGCGATACCGTGCTTCGCCCCATACATCGCCTCAGATAGTGATAAGATTCAATGGTTATGCATTATTGTTTATTAGATTTGCAATATGGCAGGCGACTATCTTGGTAGAAACCAGAGCGGCGCTAAACTGTGTCAGAGAACCTTGAGTATCGGGTACTATTTCGTTAATGTCTGCCCCGATAACGGTGCATTTTTCTGAAGAGAATAGATTCTCGATTATTTCAACCGCCCCCCAGTGGCTAAGACCACCTGGCATGGGGGTGCCAGTTGAAGGGACTAAGGAACCATCCAGCCCATCAACATCGAATGTAATCCACACCGGTCCTTCGATTTCGGAAATACTGGCAATCATCTTATCCCAGTTGGATAGGTGTTCGGAAACCGATAGAAGATCACCCGCAAACCATGTTTGAATCCTATCATCCTGCCGAATCATGGACTCTTCCTCGGAACTCAAAGCTCTGACGCCAATTTGTACCACATTACCGACTCCTGCTTCCAATGACCTCCTGATAACAGTTCCATGCGAAAATCTCTCACCATTCAGCTCGTCTCTCAAATCAGCATGTGCATCGATTTGCACAATAGTGATGTCGGAAATTTTTCTTACAAGCCTGTGATTTTCCATAGCTTCGATAATTGGGAGAAGTATCCCATGCTCGCCACCTAGTATCAAAGGGAAATCAGCGCTTCTAATCCACTTCTTTACATAATCCCTTATCGAGTTTAATTGCTCTCTCAGGGACGGGGCGTCGGAAGACCATTTTGGCGCCGTCAGTATCTTGAAACCGCAAGGTAAGTCGTTTTCCAGCACTCTATCGTTTAGCTCAACTTGGGAACTAGCCTCGATACATGCATCCGGCCCCCTTTCAGTTCCTTCTCCGTAGCTTACAGAAATCTCTAATGGAACTGGCAAAACAACAATGTCCCATGGGCCCAATTCTGACTCTTCTAAACCTAGGAAAGTTGGTGAGCTCCAATCTCCCATAACTGATGGAAGGGAAATCTAAGATTAACTACTTCGCATCTAGGTCGTGATTTCCAAACATCGAGTAAGATGGTTGAAATATTCTTGTCATCCGCTTAGGTCCGGTGGAAGCATGGGACTGACTCTGGCACAACTCACACAAGCCATCAAGAGTAAAGTGGATGTCTCCATGGAAACCACTGTGGCAGAATCCATAGCAGAGCACGCGCTTGGCTTTTTTGGATTTTCAAACAGAATTATTGACAACGCTCTGGAACCAACTGACAGGAACTTGTTTTATCAATTGCAAGATTACGATCTCTTGACTACGGAGTCCGAAGAAACAACCCTCTGGGATGGAAGGGAATGGAGAATACACTATTGGAAGTTTAAGCCCAATGCTGAGAACTTTGCGAGCTTAGTTAATCAAGCCAACCAGAGCAAGGAAAACGAAGACCCATATGCAGACATATACGATGGAATGCCTGCAGATCTCTGGCGAGAGAGATCTGGGGTGGATGACGACTACGAGGAGCCCCTTTTCTAGGATTTTTATCTAGCATATCGGGCATTGGTTGAAATGTCCCTGCATCAAGAGGTACCTATGGCAAGAGCGTTTGCGCTAATCGCCGTGCTTTCCTTTCTAGCCGTATGCATCCCTTCATCCATAGCATGGGCCGAGGATAATCAATCAATAATCTGCCAAATATTAGTTGACTGGGATGAAGAGCTTCAGTTGGAAGAAACCGGAGAAATTGGCTATTCTATTATCCACAGGTACAAGGTATCATTTGACCCCCCATTTACAAATGGAACTTCACCATCTTCGGTTGTTTTATCAGCTCAACACCTTCGAAATCAAATGGAACTAGCAGGAAATAACACCTCTTCACTAATCGCGGGCGGTGAAATAGACCTAATCATGCCAGAATCACCAGAATTCGGGGACTATGTGTCAATTTCAGTACAATCAGATCAGGCAGTTTGCAGTAGATCTTTGAGTATAACTAATTGGAACCAGCCAATATCCGACCATGAGATCACCAGAGAGACGTCCTGGTCAGTTTCAGGAATCGAAGACAATCATCAAGGTATTTCCTTTGAAGGACGCGGGTGGCAAAAGAGATCTGGAAGCTTATTGGAATCCAATGAATTGGGAAATGGAACTCTATTCCTGGACTTAAGTAACGATTCCTCAGGAGGATTGATTGATCTTGATTTGGACAGAATATGGCTGAATGAGACCTATGATGGGATCGAGCTAATCTCTCAAGAGTTTGAGATGTCCGGACTCGGGAACCTGACCATCAACACGGGAGATGGTGGTGACGGTGCTCAGATCGATGCTTGGATAAATGATGCTTACGTATTTAGATCATACAAAGACGGTAAGGTCTCCGAAAGAATGAGATTCCAAGGAGATGGTTGGCTATCAATTGACGGGGGGGATAATGAGAGTTCTGGGGGCGTTTATGGGGAGGTATTCTTGCTATACTTCGAGATTTGGGATGAGGATGGATTTAGGAGGCTTCAGGATCTGCAAGTAGAGGCGAATGCAACAGCCAGACTTTCTGCAGTTGATGAGTATTTTTCGTTCGATTTAGACGAGCTAATCTTAAGAGAAAAGTGGGAGGAGGGTGCGAGAACTGATCAGTATTCGCGAATCTACGGAAGCGGTCATTTTGATTTCGTAGCCTCAGAGGATAGCCCATACATAGAGATGAATGGAACAATTCCACTTCTTCACTTCCAATCTGAAGATGGGGAAACTGTAGCCGACTCCATTATTGTCGATGGAACATACGATGGAGATGCTCAAGGAACCTTCGGGCTAGTTCGAAAAATAGTTGAATCTGGGGTCTTTCAAAACGCCACTGGAGAGTACTTCGAGGCAGATAAAATTCAAAACGAGCTCTGGTTCAATATCTCTGCTACCCCATTCGGACCAATCAGTCAAGAGTGGGGGGCTGAACACAATCTCACTTACGAGTACGTAGTGCCTCAGGAGGATTGGTCGAACAGAACAATTCGATACACATATGTGAACGATAATGGAACAGAAGAGGATGAATTTCCACACAATTCTCCTATTATTGCCAGTGTAGAACCGCCGGAGGCGAATCCCATCTTCTCGGACCACATCTCAAGGGAAACTGGAGTATGCCCCCAGCTCGTTTCAGTGGGCGATAAATTCTCTTTGATTGGAAATTCGGCAATGATTCTGCAAGTCTCAGTCACGGAAACCACTTCTGAGATGGTAGACGGACATAACATCACAGTTGCCCACTGGTCGGGTACATTCGGAGATCAGAGTTCTGCCAATGGTTCTGTGATAAACGAAGGACCACTTTCAGGCTTGTTAAACGAGGCGACGAGAACTGTTAGAATTGGGATGGGGGAAGAGCAATTGTCATTCATCGAAAGTCAGCGAGTCGAAAGGATACTTTATCCTCCAATTGTCACATTTGACGAAAACACGCCTCCCTTACTCGATACAGAGCTAGTATCGCCAATAAGATTCCGGGAAGGAATACTGACCAGTGAGGGGGGTGTTGCACATTTGGAGGTAGTAGTCAATGACGTGGACACTGACACTTCTAGCGTTAGCGTGGACCTCAATGGGATCGGATTGGGCATCATAGAGCTCTCTGACTCGGGACTAATGGGTGATCAAGTCATTCATGATGATATTTGGACGGCCAGGATTTCTCATGATGGTCTCCAACATGGGATAATACCAGTTACTGTGTTTATGGAGGACTATTGGATGACGGTACAGTATGAATCGACTGTAATTGTTAGCAACCCCCCTCCCAGGTTACTGGAGATAGAATACACCCCTAGTGAGACATTTAGAGGGGATATGGTAGAAATTAAGGTTGGTGTTTTTGATGCACACGGAATAAAATCTGTCTCTGTAAATCTGCTAGGCATGGGAGGGGGTATTTCTCCTCTCCAATTAGCCGGAGAATATGACTGGGAGTGGGAATTCGAAGGCTCGTCTAGGATAGATACCGTAGAATCTTGGTTCGGTGTATTTGAAGTTCCAAATAGCTTTGCCCCGGGAATGCAGAACATACCAATCCTCGTTGAGGACAATAATGGCTCATCAACATCCACTACATTCACGGGGAGCATCGTAACGAGTATGCCCCTGGTATCAGCAGACAAGCTACAAATCTCCAATCAACCACCCTCAATTTCTAACATTACCTTGGTGAGCGGGAGTATTGTAGTCGAATCTGTACTAATCCCCCTGTCTGGAAATGGTATGAACTACTCCCTTGAAGCAGCAGTACAAGACATTGACGGAATTTCCTCTGTTCAGGCTAAGATAGGCAGGCTTGCACCCATAGGAAAGTCCGAGTCCTGGATTTTAATGACAGATGATGGCACCGGGGCAGATCGAGTAGCAGGAGATGGGGTTTACTCGCTATACTTTACCGCCAGATCTTCCCTTGGGGAAGGAGAGATGTCGATTCTAATTCGAGCGACAGACGTCTTTCAGGAGACAACAACTGCTGAAGATCAGGCGCACAGTGTCATAATCGTGAAGTCCATTTCAGGAAACTCTGACGCAAATTGGGTGCAAGAAAACTCAACTCAAATAATTCTAGGATCCCTTGGTATTCTATTATTTACTAGCATAATTGCTTTCTTTATCATCGTCAGGAATTCAGAGATAGAATAGATTGGTGCGAGTGCCGGGATTTGAACCCGGGTTCCCACGTTGGCAACGTGGGGTGATAACCGCTACACTACACTCGCCTAATTTTAGCGAAAACAGATTGGCTTTTCTAAGCGTCGGTATTGTCCGATGTCAGTTCCAGAACAAGATCCCATATCCTGTCTCGTGTTTTTCTGTATTCCTCAATTGAGCCACCTACGGGGTCTACCAATCCCCAGTCTTGGTCAATCGGTAATGAAGGACAACTTACTCCACATCCCATGCTAATTATCAAGTCAAAGCCATCAGGGTCGACAGATTCGATTGATTTTGGGTGCAATTCAGCGGTTTCAATGTCAAGCTCTTTTAACACCTTCAAAGCATTTCTAGCCACACCTCTGTTTTTCGGCGGATGGGTCCCGGCCGAGTATGAATCATGCCCCATTTCCCTCGATATTGCTTCTGCCATTTGACTCCTGCAAGTATTTCCCACGCAGACAAAGAGGAGCCTCATATGACTTTCATTTGGTGGGGGCGTATCAATTTCACCCCAATAGAAACTTGAGCAAGAAAATTTCATGGAATAGGATTCAATAAGATGTTCCCAGACGAGCCACTATGGCAGATTCTCCAGTCTCACATCATCCTTCAGGTGGCGGCCAAGAATCTCCAGATTCTCAAGCCTCCAATGAACAGAAAGCCCAGATGGAGCAAGCCTATCAGCAGATGCAAAGAAAGATGCGAATCGGTAAAATGGACGAAGAAATCAAGCACAAAATTATGGTTCTTTCTGGAAAGGGAGGGGTGGGCAAGTCCACAGTAGCAACAGGGCTCGCTCTTTCTTTGGCCCGAAAGGGGAAGAATGTGGGCTTGATGGATATTGATATCACAGGCCCAAATGTCCCTAAGATGCTAGGGCTAGAAGAAGCAGAGCTCAATGTCGAGGATGGCCAGATTCACCCTGCAAATGGACCAAGTGGGGTAAAAGTAATTTCAATGGCATTCCTTCTTGAGGATCCTGATAAGCCAGTAATTTGGAGAGGGCCGATTAAGCTGGGTGCCATTCAGCAATTTATTGGCGACGTCGCTTGGGGTGAGCTTGACGCGTTGATAATCGACTTCCCACCCGGAACGAGCGATGAGCCCCTAACAGTAAGTCAGAGCCTTCCAGGAATAGATGGCGTTGTCATAGTCACAACACCTCAGGAGGTAGCACTATTAGACAGTCGTAAGTCAATTAACTTTGCAAAGACCATCTCTGTCCCCGTTCTTGGAGTGGTCGAAAATATGAGCGGCTACAAGATTGTTGGGTCGACCCAGCCAAATCTCGACTTCTCAGTCATGGGCCCAGGGGGTATACCCATCGAATGCAAGTCTGATCAAGAGGGAAATTGGGAAGTAACTCTAGACGTTTTCAAATCTGGCGGAGGTAGGGACTCATCTAGTGAGATGGGCGTTCCATTCCTCGGATCTCTTCCATTTGACCCGGGTATAGTGAGGGGGGGTGATGACGGGGTTCATAGGATAATAGCAGAACCCGATGGAGAAACTGCAAAGGCCTTTGAAAAAATAGTTGACAATATTATGGACCAGCTCGGAAAAAGCTCTGACAGGTCATTAAGAATAATTTGAGATGCTTAATTAGCGTCTAGTTGATGAAATAGTCACTCACCGGAAGGGTGAATGGTAGCTGAAACGGGCATTTACATCACCTGGGTAACTGGGGCAATCCTCATCAGTATCTCTTTGATGCCATTATTGAAGCCAACCTTTGCAAAAATGAGCGCTGATGGGTTCATTGACATGTTCAGACGCTACTGGGCCCACATGGTAATTGTATTCTCAGTTTACTTATGGAAGGATGTTTTAGACGGATTAGATAGGGTATTGATGGCCAATACCCAGTTAGACATGACATTCTTGGTGTACTCTATTGAAGGAGATACCGTACTATGGGTACAGGATGGATTGAGGAGCGACTCGTTGGACCTTCTCATGACGCACTTCTACGTAATGGGATTCATGACTGCAACATTTTCATCATTCATCTACCCAATCTACTTCGATGACCGGCATATGGCGGATAGGGTCTCACTCTCGATGTTTTGGGTCTACATTCTCGCCATTCCATTCTACTTATTCTTCAACGTAAAGGTTACAGGGAATTATGTTGAAGGAATGGAAACCATAGCATATGACCTTACTCCAGAAATACACAATTGGTTTAACAGGATAGATCCCTTTACCAACGGAATGCCGAGTCTGCATATCGGACTACCATTTGCAATATGGTTGTCCATGCATAGGTGGGATGAGGATGGAAGATGGAAAAAATTCAGAAATTTCCTAGTAATATTCATTTTAGCCACGTCCATTTCCATAGTGTACCTAGGGATACATTGGTTTGTAGACATTATCGGAGGAATGGTAATCGGCATAATTGCAGTAAATCTAACCTCTAAGACTCATAGCTCTATTTGGAAAATAGCCGACGAGAGGCTTTTCACTAGGCGCTTGGCAAGAACACTCGACGATCCAATAGGATCAATAAAAAGAACACTCGACTCTTCAAGGAGGCTCATAGACCCATTCAAGGAACCTGGAAAGAACCAGACTGGAGCAATAATTATCGCAATTCTTGTTTTTACTGGGTCTGTCCTTCTCTGGGACCTGACACATCAAAGGATATCTTTTGAGGAGGCAGAATCGCCTACCTCTGCAGCTGGTTCAGGTGAATGGTTAGTCTGGATTGAAGAGACAGATGACGAGGTATCGATCACAGCTGCAAATATCACATCCGGGGCAAACCGGAGTATCGGGGGCCAACAATGGTTAGAAGCCCCAAGTATTGTATCTTCTGGAAAATCATTCGTAGTTTTCAATAACAATAGGGCAGATTACTTTGAGCAGAACGAGGAATCTGGCATACTTCATCCAATCTTGAGGGAGAACTCAATCAAGGACATAATTGACATTTCATTAGCAAAGGAATCCAATGGAAAGGTACACATGGTAATACTATACAATGAGTCACTGAAGGTAATTGATACATCCGATGGAACTAATAGTCGCATTCAATTGCAGGGCAACTCTTCTCTAGTAGCATCATCAGGGCCATTGATTGCGGTTTCTGAGTCATCAGATTCCGGACCAATCGTGAATATTACCTCGATTGACTCGGAACTAGTAATCACCATTCCTCTCGATCCGAGGTTCTCCGAAAGGACCGACCAATCAATTGTCGACACAGGGGTAAATCTAGATTTTGCGAACTCTTCCGTAGTAGAGTTGGTTATGGAATCTAACTGGCTAGTTGCGACAGTAGATGTCGGCCCGTTCAATAGAACTATTCTTGTTGACACTCTTTCCATAAACCAAACTCATATTTCCAATCCCAGATGGGATTCATCATCGCCAAGCATCGGAGATGGGAAGGTTGCTTTCCTACAGGTCACAAGGGACGACCTCTCCCCTCAGGGTGAAGGATTAGTCCGTAATAACGATGTATACATCTTTGATTTGGAAACTAGAGAAAGCGTTCAAATTACAAATGATGAGGATGTAGATCAATCACAACCTCAGCTCTTATTCGAGAGAGTTGCTTGGATTGAGCAGAATCAAGATGATGTAAAGGAAGTTGTCATACACTCGTTTATCGATACCATAGAACCAAGAAACTCACTTTTACTTCAGGCATCGATTCTTGCTTTGCTGCCACTTTTATTCCTTTGGACAATGCAGAAATACGGGGCCGAACAAGATCTGTTAAGTTAACCTAAACATTTCATCTATGCTCTTTTTTGCTTTCCTGATCGTCTCCTCATCGAGATCCACTATCTGTTCTGGATAGGGGTCCTTGAGAGCCTGAAGTATGTCTTCAAGCTGGGTCTTTTTCATATGCTTACACATCACACACGAGCCCATAAGATTGAGATGATCTTCTGTTTCAGCCAAGACTCTATCAGCAGTTCCACATTCTGTAATCAACATCAAGTCCCTCTTACCCTGACTAGCCAATCTAATGGCTTCATCCTTTAGCAACTCGCTACTTCCAATGAAATCACTCTCGTCCAGGACTTCTGAATCGCATTCTGGGTGGCTCAGAACAACTAGGTCAATTCCATGATCAGACATGTTCTTTCTCCAAGTCCTTATTTTTTCCCCTGTGAATTCGGCATGAACCTCGCACTCACCATCGAAAATTACCACTTCTTTAATCCCCTTGAGTGATTTCTGCAAGTGTTTGCCCATGAAACGATCTGGAACAAAGATCAGCTTATCGCCTGGGAGCTTCTTACAAATCCCTAGATAATTGCTACTGGTCACGCAGACATCGCATTCCGCCTTAACTGCTGCACTGGTATTGATATAGCAAACGACAGGAACTCCGGGGTGCCTTTCTTTTAGGTTTACAATGTCCTCCGCAGTTATGCCATCACTCAGTGAGCATCCAGCATCCGGAGATGGGTGTAGTACTTTCTTGTGGGGACTAACTATCTTTGCCGTCTCTGCCATGAATCTGACACTGGAGAAAAGAATGGTTTGATTCGGTGAATCTCTTGCCTCCTTGGATAGTGCATAACTATCTGCCACAGAATCCGCAACCCCATAGGTGATGTCGGGTGTTTGATATGAGTGGGCGATGAGGAAAACGTCTTTCTCTTTTTTTAACCGATTTATCTCTAGAGTCATGGGAGCTAGGGATCTGCATACTTCTATACTCCATCTCATTGGTTGTTTTATTGCATACTGCAACCTCAAAGCCTCTTTCTCAATTTCCGACTCTGAATACCCGAAAGTCCCTAGGACCGTTCGTGGAAGTGGAGCGTCGGGCATATCGATGACCATAATACCAATACAACCCGAGACTGCAACCGCTTTGAACTCATCTAGTCTCGGATTGCTATGACGGATATGGCCTCTCCAATTTGGAAACCCCGCAAGGTACTCCATGAAGGAGCTGAAGCCACGTTAACTGAGGGTCATTGGATGGGAATTCCAGCAGTTTTGAAGGTGAGAAGATCCAGAAGCTACAGGCATCCAGATCTAGATAGAAGATTGGTCAAACAGAGGTTAACTGTTGAGTCCAAGGTCATATCTAAGCTTTCCGCGCTGGGTTTCCCGTGCCCTTCAATCCTCTTGATCGATCAAAACAACTCATCTATCCTGATTTCCAGAATACGCGGATCGCCACTCCATGATATATTAAAAAAAGGAAAAGCAGGAATTCCTGAATTAAGAAAACTAGGCCACTTGATCAGGAGGCTACACAACCTTGGTATTTCTCATGGAGATCTCACCACACATAATGTGATGCTCTCAGAAGAGGGGGATATGCACCTCATAGACTTCGGCTTGTCTAGGCAGTCCCCTGAGTTAGAACATCTAGGATTGGATATTCAGGTTCTAAACGAGTGTTTGGGAGCTAGTCACTCTACTATTCCCGATGCTATAGAAACGGTTTCTGAGGCATATCTGGAAGAAGAGTCGGAGAAAGCGAGAAGTGTGATTGACAGATTCCGTAAGATCACGGGTAGAGTCAGATACCACGGGTAGTGAAAAAATGGAAATCCTATTTGCTACCGGAAATTCAAACAAAGTCTCTGAGGCCTCATTAGTTCTTGCAAAATTTGGGCATACGGTTTCCCAGCTCAAAATAGATGGGAAAACATTGGATTTTTCAGAGCCTCAAGCAGATGAAATCGAGGAAGTAGCCATCTCAAAATCATTGCAGGCAAGGGATTTTGTGGTGGGCACTAATTTTGAAAAATCCGCAATCTTAGTAGAGGACTCTGGACTTTTCATAAATTCTCTAAATGGTTTCCCGGGCCCATATTCATCATTTGTCAAAAGGAAAATTGGATTACAGGGAATCTTGGATCTTCTAGAAAATAAGGATGAAAGAGTAGCAGAGTACAGGGCCGTTGCAATATTGTCCACTAAAAATGAATCAATTTCCTGCCGAGGAAGATGCATTGGCAAGATATCCAGAGAAATAATTGGCGAAATGGGGTTCGGTTATGATCCAATTTTCATTCCAGATGAAGGAGATGGGAGGACATGTGGGCAATTAAATCCAGAAGAGAAATCACAAATCTCGCATCGCATGAGGGCACTAAAGGGGCTTTCTGAAATCATCAATCTCCCGTCAAAGTGAATAGAAGCACTCCTTCCTAGGTGAGAATACATGTCATCGGGGATAACGCGAATTTTTCTTTTTGTGGCGATATTGGCCTCATTTCCAATATTTTTCGTTTTCCTTGTTCCCGAGGGCCTACTTATGCAGGTGGCCGGTGCCGTTCTCATTCTCCTACTAATCTCATTGGCTCTATTCACAGGAAGGAAACCAATACAACCCAGAGAAAAAAAACCGGAATATCCCCAAAACCAACCATCGGATTTCGGAGATGTTGAACTGCCTTCTCCGATCTTATCCGAGGAGACTACAAACCAAATACGGGACTCCAAATTAAAAAGAAGTAGAGGAAGAGTTTCGAATTCAGAACCGACGATTTCTGAAAGCTTCGAGGTCATTCCTCCCCTGCCTATTTCTTCATCCATTGAAGACGCCTCTCTAATTTCTCCCCATGACGAAGAAGTGGATGGTATTGCTAAGGTTCACGTAGCAAAATCTGACCCAGAGATGCTTGCAGAAGCGGAGGTAGATCAGTATCTCGCTCAGCAGAGGGTCAGAAGAGCTATCTTCAGAGAAAGGCTGTATCGAGAAAGAAGAATCGAGAAATCCAAGAGATTAGCAAATGAAGTAAGGAAGTGGGCCGAAACAGAGGACGGAGAAGACCTTTCAACTCTTACTGGGATACCGGGTCACGGACTCGCTGTTATGTTTGAACCAGAGTTCCCTAGTCCCGATATCCCCCAAGGAATATCCTACGTCAGAATTGATGACACTAGAATTCTGAAGGTGAGGGTCTCCTTAGACGTCCATAGTAGCATGGCAGGAAGTCCAACACCTGACGGCCCATTTGCCAATTTACCGACCTCTAATGATCCAGAAATGCCAATTCCACCACTCCCACTTCCCGACCCTCCTGCCCCTATAAATTCTGAAGATTGAGATATGATATGTTGAAGCCAAGTCCCCTACTCGATAGTTCATGTCGACAGAGGTCTTGATCGTAGAGGAAGTGTTAGTTGAGAGTGCTAGTCCCGAAGAGGGCGTTATTTCCGTTTGGACCCTAAATCGCCCGGACAAGCTAAACGCTTTGAATTCAGATTCGCACATTGCGATAAAAGAGCAATGCGTCAAAGCAGAGTCAGATGATAATGTCAGATGCATAGTAATCCGAGGCGCTCCGCCTCTGGAGCCAAAGGAAGGAAGGAGGGCAAAACCCCCCGCTTTTGCGGCTGGTGCGGATATCTCCGAGTTTTCAGGAAAGAATTCAGACGACGTTAGGCCTTTCTTCGAGGAAAATGCTTGGGAGGCAGTTTGGAATGTCTCAAAACCAACAATAGCGATGGTAGATGGTTTCGCTTTAGGTGGCGGTACAGAACTCGCTCTTTCTTGTGACATTCGAATATCCTCAGAAAGGTCTACTTTTGGTCAGCCTGAGATTAATTTAGGTCTTATCCCAGGAGGTGGTGGGACCCAAAGACTCTGTCGTTTAATTGGATACGGGAGGACAATGGAAATAGTTCTATCTGGAGGGATGGTATCTTCAAGTGAGGCATTACAAATGGGTATTGTAAACAGAATAGTGTCCCATGAGGAATTAGAATCAAAAACAATGGAATTAGCAATGGAAATCGCAAGCAAGTCTCCCTATGTTACCAAAGTGGCAAAGAGAGTAGTGAGGGGGGCATTGGACTTGCCTTTCTCGGAGGGAATTCTAATGGAGCGCTCGGAGTTTGTAGCACTTTTCGATACAGAGGACAAGGAAATCGGAGTTAGCGCATTCCTGGATCGATCCGATCCTAAATGGGTGGGCAGGTAACCTATCTGAGCATGTTTGAAATTAGTTCCGAGGAGTCATTTTTCCTGGTAGGGTCGACTAGTAACCAATCAGAAGCCGTACCGGTCACAACCATCTCTTCCTGAATTTCCCTAATCCTGTGAATATTATCCAAATAATGTTCGGCCCTTTTTCCATTATGCTTCTCTCTTTTTGCAATCATACTTCGATGCCTCTCTTCCTCCGCGATGTACAGAACAACGCCGATTGCAGTCCCACCAGACTCCCTCCAAGCGTCAATCTCCTCCCGACTGGGAATAATATGAACGCCCTCCAATAATAAATCCGAACCCCTTGTCTTTGCTCTATCAATTACCGCCTTAACTCCTGGTGAAACGGCATCCACGGTTTCTCTCCAGTCATCTATTGCTGATTCGCTGAAGTACTCGAAGGATGACCTGTGTAGTTCGGGCAACTCTAGATTGGTGAATTGTGTACGCAAAACCTCCCTCACAGTGTCGGTTGCCGCAGTCTCCCCAAACCCCAAGCTAAAAGCTAGCTTTGCGGACAACGTGGACTTGCCCACTCCACTAGTTCCAGTGATTATTAGAAGCCTAGGCGGCATTAGTATTCTACCTCTGGATTGACTTTATTTCAAGGAACTCTTCAAGACCATGCACTCCAAGTTCTCTCCCCAGTCCAGATTTCTTGTACCCCCCAAATGGCGCAGTGACATTGAATAAGCCTCCATTGACACTCACTTGGCCAGTTCTAATTCTCCTTGCAACTCCGATTGCCCTTTGCTCATCACCAGACCAGACTCCTCCTGAGAGTCCATATTCCGAGTCATTAGCTAGTTCGATAGCCTCCTCTTCATCCGAGTAGCTGGTAATCGACAGGACCGGACCGAAAATCTCTTCTCTAAAAATGTCCATCTCAGGAGTCACATCTGCAAATATCGTAGGTTTGACATAGAAACCTCGATCTATGCCTTCTGGAAGACCTTCGCCTCCGGAAACTAATGTAGCCCCCTGCTCAATTCCACTTCTGATGTATGACGTGACACTCTCCTGTTGTTTTCTAGAAACCATCGGACCACACTTATTGCCCTCTACTCTTGGATCACCAACCGAATATTTTTCGATCTTTGCAGATATGACGTCGATTACCTCTTGCCTGGAATTCTCTGGGATTAGAAGTCTGGTTAGTGCAGAGCATTCCTGTCCTGAGTTTCCGAAGCAGGCGTGGATTGCTGATGATGCAGCCCTTGGAATATCTGCATCATCTAGAATTATATTTGCACTCTTGCCCCCCAACTCCAGAGTTACTCTCTTTACCGTAGGTGCTGCTAATTCAGCTACTCTAACTCCCGCATTGGTAGATCCAGTGAAGCTTACCATATCCACTCCTCCGTGTCTTGACATCGCCTCCCCTATCTCCCTGCCATGGCCCGAGACCAGGTTGAAGACTCCTTTTGGGACTCCAATTTCATGAAGCATATCAGCTAGAGCAAAGGCGTTCAATGGGGCCTCCTTTGATGGTTTTAGAACCATAGTGCATCCTGCTGCAATAGCTGGAGCCACCTTTCCAATTATCTGGTGAAGGGGGAAGTTCCAAGGAGTAATCATCGCAACCACGCCTATTGGTTCCTTAACAATCAGTGAGTTTCTGATCTCCTGCTCCCACGTATATCCTTCGAGTATCTTTGCGTATGATCTTGAAACTACCCTAGGAGTTCCAACCATCGCCATTCTAGAGTACTCGATTGGGGTTCCGACTTCTGAGGTGATGATAGTGGCTAGCTCTTCTGAATTATCTTTGATGGATGCCGAAAGTCGGTTTAGAATGTCCGCTCGTTCTGCTACCGAAGTACTTGACCAGGCTGGAAATGCCTTTCTGGCAGCCTGCACTGCGGCATCTACATCACTCTCTCTCGCAACTGGAACAGATCCTATGATCTCTTCATTGGCGGGGTTTACAACTTCGATCTTTCCTTCTGTTTTGGGAGAAGTCCAAGCTCCATCGATGTATAGGTGTTTACGGTCGTACATGATTGACCCAAGATGTTTCTTCTTATGATATTCATGCATTTCAATAGAGTGACCCCCACTCGAGTGTCATGCCCGTTTCCACTGATATGCTCGAGGGGGGCGTTGCAGTCATCACAATGTCCCCGGCAGCCTCACAGAATACCTTCTCAAACACCCATTTTATACCGCTGCTTACTAACTTAGAGGAGGTAATGGCAAACCCTTCCTGCAGGTCCGTTGTAATTACTGGAACAGGAAAATTTTTCTCCTCTGGGGGAAATATTGACGATTTTTCTGAGGCTATAGACAAGGGAGAAATAGGCTCAAAAGTACAGGAAATGACTGGTAGGCTACATCCTCTTTTGTTGAAGATCAGGACTTCTGACAAGGTATTCGTATGCGCAATGAACGGGTCAGCTGCTGGTGGCGGACTCGGGTTGGCTTTGTCCTGCGATTATAGGGTATGCTCCCACGAAGCCAAGATCCCCTCAGCATTTTTCCGACTTGGACTTTCTCCCGATGGGGGAACGACATGGCTACTGCCAAGATTAGTGGGAAACCAGATTGCTCGCAAATTCTTCTTCAACTCAGAGGTTTGGTCCGCGGAACAGGCTTTGGAGTACGGAGCAATAGATGAATTGTCGGACTCCGAGCAACTTATGCCGAGATCAATAGAGGTAGCGAGGGAGTGGGGAAAGTGGTCATTGAGTTCACGAAGAGGAACAAAACAACTGCTAGATGCATCCACATCGACGTTCTTTGAAACACAGCTACAATTCGAGCAGTCCTTGATGGTTGCATCTTCTCAGACCAAGGATTTCACCGAGGGAGTAAGGTCATTCAAAAATAGGCTGGAACCGTCGTTCAATAAATCAGAGGAGGAGTAATATGCCCAGAAAACTGATTGTAATGAGGCATGCAAAGAGCAGCTGGAATAATCCTGACCTCGCAGACCACGACCGTCCATTAAATAAGCGAGGGGAAAGAGATTCGCCAAAAATTGCTGAAGAGATTAGCAAGAGGAATTGGACTCCTGATTTGATACTGCTGAGTAGCTCAACTAGAACAAGACAGACACTAGATGGAATGGGTAATCGATTTGATGGTATCATTTCGGAGATCAGACCAGGGATTTATCATGGAACAGTCCAGGATCTTCTAGCGGAGCTAGATAACATGGTTGAAGATGGAACGACAATGATCTTGGGCCACAATCCCGGTTCTGAACTTCTGATAAAACATCTGTCCGGACAGTGGCACACTATGCCAACTGCCTCTGCGGCCTTACTTGTGGAGTCAAATGGAATTTGGGAAGTCGAAGATGTCCTACGACCCAAGGAGATCTAGAACAGGGATGGCTGGGAATTTCATCAGACCAGGTTACATCAGGCTTTCATGATGATCAGGAACAAAAGTCTGCTCCGACATAGGAGGCCTAACGTAGCCTTTAGCAATCTTCCTATCAGGAAGCTCTATTGGAGATGGCGTTAGATCCTCATATTCGATCATAGAAAGTAGGTGTTTGATGCAGTTCAAATGAGCATGCCTCTTTATGTCAGAATTAACTACAAACCAAGGTGCCTGTTTTGTGTCAGTATGGGCGAACATGATATCCTTAGCTTCAGAGTACTCCTCCCATCTTGTCAGAGACTCAAGATCCATTGGGCTGAGCTTCCACCTCTTGTGCGGCTCCTCAAGCCTGGCTCTGAACCTCTTTAGCTGTTCATCGTCTGATACCGAAAACCAATACTTTATCAGAATAGTTCCAGATCTGAGTAACATTCTTTCAAACATCGGACAAGATCTCATGAATTCGTCATATTCCTCTTCATCGCAGAATCCCATTACCCTTTCTACGCCCGCTCTATTATACCAGCTGCGATCAAACAGCACTACTTCACCTGCTGCAGGCAGGTGATTTACGTACCTCTGGAAGTACCACTCTGTCTTCTGGCGATCAGTAGGGGCGGGCAGCGCGGCTACCCTTACAACCCTAGGGTTGAGGTACTGTGTAATTCTTTTAATCACGCCCCCTTTTCCTGCCGCGTCTCTTCCTTCAAATATGACTACTACCTTGAGTCCCTTTGCTTTGACCCATTCCTGGAGCTTAATTAGCTCCAGTTGAAGCCTGAAAAGCTCCTTACTGTACGGCTTCTTTCCTATTCTTTCGATTTTTTCACTTCCGTCTCCGCTCATGGACAACCACCCTGGGATTGCCGACCTTGACAAAAGTGCTCTGGTCAGGTTAGCAAATATTGAATTTGATATTAGAGGAAATAAACCAGATTTTCCAAAGATTCTAATTGGTCTTCAGACATAGTGACGCCACTAGCCAGAAGTACTCCAGAGGCTCCCAATTGTACAGCAACTTTCACGTCATCTCCAGTTTTGACTCCTGCCCCGCAAAGAACTCCAACACTAGAACACACTTCCTTTACGGCCTTTGCAGTACCACTAACAATTCCCGGGTCAGCACTGGTCACCGATATTTCCCCTCCGATTAGCTCAGGGGGTTCAACGGCGACAAAGGTTGGCTCTAGATCTGATAGAGCGCGTGCCTCCTCTATGTTTGCAGCGCATGCGCAAATGCTGAATCCTTCCGGAGTTTGTTCCAGAAGCATAGCCACATGCTCCAGACTAACCTTATGCTCGGCGTGGTTTATCAGAGTCCCAGAGGCTCCCCTTTCGATAGCAGTGAGGGGGTGGAGCCATCCAGTGTTGGAGCCGAATCCAACTGGATCTAGGTGCTGGCACCATACCTCCAGACCCGGAGCAGCTTCCACAACCGACTCTACATCAAACGCAGAGACTGCTGCTACCAATCTTGCCGTTGTCTCGATCCCAGCCATTTTCCTCGCCAAATCCTCCGCAGAGGCTCCTTGGGCGGTTTCGTATGTTTTGAAATTCACAACTACAAGGGATTCGCTCACGCCTTTCCGAGCGTATTGGACTCTTTGACAGTGACGGGGGATTGCCTATCCATGGTTTATGATTTCCCCAACTAAAGTGGTCTCGCTAGGAATTCTTACTCCAGCGCCGATCAAGCATCCATCTAGGCTACAATTAGATCCAATTTCCGAGCCTTCCAAGATAACCGAATTCCGTATAGTTGTACCCTCTCCGATAGTGACTCCCGGTCCCATCGAGCTCGCATAGACTTTACCAGAATTCTTGGCATCCATGCCGAACCAAGAGTCATTTTCCACGAATCCACTGGAGAATTTGCCCACAGATATGCACACCTGGGTCGCCTCGACGAAAGATTCAGGAGTACCAGCATCAACAAACCATCCCTCGAAGGGATACCCATTTAGCCCTCCTGACGCAGAAAGCGTTTCGTATACATCTCTTTCTAAGCTGTGGGGGCTATCTGGCATCAGCTTGAAAATCTCAGGCTCCAAAATGTATGTGCCCGCGTTAATTAGATTGGAATAGGCTTCCTCGATTGGCGGCTTCTCTTGAAATCTCATAATCTTACCAGTTCTTTGTATGTAATCCGCAACGCCAAATCGAGAGGGGTCCTCTACCTCCCATAGGGAGATTGTTGCAATCCCGCCCTTGGCTTTGTGGAATTCCATCATATCTTCAACCCTGAGACTAGTTATCAGGTCTCCATTGATTACGCAGAATGGACCACCTGAAAGATAATCTTTGCAATTCGCTATTGCTCCCCCGGTGCCTAGTGGTTCCTTCTCTTCGACAATCACCACTTCATAGGGGAGCGGTACATTTTGGAAATGATCTCGCATCTTTTCAATCCCATATCCAGCTGCTATAAGCAGCCGGTCAACTCGACTCTCAGGCAATACATCAACAACATGCTCGATCATCGTCTTGTCGAGGATTGGCAACAGTGGTTTGGGGATTTTTTCTGTCCAAGGCCTTAGTCTCGTCCCAAAACCCCCTGCAAGAACAATCACATCCATGGCCATGCCATAGCACATAGCATTTCATGACTTCGTGACTCTTTTGATGAAAACCTCCAGCCGCATCGTTCAAGGGCATATCTCTAGTCGCAAGCGATATGAACATTCATGAATATCAGGCCAAGGCAATTTTTAGGGAATCTGGGGTCCCTGTTCAGGAAGGATTGCACTGCACATCAGTCCAACAGGCTCTATCCGCCTACGACTCTTTAGGTTCGAAAGTCGTGGCAGTCAAGAGTCAAATTCACGCTGGAGGAAGAGGGAAGGGTAAGCTACTTTCACCCAAATCTGGGAATCTAGTTATGGAAGGGGGGGTCAAGGTCGCATTTTCCCGAGATGAGGTCGAAGAATACTCTTCCAAAATCTTAGGCAACAATCTTGTCACGAAACAAACAGGACCTTCAGGCAAGATTGTTAACAATCTGTATATCGAATCCGGATGCGAAATAGCTCACGAATACTACCTTGCCCTTCTGGTAGATAGGGAAAGCGACTCGCTTCTAATCATGGGGTCTACGGAAGGTGGAGTAGACATTGAGGAAGTGGCTGAGACCAATCCTAAGGCGATTCACAAACAACGATTTTACCCATCTGAAGGGTTGGGTATCGACAAAGCTTCTTCCATGGCAATATCATTAGGATTATCGGGGAAATCTCACGATCTTTTCGTAGAAATGGCTCTCAACCTATCCTCTTTATTCATAGAAAGAGATTGTTCAATGATAGAAATAAATCCGCTTGTTAGATCCTCAGATGATAGAATAATTGCCTTAGATGCTAAGGTTAGCTTTGATGAAAGTGCTACATTTAGACATCCATGGAGGGATGAACTCAGGGATATCTCAGAGGAATCGGAGGTCGAAGTCAGAGCTAACGAGTTTGGCTTATCGTACGTTGATTTGGATGGCAATATTGGTTGCCTAGTAAACGGAGCTGGATTAGCAATGGCAACAATGGACGTCATCAAAATGTATGGTGGGGAACCTGCCAATTTCTTAGATATCGGAGGAGGAGCAAATAGCGAATCAATCACGGCAGCCTTTGAAATAATCATTGAAGATCCTAACATTGAGGGCATTCTTGTGAATATATTTGGCGGGATAATTAGGTGCGACATGGTCGCCAGAAGCATTATTGAGGCATCAAATCAAACTGGTTTGAAAGTCCCTCTAGTTGTCAGGTTTTCCGGAACCAATCACAAAGAAGGAAGAAAGGTACTGGAAGAGAGCGAATTGAATGTTGTAACCGTGGGGACATTAGGTGATGCAGGCGAAGCGATAGTTAGTGCGCTAGGGGGTAGTGAAGAATGAGTATCTGGATAAACGAGGGCACAAAAGTTGTTGTACAGGGAATTACTGGAAGTCAAGGCACATTCCATGCCATTAGGATGGCAGAATATGGTACAGATATAGTCGGAGGAGTAACGCCGGGGAAGGGTGGTCAGGAAATCGAGCTTCCGGGGAGGGTTGTTCCAGTTTTCAACGAAATGTCTGAAGCAATTACTACGACCGGCGCAGTTGCAAGTGTGATTTATGTTCCAGCCAGATTCGCAGCTCCAGCCATAACTGAGGCTGCAGACGCATTTCACGAGTTGAATGGTGAGGGGTTGGTAATATGCATAACTGAGGGAATACCAACCCTTGACATGGTGAGAGTAATTTCTCACTTGGAGAAAACACCTGGTGTTAGGCTGATAGGGCCAAATTGCCCGGGGATCATAACACCAGGAGATAATGGAGGGTGCAAGATTGGAATCATGCCGGGGCACATACACGCCAAGGGCAGGATAGGAATCATATCAAAATCTGGCACTTTGACCTATGAGGCCGTTGCTCAAACGATGAGTGTTGGAGAGGGTCAGACAACTTGCGTAGGAATAGGGGGGGATCCGGTCAATGGTACTGGCTTCATTGAGTGCTTGGAGGCCTTTGAAAAAGACTCAGAAACCCAAGCCGTAGTTATGATTGGTGAGATAGGGGGAAATGCTGAGCAAGATGCAGCCGAATGGGCTAAGGACAACTTTTCAAAACCCATAGTTGGATTTGTAGCAGGAGCAACAGCGCCCCCTGGCAAGCGGATGGGTCATGCAGGTGCAATAATATCTGGGGGCAAGGGAACTGCAGAAGAGAAGTTCGCCGCTTTCGAAGATGCCGGCATATACATCGCTAGAGATCCATCAAAGATAGGAGAGGCATTAGTCACCGCTCTGGTGGATGCGGGACTACGAGACTCTTAGGACTAAATACACCTAGGAACGACCGAGGCTAAAGATGGCTGGAATTTTTAACTCCAAACTAGACTCGATTCTAGAAGGCACCTCCCGATCTTTTTATTTGTCACTTAAGGAGCTTCCAAGGCCTATTCGAAGGCAAGTCAGCCTCCTCTATCTAATGGCTAGAACATCAGACACGATTGCTGACTCTGAATCAAGCACTCTAGACGATCGTCTCCAATTGCTCAGAGAATACGGCGGTTTCTGCCAGGGATCTATAGACGAGGGCCCAGATCTTTCTAATTTCGCCGACCTTCAGTCCAACCAATCAGAAGCCAGGCTCCTAAATAATGCAGACGAGATCATATCAAAGATTGTAGAATTTGAAGATAGAGACAAAGATAGTATTAGGAGATGTCTGGGGATAATAATTAGCGGGCAAATTTTAGACTTAGAGAGATTCTCAAACACCTCTGGGAAGATAACATCATTATCAGAAGAATCGGAGTTAGATGACTATGCCTACAGGGTAGCTGGAAGTGTTGGAGAGTTTTGGACTAGGATGTCTATCGACCACTTATTCGAAACAGATAAAGAAACGGAGGAAAAATTGTTTGAATGTGGAGTAAAATTTGGAAAGGCCCTCCAAATGATAAACATACTGCGAGACATCCCCTCCGATCTATCCATCGGAAGGTGTTACATTCCAGAAAATTCCCTAGAGGGGCACGGACTTATTCCAGAGGACTTGCTTAAACCCAGTAACATGGATAAATTTAGACCCCTGTACGATGAATTACTTGATTTGACCACATCCCATCTAGATTCAGCGGTCCAATATATCGGATTGATCCCTCATGGGCAATTCAGACTAAGAGGGGCGTGCATGCTTCCGGTCATAATCGGAAGGAAGACCGTTTCCAAACTTAGGGAGGGAAACGTACTTGATCCAAAAAACAGGATAAAAATCGATCGTTCGGAGGTCCGAGGCCTAGTTAGGAAGATTGTGATGTCCGTTCCTTTCCAGAAAACTAGCAATAGTTTGTTAAATGGTTAATTGAATAAGTTCTCTGCCATTTATTCAAACTCGACTCAATTAAGGCTCGCTTTCGGGAGACCTTCAAGTGGTCCACATGGGCGCCCTTGCAAGGAAGGTAATGGTTCAGGACGAAGATTTGAGGTCTGGAAGCCTATCGGAATCACCGATAGCACAGAACATTCCAGAACAATCAATTGAGACTGAAGACGAATCAATTGACCTGATTAGATCTGCCGTTGGTGTCACCAAAGAAGCTGCTAGAGCTATCAGCATAACCGCCTTGGAGGCAGTTCGAGAAGGAGCCCTATTCATGGGCGTGATCGGCTCTCGAGGTGAGCTATTAGATCCATTCAAGCATATAGATGCGGCAATTTGGACAGAACCAGAGATCCCAGAGCATATGATCGAAGCTTCGTATGAATTCTGTGAAGAATTAACCAGAAGGGAAGCAGGTAACTTTTACCATTCATTCAAGTATCTTCCTGATGATAAGAGAAGATCAATAATGGCCTACTACGCATTCTGTAGAAGGGCAGACGACATCGCAGATGGTGATTTCGTAGATGTCTTCCCGGGTGGCTCTGCTGATGATCCTGAGTCTTTGGCATATAGGAAAAGCATCGAGAGGTTAAGTCCCGGAGGTCCAGTTCTTGACAGGTCAGCGTATAACGAGAAAATGTCACAACTTTTCTATTACAGAAAGAAGCTTTCAACAGCTTATGGGAATATGACCTCGACCGACCCAATATTCATCGCTCTCAAGGACACGGTCAGGAGACACGGCATTCAGAGACAATTGTTAGACGATATGATTAGCGGAATGGAAAACGATTTCCATAAGAACAGGTACGAAACATTTGAGGAATTATATTCTTACTGCTACAGAGTAGCATCGACTGTGGGACTTGTTTGCATAGAAATCTATGGTTATGATGACCCAAGGGCCAAGGAATACGCCGAGTCATGGGGTGTTTTCATGCAACTGATAAATATAATCAGGGACGTCTCGGAAGACGCTGAAAGGGATAGGATATACCTTCCTCTTGAGGATTTGGCGAGGTGGGGGATTTCAGAGGAAGACGTGAAGAATGGTGGAGATCTGTTAAATCATCCAGGTTGGGCACCATTCGTTGAAGAGTATTTGGAGAGGGCAGACGGGTACAGGCAAAGAGCGTTCAAACTACTTTCACATCTTGATAAATCTGCTCGATACTCACCTGCAGCTATGGCCTCATTTTATCAGTCAATAATGACCAAGATCACCAAGAGGAAGGGAGACGTATTCACAGAAAGGATACAACTTACCAAGACTGAAAAAATTCTTTTGGCGGCCTATGTTTACGTGAGGTACCGTTTCTTTGGTTTCTGAGATAGAAGCTATTGTACAAACAAGAGTTGCAATGAGGGATAAGGATGAGGGTTGCCGTATTAATTGAGGAGCTTTGTAAGCCAAATAGCAATGCTTTCGCTTACCTGCAGAAATACTCTGCTATGTGTGAAAGAGAGTGTATTCAGTTTGAAGGGGACAAATGTAAGATCCTTGAGTCTGCATGCCCCGTATGCCTAACTAGGGCCAAGCACTGCCCAGATGGGGCTGTAAAAATCATCAATCTCCCTGAGGAGCTCGACACAGACCTAACTCACAGCTACGGACAGAATGCATTCAGGCTATTTCGCCTACCTTCTCCTAGACAGGAACAAATAGTTGGCATTCTAGGACCTAATGGAATTGGTAAATCAACCGCGCTCAATCTACTTTCTGGCTCTTTCAGGCCGAATTTAGGAGAATGGGAAAACCCATCACCGGAATGGGAAAACGTAATTTCTACATTCCCCCGAGGTGAATTAAGAGACTACCTGGGACTAGTTGCCCAGGGAGATATTAGAATTGCCGTAAAACCTCAGTATATCGACAAACTCCCCAAAATTTTCGATGGTAGGGTGTCAGACCTACTAGAAAAGGTGGACGATCGAGGAGAGATGGAGGAATATTCTGAGCTATTGGGGATATCGCACATCATAGGAAGAAATATGTCAGCACTCTCGGGTGGGGAATTGCAGAGGGTAGCAATCTGTGCCACACTTCTAAAGCAGGCTGATGTTTACTTCTTCGATGAACCCTCCTCTTATCTTGATATTTATGAGAGAATGAGGATGGTAGGTGTAATCCGAGAATTATCCGATAAGGGTAAGCGGGTATTAGTTGTGGAACATGATCTAGCAATATTGGATGTATTGTGTGATTTAATTCACGTCATATATGGAGAAAGGTCGGCCTACGGAATTTTCACACCCCCCAGATCTACAAGAACAGCCATAAACGCATACCTCGATGGATTTCTTCCCGAGGAGAACATGAGAATTAGGGATAAGCCAATTCAGTTCCTTAGAGGTCGAAATAGGGGTGAGGAGGTAGGAACTCCTATCTTGAAATGGGGTGGAATTGAGAAGAGACTTGGAGATTTTACGCTCAAAACCGGGGAGGGTGAGGTCAAATCCGCTGAAGTTGTGGGAGTTGTGGGGCCAAACGCCACAGGAAAAACTACCCTTGTCAAAATAATTGCTGGAGAAATCGATCCTGATGAGGGTTGGTGCACCATGGATGCAAAAGTTTCTTACAAACCTCAGCATGTTAGCTCAGACTTTGATGGAACAGTCCAAGAGTTATTGGACTCTGAACTGGCTGGTAAATGGAGGTCAGGCGAGTTTCATACTCAGGTAACTAGAGCTTTGCAGGTAGACAAGATGTTGGAGCTGCGAGTGAAAAAGCTCTCAGGGGGAGAGCTTCAGGCAGTGTGCATCCTCATTTGTCTTGGAAAAGAAGCAGATCTCTACCTATTCGATGAACCTAGTGCTCACTTAGATGCGAATGCAAGAATGGAGGCAGCTAAGGCAATTAGAAGGACTATGGAGAGTAATGAGAAGGCAGCAATGGTAATTGATCACGACACATACTTTTTGGACATAGTTAGCGACTCTATCTTAGCCTTTCAAGGAAATGGAGGAAGCAATGGAATGGCCGTGGGACCTCTTTCCTTGAGGAAGGGTATGAACCTATTTCTTTCTGACGCCAATGTAACATTCCGGAGGGACGTAGAGTCACACCGTCCTAGGATTAACAAACCCCATAGCAGGAAGGACCGAGAGCAGAAATCATCCGGGGAATACTTCTATTCTGACTAAACCAACCATTGGATTCTTGAGGGACCGGTGCAACCCATGGATGTGGCAGATGAGCATTCTGAGGATTCAGAAGTCGAATCAATAAAAGATGATAATACCATTCAGCAAAGAATAGAAGAATTGGAGAAGGAACTTCAGTATTCCAAGGCAGAGACCGCAAATGCCATGCAAAGGGCTGCTAGGGATAAATCAGAGGCTCTGAGATACGGCGGCTCCTCTTTGGCGAGAAGGGTAATCAACTCAGTTGAATTACTAAGCAAGGCGATACATGCTTCGGAAGGAGAAGACGGTGCAGAGTCAGTAATTGAGGGTGTAAGGCTAACTCTAGATGGCCTCAAATCATCACTAGAAGCAGAAGGAATAATAGAGATTGAAGCTCTTAAATCCCCATTTGACCCAACATGTATGGAGGCGATTGCAACTGTTGCTTGTCCCGAAGGTGAAGAACCTGGAAATGTAATTCAAGTTGTGGAACGAGGATATCGGATGCACGATAGAATACTCAGAGCTGCTAGGGTAATAGTTGCCGAAGGTGACTCATGAAAGATGCAAAAAAGAAACCTATCTTTGCCTTAGGAGCGCTCGTGATTTATCTTATGTCAATAATCACGATACAGATAGCTTGGCCTGACCCAGAAATTAGTAATTTTCCAAAGAGTTGCCCGGAGGAATCACTTAACTGCTCAATGATTGGGCCCAATTCACACAGAAGCGGAGGTTTGAACGAGCTAAGGTTCAACTCTAGCCTAGAGACAACTATGTCCGAAACTAATAATTGGATAGAGAATCATCCAAGAACCAAAGTAATTAGTGAAGCCGACAATCAGACCCATGCGGTTTTCACAACTATGCTTCTAAGGTTCAACGATGACTTCTTAGTTTCAGGATTCTGTGAGGATGGTCAAACTGTAATACATGTCTACTCTTCTTCAAGACAGGGAATATCTGACTTAGGATTAAACAAGGAAAGAGTGATTAGCTTTGCCGAACACATGTTATCAATCGAAATGGCTACATCGGAATGCACAGTAGCATGAACGGGGCTAACCTTGTACGACTTAATCGATTCAGATATCATGAAAGCTCGCACCCTTCCTTCAACATACTACACCGATCATGAGAAGTTCGATAAAATAAGAAAGAGATTTGAGAAATTTTGGCACTATGCCGGACATCTCAGTCAATTATCCGATTGCTCGGCGATCTCTGTTGATCACATGGGTGATCTGATCGGCGAACCAATGATGATGACTGACGAAAACGAAACAAGGTGCATATCGAATGTGTGCACCCACAGAGGAATGCTAATCTGCAATAACAAGTCACGGAAACATACTCTGAGGTGCCCCTACCATGGTCGAACCTTTGCCCTTGACGGATCCTTCAAAGCCATGCCAGAATTTGACGATGTTATTGATTTTCCCAGCCCGAAAGACGACCTTGAGTCCTTTCCAACAATGGTTTGGAAGGGATTAGTTTTCGCTGGAATTGACCCATCCGGGATAAGTACATGCATTGAAGAGATGCAGAAAAGAGTAGGTTGGATGCCGATTGAGAAATACAAATACGACCCAACCAGAGACAGAAGTTACGAAATAAAGGCAAACTGGGCACTTTACGTTGACAATTATCTAGAAGGGTTCCACATACCTTTTGTGCACCAAGATTTGAACACTATCCTCGATTATGAAAATTATCGCACGGAGACTTTTGATGGCGGTGTTGTACAAATCGGAATCGCAAATAAAGATGAGCAAAAGTTTTCACTACCTGATAATTCTCCCGATTTTGGACTCTCCATAGCCGCATATTACTACTGGATTTTTCCAGGATTGATGCTGAACTTCTACCCATGGGGGCTCTCTGTTAACATCATTATACCTATTTCAGTGAACAGGACTCGTATAATCTTCCAAGGATTTGTAGGAGACCTAGCTATGCTAGGTAAGGGAGCTGGTGGGGACCTGGACAAGGTTGAAGCTGAAGATCAGGAAATTGTTGAGGCTACTCACAAGGGAGTCTCCTCTGGATTATATCATAGAGGAAGGTATTCCCCCACTAAAGAGAAGGGTGTCCATCATTTCCACATGATGTTGACTGAGCATACCACTTGAAAACCTACAGGCCCCTGAGCGAGACGCATGTGTCCACATAGAGAGAAGGCCATATCCCTGATGCTAGTTGCAACAATGTTGTTTTCTGGATGTACCGGGGAATCCGATAACACACAGGTAAATGAATCTGAGACGATGATTGAAGAGGACCTAATTATTGTTGACGACGTCATCGAAGAAGAAACCCAAGAAGAAATCGAGCAGAAACTTGTCAGCGTACCCGACATAATTGGGTGTGACAATACTAATCCTATACATTGCATGCTTCCTTTCCCTTCACATGCCTTTCTCAGAGAAGATGGCTCTACTGAAACCGGTTTCAGAATGAACTACTCTACTAACACAATTCCAGGTTCTGGAATAACCCCTGTGGTTAGTATACCCATCATCAACACAAGGGATGGTGTTAGCCCCGCAACCCAGATTATGACTTCATTCCATTCAGATCCCGACCTATCCTTAGTCGCAGGGCAATACTCAATTGAGAGAAGCCTAGAGAGTAACCACAACACCCAGCTACTTAACATGAAAACCGGACTTCTAGAACCACACTGGGTAGAGCTTGATGTTAGATCGGAGCAGGATCAACCGACAATCTTGCACATCAGGACAATTCAAGCTCTTGATCACAATACCTCATACGGAGTAGCAATCCATGGATTAGTAGACAACACCGGAAATCCAATTGAACCACATGATGGATTTGTTGCACTTAGGGATAGCAACCTAACAGATTCGTCGGATATAGAAGCCCAAAGAGAGAATTATGAGGTACTTTTCACCGCGTTAACTTCTCACACTACACTGCAAAGGAAAAACCTCCAAGCTGCTTGGATGTTCCACACCTCATCAACAGAGTCACTCATCGGGGATGTCATCCACATGAGAAATGATGCAATGGAAAGGATAGGGCCAGAGGGATTGGGTTGTTCCATAGTCACAAATGATGAGCACTTCAACAACGGGAACCGGACTCATTCACTAATTACTGGAACATATACGGCACCACAATACACCAATTCGTTCTATCCTCCAACTCTGATAAATAGAGACGAGCAAGGCACTCCTGAGTTCGTAGAAAATCGGGAAATTCCATTTTGGTTAATGATTCCAAACTCAGCAATGGAATCTGGAATAGAGGCCCCGCTTACTGTTTGGGGCCATGGATTCTTGGGGGACGGAAATACGTCTGCTCTTTGGGGTTGGGGAAATGAAAACAATGTCGCGATGATTGGAACAAGTGCGTATGGGTGGTCCTCTGACGACGTTATAAGCATCGAGTATGCTGTTTTGGATATAGCCAACTTCCAACACCAGTCAGAGCGTCTTCAGCAGGCAATGGTAAATTTTGCAGTAATGGTTAGAACATTTATGGGGGTCTGTTCAGACCTACCCGAGTTCTACACGAATGGAACAAAGGTCGTCAATTCATCAAACCCAACATATACGGGTTATTCCAACGGTGGACTTAGAGGGCCGTCAATAATCGGATTGTCACCTGATCTCAACAGAGGGGTCCTTTGGGCCGGCGGTTCTGCCTTTTCACATATCATCGAAAGGTGCACTCAGTATGACAGATTCTACCACATTTTCTCAAGTGATCTAGGCTTCGCAAAGCAGATGGATAGGGCTTTAGTCATGTCTATAGCCCAATATCTCTGGGATCCTGTAGAGACTGACACATTCCTTTACCTCATGCAGGATGGATACAAGGATGAGGTTGAACCATTCGAACTAATGACACTCTTCTCAATTGGAGATTTGCAAATATCCAATATTTCATCAAGCAGAATGATGAGAACTGGTGGAATCCCTCTTCTTGATAGCTCAACAATTTCACCATATGGAATTGAAACGGTTTCTGAGGGGCACATTGGATCCGTTGGAGTTTTCTTCTATGGGGGATATGAACTTGCACCTGAGGGAAATGAGTATGGTGAAGAGCCTCATCCAGCACACGATGCGATAGGTGGGCTGCGAATAGCTCGTATGATGGCATTTGAGTTCCTAACAAATGGTACTGTGATAGATACCTGTCAGGGGGATTGCTCATTTTCACCGGATATCTTGAGCTGGTCTTAGTATCCCTCATCTTTCTGATTTCTCTCCTGAGCTCCAATCATAAATTCCGGCCCCGGTTTTCTTTCCTAGATCCCCTGCCCTGACTAGATCCTCCAGCATTTGATGTGGGCGATAGGAGTCATCATCGAAGGCCTCTGCTAAATTGTTCAGGATGTCTCTTCTAACATCAAGACCCACCAAGTCTGATAGCTCAAGAGGGCCCATGGGGTGTCGATATCCCAACCTCATTGCAGTATCTATGTCACTAGCAGAGGCCACTCCTTCAGCTAGCATCCTTATTGCTTCATTTCCAAGCACCACTCCCAGTCTACTAGTTGCGAATCCAGGAGTGTCATCGACTAGAATTGAGGTCTTACCTAGGGCTTCGCCAACTTGTCTAGCAGTAGAGATCACATCATCCGAGACTGTATCGTGACGCACGATTTCAAGAAGAGGCATTAGAGGAACTGGGTTGAAGAAGTGCATACCAATGACTCTCTGAGGGTTATCTGTTGCGGATGCAATTTCAGTAATAGAAAGCGCTGATGTGTTAGTAGCTAAAACAGACTCACTAGGTGCCAACTTATCCAAATCTCTGAATACAGATTTCTTTAGATCTATATTCTCTGGAACCGCCTCGATAATTAGGTCAACTTCCCTAGAAGCATCGTCGATATCTCCGGACAAAACGAGATTTTCCTCCCAAGACCTAACATCATCAGAGGTGTTCTTCCCTTTGTCGACTCCTCTTTTCCAGAAATCCAGTATTGATTTCTTACATCTTTCCAGTGATTCTGGATAGGGGTCGTAAATCACGGTCATCCAACCAGCCTGAGCGCAAATCTGAGAGATGCCAGATCCCATCGCACCTGCGCCAATTATCCCTACTCTACTGATTATCACAGGCCGCCGAGTATAACTCCGGCAATAAGGGGTGCTAAGCTTCTCTTCCAAATGCTGCAAGTGCGGACTGGAACAACCTCTGTCGAGGAACATCATGCTCAAGGAAGCATGTGAAAGGTGCCACGTCCTTTAACAATTCAATAGATGATATGTAAGCGCCGTACACAAACGGATCTGCATGTTTTACACTAGGGATGATAATTCCAAGTCTGGAAAGTCCCTTCACCGTATCCTCATCCCAAATAGAGTAGGTGTGGTGTGCAAAGTGCAAGTATGCCGACAAGCGTCTTATGTCAGATCTAGCCTTGTCCGTCAGACTCTCTATTAGTAAAGTATCGGGGTACTTAATTGCATACAGGGAGAGAAGTACTTCTCGCTGGGTCTCCTCTCTCCATTTCCTCTCTTCTAAGCCCATCCACTGATCGATATTGTCCAGCATCTCGGGAGTATATGGCCTATGTACCCGGTAGAGGAGCTCTTCGTAAGCTAAATTGTCTTGGTCCTCTGAGTGGTGATGCTCGTGGAAAAGTTCGGTTAACCTATCAAAGAACGGCATACATGCTTCTTTGTCAAAAGTTGAGAGCGCGACGTGTTGCATCTTCTCACCGCGCTATTTTCCCTTCCATTCTCTGTATTGGATCCAATCTTCTTTCATGTAGACGTTAACGAGTGTTTCCTCGTCTTCATCTGTTGGTAGAACCGTGGCCAGATACTCCTCATAATCATCATCGCTACCATCGAAAAGCTCCCCCTCTACGGTATAATTCTTTCCAGCATACTTGCCAATGCCCCTTCTGAACTTATCAGACGGGATGAATAATTCAGGCTCACCTTCCTTCCTCGCTGAGCTTATTCTCCTCATCTCTTCTCTTAGCTCCTGAAAGTAAAGCTCTCTACTGGCTTCGTTTAATTGCTCCCTATCGGCCCCATCTGAGGACTCTCGCTCATCATATCTCCCTTTAATTCCGTAAACGTAGGCCCACTGTGCACTTGTGGACTCATCGGTACCAAAGAGGTCCAAGCCAGTACTAACCCATTTGTTCACATATTTTTGGATCATTGCGCAGGGAATCACTCCTTGCTTAACAACCCTACGTAGTCCGTTTGCACCAGTGCCTAGATGAAAGGACTCCTCCTTAAGCATGGGTCCCATGCTAGCTGCAAGAGGTTTGAAGGAAGAAGTGCTAAGCATTTTTAGTTGGTACTTCCCATCCCTATCAATGAAATGGGTGAACATGAAAAAGTCTAGCCAATGGTCTATTGGCTCATTGAAGGAGCCGAGTATCCTAGTACCTTCTTGTGCGTTTCTTTCCAGTAATTTCGCAGCTTCCCTTACTCCCTGTTCTCCAAAAAAGGTGCAAAGCAAGTATGCCATTTGCCACCCATGCCTTTGCTCTTCGCACATGATTCTCAGGGCCGATTTTTTGTCGTATTCAGTAGGAGCTGTTTCCAAAAGATGGTTCTGCTGCTCGACGCTTGCGAATTCAGTATCACCCTGCACGCTAACCATTGAAATTATTGCATCGGTTATGTTTTGCTGAGGAATTTGCATTCTACGCTCCCACTTGGGCATCCCCTCAAAGTCTCCAAACTCTATCTCCGCTCCTGCTGTGTCCCAATCGAACTTGATGTCAAACCTGTAATCCCCTAACCATGAAGGATCGAAGCCAATTCGCGTTTGCCAGTCGTTGAATTCCTCGATCCACGTCTCAAAATTTGTGGGATAGTTTTGTACTATGTCCGTCTCTGCCATTGACGTTGCCAGAAATCACGGGTATTTCAGAGATTGCTTCTGGCCGCATCGCAATTAGGGCTACCTTCCTTCGAATCTTGCAGTTTTTTTGTCCACATATGCTTTGATTCCTTCTTTTGCATCTTCGGACTGGAAAAGGTCCGACTGCAACTCCCTTTCCAATGCGAGGTGATACTCAAGAGGTATCTCTAACCCACTCTGCACGCTCCTTTTGATGTTCCCAATTGCTTTCGAGGCGGCGTAAGGCAGGGAAAATCGACCAGCATAGTCCAAAACATCTTGCCTGAATTCATCGAGGCTCAAAGAATCGTAAATGTCGTGAACTAAATCCATGTCCTTCGACTCTTCGAAGGAAAACTTCCTACCAGTTACCATAATCTCCATTGACTTTGCCTTTCCAACTAATCTAGAGAGCCTCGCAGTGCCCCCGGTACCTGCTAGCACGCCCAGTGAAACTTCTGGCAGGCCAACTTGAAAATTTCCTTTTCTAGCTATTCTAATGTCTGCCGCCATTGCTATCTCTAGCCCTCCGCCTACAGTATGACCGTTAAGAGCTGCAATCACTAATTTCGGTGTTTGCTCAAGTCTTGATAGCGTCTCATTAGCATGGAGGCAAAAGAAGTATTTGTACCGGGGCGATAGTGTATTGAGGTACTTGATACTAGCTCCGGCCGAGAAAAACTTCTCCCCATGCCCAGTGACGATAATAACGGACACTTTGTCGTTGAATCTGGCCTCAAGAATCGCGTCATCAATATCGTGCCACATCTCTCTGGTGTATGTGTTAACTGGGGTTTTGTCACCTTCCAGTGGATCTCCAGCAGAATCAGATATCAGCTCAATGATTGCAATCCCATTGTCCGTTTCTCCATAGTTTACAAGTCCGTTCTTCATGGGCTTAAGCTCTGGCCACGAGGTCATATATGTGCGACCGAGTTAAGCCATATCAACCAAACGGATTCAAATTTACGGCTAATCCTCAGACTCAGTGAAAGATAGGCTACCACCACTCTTTTGAATAGATTTCCATTGATTGCCCACTATTTCGGCCTCGAGACTTTGCTCCCAATCATCCCTCTTAAGCGACTTTCTGAATGGCATCCTGTACACTATCCTTCCATCACCGAGTTTATTCTTTCTTAGCATCCCTATTCTGGTGAGAGGCCATAGAGCTCTACGCAGAATGCCAGGCTGGTAAAGCCATTTCATGAATGCCAACCCGTCTCCTTTTTTCCTCTGGTCCCTCATCCAGTAATTCGCAACAAGCTTGAATCCTCGATCTCCAACTCGGTTTAACAGAAATCTGTTTATCGCGCTAGCCTTAACCAAGGGTAAAAGTCGATTTCTAACTTCTCGTTCATAATCACATTCCCCAAGAATTGACTTTGCTGCCAAGACCCCACTTGTTATGGCATACCTCATTCCAAAACCCCACATGAAGTCTTGCAATCCCCCTGCTTCCCCCACGTAATATCTTCCGTCGGAGACATATTTTGTCGGAACACCGAAATCTCCCTTCCCACCTACTCTCTTTATCGGCTTTCTATCGAGTTCATAATTTCGTTCATACCAAGCTATTGTCTCATTCAGATATCTTCCGCTTTTTTTCTGTTTTCTCCACAAGCATGTGCATATGAGTCCAATTCCATCGATTATGATCATGTATGAATATGCGCCCGGTGCTAGCTTGTCATTGAGCTGGAAAGCTACCAGATTCTGGTGACTTGTCTCGAAGATTTCACCAAATGCCACGGCACTAGATTCCTTTGGGCCAGCAGCTACTATATCGCACTCTTCGGGGCTTTTCCTAACGCCATAATGGATTTTCACACCGGATTCTATCGCCATTCTCTTGAACCCTTGGTCTATGGTATGGTCCGCAGTACCTCTCTCCACTACTCTGAAGGCCACTCCATCCGTCTCCGGTTTGGTAATTACATCATCAGGATGAATCAGGTCCACAATTCCAAAGGAGTCGGATTTGAACTCCTTGGAATTTAGACCCCATTCTTCGAGCTCATCAAAAAAGTCCATTTCGCTTGTCCAATTCTCGATTCCTTGAAAGTCTCCATCAAACCTAGCACCGCTATCATGCCTAACTTCATACACATGAACTTCCCTGTCAGACTTAGCTAGAATTGTAGCTGCTGCAAGTCCAGATAGGCCGGCACCAAGGATATGGACCTCTTCTCCCATGATACTTCGAAGCATGGCATTACCTTCAACGGTTGGGTCCTCCGTCGCTTTCAAGCGTAAAATCCCATACGAGGGTCATGACTGTCCAGGTTAGGGTCGACGGAAAATCCCTCCAGCCTGAGGAACTAAGGAAACTTGTAGATACAGTAGGATGCGGGAGTGTTGTCTCTTTTGTAGGGCTTACCAGGGGTTTTGAACAGGGATCTGCAGTCGAGAAGCTAGAGTTTGATGCATGGGAAGAAGAGCTTCCCGGAGTATTGCACAAAATTGCTCTGCAGTCAATAACAAGGTTTGGAGTAAAGTGTGTAGTAATAGCTCATAGAACCGGATCCGTTGAACCAGGCGATACAATAGTTTGTATTCACGTTGGATCGAAGCACAGGAAGGAAGGATTTGCGGCCTGCTCGTGGCTCATTTCTGAACTCAAGAATCAAGCTCCGCTATGGAAGAAGGAGATTAGAGAGGATGGAGAATATTGGAAGTCAGGTCTTGGATAAGAAAAATCCTGTAAAAAAACGCTTCTTTGACATCCAAGCCTCTGAATAGTTGGTACTAGCCCCAGAAGACAGGTGAGAAGTTGAAAGAGTCATGGCCAGGAATTGTGGATATAAGCAGCAAGCCTAGAGTGGAAAGGATTGCGACGGCATCTGGGCTAATTGCCCTGTCAAAGAAATCACTAGACGTTGTTAAGGATGGCGGCTCTCCAAAAGGAGATGTAAGGGAAGCCTGTTCCATCGCGGCAATTCAAGCCGTTAAGGAGACTTCCAGAACTTTGCCCCATTGTCATCCAATACCAATCGAGGGTTGCTCGGTCATTTGGGATTTGGGAAGGAATGGACTCAGGTGCACAGTTAAGGTTAGGGCAAACTGGAGTACGGGGGTCGAGATGGAGGCTTTGAGTGGAGTTAGTGCTGGATTACTTTGCGCATGGGACATGCTCAAGCCAATTGAGAAGGATGAATTCGGCCAATACCCCGAAGTCAGAATAGAGGATATCAGGGTCCTTGAGAAAAAGAAGTCCGACCCATAGGGTTGATTTCCCGAACCCCCTCAGAAGGTCGTGAATACTGCAGACTTAGTTCCAGATTTTCTCAAAGCAACAGAAGCGGCAGCCATTGCCGCGTCAAAATGGAAGGGCCTAGGGGATGGGAAGGCAGCGGACGGAGCAGCCGTTGAGGCCATGCGTTCGGTTTTCGACCGGGTCCCATTTGATGGAAGAGTTGCGATAGGAGAGGGAGAGAGAGATGACGCACCGATGCTTTGGATTGGTGAGCCCCTAGGATCACTCCAGGGAGATCCATCGGCACTTTCTATCGATATTGCAGTCGACCCACTGGAGTGCACAAATCACGTCGCTAAGGACCTACCAAACGCGATGGCAGTTCTCGCAGCCGGTCCACGAGGATCCCTATTGCACGCCCCAGATTGCTACATGGATAAAATTGCAGGACCCGCTGAAATCATAGGTGAGGTTAGTCTTGAAGCAGATACTGCATATAATGTCGAGGCTGCCTCATCTGCGTTAGGAAAGTTGCCAGAGCAAATGAATATCGTAGTGATGGACAGGCCTAGACATGAGAATCTTATCAGTGAGCTCAAACATCTTGGGGTTAATCCGTTGTTGATTGGAGACGGGGATGTAGCTGCAGCACTAAATGCCGCAGATCCAGAATCAGAAATCGATATGCTGATGGGAATAGGGGCAGCACCTGAAGGAGTCATCACTGCAACTGCCCTTAGGGGCCTAGGAGCCCAATTCGAGGGAAGACTGGTGTTTAGGAACGATGGGCACAGGGAAAGAGCTGAGAAGATGGTTGACGGAGACATAGAAAGGATTTGGTTAAGAGATGACCTTTGTCAATCGGATGACTCAGTGTTCATCGGAACTGGAGTTTGCGACGGAAGGACAAATGGTGTTCAGGAAATTGGGGATGGGTCATACAAGGTACAATCTGAAGTAATTGAAGTACATTCAAAGTCACATCGAATTGTGGAAAAAATAATTTTACAATGAAAATTAGAAGAATTTTTCATTCAAATGACGATGGATTCTTCCCTGAGAGCTCATCCCCCGAATTAGGTACTAACATGGACAAGGAGCTATTGGAGAAAAATGCGAATGAATTAGTGTCACCGGGCCGGGGGATTTTGGCCGCGGACGAAAGTAATGGCACAATGTCCAATCGACTGGAGTCAGTTGGAGTAGAAGCATCCTCGGAGACGAGAAGGGCTTACAGGGCGAACCTCCTTTCGACCGAAGGATATGAGTCTTCGATAAGCGGGGTAATTTTGTTCGACGAGACAATTCGGCAGTCTATGGATAATGGCACCCCGATCCCGGAGTTCCTTGCAAGTAGAGGCGTTATTCCTGGAATAAAGGTAGATACGGGCGCAAAGGATCTGGCCGGTAGGAATGGAGAAAAGATAACTGAGGGTTTGGATGGACTAAGGGAAAGATGTTCCGAGTACTTTGCAATGGGGGCTAGATTCGCAAAGTGGAGGGCAGTAATCAAAATTGGAGACGACATTCCCAGTGAAGCCTGCTTCTCCACAAATGCCCACGCATTAGCACGATATTCCGCAATTTGTCAGGAGCAGGGCTTAGTTCCGATCATTGAGCCGGAAGTATTGATGGCGGGCGATCACACCGCAGAAAGGTGCTACCAAGTTACCGCAGAAATTCTTTCGAGGACATTCTCCGAGTGTGAGATACAAGGAGTTCATATTCCCGGTGCACTTTTGAAGCCAAATATGATTTTCGCAGGTGTCGACTGTGAAAATCAGATATCAAGAGAAGAAGTTGCCAGAATGACTGTCAAGTGTCTAAATGAAAATGTCCCTAGTGACCTGCCGGGAATAGTTTTCCTTTCCGGGGGCCAGTCCGATGAAGATGCAACTGCGCATCTAAATTTGATGAATAAAATGAATGTTGATCATCCATGGCAGCTTTCTTACTCATATGGGAGAGCCTTACAAGCTAACGCACTCTCGGAATGGGCACTTAGAAATGAACAATCGGACTCTTCCAGCAGGGATGCCTTTTCCCATAGGGCGAAGATGAATGGCTTGGCCAGAAGCGGAGATTGGGATTTAAGCCTCGAGTCCTGATCAGGCCTTCTCTTCTAATGCACCAGGGCGAACCTGCCAGACACAAATTTCGTACCTACCTGATAGGGCCCCCCCTCTTTTGGTTGTTGAAACCTTAAGGATATCCTTGTCCTTGGAAAGAACATTTCCTAGTTGCTGGGGAGTAGTCCCGTGCCTCATAGTCGAGTTAACATGCTCAAGTATTTCTGTGGTGTTCGCCTCTCCCCTCTCGTCTAGGAATTTCTTGATTTTCTGCCTCAGTCTAGTGGTCCTCATTTTATTCACGCTACCGTTATGTGACCTCCCCCTCGGTCGCTTTACACAGGATAGCGGGTGGTAATATAATGCTTCTGTATATCTTTTCTCATCTTGGTTACAAATTATGTCATAATTTGACTAATTTTGCCATAAATATTTGAAGCATAGAATCCGGTTGAGAAATTTCCAGTGGAAATGTGTAAGCTAATGTAACTAAAACAATATTTTTATTACTATCTTCTATTCTGACACATCTCATAGGTGATATTTGATGTCAGATGCTTCCAAAAGCGAAGCCGGAAAACCTCCAAGAAAAATCAGAAGTCAACATCGACGAAGGATTATGTATAGACTCTCCCAAGGCGATGCAACTGTATCAGGATTGGCTCACGACTCCGGACTTAGGGTGCCCCATGCATCAGCAGAAATTAGGAGAATGAGGGGGGATGGACTCGTATCGAGTGACCTTCCCCCTGGGTCTAGAGGTTCTAGAATTCGACTAACTGAAAAGGGATGGGACATTATTGAGCAAGATGAATGGTCAAAGGTTCTTAGCTTGGAAAACCCCCCCTCAAGTCTGGATAGTTGTTGTATTATTTCGAGGGATGAAGCGAATCTAACATTGTGTTTCCTGGCTCCTCCGGAGGAGTCAATGATTCAGATCCCAAATAGGAAAATACCCCAAAGCCCAGATACAATCTCATCCACTAGAAATCAAGGGGTCTCATGGAGTTGGGCAGTACTGAAAGAGAGAAATCCTAGATGGTTCGATAAAGACAATTTCTTAGTTTCTGATGCCCCTCCGGAATTACTAGGCCCAGAAAGAATCGAGGCCTATCTGGGTAGATCCCCAGTTTACGGTCTAATTCGGGCTACCTTACTTAATGAGGGTTCTACCTCTACTATATCTCCTGGTGAGTGGTTTTCACAACCTCAGCAGACTCAGCAAGCGACACTAGATGAACCAACTTATCATCGAGGCGGATGGCTATTAGGCTCCCCTCATTCAAAATCTCCCGATATCAGGCCAACGCAGCCAATTGCCGCAGTGATCAAGGAAAGGTTGCCACGATCTGTCCTACTTAGGTCTGCCAAAGCAAACTCGCTTGTGCTGGCAGATCTCAGCGGATTGGAAATGAATGGACATTTCTATCCAATAGGTGCTTTAGATTACTGGATAGAATCCGCCCATCCTAGAATCTCAGATAGCGAAAGGAGGAAGAGGGCAAATTCTCTGAAGGAAAGAATATCTAGCTCTAGCAGGGCAAAGACTCCCGAATCAACTTTGAGAAAGTTCAGAAAAGACTGGGGCGATTCCGAATTTTCCTTGGAGGAGGATAGAATTAGACTAATTGATCTTAGGGGTTTGGGCAATAATGCGATTGAGGCATTGATTCGTTGGTCATTGGACATTAAGGCACTCCCATTGGTATTGGAGGTGAAAAAAGGATTGAGAGAGGATCTTCTGAATAATATATCGACTCATGAAAACCTGAGGTTGATTATTTTGGAACATTTGGAAACCAGATTTTCCTCTTTCGATATATTGGAAGTTGACACAGTAAGGACACTCCCATGGCTCAGGTTCCGAACATCTTCTGGTACTGAGATACCAATCAGGCTAGTCGAGCAAGGCAAAATGACTGGTATGTCAGAGGAGGTTGGGCATATGGGAATTTCACCCTGGGAAATTTTAGGGCTAGAATCCAATATCAGCCATTTTGAAATAATTATTAGCGGTAATGAAGTGTCAATCGTTCGTTCAGCTCTGTCTCAATTTCCTGAGGGGGATGAGGTATGGGCCAATCAGATGGAGGCATCATATCCTTTAGCCGCCTGGATTGCCTCTCCAGCCAAAAATAGGTGGCAGAGGTGGCAAAGAGTTTCATCGAGGTTGGATTCCGAATGGCTAGCTCTTCTGGACATTGATTTTCTCCCCATTGACAGGATTTCGGAGATAGCTGACCAGGCTCCCGATTCGGTAAAGTTGGTGTTTTCAAAAAAAATTACAGACAAACTTAGGAAAGACCCAAATTTCTTACTCAGGTCTTGGCCGGCGATAGACCCCAAACAAGCGAATAGTGGCGCTGCATGGCTTGCTTCACATTTTATTCAAAATTCCGCTTGGCTTCCAAAGGAGTCTTATTCAGACTTGATTGATTGGGCGATAGAAGCTTGGCTAGCACATCCTCCTGTAGAATCTCTTGGGGCCCTAATTGGCCTGGAATGGCTTTACAGGGTTACAGGTCAGACTGAAAAGTTTGAATTAGCAATACAAAGGGTAAGGACAAGAGGAGAATCATTACCAATCGGCCATCAACTAAACACTTGGTCTAGACTATGTGATTATTCAATGGGTGAAAAATCTGCCGATTTGGAGGTCATTGAGTTGTTCATGAAGGATCTGCCCCACTCTTGGTGGGCAGCTTTCTCTTCTGTGTTTCTTCTCGAAATCCTAAATGGCCCCAATCCAGAAAGACTTATGGAAATTCAGGTCCCTTGGTGCCCAATTATCCTCCGACCGATAGGGGAGGAATCTGACGCTCCTGGCCTCTCTTCAATAAAGCACCCTGGATGCGACCCCGGGATAATTTCCCCGCTTCAGAATTTCCTTAAATCTCTATATCCCGAAGAGGAAAAGTACCAATTGGACTCTCTTCGCGATTTATTAGATGCCCTCCTGAGCGTCAGAGAGGGTAAAACACCTCCATCGGGCAGATCACATCAGCTTTCTGGATGGCTTGCACAACCAATCGAAAGTTGGCCCACATTTACTCCAGAAATGCAGATGAATGGTGATAATTTTATTTCTGAAAGACTCATACTTCGGCGTTCTGGATTCAACTCTCGACTCTCATAAAATGGACCGTTGGGTTCATGAGTGTCTCTTGCGAGGGCCTATCGCCCAAACGGCAACACCGTGTGGACGAAACCCCCTCGCCGGAGGTGGAGTATGAAGCACGGCACCACGTATTGGGTGACCACCCGTCGAAGACCATCGAGACCTTTAGAGGAATGATCGATGACGCAAAACGGGTGGCCGGATTGCGTTAAGGTCCCCTGAGGACGGAATAGAATGAATCAAGGGACTACCCCGCAGTCCGACAGACGTCCCGGGGTGGGTCAGGCGCCTGAGCAAAGCTGTGATGGTTGCCGTTACGCCCCGGGGCACACTTTAGTCATAAGTCGCAAGAAGGCGGAGAAATGATGCATAAAATAGGCTTAATCGGCGGAACCTTTGACAGATTTCATCTGGGCCACTCGGCTTTAATCCGCGAAGGACTATCAAAATGTGACAAACTAGAGATATGGATCACCTCAGATTCAGTTGCCAAGCGTAAGAATTCCAAAGTAAATGATTGGGAAATCAGATCGAAAGAGCTGCTTGGGCATCTAGGTGGCAACTCATCCAGAGTATCGACCCATGTGCTAGAGGATAACTACGGGCCCTCTGTAATGCATCAAGATGCCACAGCGATTTTCTGCACGAAAGAAACTATTCAGAATTGCTATCAAATAAATAAAAAAAGGTCAGAAAAGGGCCTTGCCAATTTGGATATATACACAGTTGAGAAGGTGTCTGCATGGGATGGCGGTCAGATTTCGAGCTCTAGAATAAGATCTGGAGAAATAGATAGAAACGGGCAACCATGGATTCCTGAGTCCTTCAGAGTAGGAAACAACCGTATGACTCCTGAAGTCGAAAAAGAATTAAAGGAACCATTTGGGCATTTGGTCGAGGGTCCCGAGAATGATCACTCGGTAGCCATTTCCTCAGCTATGACCGAAATTGGAGAAGTCAATGGCCCCATTATTGCAGTCGGGGATGTCACAGTTCTCTCCATGCAAGAATTCGGAAGTATGCCCGATATAGCATTAGTCGATGGCCTCACGAAAAGGAGGCCTTGGGAACCATTCAACAAAATAGACGAATCTGGATATGACAATGTCATGGAATGTGAGAGCCCAGCAGGAAATATTACCGAAGCACTGTTAGTTTGTTGTGAGTCCTCTATCACTAATTGGAATAAAGATGGTTCCAGCACACTCATTAAAATTAACGGGGAAGAGGACTTAGCTCCGCTTATACTTCACCCTCTTGCGCCTCTGGGGTCGATAATTATCTATGGACAACCTGGGAAAGGTGTGGTTATTCGCTGGACAGAGGAAGCCTCGAAGGAAAGATGCAGGAATCTCCTTCGTGGTTTCAAGAAGGATTAGTGTGAAGCCTTCGAATCTTCCACCCAGTGGAGGCCAATTCCAAGTGAAACCAATGCGATCATCACGGAGTAAACTCCTGGGTCTACCCAGGTGGTATTCATCAGACTCCAGATTGTATAGAATGTCAAGCCAACAAACACCATCCAACTAGCGATAATTCTGATCACCCCTCCATCGCCGGAATACAGGCTGGTGACAATTCTGTCATTAGGTAAATCCTTAGCCCAACCAATCAACCCATCTTCCTTGGTAGAATTAATTCCATAAATCCCTGATGCCATAACTATCGCGCTCAGTATCGCGAAAATAGCATCATCAACAACGAAATCTTGGCTTGTTGAATATGGGTCCCCGTTCGTAAAGAAACCAATCCACAGAACCTTAGCATCTTCCGAATATGCGCCTATGGAGATGTTGATTATTGTTAGCAGCATCATCCAACATCCAAGAAAGAAAGCTCCCGATGAAAGCGTTATGCTGGGCCTCAACAAGGCAGTCATCCAGTGATCATTCCCTTCAGGCATCGAGCCGTCGACCTGAACCCTTGGTTTAACCATTATCTGAAGCTTAGCCTAAAGATGGCCTTGTAGATTGTACTTCCCCATTGATGCCTCGTCTACTAAAGGCTCGTTTTCGCTCATCAGTGATATGGCATCAATTGCCTTCGGAATAGCTGAATTTACTTGCTTGCTCCTTCCTCCTCTGCCCTTGCTCACATTTCTTGCCATGATCAGTCCTATGGTGTCTAGCTCATTGAGTAAGGAAGATACCCTACGAGTGGTTAGTGGTTCGGTACCTATTTTGGTGCAAGCCTCAGAATAAGTTCTGTAAACCTCGCCCGTGGATATATTCCTAAGGCCATTTTCTTCATTCAGACAGATCGAGAAAAGAACAAGCTTCTGATGAAGGGGTAGTGTCTTGATTACGGGAGTCACTTGATCATACTCCAACTGGCTTTGTGCCAACCTGACGTGCTTCGTGCTTACCATGTTCTGAGATCTCTGTTCTGCCTTCTGAACAGAGATTCTAAGCAAATCTAAAGCTCTCCTAGCATCACCATGTTCTTGTGCAGCCAGAGCCGAGCAAAGCTTGACTACACCTTCATCCAAAACTCCATCCTTTATGCCCATTAAGGCTCTCTCATTGAGAATATTCTGAATTTCAGTAGCAACATATGGGTGGAATACTATGTCTTCCTGGCTGAGTCTGGAGCTAACTCGTGGATCTAGATGTTGGGTAAAGTTCAGATCGTTGCTAATACCAATTATTGAGCATCTACCATTTTTCAGTAGCGTATTGAGGCTGGTCAATGCATAAAGTAGGTCATCTCCCCCCTTGTTTACTAGGTTATCTACCTCGTCAAGAACAATTATGTGGACCCCGCCTAAGCGATTCATTCTTGTTATCAAAGTCTCAAGTACTCGGTCAGTTGGCCAACCAGTGAATGGAACTGGCACGTCACCCCTTTGGGCCAACTGTGTAGCTATGGTCTGCACAACACGATATTTCGTGTCTACGTTCCTGCAATTTACCTCGTAAGTCATTACTGTCTGACCCATTTCCTTCCCCTTGTCCCTAAGCTGACTCAGAACATATCTTGTCACAACCGTCTTGCCCGCCCCCGGAACTCCATAAAGCAGCATATTGGAAGGAATGTGGCCATTCAAAGCGTCTACAAGATTTCTGACCAAGGCATCTAGCTCGTGCTCTCTGTGAGGGAGTCTAGCTGGTTCGAAGGCATGGTCGAAAGCTTTTCGATCGGTGAAAAGACTGTCCTGCCCAAGAATCTTTTCGAAAATATTTCCTTCCATTTATTTTCACCGGTAAAATTTTCTCAGTCATAGCCAATCCTCCACCCCAGTTGGGTTCATTGCTACTAGCGAGGTTCACCGAGCGAGTATGTTTGTGGTAATAAGAGTGTCCTGTTTTACTACGAAAGTAATGTCTTTTTTACACCACATCGTGATTCTAATATCTTCATCATGTTTCATGTTTAGAAACGAGAAAACACTCCTTTAGTACATCGTTATTATCGTAAATTTGCATAATAAATCAATAGCGAATTGGTCAGAAAAGTACAATTGGCAAGAAAGCCTATTTCCGAGAAAAAGATTACAACCAAAGTACCAGTTAGAAGGAGCAAAAATTCTCTTCAATAGATTATATTGGTAAATTTATATTTTTCAAATATATATAATAGTTAAAAAATAGTATTAAATATTAACAGAAAAACTACCATTTTCTTTCACAAATAATCTGTCCCCGTCTTTTAGTTGAATAATCTCCTCCGGAAGCTCGGGAATTTCAAAACCGTGATTCGAATTAGGTGATTTTGAAAAGTTATGCGTCACAAGAATTTGCACTTCAGGATGCCTTCTCCAGAATTCAATCACATCAGTTGGATTGTGGTGGTGGGGGCTATTTACGAAGTCAGGAACGCCCATCTCAATAATCACAACGTCCGAATCTTGGGTCATTTCTTCTATTTTTTGACAAGGGCCCGAATCACCACAGTGGACCATACAGAAGCCACTCTCGTGGGATAGCTTGTATCCATGGGGGTCCGTCTCAGGCGTATGGCTCACTGGGAATCTCTCAAATCTCCAATTTGTCCCACTCAGATGTCCTGATTCTGCATGGTCCCAGGCTACTCCTTTTTTTATCTCATTATCTAGGCTTCCTGGAAATCCTATTCTGCAAAGCTCACTCAATACATCGTATCCTCCGGGCCTACAATGGACAGACAATGGACCCTTCTTCCCATTGATGGCTCCCATCTTGTCTCTGTCGAGTAAGAGAAATGGGAAACCAAATGTGTGATCAGCATGCCAGTGTGTGAACAAAAGGTGGTTTAAATCACTGGGGGAAACACCTGCTATCCTAAGCTGAGGGAGGGCAGTGGGAGGGGAGTCAATCAATATCTCTCGATCTATCAATGCCAATGCATGCATCCTGCCCGGAGGGGAAAAAGCATTCCCAGTACCTAGGAAAAGGACCTCAGACACGGTTCTCGACAATAGGCCCCTAACTTGATGCTTACCTTTCTTGGAGCTTGTTATCGCATTTTGTTCATAAGAGATGATTCACCCGGTAGGATTGGGTGTAGTCATGGCTGATTGGTCCGCAAAGAACCCTTTCATGACAACGATATCCAATAACTTCGTTCTCAATGGCGAAGGCTCAAGGAAGGAGACTAGGCACGTAGTGTTCGAGTTGAAGGATTCTGGACTAGAATATAAGGCAGGGGATGCATTAGGGGTTGTTCCACGATGTCCAACTGATCTGGTCGATGAGCTCCTAGAAAAACTCAATTTTTCCGGGGAGGAGGATGTCGAGACTCACCTAGGGGGGTGTACAATAAGGGAGGCTCTAACCGACAGGTACGAAATTCATAGGGTATCAAAGAAATGGATAGAAGGTCTATCAAATAGAATCTCGGACCGATCAGGTCCTGTGGAAATGAAGATCGTCCGCAGACAGAGGTATTCATCTAATGATGGATCATTAATTGTCGATTGGAAGAATGATTCTGGCCAAGGAGAGGTGCCCGAGGGGTATGTAGAGATCGGCTCAATTGGGGATAATTCTGCAATTCTCCTAAATGAATTAGTTTCAGACAAGTCATCGATGGAGGATTACATATGGTCTAGAGACTATATTGATGCGATTTCCGATTTTAGAAATATGGGTTTCACCCCCCAACAATTGATAGAGGGGATGGATCGATTAAAGCCAAGACTTTACTCGATAGCTAGTAGTCCGGAATTCGAGAAAGGCACAGTCCACCTAACAGTTGCCATCGTTAGATACAACCACCACGAAAGGGACAGAACGGGTCTTTGCACAGGATACATGGCGGATGAATGCGAAACCGGTGAGACAGAAGTGGGCGTTTTCATGTCACCCACCAGGTCATTTGTCCTCCCAGAAGACGGCTCCAAGGATATAATAATGGTTGGACCTGGAACGGGAATCGCACCTTTCAGAGCTTTCCTACAACAGAGGGAAATCGATAAATCTGAAGGGAGAAATTGGCTATTCTTTGGAGATTGGACCTCAAAGGGAGAGTACCTTTACGAGGAAGAAATGGAGGAATGGAAACACAGAGGGGTCATTACGAAACACGATCTTGCATGGTCTAGGGAAGGCGAAGAGAAGGTATATGTCCAACATCTCATGAAGAAGAATGGGCAGGAAATTTGGAATTGGATAGAAAATGGGGCCTACTTCTACGTTTGCGGAGACAAGCAATACATGGCGAAAGATGTACATCAAACTCTTATTGATATTTGTTCTGAATATGGGGGGATGAGTCCCGAAGAGTCCAAGGAATTTGTAGAGACAGGACTCATGAAAACCGAGAAAAGATACCTTAGGGACGTATACTGAACTGCCGATTCACTCATACAGAAGTACACTTGGCATAGTTCCGTGTTCCGGCGGGTCCTGATCGCTAACAGGGGCGAGATCGCCCTAAGGATAATCCGCTCTCTAAGGGAATTAGGTGTTGAATCAGTCGTAATTCACGGCCGAGAGGACCGGTTGTCCCTCCCAGTTAGGCTCGCAGATGAAGGCTATTTCATTCCAAGAGATGACCCTCTAGCGACATATTTGGACATCGAAGCAATTGTATCCGCTGCTAAGGAGGTTGGAGCCGATGCGGTACATCCTGGATACGGATTCCTCTCAGAGAATCCAACATTTGCGAAAAGACTTTCCGAGGAGGGAATAACATTCATTGGCCCATCAGAAGAATGTCTACGACTACTTGGAGACAAGATAGCTGCTAGGAAGTCAATGTCTGAGGCCGGTATTCCTATTGCAAGAGGAACGGAGAAACCGGTCTCTGATTATCAGGAAGCTCTCGGAGTAGCGACAGAGATAGGCTTCCCGATCATGATCAAGGCTGCTTCTGGAGGAGGGGGTATTGGAATGCAGGTGGTCCAAGATGAAACTGAATTCGAGTCTGCCCTCAGACTATGCCAGGGAAGGGCGGAGTCAGCATTTGGTGATGGAAGGGTTTTCATCGAGGAATATGTGAGCCCCGCAGAGCACGTTGAATTCCAAGTTATTGCGGATGGCAAGAGCGCAATACACCTAGGAGAAAGGTTCTGCTCCATACAGAGGAGGCATCAGAAGATCGTTGAGGAGGGCCCGTGGCTATCTGAAGAGCAAAGGTTAGAGATTGGGTCCAAAGTGGTAGCGGGCGCAGAGGCAATAGGGTACAACGGATTAGCAACATTCGAATTTCTCAGGAGCAAGGGAGGCGAATTCTATTTCATGGAGGTAAACCCACGAGTCCAAGTCGAGCACACAGTTACCGAGATGATCACTGGTTTGGACTTAGTCTCCCTCGGCATAATGGTATCAGCCGGTGCAGAGTTGCCAATTTCTCAGGACCAAGTTGTTTTTTCAGGTCATGCGATTCAAGCGCGAATAAACGCAGAGAATCCATTCTCGCTTGAGCCATCGCCTGGCAAGCTATGGGAATGCCATTGGCCGGGAGGGCCCGGAGTCAGGGTAGAATCCCACGGTTTTTCTGGATACGACATGCCCGGCGCCTTCGACTCATTACTGGCAAAGGTGATCGCATGGGCACCGACTAGGGAACAAGCAATAGCGAGGCTTGACTCTGCTTTAGACGAAACAATACTAATTGGTTTGGACACTCTTATCCCGCTCCACAAGGCAATATTGGCCGAGAAGAATTTCCTAGAAAGGAACATTACTATAGATTATTTGACAGAGCACCATGAATCGCTTTTAGGGGGAAAATGAAATGGATTTGGTGATTGTGGGAAGCATCGGGTATGATGACATAGAAACTCCTGAGGCTAGTGGCTCGGACATCCTCGGTGGCTCAGCAGTTCACGCAGGTGTTTCCGCTTCATTCCACCTACCAGAGGTCCCCGGAATTAGCCCTAGAGTTGGCTTGGTCTCACCAGTTGGGAGGGACTTCTCAGAGACTCATCAATCAATGTTAGAAGGACTTGGAATAGACTTCTCGGGTGTTCAGAGGCTTCCCGGAAACACATTCAGATGGTCTGGCAAGTATCAGGGAGATATGGAACAAGTCGAGACAATCAGCACAGAGGTCAACGTGCTTGGTGATTTCGATCCGCGCATCCCTGCTCCTTGGTTATCTCCGGGGGTGCTCTTCTGCGCAAACACCCATCCCGCCTCACAAGTTTCTGTTTTTGATCAGTGTCCCAAAGCGGAAATTACAGCAGTTGACACATTTATGTTGTGGATTGACACGGAGTTTGAGCAACTTTCTCTAGCACTAAGGAAGGCAGACATCGCCATCCTGAATGAGGAGGAGGTATGTGCAATATCTGGACAGAATATTTTCACCAAGGCAATTTCACCAATACTTTCTGGTGCCGCCTTACACGGTGGTGAGTCTGCAGGCCCCGGACCAAGAGGACTAGTGATCAAGAGAGGTTCTTCAGGTGTATTTGCCCACCTTCCTTGCGGAATTATTGCTCTCCCAGCCTTCCCAGTAGAAGACGTGATCGACCCGACTGGCTGCGGAGACTCCTTCGCCGGTGCTCTTCTAGCAAATATAGCAGGAATCAATGGGGCACTCAATGACTTGGAGAAGATGAGGGCTGCTATGTTACATGCCATAGTCACGTCTTCCTTCACAATCGGGGGCCTCGGATCAAATAAGCTTAGAGATCTAGAGAGAGGAGCTTACCATGCTCGTATGGATCGATATAGAAGAATGGTTGGGCTATGATCAGCCCAATCTTCTTAATCCGGGAAGAGGATAGGGATCTTCCTCGGAAGAGGTGGCTCTAAGTTGGTTAAATCTCAAGTTATCAGTGGATAATTCCAGAAGTCTAGGTGGCTCTTCTTCGTCATTAGAAAGCTTGCCCACTATTTCATCCAGCTTGTCTCTAGCAGTGTTTGGCTCGCTTGAGCTTCTAATTGTGCGAATCATCGAACTTACCTCCGCTTGGTGGTCCTGGTCACTTCTGAGTCTCATGTGCTGAGAACTCTGGAATCTTTTGATTTGAAACTCATTAGCCGACTCCTTGTCAGATTGTCTTCGTCGATTTTGACTGGTTCCCGGACTCAGCAACCTACCGAGCCAGCCACCAGAGAATCCCCTCTTTTCGGACCTTGAACCAGATACTCTATTCCGGGACATAGTGGATGCCAGCCTATTCAAAGCAGGGTAGTCCTCGAGTTTAGGAGCCTTTACTTCCAATTCTTTCAGGTTCTGTACTCTTAGCTCCTGCCTAGCTCTTGCTTGTTTCACCACTCCAGCCCTGCACTCTTCTCTGACCGCCTCTTCAGTCGGAGGGGGCAAAATTGGACTACTGTAGGGTTCGGAAGGTCTGCCAAACTCATCATGTGCTCTTTTTATCATTTCAGCACTCGACGGCAATCTAGATGTAATTTCTGATCCATCGGGATCTGAGTAATTGCCGAACAAGTTAATATTCTCGCTAGGGACATCCTCCTTTGGTGGTTCGGAGTCAAATAATCCACCAGGTGCGAACATGTCCAATCCTCGAGTAGCTTCTGATAGAACTGAATCCATCCTGTTCTCATCGGGTTTTACAATTTCTTTCTCTTGGTACCAGTTTGGTGCCTCTCTGCCGCCCCAAGCACGCTCGTATGCATTCTGCTTAGGTTCCGAATACATTTCAGAGGACCTAGAAGAAAGACTAGAAGCAGAGCCCTCCTCAATTCTGTTTTTGTTAGAATGAAATTCAAACGAATTAATTCCAGTTGTCCGCTCTAGCCCAAAGTCGATAATCTCTGAGTTTTCTGTCTTTTCTTCTTTTGGCTGATTAGTATCCAAAACACGAGGAAGTGCCGCCATCGCTGGTTTTCCTAAAAGTCCAGTAGCATCTCTGAAAGCAGGGAAAGTAGGCAGTTCAGTTTCTAGGCTCTCTAGCCCAACCAGTGCCTCGCCAATAGGAGTTCCGTGCCTCAATCTGTCTACTAGCATGCATAGCTTGAGAAGATTGGCCTCACTTCCAGAAATGAGGTGTCGGTCACCGGATCCGGTCTCTATGGCTAGAATGGCGTATCTGGACACAATGTTTGCTAGGATACAAGAGAATCCCAGTAATACCGCAAGCCAGCTTAATGGAGGAACTATTGTCGTCATCCCCAGGTATATTCCTATAATTCCTAGCAGTACTGTCCCAGAGGGAAGGATGGGTACCTTGAGGTGCCTCATCCTATCTATCGCTGCGAGATCAAGTCGAAATCCCTTGCCATCAAATCTTTCTATGGTTAGCTGGCGCTCGGTGACCACTGCGCAAAATTTCCCTCTCGCCCCGACCAAATAGAGGCCGCCGATTAGCTCGGCACTCCTCTCATCGGTCGGGCCACTAGGCCCGGCTGAGTACATCCGGAGGGAGCAGCCGCAAACATAGGGTATAAGTCCATGGGAAATCAAAGTACTAGATTTAATCACTTTGCAGGTAATTGATGATCGCCAAATTATGCTCTAACCCATTGCTTCCCTAGCCGCCGCTGCCCTTCCCCACATCTCTTTTTCTTCCTCTGTCTCAGGAACGAATTGGGGGATATTTACCGGCTTCATTGATTCGTCTACAGCAACCATGAAGAAGAAGCCAGAGCATATTTCCTCTCCAACCCACTCGGACCTCGACAGTCTACATGATGTCACATGTATCCCTGCTGTCCTTGGGGAAGTCCAAACTACCCTTGCAGTGGTTCTGATTACATCACCTTGGAAGGCAGGTCTTCTGAATTTTAGCGCGTCTACGGACACAGTGACGAATTCCCTATGCGCAAACTTGGATGCGCACATGCCAGCAGCCGTGTCCATTATTGACATCAACCTACCACCGAATAGTGTATCCAGAGCGTTGGTATGGCCTGGAAAAACCTCATCCAGTAGCACAACGGGCTCAAGCGAGAACGGCGCATCGTCGCCCATCATTACTTCTCGGACAACCATCCGTCTTGAATCCTACAGTGATGGGAGCCGTCCAAAAGCCATTTACCGCTGCCTTCAATCGAAGGTCTAGCCTCGGAGACTTGTGATTGTGCCCGAGCTTAGATGGGAAATGACAGTTTTTGACGATCCCTTGGGGGGCAAGATAGTCCTATGGCCATATTTGCCTTGCGTGAGGATGCCAGCGAAAATGAGGCCGAGGGAGTGGGATGGGCTTGCTCTTCTTTGCTCCGAGGATGAGGTACAATCACTCCGAGAGGAAGAGGACCAAGATAAGACCAGCCCAGGGATACATGTGGAGTCCGCTTCTGCGTCCGGAACCACATTGGGAATGCTTGTCAAGGACCTTCAGGAACTAGACATAGACGGACCTTCGATACCTGATCCAGAGAGAATCAGACTACTGAGGCATGCTGAAAACTCTAGAGGTGGAATGCCAATATATCCTATAGAACCTGATATAGAAGACGAAGATTGGGCAGATTTGCAGTCTAAGTGGGCTGATGAACAGGTTAAGCTTAGAAATTTGATTGCTACTATAGGCAGATCTAGGAGATGGGCAAAGACGAGAAAAGGCGCTATTTCGATGGTAAATAGATCAAAGTGGGCGACTCCAGATCTAGGGGCAGCTGCAACTGTTTGCTATGCATGGTGGTCAGAGGAGGGAATGGCTCTGACGGAGGAGCTTTCAAGGATAAGAACAAGACGGATTTCATCTAGATTAAGGGGTGCACTGGCAGATATGCGCGATCTAAGTGGTAAGGAACCTAATTGGTGGGATAGCGATAGCGGACCGATACTGCTGACTCCAGTTCAGCAAGCATACTTGCCTAGTCTTCAGAATAGCCTATTTGCCTGTGAGGATGTCGAGAAGGTGGTGAGAGAGGGGTGAGTGGCGAAATTCAATTCTCGATTGAGACACAATCTTTCAGGGCAACCCCCTCCGAACCGGTTTCTATTTCTGATGCAGTTGACCTTGGGGGTGCTAGCACAAACGGAGAATACGCAGTCATAGAACACGAGGAGCCTCGAGCCATGATAGTGATCGGGCCAGACGGTACTCTGTTGATTCATGGAATATCTGATATCGATGCCGCCACCATGATTGCAGAGGAGATCCTACTGAGAATGGGTATGTCAGAAAGTGGCTTGATCATGGAGCAAGGAGAGGTTCTAGCAAGCTTCTCTATTGGAAAAGCTGTATTATTCGAGTTAGCAGCAGCTAGATTTTCCTCTGCGGATCATGACATAAGGCTAGACGCGCTCAGGATTGACGCCCAACGACACAATTGCACTATACTTCTGTTTAGCAACGGCAAAGGAGTTGTCATGGGACAATCCTCTAGGAAGGTTGCTGAGATGGCTGCCTCGTACTGGATGTCCAGACTCGAGGAAGAAGGAGCTCTGGCGTGAGAAGATGATCGAAGGAGGCAGGTGGATTGGACCTGTAATGGATCAGCATATCCACCTCGATAGGTCAAATAGATTTCTTGACGCGACCTCTGAATTTGCAAATGCTGGAGGAACGGCGATCATGCTTGTACACAAACCAAACTTCTCCGGTTCACTACCAATTGACATAGAGGGGTATAGGGAGGCGTACACAGAAACGGTCTCGATGGCAGAAGAAGTAAGGAGAAAGAATGGTTTGATTGTTGGCGTTGCTCTAGGTCCTCACCCCGTTTCATGGGAAAAGCAGATCAAATATCTGGGAATCGATAGATCGACAGAACTTCACCTCGAGGCCGTGGGTCTGGCACTAGATATGATAGATTCGGGGGAGGCGAACTGTCTAGGAGAGGTCGGAAGACCTCACTACCCAGTGGACAGAAGCACTTGGGATGCTGCCAATGAACTCCTAGGGGAAGTCCTCTCCATGGCCTCTTCTGCCGGAGTCTCGGTTCAGTTGCACGTAGAGGATAAAGGGGAGCGTACCTGTAGAGAGATTAGAGACCTGTGTCGTTCCTCCGGCTTGCCGCCACACAGGGCCGTGAGGCATTTTGCTCCTGCAGATATTAGCTCAAATTTCACCCATGGACTATCCGCCACGGTTAATGTTGGAAAAGGGAGTATTGATGCTCTCGTCAGCACGATCAATGATTCTAGGGCGCCTTGGGGGATGGAAACAGACTACCTCGACGATCCCCAAAGGCCAGGAGCCGTATTAGGTCCAAAGACGGTTCCAAAGAGAACTAAGGAGCTTTGCTCCAAGCTTATTTCCCGTGGGTGGTCTGATTCAGAGGTTGAGTCACTTTTAGAAAATGTGCATGCCAAATGGCCAAGTTCACTCTATGGTATCTGAGGGAAATCTAAGCTTAGGGGCCATTAGCATAACAGCACCCATACAGAACATGACTAGAGACAGCAACATGAACTGAAGCTCACCCAGCGGAATTGGAGATCCTAGAGACTCCATGCTCATCCTCCATAGAGGGCCATTGATTGGGAGAAACATGATCATCACCACCGCCCCCAGCTTCTGCCTTGCCAACATATTCATTCGTGCGTGGCATCTCTTTTCAAATCTCATTATCGACCGAATCGATTTAGAGAGCCCCTCGGGTCCCAGCCTCTATGCGCCTGTAGTGAAGGGGTTATCACAAGAGGTTTCCAACCTCTTGTCCCGGGTTCGAATCCCGGCGGGCGCACCAACAATGAATTATGCTAAGCACTTTATGTGAAGGGTTGAAACACAACCTCCATTCGCCCCCCATATGACCTCTAACCAGACGACTAGCTCCCGAGAGCCGACTTCGATTAGCAGAGATAGCTCCGATCTAGTGGATGAGGGCCAGATAGTGGGAAGGAAAATATGGCGAATCCTCCCATATGTTTCGAGGTATTGGAAAAGTGCGGTTGGTGGAATTGCTGCCAACGCAGGTGCTAGGGCATTCGACCTGATCCCATTCATCGCAATTGGGATGGCTGCAGACTTCTATCAGTCCGGTAGCTTTACCAGCTCCAGAGTAGAGGAAATAATGACTTCCAACCTAATTCCTGCAATAGGGCCTATCAAGTCGGAGGAGCTCGGCTTCGGTCTTTTGATCCTATTCTGCTTTACATTTCTAGCAATTTTCCAAGGTCTTAGCAACCAGTTGTGGCAGGCTACCGCTTACAGGGCTCAGCATGATATCAGGATGGACGCTACTAGGTCACTCATGACAATGGAGGCGTCGTACTTTGAGACTAGGCAGACAGGGAACCTTATGTCGGTATTGTCGGCTGACGTTGCTCAGCTAGAGGACATAATATCTGATGCTAGTACAAGTATCATCAGAATAATAATTACCTTTTCAACCGCATTTCTAATTATGTTTTGGATGTCTCCAAAGCTTGCTTTGATACTATTTGCGCCTCTGGTATTGATCATCCCCATGGTGGTTTGGTTTTCTACACGGGTTCAGAGGAAGTATCGCAAACAAAGGGAGAGCACTGGCGGGATAGTGGCCATACTAGAAAACGTCCTATCAGGAATAACTGTAGTGCAGGCATACAATGCCAAAGAGTTCGAAACATCAAGGATAGAGAACCAGAGTGGGAGCTACAGGGACATGGCAATTCAGGCCGCATTCATCAGGAACCGATTCATTCCAGGAATTTACGTCGTTGCTGGAGTATCCTTCGGATTACTGGTGTCCGCTGGTGGTTGGGTTATGGCATCCGAGGAGATCACTGTAGGACAATTTGTAACCTTCCTACTTATTTCTACTCGGATGACAATGCCTATGTTCATACTTGGGATGCTTCTTAACCAGCTACAGAAGGGGGAGGCTGCTTCAAAGAGGGTTTTTGCCATCATTGACCTAGAGCCCTCCATCAAGGACAAGGATGGAGCGATACCTCTTGACGGCCCGATTACTTCAGTGGAGTTCGCAGCTGTCTCATTTGCCTATCCTTCATCAGAGGGCAACGTACTCAATGACATCTCTTTCTCTGCATCCTCCGGAGAGTTCCTGGGGGTCATGGGCCACACTGGTGCAGGCAAAAGTACCATACTGAAACTGGTAGAGAGGTTCTACGAACCACAGAGTGGCATGGTCTTGATCAATGGGGTAGATATCAACGACTTCCAGATAGAATCGATCAGATCAAGGGTGGGCTTCGTCTCACAAGACCCCTTCCTATTTTTCGGCAGTGTTAGGGACAATGTGGCCTATGCTAGGAATTGCACGGAGGATCAGATCAATAGCGCCTTAGAGGCGGCAGGTGCTCTGGATTTTGTCTCTCAGCTCCCTGACGGCATGGACACAACAGTGGGAGATAGGGGGGTTATGTTATCTGGTGGACAGAGGGCGAGAGTTAGCCTTGCTCGAGCCCTTCTGAACGATCCAGATCTACTGATTCTTGACGAGGCTAGCGCGGCTCTTGATGCCGAGACAGAAAAAAGGATACAAGAATCACTTTTCGGTAATTCAAACAGCGACAAAAAAAGAATCACGATCGCGGTTGCTCACAGGCTTGCCACCATCAGGAACGCAGACGAGATAGTAGCAATGGTCGACGGCGCTATAGTTGAGAGGGGGACTCACAAGGAATTAGTGGACAATGAAAACGTCTACGCGTCCCAATGGTCCATACAGACTGGAGAGCTTAGCTCGGAGGAGTGATATTGTCTAGTTCGGTTGATTGGGCCGATGTTGAGCCTGGCTCCGTACTTATGGGATCGGACAATAGATCAGTCCTTTTCGGCGGTGTCGGACCAAAACATGAGGTAGTGATCAAATATCCGTTCCGAATCTCAATCAGACCTGTCTCCCTTGAAGAAGCAGATAGAATGATTGAATCCTCCGAGGTCGAGATTGCATCCGAGTCGGAGTGGGAGCTCGCACACTCCAGAGGCCTTCTATTTGCTGAAGAAGGGTCTACCGAAGCTCTTGCTGACACGGCACAAGACTATTGGGGCAAGGCATGTGATGGCAGGCCTCATCGAGGAAGGGGGCAGACTCCTGATGTACTCAGAGTCTGGTTGAAAGGAAATCCTTCTCGAAGGCTTCAATTTCCTGGTCAGGGATCTTCCTCTTCGAAAGTGAGACTAGTGATAAGGGACTTGTCGGGTTGGGCCGAAGAACCCCCGAGGGTACCGTCATCCAGAAATTCATTAAGAATTCTGAAAGAAGAGGTGGTAATATGCTTACTTTTTGGAGTCATCCCATCCTTTGTATGGGCATTTTTTAACGCCAGTGAGGGCTACATTAGGGAAGCGTGGCTAAATCTTGTTTTTGGGGGTGTGTTTATAGGCACGCTATCTCAATTATTTTGGAGGCCTCGCCAGCCGACTTGGTTTGTTGGGTCGGGTATGATGTCCACTAACAGGGTAAAGTAAACATCTGAGGGCCTCTTTGTATCAAAAGATGGATGATGAGGAGCAGCTTGGAATGCCTTCCCAGGCAGTCCACGCGGGCGAGATGCACGATCCTTCTGGAGCGCATATAGATCCAATACATATGACTTCAACTTATGTCTTTGAAGACTCGGAGGCAATTAGGGCATGGGGGGCGGGAGAGGTTGACGCCCGAGTATATTCCAGGGTTGGACACCCCAATAGGGAGGCTCTTTCGAAAAAGCTTGCTGCACTAGAGGGTTATGGGATGGAAGATAAAGTTGAAGCAGAGATATTCTCTTCTGGAATGGGTGCGGTCACGGCTGCGATAATGGGGCTTGCCGGAGCTGGCGACCATCTAGTCGCCCAGTCTGTCCTCTACGGTACCACTAATCACTTGGTCACCCAAATATTGCCTAACTACCAAATCACCTCATCGAGGGTTCCATTGCTAAATGCAGAGGGTTTAGAGCAAGAGTTAGGGGCCAACCCAAATACTAAGATCGTCTACTTAGAGACTCCAGCGAATCCTACAATGTCGGTTATCGACATACGGGAAACAGTTCGAATAGCTCATGCACACGGCGCAAGCGTAGTTGTTGACAACACATTCGCTACCCCAGTGTTGCAACGCCCACTTTCGATGGGAGCTGACGTTGTCATCCATAGCACTACGAAATTCATCAACGGTCACGGAACTGTAATCGGTGGTGCCCTAGCAAGTCGACACCCCGATTTCATAGAGGAGGGAGGTGGGGCATTGCTACGATACATGGGAGCAGTTCCTAGCGCATTAGATTGCTGGCTTACCAGCATCGGACTAAAGACACTGCCTCTAAGGATGAGGGAGCACTGTTCCAATGCGAGGGCGCTAGCTAGCTTTCTAGAGTCTAGTGACAAGGTCGGACGAACTTATTGGCCGGGTTTACCGAGTCATCCACAGCACGAAGTTGCAACTAAGCAAATGGATGACTTTGGAGCCATGATAACGATTGATCTCGGTGATGCGATTTCCGCTTGCCGCTTCATGGATGCTTTGCAAATGTCATCTCTAGCAGTAAGCCTAGGAAACGTTGACACTCTTGTGCAGCACCCAACTTCGATGACTCACAGGCTAATGACCGAGGAAGACAGATTGGCAGTTGGGATCACACCCGGAATGATACGGATCTCTGTAGGGATAGAGTCTCCAGAGGACATAATTTCTGACTTCGAGAGAGCTTTAGAGCAAGTCTAGATGTCCATATGAATACCTAAGAGCTCCTTCCTATTAGAGGGAAGATCTCTGGAGTCCTTCTCCTGTAATCTAAGTATTCTTGGTCCTCACCCCATTTCTCCATTGCTCTTCTATCGAGAATGGGAACTCCACTTAGCTTAGTGAGAAGAAGGAAAACAAAGATGGGAGAAATCCACGCAAAAAACTCCCATCCACTGAAGCATGGTACTCCAAATAGCGCAATCCCTGTCCATAGAATTATCTCGCCGAGGTAATTAGGATGCCTAGAGTATGACCAGAGACCCTCTTCGATCCATTTTCCTTCATTTGCCTCCTTTCTGTTGAATGCAGATTTCTGGTTGTCTGCGACAACCTCTATCGAGAATCCGGTCAACCATAGGAGACCTCCTGCTGCATCCCAGAAGCCAAGAGCGACTGACTCGCCAGACTGGCTGTTAATCACAATTACCACATTCATGGTAATGAAGACCCAAAGGCCCTGTAAGGTCCAAGGAACTAGGAACCTTATTGGAGATGTCTTAAGATCGTCAAATCTGCCATCTCTGCCTTTATGGTGAATCCGAAGAAATAGGAAGCTGGATAGCCTAAGTGCCCAAACAATAACAAATCCTGTGACCAAGATTTCCCTAAGCCCGGGACCCTCTTCGAATGAACCCATCCAAAGTGTAAATATTGCCAAAATAACGTAGGTTAACCCTCCTGTGATATCATAGAAGCGCTCTGTTTGAAGTATGGAACCCGGTATCCAACCTGTCCATTGGATGCTGAAGCAAATAATAGCGGAGAGGGCTACTGAGGATATTCCTAGAAATTCAACAGACTCCCGCTGTACAGCAAGAACAAGCAGTGATGTGATTGTTACTGAAACCACCACAACAATTGAGCTTAACCTAATTTCGCTAGCTGTCATGGACACATTTTATTGCAATAATGACTCAAATTAAAATTTTGTTTAGCAGATTTACAACTAATTTAGCAGTGAGGGTAAGGTCACTGAATAGGGGGGAGAAAGAGGTCTGAACAAGTCCTGTTAAAGGTGTAAAGTCCTAGAACACTCATTCCTTAATGCCCCTGTCCCTGTCATCTATTTGGGAAGCACTGCTACCGGTAATAATTCCCCATCTGGCCTTGAGTACACCGATTCCATAATCCCACAGTAGCAGGAAAGAAACCACTGATGACAACAATATAGTCAATCCTCCTTTGCTGGGCGATGGACCTCTGTAAGCACCCACCCAAGCTACTAGGTTGAAAATTATGACAAGAGTGGGAAGCTGGTGGACTGCCATCCTCTCAGGCCCGATTGGTACTGCTTCCGTCGAGATATCCCAGAAATTGGGCCAAGCTAAGCCCCCGCTTGCGCAGCCCCAAGCGAACCCAATGACGGACATAGTTACAAGTAGCGGGAAAAAGGAGACCATGCCGTGGCTCCACCCCCATAGGCTAGGATATCTATTACCTGCTAAGGCTCTGACTAGCCCGTAATTTTGTATCTGCTTTCTTACTTTTGAAATACTTCGTCTCCTATGCCACATGATATTGCTGCCGTCGGACCACAATTTGTGACCTTCTACCTTGATTCTGTGGTCTAACATCACGTCCTCAGCGCCAATGGCACCGGAGTCAAATCCTCCAACATCTTCCAAGACTTTCCTTCGGTAAGCGGAGTTTACCCCTGGTAGCTGATCAACCTCTTCGAGATTCTCCCCGGTCTTCCTTCCATAGTTTGTCCCCGCAGTCAGATATACGTTTGAGAATGCAACATCAATTGCCCTTTGCCACGTGTTAGACTCATCAACGGGGGCGAAATTTGGCCCTCCGACTCCTGAAACCTCTGCTCTGTCAAACCAACGCACTAGTCGCTCCACCCATTTCTCCGGGACTATCACATCGTCATCTGTGAAGATAACAATCTCAGACTCTGTCTCTTCGATAGCAACATTGCAAGCATCGGCTCTGGTCATTGATCCTTTGTCGTCAACATAACGTACTTTCCTGTCTTCTGCCACCTTTCTTGCCGAATCGTCTTTTGGACCTACTACGACAACCTCGAGGTCTTCGTAGGTCTGTCTTGAAAGTCCATCAAGGACTACACCCAGTTCCTCCGCGTTATCGACGGAGGGAATGATCACGCATGCCCTTGCCACGGTTAATCAGGATGGGGGGGCATTGATGAGTCCACGGGTCAGTCGTTGACTATACGAGGCGCTAGAAAGTACACCCAGCTGGCACCACCTTCGTTGCTAGACCATGTGAGTCTTAGGGGGTATTTCTCACCGAACTCCATTGAGACCTCCTCTGTAAGTCCACCAGCCAGCTTCTTCGTTAGGTCGCCTAGGTATTGGAGTGAGTAGGTTGAGTGCGTCGGTGCCTCGCAGACCAGATCGCTAAGCTCTCCGGACTCGAATTTGACGTTTACACCCTCTCCCGCCTCAACAGTGACCGATACCGAGAGGTGGTTCTTGTCCATGCTAAGGTCCACTTCGCCGCCCACGAACTTGGCAGCCCTTAGGGCCCTAGAGAGCTTCTCCGAGCCCAATGTAGCCTTGGATTTGAAATTAAGCTCGGGCTGGTTGGGGTTTTCCATTGTACTTGTGTCGATTCCCCTTAGAATCATTAGTACCTCTCCTACTCTAACGTTAATAGCGCCAACCGCATCATCATAGTCCATTTGGACAAGATCACTGGGCCCTGCGAGTGTTAGGAGGTCGCGCATCTTGCCCAAATCAAGACCAATTTCCACGGGCTCAACTTCGTAGGTCTCAAAGCACTCGTCGGCAATTGTTGCTGAGAGCAACGCCACATGCGAACCGTCTACTACGGACACTCTAAGCCCCTTCTCGCCCCAAACTAACTTGGCCTCAGTTGTCAATACGGACAAAATGTCCACAATTTCCCTCATCAATTGCTGCTTCGCGGTTATCTTCAGCATATGCTCTCAACCTAACCCTCTAGTTAGGAGGCTCTTGATGCTTATTGGTATGAAGCTAGATGGATTATTGGTACTCTCTCCATCTGTGGCCGCAGGATTCGCATGTGCATATCTTTGTCTCAGGTTCATCCGAGGACCTAGTTTGCATCATTTCCACGTAAGTCCTGTCTTCGTCGCATTTTGGGCATAGGTAATCTCCGACCCTTAGTGTGCCTCTAGGGCCATCTTCTTCTACCACTTCGGTGAGGTGTTTGAGGTCCTTGGAACCTGTCGAAGCCATTGTGTTGGAGAGATCGATGGTCTCTCCCGTCATTGGATCTGTGAACTCTGATCCCTTTCCGTCCGCACCAGAAAGAGGCCCTTCGTACCCGCATTTGTAATCTGGACACTTGATTTCGCCCCGATCATCTGGATAGGAAAGGGCACCGCATACTGGGCAAAACATTCAATCCACTCCGTTATCGCACTGCGCTAACCATCAATGGCCTTAGCACAGAGACTATTCAACTATTCGTCTCAATAGATAGATCACTCCGCACCGTTCAAGCAGTAAGTCCGCTTGGAAGGGGCGTGAAAATCCATTTCGACTGGAGATTGGCCAGAGTTGTAGATGACAATTGTGAGGTAGTGGATGAAATAGAGTGGGACGGTCGGATTACTCCTTCCACCATCGCCAGGAGACTTGGGAAAATACAGAGCGGTCGATTACTTCCCGAAGTATCAACTCTTGTGGAAAGGTTCCCAGACGCAGAGATTGACAAAATGGGCGCTATAAATGACCCTGATTGGCCTCAACACGATGACGAGAAAGATGTCTTTCAGATGGCAACGGTGGAACTTGCCAAAATGAAAGTGGCCGACTCCTCTGGGGATATTGACAGGAGGCTAGACATGCTAGTATCCTCCGCCGTTGAACTTAGGGCCTCATGGACAACCTCTGAGGCAAGATGTGTGGAGTGGGCGGGACTATTCATCACTGAGGCAGATCTTGATCTTCAGAGGTCAGCGATCCCACGAGCAATAGCAGACTCCTCGAAAATTTCGGACGCATCTGATAAATTGGGTGTTAGCCCTCCAAAACACGAGCCTTCCGAATTGGAATGGAATTCCATGAGATCGCAAGCACAATTTGTCGTCGATACCTCATCTATGTTAAATCAGCAGGAGGATGCAATAAGGGAGATGGCGAGTTCCCATGTCCCTTCACTCAGTGCCCTTTTGGGGCCAATCTCAGCTGCTAAGTTGGTAGTGCTGGCAGGCGGGAGAGAGAGGCTGGCTAGGATGCCCTCTGGGTCCTTGCAGGTTCTTGGAGCCCATGCAGCGATGTCCGCTCACAGGAGAGGGGCACCCCCTCCGAAGCATGGGGCAGTCTTGTTCTCGATGCCTCAGATCAGTCGATCCCCAAGGTGGGTAAGAGGCAAGATTGCAAGGTTCCTCGCAGGCAAGGCGAGTATTGCTGTCAGAGTTGACCATTTCGAGGGAGATCCGTGGAGCAAGAAGCAAGTGGATGAGATTAACAAGGAAATCAATGCAATACGAGAAAAATTCCCTCGGCCACCCAAGAGGTGATTTCTTGGCTTCAAGACATGACAAACTAGGATGGGGGGTAAAGAAACAGGGAAGGTCGTTATGGACAAGGAACGCCGTCAAGGGGATATCTGTCAGAGGGGAAAGTAGGAAGAGAGAAGGAAGAATTGAGTGGAGAAAATGGGATCCAACAAGGTCCAAGGTAGCAGCCGCCCTAATCAGAACCTCCGGTGACCCTTCTTTCCTTCTACCAGATCCTGGATCTAACTGCCTCTATCTAGGGGCTTCAATAGGCGGTACTGTAAGCCACATACACGACATAGTCTGCGGGGCAGACAACCATCATGGGGGGCAGATAGTCGCAGTCGAGATATCGCCAAGAATGGTCAGGGACTTGGCCTCACTATCAGATAGTAGGTCTGGGCTAGTCCCTGTGATGGCCGATGCCAGGAGGCCAGAGGAAGTTGCACCCTTTCTAAGTAGCAAAGTCGATTGGATACATCAAGATCTAAGTATCGCGGATCAGGCAGAGACCTTCCTGAAAATATGCTTATCTTTTCTGTCCCCAGGAGGCAAATCTCTACTTAGCCTCAAGGCAGCTAGCGAGAGATCTTCAGATGGCGATGACAAATCTAGATTCAATAAGGCCGAAAGAACACTAAATGAATCTGATTTGAGGCTTATCGAGAGGATTGACCTAAGAGGAATGGAGGAGCAGCATGTGCTTTTTGTCTGCGAGTTCAATCCTACCAGTTAGCACCGACCAATAGTAATCCAAGGATCGCCGACCCTCCCCAAATTAACATAAATAGGGCAAAAATACCAATTGCTATCCAGGCAACTATCTGAGCAGCCTTTGCAAGACCTTCGTCAGGGTGTCCGGGGTGTTGTCTAGTGATTGCAAGTGCTCCATTAGCCAAAATAAGACCCGGTACCGCGGTGCAAACCGAGCACATCACGACTCCCAGTATTGAGAGTACTAAAGCGGCAACCGCATTAGTTTGAGGAGCCATCATCATCGGCCCTCCTGCTTGGACGTAGATTTGTTGCTGGGACTGAACCCCAGTTGCCGGCGTCCCTTGGAAAACTTCGGTAGAATCGGGTTGTTCGTTCGCCTGTTCTGGTTTGATCCAATCAGGTACATCCTCGTTCATATTAGTTTGATGTTGCCGCCTTCTCATAATCTTGACTGAGTCGCCCCTTCCGAAAGGTAATGGCCCACCCCTATTTCCTTTGGTGCATGCCAGAACTACCAGAGGTCGAGACCGTCAGAATTGGCTTGGAGAGGCATCTATCGGGCGAGCGGATCTCAGACGTGGAATTGAGGAGAAAAAATCTAAGATTTCCTTTCCCTAGGGATTTCACTTCCAATCTTAAGGGTAGGGTTGTCGAATCAGTAGAGAGGAGGGCTAAATATCTGCTAATCAGATTAGAAGGAGGTCTAACCTGGCTCTGTCACCTCGGGATGAGTGGAAGGTGGACCCTGATCGGTGACGGGATTGAAAGCAGGCCAGGTAAGTTCGCGAGCGGAGCTCCAGTTGGGTCCGGGGATGGGCCACATGACTGGGTAATCGTAAGTCTTGAGAATGGAAATAGAGCAGTTTACTCCGATCACAGGAGATTTGGCTTTATGGACTGCTTTCCAACATCTGATCAGCCATCTCACAAACTTTTGCAGGACATAGGTCCCGAGCCCACTCCAAACCACTTAGTTCCTGCTGACCTTGCTGATGGACTTAGGGGCAAAAAGACCCCCATCAAGTCAGCGCTCTTGGATCAGAGAGTGGTGGCAGGCCTGGGTAATATCTACGTCTGCGAAATACTGCATAGAGCTGGTGTTTCCCCAAGGAGAATGGCTGGCAGCGTTGCCGGCAAGCACGGAATATCTAATCGGGTCGAGAAAATAACCGCAGCTACTCACGATGTCATCACCGAGGCTATAGATGCGGGAGGATCAACGCTTCAAGATTTCAGAGGAGTGGGAGGGGAGGACGCAATGGGGTACTTTATCCATAATTTCTTGGTTTATGGCAGGGAAGGGGAGGCATGTTTGAAAGAAGGATGTGGGGGAATTGTAAGTAGGATTGTGCAATCAAACCGCTCGACTTTTTTTTGCTCAGCCTGCCAACGTTGATGGGGCGTCACGAAAGGTAAGGCACATGACGGGCGGAGCCTCATTGAAATCCAAGCTGGTGGCCGAATTCATCGGAACTTTCTTCCTAGCTCTCACGATATGTACCGCTGCAATCCGTGGTTCGGCAGGAGAATACGCCCCATTCGCTATTGCAGCGACATTGCTGGTCATGATTTATGCAGTCGGTCACATTTCTGGAGCCCACTTCAATCCAGCCGTGACTGTAGCAGTGTGGTTGCGCGGGAGTTTTGAAAGGCAGGAGGTTTTACCCTATGTATTCGTACAATTAGTTGCCGGGGTGGTAGCCGCTCTCTCTTCTCAATTAATCGCCCCCGATAGCCAAGTTATCACTCTCGAGTTGCAAACTATTGATTCAATATCGGCGGAATTTTTGTACACCTTTGCGTTGGTATTCGTTATTCTCAACGTCGCAACTCATGAATCGACTGAAGGCAACTCATACTATGGGGCAGCAATTTCTTTTGTTGTCCTCGCGGGTGCCATAACAGTTGGCGGAATTTCTGGAGGATCATTCAACCCTGCTGTGACCGGCTCAATGTTTTTTTCTGATTTCATTTCCTTTGCAGACCTTTGGATTCACCTTGTCCCACAAATGGTCGCTGGCCTAGCAGCAACTTTCACATTCTTGGCGATCCAAGACTAGTCGTAATGCTGCGACATTTCAATACCTCGAACGAGGGCCATAAGAATCTCGTTCCTCGGAGTAGCGATTCCCAGCTCCTTGCCCCTTGAGACCACAGCACCGCAAAGTACCTCAATCTCAGTCTTCCTCCCTGCCATAAGATCCTGAAGCATTGATACTCTATTTTCTGCCGTAGATTCTACGACTTTCTTCAGATAGTCCTCAGATTCCACTTCGCCAAGATCAATTCCAAATGCAATCGCTACTTCTTCGGCTTCCCTCATTGCTTCGAGAGACTGCGCCCAAAGCTCCGGCACCTCTGCCAGAGCACCATTTCTAACCCCGGCAATAGCGCAAATCGGATTGATCGCGACGTTGATCAATAGCTTTCTCCAGATTTGTGAAATGATTTCATCAGTCCACCTCGCCTCTAGACCTGCTTCATTCAGAGTTTGTACTAGGTCTGAGGATGTTTTACAGGGTTGAGAGCCATCCAACTTGCCAAGAGAGATAATCCCCCTGCCAGTCCAGTGCACGGAACCATCCCCTTCTCTCCATGCCGAGTGGGTAGTCGATCCTCCGAGGACCCTTTTCCTCCCCACTCTCCTAGAAATGACCCCGTCATGCCCTAGTCCGTTCTGGATGCTTATTGCAACTCCTTCCACATTAAGCAGATCACGAGCAAGGGACGAGAGAGATTCAGTCGAGTCCGCCTTCCCAGCAATAACTACTGCATCACAAGTCCCTAACACTTTTTCTGGAACCGGCCCCGATTCGCTGTCAATTACTAGGTACCTGGCGCCAGGAACCATCTCAATAGTGCCCTCTGGCGTGTGAAGAGTCAGCCCAGAGGATAGCCTCGCCGCCGTCTCTCCCCTAGACACGCAGATAAGTTCTGATTCTGTATCCGATAGACTCCCTAAGAGCACACCGCCCAATGATCCAACTCCCAGGATCGCGATTCTCAATCAACAGCCCCCATAGGGACACCTCGCAGAGAGGTGGATCGTGATCTCTGAGGAATCAGCAGTCACCCAAACAGCCCTATCCAGAGTCTGATCCCCAATGCTCCTGACCGTTATTTCCGAGGAGGCTCCGGCATCCAACTCCTCTGGTATCTCTAGCTCCCATACACTTGTCTCGATCGCATCCCCGTAGATCTCAACGGAAAGTACGATCGGGGCTTTACCCCTATTATGTACTTCGAAATGATCCTCATCTATCCCTATGCCAAGTCCGGCCGAAACGTGGATATCGTGACCCATGTTTATTCGAAAGGTATCGACTAATTCAAGTCCATCACATATTGCCAGCCAACCTGATAATCCAAAGTTAAGGAGGCCGTGCCCACTGAGGTTTCCGCTAAGCTCCAGTGCGGAGTAGTTTCCGAGCACAGTACTCCAGTTTTCTCCAGTATCAACCTCTTGGTTAACTTCACTAGATGGGCAAAACGGTGACCCAGTGTCTGAATGGAACAGGACTTGACCTTCTGAAATAAAATTCTCAGGGAGATTCCACTCCCCTTCACTGCTCTGCAGAAGCTTGCCAGTATCATCTATCCCCATCTCCCATGGTCCGATTGTTGAACCATTGAGATCGAGAATTAATTTTGGACCAAGAACCCTTCCCTCAGGATCAGTGGCACTCGAACCTTTTATTGCACCTTGGTAACCTTGCATGCACACATCATTAACCCCTACGCTGAGATTAGTTCCGTTAAGAAGTGACCAATAGGGATCTTCCACGTTTATAGACCATCCTTCTTCCATGGTCCTAATTCCAGTGCATATCTCCTGCTTTCCCCCCTCATCACTATGAATCTCCCAGAAAGGCTGAGTTGGTCCAGTGTGGTTCCAGCTAAACAGAGTTAACCGATGCTCCATCTCGTATCCATTTACCTCTACCAAAATCCTGAGTAAATGAGTGGAGAAGTCCAATTCAGGGGGTGAGATTGACAAATCTACTTGGACCGGACTAGCTTGTGTTACTTCTGAGAAATTGCACCTGCTCATAAAGTTAGATTCGCATGATGAGTTAACCCGCCATTCGTCTGCTTTCGGACCTTCAATCCTCATCTGCAGCCATCCTGAAACGGGCATGACTCCAGAGGGAGATATTTCCAGAATTAGAAGAGACTCCTCGCCTCTATCAAAACTCAACTCACCCGGCCAGCTCTCAGTAGAAATTCCCGAGTCATAGTCTTCAAGCAAAGATGACGGCACAGCTCCCGGCAATCCCGCTAGGAGAATCATCAGAGCGAGGGCAACAAATCTGCTCCTATGCCTCTCCTCCAGTCCCTCAAACTCGTCTAGAACCACAGGTTGAGGAGCATTATCGGGGTTGAACCTCATCCAGGCCGCGAAGAAAGCCAGGAATATCCATGGACTCCAATCAGCGGTGGCAAAAATAGCGACCATTGCGATTAGTACGATCATGAAGATCGATGTTTGCGTATTTCCTTCCCGCATCTCCTTTGTTCCGATTACTGCCTGAAGTATCCTGTCCCCCGGTAGGCCCGGAATGGGCAACATCAGCCCCCATCCAATAAGGGAAAGTGCGATACCGGCAATACCCAATGGATGGAGCCACTGCATACGAATCGAAAACTCATCACCCATCCAGGACTCTGCGAGGGACCCGGCAAGCAGATTTACATCGAAAATCATTGGAGCCTCGGCAAGGGCCGGTGGTTCGCTTGGAGTCATCATCAAGCCTGTGATTGATAGGATCAATCCTGAGATCGACATAGTAAGGGGAGCTGCAAGCTCAATTGAACCGAGTGCTTGGCGGTTTGGCATGGTAACCAAATCAGGCTTAGTCTGGCTAATCACGCCAACAAGCCCGAATGCCCACCACCCGGGTATGGGAAGAACTACCGGAACTAGATGCCCTAAATCCACATTGAATCTTCTAGCCACCGCCATCCTTACTTGTCCTGCAATTATGATCGTCGTAACAATTGGGATGGTGAAATAGAGCAGTGCTCCTCCGAAAACCAGACTCGAAAATGCCTCGGTCGAGTATCCATACCTGGTAGTCCAGTGAGAACCTATCCAAGTTAGAAAGGTCGCCATGACCGCCCAGAGAAGTCCTTGGTGCCATGTTTGCATAACGTTCCTACCCTGAGGTAGCTTCGCGATTGTGAGGACTGGAGGGTTGCTGTCCTCCAAGTACCCTACAACACCCATAGGGCCCAAGTGTCGGTTAAGCCGGAGTAGTTGTTCACTGGTTTCTCCCCCTATTCCTTCGACTTCCCATGACGGGGGGTATTGGCCCTGATTTCCTAGGTCGAAATACCTTGAACATATCACTTCAAAGAGCTCTTGGTTCCCCCATGTTTCCCTGTCGATAACTATCTTGTCGACACCGAGATGACCAGTTTCCTCTTTGCTCATCCGGACTCCTCATCCATAACCCCGAAGGAACTCTGATTTGACCTCTCGTCTTTTCGGGGTCATTTATTTTTGAATCGTTTCAGACGGAATGTTTCCTCGCGCTCCATCTCTTCCAATCTAAGCTGGATGAAGACTTTTGCCTCCTCCATCTCGGGAATTACCTTGAATTCCAGGGCGTTCACCCTTCTCTTCGTAGCCTCGATCTCCTCTAGCAGCCTCTTCAGCGTAGCCTCCATTTCCGCTGCAATGACAACCTTCTCCACCAAGAGAGAGTATGCGTCTGCAGCCTCATCGATGTAAGGTGAGCCACCTATCATCCCGAGACCTCTATCTTCCACTGACAATTTGAGATTCTGACCTTCGACCTTTGGGACCACGACTCCCATGATATTACGTTTGGAGACCTGAACTTCGGGATGCTTGGAAGACGCTATTGCAGCGCTTTTCACGGCCAGGCCCCCTTCGATAGAAGATGCCAAGTTGATCGCTTGGAGCGCCTCTCGGTAGGTAGCAACAAGCCCTTCTCTCGCTTCGATCATCTCAGAAAGCAGAGTCCTGAATTCATGAAACAAACCATCCCTCTTCATTTTCAATAGATTATAGCCCGTTGACGTCTGCTTTATCCTGCGTTTCAGGTTGATTAACTCTGACCTGGTTGGCTTGATGTCTAGGGCCATGATATCACTTCCATCCGGTTACTCTTCCTCTCCCTTACTTTCATCTGGGTGGTACTTGTCAATCCATTTCTGGTCTAGTCTAACTAGGAATCTTGTATCAATGTTGGATAAAAGGCTCCAAGCGAGGTCGAGCGTGCCTTCGTCGATTGACCTATCTTCATCCCTACTTTGCCTTAGGAATTGGTCTTCGAAAATGTCTGCAAATTTCAGAAGCTGGAGATCCCTCTCGTTCAAAGCGTCTTCACCAACGATAGCGACTAGACCCCTGAGTTCCTTCCCTTGGGCGTATGCGGCATATAGCTGGTCAGATACTGATTTGTGGTCTTCCCTTGTTTTACCCGGTCCGATTCCCGCGTTCATTAGTCTACTAAGTGATGGGAGAACGTTAATTGGCGGATAGATCCCCTTTTGGTGAAGCTCTCTAGAGATCACTATCTGCCCTTCTGTGATGTATCCGGACAGATCAGGAATGGGGTGCGTAATGTCGTCACCCGGCATCGTAAGTATAGGGAATTGAGTGATTGATCCCTTCTTACCTTTCACGAGCCCCGCCCTTTCGTAAAGCATTGCAAGATCAGTGTACATGTATCCGGGGTAACCCCTTCTTCCTGGAACTTCCTCTCTAGCCGCTCCTATTTGCCTAAGTGACTCACAGTAGTTGGTCATGTCGGTGTAAATCACAAGAACATGGTAGTCATGCTCAAAGGCGAGGTATTCAGCGGCTGTCAAAGCCAGTCTTGGTGTGATGAGCCTTTCGACTGCAGGATCGTCCGCTAGATTAACGAAGAGAGCTGCGTTCTCCAGTGCCCCGGTCCTCTCAAGGTCATGCACGAAGAAGTTGTATTCCTCTGCAGTAATTCCCATTGCACAGAAAACGACAACGAAGTCGTCATCGCTATCTACGAGCTTGGCCTGTCTTGCAATTTGTAGTGCGATATCATTGTGTGGAAGACCACTTGCGCTGAAAATCGGTAGCTTCTGACCTCTTACTAGAGAGGTACACGCATCAATCGCGGATATTCCTGTTTGGATAAAAGCCTCTGGACTTTGTCTGGAATAAGGGTTGATTGCCGCTCCAATGATGTCAGCCATATCGTCGGCGACAATTTCTGGCCCCCCGTCTCTTGGTCTACCAGCTCCATCCAAGATCCTCCCAATTAGTCCCTTGCTAACTGGAAGTTTGAATACGTCTCCAAGGAATTTAACCCCTGTTTGCCTATCCACAGAAGCCGTTCCTTCAAACACCTGCACTATAACTTGATCATCTGAGGTGTCTAGCACCTGTCCATTCTTAATCGATCCATCGCTAAGCCTCAGTTGAACTATCTCATTGTATGAGACTGGCTCAGTTTTATTTAGGAACACAAGCGGTCCCTTTACGTCGGTTATTGTTCTGTACTCCTTTCCGCTCATGATATCACCTCAGTTATCCTCCATGCTGGCAGCGATTTGCTTTTCCATATCTGATACCAGTCCGTCTATCCTGTCATCATACCCTTTCTCAAAACGACCTCTCATCAGATCGGTCCTGGCAGGTACGTTCACCACTTCTTCCAATTGGGCCCCTCCGGCGATCGCCTTCTTTCCCTCCTCTTGGAACCTTAGAATAGCTCTGGCCATCTCATACTGGAGTTTTAAATCGCTAAATGTGTCAACATCGTGGAAGGCATTCTGTTGAAGGAAGAACTCCCTAATCATTCTGGCAACCTCAAGGGTAAGCTGTTGATCGATTGGCAAGGCATCTGAACCCACGAGCTGAACGATTTCCTGTAGCTCAGCTTCGACTTGCAGTAATGTGCTTATTTCAGTCCTTACCTCGGGGAAGTCATTTGCTATGTTATCGCGGTACCATTGGTCTAATGCTTGGGGGTAAAGGCTGTATGAGCTCAGCCAGCTGATGGCTGGGAAGTGCCTTTGGCGAGCTAGACCTGCGTCTAAACCCCAAAACACCTTTACTATCCTAAGCGTACCTTGGCTTACCGGCTCAGAGATATCTCCGCCCGGTGGAGAAACAGCCCCAATGACGGAGACCGACCCATCCTCTCCGGAGAGTGTCTCCACCCTTCCTGCTCTTTCATAGAACTCCGCTAACCTGCTAGAGAGGTATGCAGGATAACCCTCCTCCCCCGGCATTTCCTCTAGTCTAGACGAGATTTCCCTCATAGCTTCCGCCCATCTGCTGGTCGAGTCTGCCATCAGGGCCACATTGTATCCCATGTCTCGGAAGTACTCTGCAATGGTAACACCAGTGTAGACTGATGCCTCCCTTGCAGCCACTGGCATATTCGAGGTGTTTGCAATCATGACAGTTCTGTTCATCAGTGGTTTGTTTGTGTTGGGATCGATCAGGTGGGGGAACTCGTCAAGCACTTCGGTCATCTCATTACCTCGCTCGCCGCACCCGATGTAAACGACAATTTGGGCATCTGACCACTTAGCTAACTGTTGCTGTGTGACGGTCTTGCCCGATCCAAATGGTCCGGGAATTCCAGCCGTGCCTCCCTTTGCTAATGGGAATAGGAAGTCCAGTATCCTTTGTCCGGTGATCAATGGGACATCTGGGGCATACTTCTGTCTGAATGGCCTTGGATGTCTAACTGGCCACTCTTGCATCATAGCAATCTCAGAATCATCCTCTAGTTTGCATATTGTTTGTGTGATGTTAAATGAACCAGACTCGATGCTCTTCACTGTTCCTTCTTTTCCAGGTGGGACCATGACTCTGTGCTCGATCGTCTCAGTTTCCTGTACAGTGCCTATCACTTGTCCCGGTACCACTTCGTCGCCTTTCTTAACGGTCGGAGCGAATTCCCACTCCTTCTCAAGGTCCAGTCCGTCAGCGTCAACTCCTCTGGTAATGAAAACGCCCATTGTTTCTTCTAGCTTCGGAAGTGGCCTCTGAATTCCATCATATATTTGGGTCAATAGACCTGGACCTAGTTGCACGGATAGGGTTTGCCCTGTCCTGATAACCGGCTCACCAGGTTTGATCCCTGACGTTTCTTCATAGACCTGGATGACCGATTGGTCTCCGTGTAATTCGATTACTTCTCCCATCAAACCTTCATTCCCAACTCGCACAACCTCATACATTCGAGGGGTAATCCCCGTAGCGGTCACAACTGGTCCGGAAATCCGGTATATCACTCCATTTTCTTTGTTCATTTTTTTTCACTTCCATTAATTTTTGAATCTTATTTCCATAGATCAACACCAAGTGCTGATTTGATAGACTCCCGGAGTGTGTTGTCCTCCTCAGTCCCTATGCCCAAAACTGTGGGCGTCACGCTCTCCGATAGCTGCACTCTAAGCCTCTCGGGGAGCCTCACTAGGTCGAAGTTGTCTACTACGACTACTCCTATTTCATCCTGACCAAGGAGAGAGCGCAAAGTTTCTGCTAGCTCCTCGTCATCTGATGGGTTGTACAGGTTTTCCACGCCTGCGAGTTGGAAACCTAGTGTAAATTCCAACTGTCCAACTACTGCAATCTCCATTTTTTTTCACCTCAATAATCCATGTGTGCTTCTAGGACTTCATTTGGTAGACCTACTGCCTTTCCTCGAACTAACAATCTTAGGTTTCTGACCTCAAGCGACTTTCTCTCGATATAGTATATTATGGGAAAAGCAGAGATGGGGCTTAGGTGTGAGAACCTCTTCAGAACTGCGTGCCTCTGGTGAGAGAGTAGTTCAGCATAAGGGTCCAAGCTCCCTAGACGGTTGGATTCTTCCTTTGCCTCGTCAAATCCAGTATCGTCAAATGAACTACTGCGTCTAAGTGTCTCGATAAGCTCATCATCGCTCTCTGCCAAGCAGGCCTGCCTCATTGTGGCATGGTCTATCTTCCCTCCCGGGATTAACATCTCTTGCCTTTTTTCTGTGGACATTTCCATGCGAATCGACCTAAACTCATTAATAACATTCCTATGGTCTATTTCCATTCTGAGGTACTTTAGAAGACGAGGTCCGCCATCCTTTCCTTTCACAGCCTTGAGCGCATTAGAGAAGTATTGCATATCTAGCGCGTTTTCCATTATCTCTAATGTCGGCTCTCCATCCAACCTCGATAGTGTATGGCCCCACTGTGTTCCTGACATCGCCTCGACGGCCTCCTGAAGGCCTTCGGTGCTTCGAACGATGTTGAGCCAAGAGGCATTTCGGGGATTTTCCGCTGGAAGAATCTGACTCTCGATCACTTCGTCTGATGCTCCTCCGTTAACTGCTCTGAGCACAGTTTTAGCCTTTTCATATTCGAACCTTTCAACGTATATCGCAACCAATGACTTGAGCTTACCTTGGCAGAATCTGAGCACCTCGGCTAAGTCGTTGTCCAAATTATGGAAAAGAGCCGCCTCGATTGCATCAGCCCCGCTCATTCTAGAGGCATATAGGTCCATTTCGTTCCTGTATCCCATTTCGCCTATGCTGGCTCCGATCGAGTCAGTGCCCTGCTGCACAAGTTGACGCATCCTAGTAGGATCAATCAGTGAGGCCTTTCTGGCCTTGGCTCTGGCCGACGCATTGTAGACGTTCGATCTCCCACTTTGCGCTCTAACCATGTTTTCACCTCACTCGTTGAATAATATCCTGTTTATTTCGCCCAGACTACTTTTCCATGCCTCTTCCAAGATTAGATCGAATCTAAAATCCAACATCGTAGACCCATCCTTGGACTCAAGCACGAATCCACCTAGTCCATCGGTATCTTCACCTAGATCAAAACCACTCTTTGACAGGGCGGACCTATCGGTCTTTACTGGCCTCATGATCATTTCTGACTTCATGCCCGAGGCCTCCTTAACGAGTGTGTCGAGCATTTTCTTCCTACCTTCCATCTTTGGCGATCCAACCTCTTCTTTCGCTGACTCCCAGGTCGCCTCTAGCTCCTCTCTTCTCGCGATTAGGGCCCTTTTCTGATTAGCTTGCCTCGCGGAGGCAACTACCTCCACGGAGATTTGCTGACTTTCCCTCTCTGCTTTTGAGGAAGCCATGGAAGAGGTCATTTCTACCTCTCCTCGAGCCTTTTCTTCTATCTTTTTTGCTTCCGATTTGGCTTTTTCTAAGATGGCCTCGGCCTCCTCTCGTGCCTGTTTCGTAATCTCGGCTGCTAGCGTTTCAAGAGACATATCCTATCCTCCTTTCTGATAACTTTTTTCCGCTTGTCACTCAAAGCAGGAATATTGCTAGGAAACCGAATAGCACAATTGTCTCTGGAAGTGCCGTAAAGATAAGCCCATATGTGAACTTCTTTTCATCTTCTGCAATCATCCCTACTGCTGCTGCACCTATCGGACCCTGGCTCAAACCTGTTCCAATTCCTGCAAGTCCAAGCGCTAGGCCGGCCCCAATCATCTTGTATGCTGATACAGTTGACTCGTTGTCGACCTCTTGGGCCTGCACACCACTGGCCACCATTATTAGCGCCAGTAGAACCATCAACATGCTCATTCCTCTCATCATTTTTCTGTCATTCATTTTTTTT
>DAYD01000023.1:113790-162005 GCA_002506755.1 Euryarchaeota archaeon UBA462
TAATAATCGCCCTCCACGAACTTTGATTTTGTCCCGAATGGGTCGAATGCCTCTCCGCTAGAATCGTAGTATTGCCTCATCCACTCAACGAAGTGGAGCCTTGCGGCGTGTATATTGGGGCTAAATAGTCCAAGAACGAGAGCAAAGGTCTGGCCTAGAATCCACCCGACTATTAACAACACAGCCACCAATGGATCTGCAAAGTCTATTTTTGTGAACAGGTTTACATTTGCCGTCTCAGCGATTTTAACTCCAACTGCACCAACAGCAAATAACCTCACATAAGAAATCACAGAAGGCATCATTCCAACTGCCTCAATTGGGGCCAATCCTACGTTTATTGGGAAGGGTACCCCATGGTATCTGTAAAGGGTCCACATGAGCATCAGTACCGATGAACCAGCTATTCCCGCACCAACATTCCGCATTTCGGTACTGCCAGGCCCAATATACCCGTAAGCGAACAAGAAGCCACCAATCAATAATAGCATCCAAGTCCCCTTCTCGAAGAAAGCGCAAACTAAACCGAACCCTCCATGGCCATTTCCGTAGAGCAGGATGTCTCTGAATCCAATGGCTAGACCTATGAAGATGTGAATAACCCCTAGATAGATGGTTAGCAGGATCAGATGCTCAAGGTTACCGCCCTCATCTACGGGGGTAACTCGGTGAAATGGATATGTCAATGCAGCATCGAACGGCCCCTCCAATACATAGTGAATCCTCCCGTCGTTCGGGTATAGTGACGTCATCCAAGAGACCCATGATGGCAAGTCCCCCTTCTCCAACATGTAGGCATCTTTGTAGCAGTAGCCTTGGTGCCAAATGTAACTGCATTCTTCCGCAGTCTTGTATTTCGTTTCGATATGGGGCAAGAATTCGAATCCTGCAAACTCACCGTAAATGTATCCAAATACTAGTGTCGCGAAGCCGATGTAAGTCAGAAACTTTCCTCCAAGCATGACCATCTCGTTGGTCCCAGACCTCATTATCAATAGCGACCCTAAAGCAATGGTAGCGAGCCCATAAGCCATGTCCCCTAACATCATACCGAAGAATAATGGATAAGAAATCAACATGAAAACTGTGGGATCTATCCTTCCGTAAGCCGGTCTTCCCACTGCGTCAGTAAGTAACTCCATCGGCCTAGAAGAATTTCTCTCTTGATAGGCTATGGGAGGCATTTGCTGGGCGTGATGATGGTCAGAGTGACCATGCCCCCCGCCACCGGCCTCCATCTCAAAGGCAGTAATTTCGATGTGCAAACAACAGTCACTCAGCGCACTTTCCACTTCTTCAGCCCTTCTCATTTCTAGCCACCCGTCAACAACGAATGCATGTTCAGAAACCGCAACTCTTACCGGAGCAGTCAGTATCTCATGGTCTCTCTCTAAAACTTCTAAGCCACATACCAGAGTTTCTCCATATGATTCCGACCATGAATCTAGCTTACTTTCGAGTTGGCTCTTCTCGACCAGTGTCTCCTCTTTCTTTCCCCTGATTTCCGAAAGCAGCTCAGTGACCGATCCACTCCCTAAAGGAATAGGGGTCTGTTGGAAGCCAGCAGAGTCCAAAAGTGACTCCGCTTGTTCGGAATCATCGTTTCTTAGGAATATCGCCACCATGCCATCCTGTTTTCTTGATTCAATCATGATGCCTGGTAAGCTAACCTCTCTTGCCGCAGAAAGATTGTCGACCCTTCCCACGTATGAGGTAATAGAGTCATAACCAGATAGTAAATCCAAATCGACGCCAAGTGGTTCTAGTTCTGCGAGTGAATCCTCCTGTTCTTCCAACAAGCCTATTTCCGCATCCAAATCGGATATTTTGGAACTCAATTCAAGTGCCTTCTCTATCTCACTTTGTAGGCTCCCATCCAATTTTCTCCTAATTTCATCGGCGGTTAGGGGCTTCGATGGAGGAGATGCATTCACAACTGATCTCGCCGCTCTGGCTTTGACTAAATCACGACCCACCTCTTCTGACCTACCGGCGGGAATCCCCATTGAGAACCCCTCTTCTGAGTCGTCATAGTCCACAATGTGAAGCGCTTCTAGCGATGCAAGAACATCGATAGCCTTCCCTAGGTCCTCCTTACTTCCTGCAGCGATCATTCTGCCCATTTGAAGTGTATGGACTTGCGACATCTGAATTCCCTATCTTAGGATCTGAAGGCATCTAGAATCGCTTTGACTGCTGCTCCTCTGCTGCCCTCCCCATCGTCATGAATCGACCCGATAGCCGAGTCCCCTTCTTTGACGACCTTGGCTGCCTCTCCCTCGGCAATGCTCCTTGCATCCGAGATCATACTTTGAGAGCTAGATTCGGAGTCGGATTTCCCACTTTGTACTATCTCTGTTGCTGCCAGTCTAGCCTTTGTGATTATTTCAGAGGCCTGAGATTCTGCATTGGCAATAGTCTCTTTTGCCTCAGTTTCGGCTTCTCTGATCGCGCGAAGGACTTCTTCTCTACCCATTCTATGCACCTACAGTATATACGCGAAAGTTGAAGAGTTTATGATGATAACCGCATGACTTCCACTAGTGCCTCTTCCATTCTACATTGATTCGGGAACGGTCCAAATACAGGCTTCTACTGGGCGTTTCATGGACGCGGCGGGCATGCGGGAGGAAGAGTGGAATGAACTACAGAGGAACCTAGAAGCAACCATCCCTGTTTACGACAAAATAAACCGATTCGCGACCCTAGGTCAAGTCTCAAGATGGAGGAGGATGGTCCGTAGAATGATACCAGAGGGTAGAGTCCTAGAAATCGGATGTGGCCCTGGAAGCTTCGCAGAGGACCTAACCGGCAGGGATCTGGTATGTCTGGATCCAATACCCGAGATGCTCAAAACTGCTGAGATCAGAGTAAATGAGGCCAGATCTTCCAGAGGGGAAAGCCCGGCCGATTTCGTTGAGGGCACGGCAGAGAACCTACCCTTTGGAGAAAATTCTTTTGACGCAGTTTGCACTCTTTTTTCATTCAGGGACTGGTTTGACAAGAGGTTAGGATTGGAGGAGACTCTCAGAGTTTTAAAGCCGGGGGCCCCATTAGTCATAATCGAACCAGCGAAAATAAACTCAATACACGGTTTCCTGGGTCATGTTTGGATGAAGTATTGGGTAGCAGCGTATGCAAGGATTGTTTGTGGGGTAAAGGATCACCCTTGGAAGTGGCTTACTAAAACGTATTTGGAATTCGGAACTACCAGGGAATACATCGAGATGCTCAAACAAGTTGGTTTTGTTGATGTTAGATCTAAGCTGATTTTTCCAGGCATGGCGACGATATGGGATGCCAAGGCCCCTTAGAAAAACCAAAACATGTTTCTACAGGTGATGGCCCTCCAAATGAACCCCTTGGTCATGCGATTAAATGAGAGGTTTAGCGCCCAATCTGGAAGTCGGAACATAATGCTACCAATTGCAAAGGCCCTCTTAGAATTCCTCATTACCTTGCCCATTTGGGATTTCCACCTTTTTTCGTATTCTAAAAGATCCACTCCATGTTCGATGTGCTCCGAGATAACCTGTCCCGCAATCCTCCCTCCGATCATTGCGATAGTTATCCCGGCGCCGTTAGATGGGAGGACCATTCCCGCAGAATCTCCCACGAGGACGTAATTTCCTTTCACAAACGACTTTATTGTTCCAGACATTGGAAGGGACCCGGCCCCCTTGAAAGAGACTTCTCCTTGGTATTTCTTGATGAAATCTTCAGCAAACCCGTTCAGGCTTCTGCCGCCGGATAGCTTCCTCTGAATCCCCACTCCTATGTTTGACCCCGATGCCTTCGGAAAAACCCAGGCATATCCTCCAGGTGCAACAGATCCGAAATGCAGCTCAAGAGCATCGGAGTGATGACCATCCTTCAGCACGAATTTCACTGGTATGTTCAATGATGATTCATTCCAGAATTTTTTTCTTAAGGGATCATTGTGCCCACCCGCTCCGACAATCACCTTTGCCGCCAAAGTTTTACCATTTGAGAGTGTCAAAGTCAGCCCGTCTATTTTCTCAACTCGATGGCCCACCAGATATTTTGCGCCTTTGGAGGTCGCCAGCTGAACTAGTGCCTCGTCATGAGCAACTCTATCCAGAACTACTCCTTCAAACTCATATTCAAGTCCCTTTCCATTTGGGGGGACCAATCTCATCTTTTTGATTATCTTAGATACGGCATGATCGGGGGTTCTGAACAGATCATCCATTTCTGGAACGTCAGGGCAAAGCCTACTCATCTCTTCGTTCGTGGGAACTAGCTCCCCACATTGGAGTGGCGAGCCAATAGGGTCCCTCCCATCGACCACCAGAACCTTTAGCCCCCCCTCTGCCGCATATCGGGCTGTCGTGCTCCCAGCGGGACCTCCTCCAATGATGATCAGATCCCATTGGCTATCTTCGGGCATTCGAAGCCCTCATCAGTTCGTTCTTGACTCAGAGATTAGAGCAATCTCTTCCAGCAATAATTTGCCCTCTGAGTCTGGCAATATAGATAGGCAGCGAAGAGCTCTTTCAACATGATTAGAAACTAGGATGTTGCAATACTCGAATGACCCAGCAAGTCCCAAAAGCTGAACCAGTTCTGATAGCCTATCGTCGCTGAAATTTCTTAATACATCTTCCAAATGAGACCTATCTTGACCATGAAGCATTGTGAGGGCGTAAATTATTGGAAGTGTCATCTTTCCTTCATGAACATCTGTACCTCTAGGCTTTCCTATGTTTTCGTCACCCATCAGGTCTAGGATGTCATCAACAAGCTGAAATGCCCTTCCCAGCTCCATACCGTAGTCCCAGAATGATTGAACTATATCTTGGGATGCTCCAGCTATGATCGCAGCACTCGAGACTCCAGAAGCAAACGGGCCCGCTGTCTTACCGTCGATTATCCGATAATAATCCTCCGGGCTGGTCTTCAGGTCATTGATGTGCTCAAACTGGAGTATTTCACCAGAAGCTATACCAGCACATGATTCCCTGACCTTTCCTATTACCCTCTCATCGTACTTCGCTCCAAGTTCGAAACCCAAGGAGAATAGATAATCACCTGCAATTATGGCGTGGGATGTTCCGTGAGTATATTGGATGGTGGGCTTTCCTCTTCTCATCTTGGATTGGTCATATACGTCATCGTGGACAAGTGTCGCGGTATGAATCAGCTCTCCAGATAGCGCTAAGTCCATAGCCTCGTTAATGTCATTTCCTCCGGCTGCTTGATACGAGATTATTGCTAGAATAGGCCTGTACCTCTTTCCACCGCCTAGCAATACCTCCCTAGCGACACTCATTACCGGACGATCTACATTGGAGCTCATCTTTCTGAGTACTAAATCCTCGATAGACTCCTCCACCAAACTCTTCACAGAGTCCAAGGTCAAAGACTCTAGATTCTGGGTTCCCATAATGGTAATTGGAAGGGGTCGCATATATCAACGAGTGCGCACGCCGGTCGAAACGGGCACGACACCTGCCCCCCCCTTGAGGTGGACGCAATGCAAGACCGGATTAGAGTCGGGGCAATTGATACGCCTCATTGCCTAGTATCAAAACAAATCAAATACCATATGGAAACTCTAGAAGGAAAAGGGTTCAAATCATCTGTTATCGATTTTCCTGACTTAGGATCAGGTCTGGATCAGGTTTCTTCTGGGAGATTGGATATTCTGGCAGTCCCCGCCAAACTAGCTCTTTCATTAACAGATTCAATCACCAACAAGGGATGCCAAATAGTTGGTGCGAGAACACCAAGAAGGCCAAGCCCCATCCTAATCTCCCCAAATCGCTTGATGTACCAGCCTAAATCCGCTATTATCGTTTGTGAAATCGAAATCGTGAAGAGGCAACTCCTTAGGGCTAGACCCGATCTTGTAGTAATTCATCCTGAGAGAGTAAAAGATTCAATCGATTGCGAAAATATTCCTAGAGATGAGATATCTCGTTCCATTTGGCTTGGGAATTTATTACAAGATGGAAAAATAGACGGCTTCGTTTCATCAAGGAAGCAGTATGACGACTCCGGTCAGTCAGAGAGGAGGCATACCCTTCTCCCATTCCCACAGGAAAGAGGCGGGCCTCACTTTCTGCCTCCAGCGTATTCTGATCTGATTGCGATTGTTTGCAGGCACGGCTCCCCTCAGGAGTTAGAGAATACCCTAACTGAGTCAGAGGGCAATACTGTGCTATGGGTACAGAGCAGAGTAATGGGAGGTATTTCAGATTCCATGAGAAACGCCATAGGGATACAGGTTAGGCATCGTCAGGTTGGTGCTTTATTGAGGCAAGCAGAGGAATACAGGGATATCGTCCTTGAGCAGGCCTGCCATAATTCTGAAGGCGAAATAATTGAAGAAGAGGTCAGGGTAGAAGTTAGAATTGAGACAATTTCCTCAAATGGCAGCAGGACCATAGGTCTGGACAGACTAGTTGCAAAAAGGGAATTTCAACACGCTACGATAAGCCTATTGAGGGACTGGGATGTTCTAGTTTCTGAATCTAGCAGAAAAGTTCCGAAGGACCACCAGACAGACACTGAAGCTCCCTCTTTCTTGCAATGACCATGAATATTGGCATCAAACAAAACTCCTCGAAAACGATATTTTCCATCACAAACAGGGCAACTGATTACTAAGGTGAAATCTCAGGGCATAATGTTCCTATGATGGTGGACTCCGAAATCCTAAGCGCGTTGTACACTGGCCGACTCCAATATCTTAGAGAGAGGGCAGAAAATTGCGGCATACCAAAGACAGGATCCGTAGAAGTACTCCGAGCTAGGCTAATCTGCCAGGAAATACTTCCAGATCTAGATCTTTCTTGGGAAGGCATACAATCTATGCCGCATAAGGAAATTGGCGAGGTCTTGAAGGTGTTTGGCATCAAGTCATCGGGATCGCACAAAGAGAGGAGACAAAGGCTATGGCTACATTTGAACTTCGACTCAAGAAGAATGACAATAGAGAATCTTGCGGAGATGAGCAGAGATAACCTACACGAATTGTGCAAAAGTCTAGAGCTTGATCTCACTGGAAACAGGACTGTTTTGATGGGGAGGGTCGCAGGAGTACTCACTAGTCAGATCAACGGATGGGGAAGGATAAAGAGAAGCTTAAGAAGAAACGGGATTCACTCAGACATCGTAAAAAAATCATTAGAAATTCCTCCTAAGGAAGACTCCACACCTATTGTTGCCAATGTCGAATCGTTCAGCTCCACCCCATCGGAAGCGATATTGGAGGACGCTAGAGACTCGATGATTCTTGGAATAGACAAACAGGACAATTCTGTCCAAGGTGATTTACTCACCATACAAGCAAGGGTAAAGGATATTGAAAGGATGGTAGGCACAATACTCAGGAGTCAAGGAGGAGATTGGGGTGAGCCGCAAAAGGATCTTTTGCTAAGGCTAGCAACCAGAAGAGGATGGCCCATCAGTAAGAAATTTGTCCGCGATAGGCTATTGATTGTTGCAACCAACATGGCCGAAGTAAAGGGGGCCGATACCACAGAAAAAAAGAACCCAAACCCAATGGATTTAGATTCAGAGTCTATTATCGCAAGAGTTAGATCCAAGTTGTCCGATATAGAATCAACCACTGATTGAGAAATACCCAAATCTTGGTTCAGAAATTTCCATACTAACGTCCCTCAAGTGTTCTATGGCATCTTCGGCTTCCTCTCTTGAGGATCCTGCTGAAACGCATTCCCCCACCAGACTATCGTAGTCAATATGATTCTCTCCGCTTGATCTTAGAGCCGCCAGAATCACATCCTTGGGACTAAATCCTTCAGGAATTTCGAGTTCTGGTTGGCTGACCTTTTTAGCTATCGGCTCAGTGGAAATCTCTAGCGCGACATCTGACTTTCCACTAGCAGCAGATAGGGCTTTTAGGACCCACATTCGATAAGCTTCGGTATCAAATTCTGAGTAGTGACTTCTAGCTTGAATCAATCCCTGGATCAGGTCCTTGGGCACTCCTTCCGATTCTAAAGAGGACTCATCGATCTCGGATCCAGATGACTTTCCATATGCGTCAAGTCGCCTAAGTGTGGCTTCAGACGCCTCTACTAACCATGAAGAGTATGTTTCCAGGCCAATAACAGAAAAGCTCTCAGCGTTTATTGAAGTGAAGACCCCACCCTCTTCAGACTCGGACCACCTTGCTCTTCCGACGATTATCATTAGAAACCGGTCCCCTGAATCGAATCTAGCTAGCAATTCTTCGATTTCCGGATGAAGCTCGGGCTTAAACGGGGGGACGCTGAAGTAGTGCTTCCCTGAAGGATCTCTGATTTGTCCAGAGTAGAACGGACCGCTATCGGCGTCTCTCCTTTCCAGGTTCTCGATCACTCCTCCCACTAGGCAACGATTAACTCTCGCCCCCAATTTTGTGACAACGAACGAGGGATCAAACTCACCAAGTCCCTGTTCTATAAGAGATGCCTCGGAATATTCTTGTGCGAAAATACGGACTGCACTTTGCCTTGTTCTTACTTGGGGTGATTGACCAATCATAGTTCTACCCCCCATCTTTTCATTACCTCATGAGCAGCTTTAGCAGGATTAACTTCAACAAGATCAATTCTCTCTGCAAAAAGCATAGCTCCTTGTCCGTCGACTGAACATCTTCCCCGAATTAGTACTTTTTTGCCCAAGACAAGGTTCTGGAGTCGGGAAATAAAATCTTGGCTGCTGGTGACAGAAATTTCTTTTTTCACCTCTTCCATACTCATTCCTAAGAATGACTCAGCAGCATCCCTCCCGAGGAATAGATTTGCATTGGAGATTCCATTGTCAACAACGAATCTGAGTCGCAAATCCTCCTCACCTCTTTGGGGGCCATGTTCGGAGCAGGAACCATCCCTCAACATCCTCCTACATTCTGGGCATCTTTCTATGATTCCAGATCCACTGTTTATTGCCACCACTGTCCCTTCTGTGGTTATTCCCCTTCGTGACCCACCAAGAGTGATTTCAGTTAGGCCCACCTCGACCCAGTGATTCTCCGGGTCCAGCTTTTCCCATGGTTTGTCTGATAGGCTGGAAACCTGGGCCAAGTCATCAATGACCAAATCAGGCGAGCCCTGCCAGAATTGGACTCTTCCTCCTTCGATCCTGATAAATTCCCCCGGTTCAGGATCAAAATCGCACCAAGCAGTGAGTCTACATCTGCCCGTTGGATCCATTACGTCTCCGCTTCTTACTACCCTCTTGTTCCCATCATCAGAATCGAAGGTCCTCTGGTTCCAATTTTCTATCTGTAAGGTTATCGCGACGTCTCTCATGCCGTTCCTCAAGTCTTCGATGGACACTATTGTGGCTGCTTCCAGTTCCTCGATCTCTGGAAAGGCAGAGTCATGGTAGGACTCGATAACAGTCCCATCATTGATATTGATCTCGGGGGTATCCCTGAACTTCCTCACGCTAGCGCCCACAATCTTCACCAGAGATCCTGCTTCATGATCGAATTCCTTCCAAGATAGGAAACCTATGTTGCCAGATGAGTCCGCGATCCTCCCCCTGACCACGGGTATCTCCCCACTACCGTCTCTCCTGACAATAACGTCAGATTTTGTTGACAGAATCCTTCCAACTAGGTTTACGAAACCCTCTACTTCAGATGCCTCTGAGATGCTTATTGGCTCGTCACCGGTTGGCGGGGAGGATGCCCCGCCTTCCTTCAATACAGTTACCCTAGTGGTCCTGTTTATGTTAAGTGACCTCTTGTTATTCCATTCATTCACTGAGGCACCCTCAAGCCTAACTATTGAGCCAGGAATCAGAGCATTGCCTTTGTCACCCCAGTCCTTGTAGTCCCATCTATTCCTTTCGGAGCTCACCTCCCATGGGTTGTCCTCTATCCATCCGAAGGCTATCTGACGCTCCTCGCCCCTCACCATTTGTGTTCTCGGAGTGTAAGAGACCACGGCAACTTCGATTGTTACATTCCTGTCATCTGCCTCTAGCTCGGAGAATCTCCCTACAGTCTTCTCTTCCCTGACCGCTACTGAGGCTATGCTAGAGTCCTCCAAACCCCCTGCAGCCTGAAATTTTCTGATTACGGATCTCAAAGCATCCTCTGGCGGGATTAGGAATTCATTTTCGTACCTGGAGAACTCCTTTCCTATCTCATCCTCATCTGCATCTGGGCATTCCTGCTTAACTACCGTTATCTGGTTGGCGTATGTCATCTTGTCACTCATTCTCTCACCATGCTCAGGCAACTGGTGATGAGGCTACCTCACGCGATTCAACTCGCCACAAGGACATCAGAAACGACCTTGATCTGGAAACGATTGTTAGTGCATGGTGGGGTAGACTCGGCACCTCATTACCTCCGGGTAGTGATGTTCGAATCGGCGGTCTTTGAACGTGTCCATTAAACACACTATTCACCGACGGCGTTTTCTCCACAACCCTCCTCGACTACCTATGGCCGATAAGGAAATCTGCAAGTTTGGCATTATTACCGCCTCCGATAGGGCTAGCTCAGGAGAATACAATGACCTCAGTGGACCAGCAATCGAGGCATTCTTGGAAGAGGCATTGACGTCGAATTGGGAGGTAGTCTACCGAGTTATACCTGATGATCAAGACAAGATAGAGCAATCCCTTATTGAGCTAGTAGATTCAGAAAAATGTTCAGTAATAGTTACCACGGGAGGTACTGGACCCTCTGCAAGGGACGTCACTCCCGAGGCAACCGTGTCAATCTGTGACAGAATATTGCCTGGATTTGGTGAGCAGATGAGGGCGATATCGATGCAATACGTCCCTACAGCGATGCTTTCCCGTCAGACTGCTGGCACTAGGGGCTCATCACTTATCATCAACCTGCCCGGCTCCCCCAGGTCGATTAGGGAGATTCTAGATTCTGTATTCTCGGCCGTTCCCTATTGTGTCGACCTAATCGGAGGTCCATACATCACCACTGATCCTTCTGTTGTTGACTCATTCAGACCACCTAATGCCAGACACGAATGATTCATCCGCTGGACTCTGTTCGGATGATCATGGCGAAAGTGAAGTCCGGCATAGGGCCAATGAAAAGGAAAAATAACGAGATGAGGGAAATCAAAGTCCAAATTGACTACACCCAAAATGCTCTTGCTTCTTTGGTTTACTCCCAAGGTGATACAATGGTCCTTGTTTGCGTCACCAAAGCAGATTCTCTTCCGCGGTGGTTTCCAAGGGATGCTCAGAGAGGTTGGGTTCATGCAGAATACTCACTCCTCCCAGGCTCAACGAACACTAGGTTTCGAAGAGAGCGAAATGGTGCCAAGGGAAGAACAATGGAAATAGAGAGATTGGTAGCTCGCTCCCTAAGGGCTGCAATAGACCTTGAGGAGCTCGGTCCAGTGGCCCTAACCATTGACTGTGATATCCTGAATGCCGACGGGGGTACTAGATGCGCCTCAATAACAGCCGCTAGTATAGCACTTAGGCTTGCCATTAGAAGACTGATCTCTTCGGGGGAGTCAGTGCCCAAATCAAAAAGGCTCACAAAGGAAGAAATTAGGAAAGGAGAGACGCCCGTGGAACTCAATGAGCAAGATCGGAAAGATCACGAAAGGACGGTTATGCCGAATGATGTTGCAGCCTTAAGTGTCGGTGTGGTAGATGGAAAAGTATGGACCGATCTCGACTACTCCTTGGATAGCAATGCAGACGTTGACATGAACGTTGTAATGACCAGCTCCGGTCAATTTGTGGAGGTTCAAGGCACGGGGGAGGAAGCGACTTACTCCAGAGATGAGCTTGATGAGCTTGTCGACGCAGCAGTCACGGGCATAACAAAAATACACAAGATTCAATCTGAGATACTCTCTGGCTCTGTCTGATGGTGGGACTGGCCGGACTTGAACCAGCGGCCTCCGCATCTTCAGTGCGGCGCTCTCCCAGCTGAGCTACAGTCCCGTAGCACTCTCCGCCACCACAGTCCCGACTTCAATACTTCCCAAGCCGTCAATCATTAACACACCTCAGTGCAGGGAGTAACTAGATATCCTCTAATAAATTGTTGAACCCATGAGCAATACTCCGGCAGATAGGGTAATCAGGAACGATGTTGATGCCTCAGTAGCAGGACTCTATGCATCCCTGGTCGCGGGTGGGCTGATGTTAGCCTACGCCATATACTATGTAACGGTTGTTAACGTACAAAATGACTACTCTTTCCTCACATTAGGTCTCGTGACCGGACTAACGGCAATCTCGATAATAGGGATGCACGAATTTTTCAGGAGTCGACATGGAGTTGGAAGGCCTGAGAACCCGATAGAGGAGTACGGTGGCGCCACTGCAGTTCTGATGGGCACTCTGTCTGTGGTTTGGCTCTCTCGCTTCGCGGTATTTTATGCGGGACCTGAGAAGGGCTGGATAGAATATCAAGATGGCTTGGTGTGGATGCCAGTTTGGCTTTCTTTACTCCAATCCTGCCTGGTGCTCGGAGTGATGGAAGTAAGTACAAGGATGATTCAGCGGCACTCCCTCGGAACACTTCCCAGGACCATTGTAGTGCTGGCTCCATTAAGCCTCGTCTACAGTGGTATCGGCATCTGGCTAGACTATGCTAGAGGAGATCTGGAAATATTCGTCACTGCGTCTGTACTCTTGACGACAACTTCGGCTATCCTCTACTCGCTTAGGCTTGGCAGAGCGGTCCTATATCTTGCATCGTCCGGCTTCGCAGTCGCCCTACCAATATACATGACATCAACTGGATGGGGTGACATCCAGTTCGCTTCGTTGCTTGTTCCCATTGCCATAGTTGTGGGTACTACGGCAACAGATAGGAGCCTCTCAAAGAAGATGATTGAAAACGGCTCAGGAGTAGTCGTCGCCGCAATACTGTTCTGCCAAATAATATCAGCATCGGAAGAGGCTTCCTTCGCACTAGCCGGATCATTCGAGATTGAACACCCATTCGGACTAACATTCTGGCTCTGGTTGGGCCTCCTAGTTGGGTGGTTCGCTCCAACAACTATGCAAAGAACTCCTGCTATGCCAATTGGACTTGCCCTCGCACTTGCACTTCTGGCCGATGAAGCAGCTCTAGTGGGGTGGGCTGTAGGGATCGCCGCGTTCGTCTATCTAGAAACCAGACCTCAAGCCAGAGATTGGGTCGTGAGATTAACGTTCTGTGCAATGATGGCCTCTTGGTGGATTTCTGCGGTAGTAAATGGAATCTTGGCACTAGATGGATATTTTTGCACTAATCTTCCCGATGGGAGTGAATTATGCACTATTTCCAATCACAAGGTTTTGGTTTCAATCGGCGGTTATTCGCTCCTAGCCGTCAATGCTTCTGCATACCTGTTGTTTCCTTTACTACTTGGTCTTGGTATGTGGGCGCAGAGAAGAGGTCGCTTGGGCCTGTTTAATGGCCCGCCGATGCTTCTTCTCCTAGCCTCCTTGAATATACCAATCATTGTAGCCGCAGGGGACTTTATGACTGTATTAATCGTCGTTGCTTCACTATACCAACTCATACTGCTCCATTCCGAAAATGAAGCTGGTGAAGGGGTAAATATTGCAATCAAAAGGGCATTGGTCATAGCACCAATAGTATGTTCGATAGGAATACAGGCTATCGATGAACCAAAATTTATGACCAATATAACAATGGTAATTCCAATATTGTCCGCTGCAGCAATTTACGTTATCTGCCATCGTCACAGGACAAGGGGTGAGAACCTCATCCTTCGGCCCGAGGTCGGGGCAATATTTTTCCTCATCTTCGTCTTTTTAATGGTCAACCTTCGCGAGCTATCGGAATATGGACTAATCGAACTAGATAGCAATCAAAGAGTGATTCTTACGCTATTCTGTTTGACACTTTTCTCCACGATACTGGCAGTTGAAGGTGGAGCGATCGCAGAGACCAGTCCTTTGGAGAAGCTGGTCGGGCTGATTTACCTACTCCCAGCAGCAATGCTAACCTCAGAAATACTTACACAGGAGCTGGCAAATACCGGCTCACTAATTATTAGAGACCTTCTAGTGCTCTCTTCCCCCCTTGTTGTTCATCTTCGCACCAAGGCAATCCAGGATCTGTCTGACGAAGCCAGGGCAATAGGATCAATGACACTCCTGCTCCTCCTTGCTTTGGGATTAACGGATGTTTCAGGTGGCCTTCTAGCTCTGACTATCTTTGGTATTTCGGTGCAGAGAGCCACCAAACATGTCAATACCCCAGTACTCCTTTCACTCCCTCTATTTGCCCTAATCTACTCTTCTTGGTTCTACAACAGAGAAATTGGAGCGGACTTCATTTGGTCAGTTTTATTCGACTTTCCCTACTTGGGGGAGCTAACTGACCTGACACCGTTTGAAACCCCTCGCTGGGCCAGTATTCTCCTCTTTTCGATCCCGGCATATGTGGCATTTTACTATCCATCAGATAGGGAACGGGAGGAAGGCCCCAGATATGGGCCGGAACAGCTTTTCGGACCTGTTGCAGCAGCACTACTCGGGGTAGCAGTGCTCCTTCCTGATGTTAGGACCGCTCCAATCCTAATCGTAATCGTACTCACTATCGGGGCATGGAGGGGGGGAGTTGCGAATTGGTTCTACGTCAACCCAATAGCATCTCTATGGGCGTTTTCCAGTCTTATTGGCTATCTCAATGACTCTATGATGCCAGCAAATCAAAGTATTCTATGGGAGAGCTCACTTGTTGCAGCAGGTTCGGTGTCATTCGCACAATTCTTCTTCTTTCAGAAAGGCAATCTTCTTGCGAATTTGGATGAAGAATCCAAAGACCAGCACGAATATATCGGAGTCTTCTCCAGAGGTTTTGGTTATCTTTTCATTCTATTTTCAGGCGGGATAAGCTACTTCCTGCCCTTTTTATCGTCCGTTCTAATCGGTTGGGACGGACTACGAAAGGGCGCCCCAGGTTTAGTGAAGATTTCGATATTCATGCAATGGTTAGCTCTTTCATTTTTCCTTTCAGAAGACGTTGGGATCGACGAGGAAATTGCTCTTTTGTGGCCTATTATTGTCGGCCTATGTATGGTAATACTTTCTTGGCAAAGAAGGGAGATTAATGGTGGCGACTCACTGTTTTTAATTATGATACAGGAAGATGACTTCGATTCTGAGAGGGATTTGGGCCTATTTGGTTCAGCCTTCATCCTTGTGCCTATGATTCCGTTATCAGATTACATTGAGTTTGAGGCCTCTTTTGGACTCTCTATCGTATTTCTGTCCATGCACCATGTAGTGCTAGGGTTTGGGAGGGACCAAGGATGGAGGAGGACATTCAGCCTAATAGGTATGCCAACTGGTTTGATTGTCACTGGTACTCAGTTGGGCGATTTGGTAATGGTATTGATGCTCTTCCTGGCAGCTCTAACTTTGATTGGTCAGGCAGTTTTGTATGCTTCTAGGGGAGGATTGGAGCTGGGCAGCACGATAGAAGGCGACTCGCCTATACTTTCTTCTGTGGGCATTCCCTCCAAATCTGAGAAAATTGACGCAAAACCACAGGAAGAATCATCTGATAATGTTGGGGAAACATACGAAGAAAAATCGGGAGATGGGGGTGGAAATGCCGAGGTAATTTTGGAAGAAAAATCTACTGAGAAAGCAACAGATACGATCGATGAAAATCCTCCACTATTCTCTTCGATCGATGCAGAATTCGGTATTAGATTGGAGCCCTCGTTGATTTCCAAACTCAACTCTCTAATTATTTCCGATCCGACGATAGATTTCGATAAGTGGTCACCCGTTCTTGCCATAAACAAGAATGGGGCTATAGTCCTTAATTGGGAGAGTTCGGAGGAAGAATAGGGCTTTGTGAGGCCCTTCACTAAACTTATTCTTCTTCGCCGTCTACCCTTCTTACGTTGACCGCGTTAGGCCCCTTGGGTCCTTCTCCTACTTCAAATTCAACAGAATCCCCATCTCTGATCCTGCCCTCTACCTGGGTTGTGTGGACGAACAGGTCTTCCCCATCCTCCCTACCAATAAACCCGTATCCTTTTACATGGTTGAACCACTTTACTGTTCCCTGCTCCATATTACCCCGGCACCAAAGCCGGTTATTGAATTAAACTAGTCAAATGTGTGCTATGAACTAGAACACGTCATCCTCATCATCCCCTTCGTCAAAGGTCATCATCCCTCCGGTTTTTCCCGTTTTGCCCTTCTGGACCTTTTTTGCGGGAGCCTTCTTTGCTGGGGCTTCCTTGACTGGTTCTGGTGACTCGCCAGTGAGGTGCGCTCTTCTTGCCGCAGCCGCCTCTTCCTCCTTACGCTTGAGCTCCTCCGGATCTATGCCTTGTTGAGCCGCCAGTTTAGCTCGTCTTTCGTCTCTTGCTCGGATTTCAAGGAGTCTTTGCCTAGCCTTGTCATAGTGCTGTAGCATGTACATTGCATCATGCTCCAACAATGGGGAGTCTGAGATTATGGTTATGTCCATCCAATCCCCTTCTTCGGCTAAATATTCAGCGAATGGCTCGAACTTAAGGTCTGATTTCTTAATTTGTGTGTAGTGCAAAGCATTTCCCATCCTGTGCTCTACTCCCGCAAAGTGACAGTAGAAGGTAGACCCGCCGTAGGTCTCCCTGGCTTGATCAAAGAGCTCGGCGTAATCTTCGCTAGTCCTGAGTCTCCCGTGTCCCCTGGCGTGGATATGGCCCATATTCAGTACGGGAACTGTGCCTTCGACGTGGTTGCACACCTCCAAAACCTCTTCCACAGTACCCCATAGCTCCTGCCTCCCAGAGGTCTCAATACCGACAAGTGATGGCTCAGCTTCGTGAACCCAAGGGAATGCAGAATAATCTTCTTCCTCTTCAGCGTCACCCCAAACCTCTCTAACTCTATCGACTACTCCTGCCATGACGTTTGCTACCTGCTCGTTTGCATCAGATCCCGGTTCGTACTCTGCATAGGGGCCGACGTGAAAAGTTAGGTGTCTTGCATTGATTATTTTACCAGCCTGAAGGCTAGTCTCCATTTTAGAAAGTGTCCGGTTCCTCTCTCTCCTGCTACCAAGCAATTCTGCATAATACGGGCCATGCATGTTCATTTCAAAATCGGACTTCCACGAGAGTATCCCTGCCTGCCAGTACTGATCGAAGTGTTGCGGCTGAATTGTCCGAACGGTCTGAACCTCCATTGCGTCTAGGCCTAAAACGGTAATATCATCCATTCCCTCGACAATAGTTCGCCCCTTACAGGAAAGAGGAACTCCGGCCGGACCTAGTTTAATCGGCATTCCCTTTGTCCTCGCGGGTCCGGCCGAACGGGTGTCCCTTCAAAAGGGGTTTCCGTTGATGGCTCACTAAACTCCCCGACTAGGGGTTTTCTGAACGAGCAGCGAATTCTATGCCAGAGGGTCCGTGGCCCGTAGTCGAAAGCCTCCATAGAAAACCTGCCAACCACCTTTCTTCCCCAAATCTCCCTTCCACATTGAAAAAGCCGCCTCCTAGGGGATGGGAAACCTCTGCCACCCCGTCACCCGGATTGAAAGAGCAAACTAGGGGTACCATCCCCTTCTTCCTGATTTCATCGAGTAGCTCACGACTCTCAGTCTTCTCTATTTTCGATATTGCAACCATGGCCTCATTGGTTAAATAAAGGACACCAATCTGCCTGATTCTCTCTATCACGGCCCCCCAAGCCTCATTCATTCTGGCCGAATCTGACGGGACTTCCACTACCATTGCAGTCTTGCTGCCCTCCAGTTCGGAGAATGCAAGCGAAGCCCCCCATGCCCCCCTAATGCCTTTCTCCCCCAGCGCGCAAGATGACGAAACTACTAGCCAATTTGCCGAGCTAAGTGAGCCGCGCCAGTCAATCGATCCTTGGTCCACGTCTTCCCCTTGGCCCAGCTCAATGGCGAACTCTACCTCGGACCCTATTAGATTTGAGGATTCAGCAACCCGTGAGGCTAAATCGGATCTATCAGGTAATCCGAGGCAGACTATTCTGACTTGGCCATCTTCCATGGTGTCCGCTCGATCCACCAGTGAAGAGGCTTGCCTATTCCAACTTCCACCTCAGAAGTGCTATAGCACCCCCGATGCCAAGTAGTTGCTGGCCTGCATCATGATCACAAGAAGCTTGAACTATTTTGCCCCCAGAGCTCTCTATCTTTTCCGCAACAGGTGCCCAATCATAGTCGCCACGATCACTTCGTAGGATACTTGCGTCGATTACCAATGTCTCAATTGCGCCTTGATCTGCAGCGTTCCCAATACCTTCTATCCCAAAGGTTACCGCCCCATCTGTGGATATTCTTTTCAGACCTTCCTCTATCATTCTGACCTGTTCCACAAGGGCGTGCTCTCCAAGTAGTGAGTCTGCCAGCCCTTCAGCTAACACTTCATTGGCAGCGGCTCTTCCACCGATAGACGTTGGTGCATTCACTATGCTATTCCTAGCCCCCAAGTCCCTGAGATTGGATTCGAAGCCCTCCCTTGCTAGTCCAGGACCGCAGATAACAATCGGCATTTTATCCTGAAAAACCATCTTAGTCTCCCTCGCGACACGTTCAAAGAACTCCTTTCTAACTAACGTTGAGTCGCCAGTCCTCTTCCCGCCCCCCCTCAAACTAAAGTGAGACACGTCTCGAATACCATGAGCAGCCACCTCGAAAATAATCACCTCATCGTTTTCGACCACAATCAGGCCAGCTCGAGCCTTCGAGCCGGATGATATTGCCTCCTTTATTAGTGCAGAATCAGCCTTGTAGAGGCCCCCCTCTCTGGATAACTCCACCTCATCGCCTGCCCCGATTAGATGAGTATGGTGGCTGCCGATGTCAATTTTGGCTTCCTTTATCACTCCGTGCACCCTCAAATTGTCTGTAAAAGGTTGGAATGCGTTATCCAAAGCCTCCAACAAGATCCACATTGGCTTCCTTTCAGCGCTTCTAGCCCTACCGTCCTCCATGGTGCCGGTAGTAGAGTCACGTCTGTGTGAAAGCATTCCTACCAAGCAGCCCTTACTGCAGACCTGTGATAACACCCAAAGGTCATCCTCGCTCTCTACCTTCAGCCTCACCCCTTCGTCCAACCACTTGACTCGACGCATATCTCGGCCCCATATTCAGACTAAAGAGCACCTCTCTTGAAACCTTCATCGCCAATGACCGTAGCGCACACCCATGGGCGGTCCAACTTACTGGGGAGTGGCGGGAAGCCCTATATCCCACTCCCTCACTCCAAAACTGTTCCAAATAATGGCTAAAATCACAGGCGTAGAAGAGGCAGAGCAGGCATTTCTCCAGGCTTCTGACATGGATCAGTTCATCAATGAGGTTTCCAAAATGGATGGAGAAATATGGCTATCTTGCACCTCTCCTCTGAAACACCTGGCGACGTCTCGCCTAGGCGTGTCCGGGCCAGAAGGAGTTTCAGCGGTAAACCAACTTAGGAGGTCAGGAGGGAAGTGGTATGGGGCAAATACCGATGGCATTGGCTTCTTAATTGCATGCAGAAATATTGGAATCGAACCTTCAAGATCTACCCTTATGATCAGGGGAGGGGGTTCCACAGCCAGATCGATTGCGGCGGCTTGGTCCTTAGAGGGAGGCTCGATCATACCTGTCTTGGGGCGTAGGAAGTTACTAAGGGGGCCTTGGGATTCAAGCATATTGGATTCGGGAGAGGCTGACATATCGGTCGACCTTGATGCAGAGCCGGCTGGAGAGGAATCGTTTGATATGGAATCTACGAACCAAGTGTCTATTACATACGGATTAGATTCACATAGTGGTGAATTTGCTATTATGATGCTAGTAGCACAACACATAGAGGCCTGGAGGGCTTTATTCGCCCCAGAAATATCTTCTGAGCTCCCTTCATTGGATCAGGTACTTACTCTAATCTAATCATCTGAAATTCTAAAGTGGGATGTTCCCATGTTTCTTCGGTGGCACCAACTCTCTTTTCGAGAGTAGCGGCCTTAAGGCATTCACTAACGCCCTTCTGGTCTGCGCGGGCTCAATCACATCATCCAGCCAGCCATGTTTTGCCGCCACATAGGGGTCGCCGAATTTGGTCTTGTATTCCTCGATTAGTTTGGCGTAGGTGGCCTCTGGATCCTCCGATCTCGCGAGCTCGGCCCTATGGATGACGCCCACAGCTCCTTCAGCTCCCATTACAGCCAGCTCCCCAGTTGGCCACGCTACGTTGTAATCAGACCCCAGATGCTTACAGCTCATTGCGAGGTACGCCCCTCCGTAAGCTTTCCTCGTGACGACAGTGAGTTTTGGAACAGTTGCCTCTGAATAGGCGTAAAGTAGCTTAGCACCGTGGCGAATTATTCCTCCCCATTCTTGCACCGTACCCGGTAAAAAGCCAGGAACGTCGACAAAGGTAATGACTGGTATATTGAAGCAGTCACAAGTCCTGATGAATCTTGCCGCCTTGATTGATGCATCGATGTCTAGACATCCTGCGAGAACAGAAGGTTGATTGCCGACGATACCTACGGATTGGCCGTCCAATCTTGCGAATCCAACTACTACATTCTCCGCAAATGTGGGAAACAACTCCAGATAGCGCTTACCATCGACCACCTTACGTACTACTTCCCTCATGTCATAAGGCCTGTCTGCATCCTCCGGAACAAGCTTTTCAAGTCCCTTGCACAAACGCCCCCACTTCTCCCTGGTCTTGATGACTGGGGGTTCTGAGAGGGTGTGATCGGGTAGAAATGCCAGTATCTCTGAAGCGAGGTCGAAAGCAGCCGACTCAGTCTCCGCTACCAAGCTTGCTAAGCCGCTTCTGCTGGCGTGTTGCTCAGCTCCTCCTAGTTCGGCCTCATTGATCTGCCCATTCTGTATCTCTGGGATAACGTAAGGGCTCCTCATGAACATTTTTCCCCTTTGGCGTCCGATTATTACGAAATCCGAGAGGCCAGCTGCTAGAGCGCTTGTTCCCGACACTGTCCCGAGAATTATCGATAACAGGGGGATCTTTCCTGAGCATGATACCAGTAAGTCAAGTAGCTCTCCCGAGGGGCCGAGTGAAGTCACTCCCTCATGGGCTCTCTGACCGTCTCCGTCCCATATGCCTACTATCGGTAGTCGAGATTTTTCAGCAAAGTCAACCACTTTTGCTATCTTTCTTGCGTGCATCTCCCCCATTGTTCCGGAAAAGACAGAGTAATCCTGGGAGAAGCAGGCAACCCTCCGTCCATCTATCATTCCGTGCCCAGCAACCACTCCGTCCCCCAAAGGGGTGTGTAAGTGCAATCCGTGATCTCCGGATCTATGTTTTACAAAGGCATCAATTTCCACAAAACTCCCATCGTCAAGAAGTCCTCGGATTCTCTCTCTAGCAGTACGGGCCCCAGATTCCCTTAGTTCTTTGATCACTGAGCGATCTCCGGGAGCCTCTGCTTCGCGACTGATAGTATCCAACTCGTCACGGGCCCCGTATCTCTCCACAATGCTCCATGTGCAAGTCGGTTATTCAGCAAACCGGAGGTTCTAGTCCTTTGAAAATGGTGGGTTTTCTCCGACAAGGTCTCTGCTCCACCCATCCTCTACAACCTCCCTTCCTCCGACAGAAAGAAGGTGGTGCAGCTTTACTAGTGCTGACCCAGGTGGACAAAGTGAACCATGACCAATAATCCCCATCTGTTGCTGGTCCCTTCCCTTTGAGTAAACGTTCATGTTCACTGGGCCATGTATTGTCTGTGGGACTACCACAACTATGCCTTTTGACGATATATGGTCTTCAAGCATAACCCTTAGTCTTGTGTTCTCCAAACTATCTTCTTCTGGGTTTGAGATTGGAAGATGCCCCAGTCCAGTACCATGGAACAAGAGTGCATCGAATCCAGAATCTATCGCGCCTTGGACCAAATCAGGGTGCAGGTGTGGGTCTGAAATGAATTGTGCAATTCTCACATTCTCGTCAAATAACTTTGGCGATATCGCCTCAATTCTAGCATCGTGTGCCTCGGGAGAATAGTCTATACTTGCACCTTCTCTACCTATCTTTACGTACCCTATTGGCTCTTGGTTTATCGCCTTGAACGCATCTCTTCTTGATGAATGATACTTCCTACAGGCACATCCTGGAAGTACGGCACATTTTCCATCTGATGAGTTTGCATGCATAATGGCCACTGAAGAGTCCCTGAAACCCGAAGGTGTTGGCCCGTTTGCAGCCCAATAAACTGACGCAATCAGGTTCTCAGCTGCATCCGATGACCCTCTATCGGGCGACCTCTGCGAACCTGTGAGGACAATTCTTCCGGGGGGCCTTCCACCTTGACCGGACCAGCCATAGGACATGGCAGCAGCCGATAGGTGCAAAGTATCGGTTCCATGCGTAATTACGCATCCAACAGCCCCTTCCGAGAATGCCTCCTCAGTCGCCTTTAGCATCCTATTCCAATGCCTAGGTCGTAGATCATCCGACCACATATTTCCTAGCTTTACCGCACGGATACGGGCGATTTTTCTAAGCTCGGGAACTGCGTCAAGAAGCTCATGAGGATCAAACCTGGCGGAGACGGCGCCAGTTGCGTAGTCAACTTTGCTCGCTATCGTCCCCCCTGTGTGAATGAGGTGAACTAAAGGTAAACTTTCGTCCTGTTCAAATGTAGGTATATTTGGTACTTCCATAGGCAAACTCTCACCAAGTTCTTGGAACGAATCCACATATGACTCTGGAAATGAGACATTATACCCATTTTGGAGTTTGATTGTCAGAACATTTGGGCTCGAGGGCGGCAATGCAAGCCCCTGATGTTCAACTTTGCCAGACCAGGTCTTTACTACCATCCTGACTGGTGTACCGGGTGCCGGCCATCCCTCCATGCTTACCGCGGTTCAGTTCCAGTCCATGAATGGCTCGCTTTTTGGCTAGCTGTGGTGCCGGGAGCGGGACTTGAACCCGCGACCTTCGGATGTCTCAGACACTTTCGGTTAGGCTTGTGCGCTCATCGATCGCGTCAGCGGATAAAATGCCGCCAACTTTTCCCTATGAGTCCGACGCGCTACCAACTACGCCACCCCGGCATAGCCAAAGGCGAGCGAAGAGGCCATTTGAGCCTTGCCGGTAATGCCACACCCATCGCTTCTACCACGCGCAGGGTTGATGTGTCTGCTTCCCTCGCCCGAATTAACCATGGTCGATGTCGATACCGCCCTCAGGGCTAGTGCATACTCTGGCAAAAAGGGCGGTAGCTCGAAAGGTGAAGAGCGCAAAGACTCCACTCTTGAGCCATTTGACCCATCTTCCCATGCTGAAAAAGAGAAGGCAGACGCTATTTCAATGTGGATTGTTATTGTATTTGGATTGCTAGTGGCTTCCACAATGAGGTATTACGTAATGCCAGGTCTAGATCAGACCGCCCAAGTACTCTGGCTTCTCCCATTTTTGATGATCTCACTAATCAAGCCAATCCATCAGGTCATAGTACCATCCTCATTTTTTGAGCAGTATACCACGGGAAACTGGGTCCGGGCATCGTTCCTTTATCTGTTTACATGGCTCGCACTCTCATTCGCTTTGGTCAATCCACCTCTTGCGGACATCGCAGCACCTCACTTAGCGGGTTCCATCGACGTAGCTTCCCAAAGTGAAGGGATAACCAGTTGGGAGCTATCGGATAAGGAGTACGAAATAGAGATTTCACAGGAGTCAGTCCCGATAGTGCTTGGATTTGCCGTAAGGGATAATGTCGACTCGGAGAACGTCACAATGAATCTCATAATTAGATACAAAGGTGAAGAGTTGATGAACGAGACCGGCCTAGTTTCAACACTGGCAGCGGCTGGACCATCCCAGAAGTTTGAGTCTATAGGATCAGAAGACTGGCTAAGAGGAATGAAGAAGAACTCACTTACTAACGAATTCATTGGCCCAAAAGTGGCACCTCATAACGAAGATATAGGGATGGCATGGGACCTGTGCGATGGAGGATGCTCCCCCGGAGATTATGAGATCTACATTCACTTAGTTGAGGAGAATGAAATGATTCCTTGGGAGACGGGCCAAAACTCTTGGTCAGCAGAGTATATCCTATCTATTGCTAGAACTTCCTAAATGCCTAGAAGTTCACATATCTTGGCTGCCATTGAATCAAGTTGTAGGGATTCTCCCCCACCTTCCACCATTCTGAAATCACACTCAGCCATGATCTCAGTTATTACTAGCTTCTTTGACTCATCCAAAAATGGTACATTCCCAAGCTCCCTGTGAAGCTGATTTACCAAATCCGTTCCAGCTAGTCCAAATCTATCCATAATTCCCCTCATCCTCCTTCTTGCAGGTTGGAATCCATCCTCTTTGCATGCAAGGAAGAAGCCATGCAAATCCTCAGGTGGTGCGGTGGCAGTCGTCTCGTATACGAGATCTCTAGTGACATGAAGATCGAGAGAAGCAGCCACCTGCAAGGAGGTTATGGCCTTCCTGAGGTCACCCAGGCTAACATTCGCAATAGCACTGGCAGCGTCTTTCTCCAATCTTAACCCCTCATTCTCAGCGACTTGGACAACTGTCTCCATCACCTTCTGAGTCTCCAAGGGTCTGAATCTGAACACTGCGCATCGAGATTGTATCGCCTCCACTATTTTTGAGGAGTAATTGCAGGATAGTATGAATCTGCATGTCTCTGCATATTGTTCCATTATTCTTCTCAAGGCTCCTTGAGCATCTGGAGTCAAAGCATCAGCCTCGTCTAGGAAGATCACCTTGAAGCTAGAGCCAGGCATTGGTGCTGTTCTAGCGAACTGTTTGACCTTGGTTCGGATTGACTCGAGCTTTCGCTCGTCACTGGCGTTCATTTCGAGGAGGTTGCTTCTGTAGCCTTCACCAAAAACATCTCGCGCCAATGCCAGAGCAGCGGTTGTCTTCCCTGTTCCTGGTGGTCCGGCGAACATCAAATGCGGAAACGTCTTGGTCTTAGAGTACGCAAGCAACCTGTCTACCACTGCCCTTTGCCCTTTCATTTCGCTTACTGAGCGAGGTCTGTGCCTTTCCACCCACAATTCGCTCATGGCAATCCATTTGTACCCGATGGCGAGTGTCCTTGAAGGTTGGGGGCCCTCTCAAATTTTTCAGTAGCTCTCTTCGTGACTCGGGAAACTGCCAGATCTAACGTCAGAAATGTAGCTCCTGACTGCAGAGTCAACAGTCTCTCCAAGGTCAGCATACCTTCTAAGGAATCTCGGGGAAAAATCCTTGGTTACTCCAAGCATATCATGGAGAACAAGAACCTGACCATCGCAATCCGGACCAGCCCCTATTCCTATGGTCGGGATGCTCAATGTTTCACTGGATCGTTTTGCAAGTTCAGCCGGAATTTTCTCAAATACAACCGAAAAGCAACCCGCTTCCTGAAGTGCGATAGCGTCATCCAACAACTGCTCAGCCTCAGCCTCCTCCCTAGCTCTGACCGAATAGGTTCCGAACTTGTATATTGACTGGGGGGTAAGGCCCAGATGCCCCATCACTGGAATTCCTGCTTTGAGTATTCTCCTAATCGAGTCTACTATCTCCTTCCCCCCCTCAATTTTTACAGCATGGCCACCGGATTCTTTCATTATTCTAATCGCACTTTTTAGAGCTAGTTTGGAGTCTCCCTGGTAGCTACCGAATGGCATGTCAACCACAACAAGAGCCCTATCAACTGCATTCGTCACGCACTGTGCATGATAGATCATGTGATCTAGCGTAATCGGTACAGTGGTATCGTTCCCAGCCATCACGTTAGATGCGGAGTCCCCAACAAGGATCACATCTACTCCGGCCTCATCTACTAATCTTCCTAATGAATAGTCATAGGCTGTTAGCATAGTTATCTTCTCTCCAGACCGCTTCATCTCCTGGAGAGTGTGGGTTGTTACCTTTTTTGCTCGACTTGAAACCACATGCTCACCTTGAAGCTGCCAGAACGGTTGAAGACTTCAACTGCACGCCTGAATGGTTAGATTTAGGGAGCTATCTCATCTGCTATTACAATGAATTCATGTATGTCAATCGAGCCGTCTGAGTCTGAATCTCCCTTGATAAAAAGATCTCGCACCGTTTGGTCCTTTTCGTTCGTTTTTGTAGAAGAAATTACCAATGAATCGTCTGGAATGTTTGCCCCTCCCTTCTTAACGTATCCAAGTGCCATAATAGCACTAATGAACTGGTCCATGTCCAAAATACCAGAACCTTCGCTATCAGCATCATAGAAAGCTGAATAGCACCTCCTCAATTCGGCATCCTCGGGATCCGTGATCATCCTAAGTGTCGTTTCCCAAGGTGTTATTTCCTTTTTCACGTTATTCTTGCCATAGCCGTAGAATATGATCAGGCCCAGAATTACCGCTGCAGAAGCACCTATTATTCCACTTGAACCCATCAGGTAAAGAAGGAATCCGCCCCCAAATATTCCGAACAGTTGCATGAATGGATACATCATCGGAGGAGTCACCCATTCGGGAGAGTACCACGAGTGGGAGGGTGAAGATTTCCTGAGCACAATTACAACCGCGTTTATCAACATGAAGATCATTATTTTGAATCCTGATGCGAGTTTGGCAACTTCCTTCACCGGAAGGAATGTTATTGCGGCCCCTATTGCAAGACCAGTTACTATTATTGCCCAATAAGGTGTTCCAAATTTCTGGTGTACTTCCTCCAGAAATTCGGGCATGAGCTTATCTCGGGACATGGCAAATGGGAATCTGGATGACGCCAGTATACCTGCCAATGCCATGGAAGTCATAGTGACCACTGCTAGAAAGGCGGCAATATTCGCCACAGTTTCCCCTCCCACTGCTTTGGCGAAAACGTATACCGGGTCCTCTCGGGGTTTTCCTACTTCGCCCATATATTCACTAGGATCGACAGTCGCAGTCATCGCCAGGGTCACCGTAACGTAAAGTGCACAACTGAAAAGCAGAGAAAGCAGTATTCCGTAGGGGAGATTCTTGCTAGGTTGCTTTATTTCTCCTCCGATAGCAGCTATTTTTGTGACGCCTGCATATGACACGAACACGAACGCTGAGGTAGACGCTACAGCAGTCCAATCTCCTCCGAAGGCCTCGATCGAGATAGCAGAATCCCAATTTATCTCCATCGTGGCCATTGCCCAGAGGCATAGAGCTAGTAAATAACCGGAGGAGAACATAACAATTGGGATCTGGATCTTTTTTACGCTTTTTACGCCCAGGATATTTATCCCGACTATTGCACCTAACAGGGCTAAAGCGATTATGTCCACGTTATCATAGAGCCAACCCCGTTCCCAGTTTGGCGCTAAGACCTCTTCAAAAACCCAAAGATAAGCTTTGAAACCAATTAGTGCAAATGCTGATTTGAGCATGAAATTAGCCCATAGCCCCAACCCAGAAATAGTTCCTATTAAGGGCCCAAATGTCCTTTCAACATAGAGGTAGGAACCTCCCGAAGAAGGCATAGCAGTCGCCAATTCGGACTTTGAAATGGCACTAGGCAGGACAACAAAAGCAGCAAGGAGGTATGCAAGCCAAACCCCGCCAACTGGGCTACTCCCCCCTCCCATCTCAACCATAGCTAGAGACGGAAGAAGAAATAGGCCCGACCCTATCATTGAAGACAAGGATATGATTATAACAGAAAATAAACCTAGCTTCCTTTCTAGCTTATCAGATTCCAACTTTGTGGAACTTAATGATATTCCAGCCAGGTCCTCAGGACTGTATGTCCTCATGATTCGACGGCCTGACGGCCCCAGTTGAAGGTTGTCCAGTACCCAATAGGTTAGATAGTCCCCTTTCTCCGCTTGGTTATGGCCAAAAAGGTTGAGCAGGATAGTGTGGCATTAGTTAACTATACGGGCACTTTTGTGGATGGTGAAGTGTTTGACAGCAGCGAAGGTAAAGGCCCACTAGCTTTCTTGGTGGGGCATGGTCAGATGATTCAAGGTTTTGAGCAGGAGATGCTCGGGGCAACAATAGGTGAGAAGAGGGAGTTCACGCTTACTCCTGACAGAGCTTACGGTGAGAGAGACGAGGATGCAGTACAGAAGATAGATCACAACCAATTTCCAGAAGAGATGCAACTTGAGGTGGGGATGATAGTCGGAGCCCAGAGTGACCAAGGGCCAATACAATTTTCGATCAAGGAGATCGATGGTGACATGGTAACCGTTGATTTTAATCATCAAATGGCTGGTATGACTCTAAAATTCCGAGTCGAGGTTATCGATATTCGTCCTGCCTCAGCAGAGGAAATCCTTCATGGCCATGCACACGGGCCCGGTGGAGTTCAGCATTGAACCTCTCAGAAGAGTTATCTCTCGGCGGCCACAGTAGCTTGATGATGATCAAGCGTGCTCTACTAATTTCGACTTTGATTATAATTACCTCCGTAGGTGGATGTATGGGATCATCCGATAACGGGGCCTTCGACGACCCCAACAAGACCGAGGCACTGAGGATAAATCACATTCAGATGAAAGGAACTCACAATTCTTACCACTTGGAGCCACTACTCTCTCCGACCAGGGAATACATGTATAGTCACGAGCCACTTGACGTTCAGGCCTCCCAACTGGGGGTCAGGCAATTCGAAATTGACGTCTGGTGGGATCCCAGAGGAGGGCTAAGAGTTTACCATAACCAATATGACTCCGGAACAACGTGCCCTACCTTCGAGAATTGCCTAAATGTGCTGCTATCCTGGTCCAATGAAAATCCAGAACATCACCCCATATTTGTCTGGATAGAGCCTAAAGATTGGCCCGAACAGGCAACCGATGTTACGACCACACTAGAGCTATCAGGAATTTTGGAAGACATCGAACAAGAGATTGCTCAGTTCTGGCCAATAAACAAGACAATAACGCCCGACTCCGTTCGTGGGGGCAGGGATACTCTCAAGGAGGCAGTCACTTTAGATGGATGGCCCCTGCTAGAAGATAGTAGAGGAAAAGCCGTATTCATACTCTTGGCTGGACCTCAGACAAGAGACCTTTACATTGATGATCACCCAGGATTGGCTGGTGCATTGATGTTTACCCTGTCCGACGAATCCTCAGGCGAAGCAGCTTTCTTTTCCCTAACTGACCCGATTACTAACGGCGGAGAAATAACCAGACTAGTCGAAGAGGGATACATTGTTCGAAGTCGTGCTGACAGCGGAGGTGAGGAGGCAGACAACAATGACACCACGAGAAGAGATGCAGCACTTGAGACCGGTGCCCATACTATCTCTACCGATTACCCGACACAAGTAGATGGAATTGACTACTGGGTCGAAATCCCTGGTGGCTCTCCGAGCAGATGTAATCCTCGGTCTTCCCCGGATTGGTGCACATCGGAGGATATCGAGATGCTTCCAATCACACCTTCGCTATGACCTTCAACTCTATCGCGATGGATGTGGGAAGGGCGTTTACCGATACCGTAGTCCTAGCTGGTAGTATCTCTGAGAAGTGCTCGGCATATACTTCATTGTAGCCCTGAAAGTCCCTCTCCATGTCAACCAAGAAAACTAACACGTCAACTACTTTCTCCAGACTGGATCCGTACTCCTCCAGAATTATCCTGACGTTATCGATAACCGAGTGGGTTTGGGCCTTAATGTCATAGTCAAGTGCATTCCCTTGTTCGTCCTTAATGGGGCCACCGGGAATCTCGTCTGTTACTGGCCTTCTAGGTCCCATTCCGCTGATGAATATGAGGTCGCCGACCCTCCGAAGGTGTGGGTACGACCCAACTGCTGATGGTCCTCCCTCTGCGATGAATGGGCCATCCTCACTCATCAAATTGCCCCCTTTCCGAGAACACTTCTGTCGCCCTGGTAAAATTCCACATCATCCTCGTCAAATTCTTTGTCACCAACTCCGCCAGTTGAGGGTGTTAGCTGTATAACAGCCCCGCCTGCGCCGTGAAGTGCTTCGTAGGCTAGCACCTCGCCATCGTAGTTGTTGTGTTGCCCCATGGCAGAAGCCATCCACCACGCAGGCTTGTAAGCGACGACCTTGCTCACCCTTATTTGCCCATGGATATCCCTACTAAGCTGGCTAATGTCCTCAAGTCTGCCATCCTCGAAGAACTCCAATATTTTTCGATTCCACTCATCGTCCTTGGCCGAATGTATCCGGTCTTCGGATGGGTCAATGTGCTCGGTGAACATTCTGTTAGATAAGCTGGCCACTACAACAACAGCAACCTTCCTTCCGAGTTTACTGATCGCATCCCTCGCTGATTTACCCAGAACTATTTGTTCTGCCCTGTTGGAATATACGTTGCTAGAGACTATGCAAGCTGGTATCTTGTTCTCCGGATTTAGGAGCTTGAGAGCGACAACAGACCCAGTGTCAATTGGAAAACCATCGTACGAAACGGTTCTGGCATGAAGTCCTCTCTCTTCGCAGAATCCCCTGAAGCACTCTGCAAATTCGGAGTCCATCTTGAATTCGTAATCCATGGAGCCTAAGAAGTGGAAGTCGTCATCGACATGTGTGAATACCGGGTTTGGGTGTGCTTGTATCTGGTGCCCAATAATACTAGGCCATGTAGTCGAGTAAATCAAAATAAGGTCAGCCCCACTTTCCTCTATCCGTTCTTTGCAGGTATCAAATGCCTTCCTCAGCCTCCCCCAACCATCATTTTGTTCTGGCGCGAGTAGTGGATGTGGGTGAGGTGGCACATAGAGGCCAAGTCTGATGTCGGGAGAATCGCTCATCAGATCACATCACAGAACAATAGTCCTACTGGATGGGTTTGGATCCCACGCAGCGATGGCGTTTCCAGTCCCAATCACAGACTGATACCCGTATATCTCGGCTGGATAGTCGGGCATCCCCATTGCTGACATCATCCAAGTCAAACCCCCGCCCTCGGCCTCTGCCATGGTCTGCTCAATCATCTCTGGAAGGATTCCAATTACCTCCTCCATCTTCCCCTCTCTCATCATCTCGATTACCTTCATGTCCCAAACGTATTGGCTGTGGTTGTATATGTGCTCTCGGCTCATGTCTTCCGGCAATGGTGCTTCGGTGACGAAGTGCCGATGAGACAAAGAGTGACTGGCTACCAAAACTACTTTCCTTCCGCTTTCTTCTATTGCCTTGGAAACTGCCAGACCAAGAGCACTAGCCTGTTCGTTCATAACTTCGTCTGAGTAGTAGTGTGTGGACCTATTGCTACTGATTGTCACTATCGGTTTATCCCACTCGGGATTTAACATGTGGCAACTAACTATGGTGCCATAGTCAACTCTGAAGTTCGGGTTCCTCATCATCATGGATACTATCCCAGCGTCCTCGGCAGACTTTTGCATGGCTTCCGAGAGCTCAACATCCACCTCTATGTCATGATGGAACCGGAATAGGTTGGGGAATATGGGGTCAACACTGATGTTTTGGAACCTCTCTAATCCTAGGAAGTGGTTGCCGATGTAGGTCTGCCAATGCGGGGTAAGTACAACTATGCAGTCATACTCGATGTCTTTCAGTTTCCTCGCCAGCATGTTATACCCCCACCTGAGTGCTTCCCATCCTCCTTCTGAGAATGGCTCATTCTGCTCTGGATTCTCTGCATACACAACATGAGGTGGGTGGGGCGCCAGACAACCGAGAACAATCTCCCCTCTCGCCATGACACCTGAGGTACTGAAATCTAAAGAAAACCTTCCGGCTAAATTCAAAGTGTTCATTGGTAGTGGTTTATACCGACTAGTGTGAAGTGGGACGAGCCACCTCTATGGCCAGTTGCAATTCCTAGCACTGTAGGCTTTGTCGCCGCCCTTATTTCATACATGGTCGACGGATTCCCTAAGATATTTGGGCAACAGCTCACTACTCCATTTGCCATCCTAGTGCTGGTAAGCTTGCTTTTGTACTTCTCTCCGACTCCAACTGGAAGGAACTTCGAGCTAATCGTTGGAACAAATATTGGCATGATTTTGTTCTTTCTTCCACAGCTGTTTCTCTATGTCTGGTTTATCGTTGCAATACTATTTTGGATATTTCAGTCCATGTATACTTGGAGAAAGAACTTCCCGGCATTCAGAGTCGGAATATGGATCGGTAATGGCGCCGTCTCAGGATTGTTCATCGGTGGTTTCATCGGGCACTATCTCTTCTAGTGTATTGCTCTGCTACCACGTAACCCACGATCGCGAAACAGGGAATCGAACACAAGACTGCGGACCAAACTAATCCCTCATCCACGTACTCAGTGGTTACTCTTGCCTCGGCGATCCCCGAGACTCCCTGATGGCTGACGAGGATAAAGTGTCCATCGTAAACAGATGGAGTGTCCACCTCCATGGATATCGACTCACTGGGACTCACAGATTGTATATGCTCTCTAGGAAATGAATTCCAGATTATGACTCCGTCATCTACGTGTTCCAGTACTATATCTCTGTGGACAACAATAACTTCCAAGGACTCTTCGCCCACATTTCTAATTTCCACCTCTGCTGGATGCCATAAACTGTGAACTTCCACCACATCAAGATTAACGTCTTCGGGCCCCAAGCGCATGGTCGGCTTGTCCTCATCGACGCCAGGTCCGTCAACAACGACGAAAATCAGGAAAAATGCACCGACTACGCTAAAAGCCAACGAACTCGACATCGCTTCCTTTTTGGACTTCAGTACTGACAAAATGCTAGATTCTTGACCCCTCAGAATTGGCTGGACATTGTGACTAAATAAAGCGCAGATCACAGCTAGAAATATTCCCGGAATAATATCTGAAATCCAGTGGATCCCCAGATATTGAATACTAAACAGGTACACGGGCACATTAAGCAAAAGGAAAAGATCGTACTCCCTGTGCCTCCATTGGCTAATCTTTATTCCCAAACTATTGACATGCAATCTATTGGTTATCAAAAGGCATATGGGTATCCCAATATGAAGGCTGGGTATCCCATTATCTAGAGGGTCAACCTCTGTGAAGAAGAATAGATACCACGCATCATGGTACAGGAGAGCTTCCATTCCGGGAACGAAGGAGGAGGTCACTTCTATGTTGAAGAAGAGATACAATGGTACAGCAAGCACGTAAATTACCACGTAATTCAATACAGCCTTGTCGGCCATCGCTTCATCCCTGCTAAGGATGTAATATATCGGGCTGAACCAAATAATGAACAGGTAAACGAAGAGGTAATGGAAGGACAGGACATCAGTGAGCAGCTCACCCTTAAACCGCTCTTGGGCCCAAATTGTGATTTCCCCCTCGATATTATGCACGACATGGGTGAAACCACCCACCCTCGGTTTTATTGCCTCGTTGTGCTGATCGATGAGTGCCTTGAAACCAAACATGAGGAAGTAGATTGAGATGTGCCATTTGTAACCCTTTTGCTTCATCTCGGAAAAAAGCTCTGAAAACCCGACTCTATCCTCTGGACTATTTCTTGTAAGGAATAAATGAAGCGGTACCGTACTTAACAATATCAACCCCATAACTGACTCATACGGCCCGATAGGAAGTCCCACAACTGTAAACCTGATAGTGCGGGAGTCTTGAAACTTACACTAAGGCCGTTACTACGGAATACTTTTGGTAATCGATAAAACGAAACGGCTGTTAGGAATAACGGCAAGGATACAAGAGTGAAACACGGAGGGACACTGGGGGAACCAATTCGAATTGCCCTCCCCCAATGCATAAGTTGTGAACCCCTATCCTGAGGCGTGATGGGCCATGAGCTATGGTTGTCAATGTGTGAGAAAATTGGTTTTTCTCCAGTCCCAAGAAAGTATCAAGAGGGCACGAGGACTTCGCAAGATGCTGCCGATCAGCTGGGATGCAATGTCTCGCACATCGCTAAATCAATTGTATTTCAAGGGCCTGAGGGCGCCGTAGTGGTAATAACCTCGGGTTCAAATAAAGTTGACCGAAAGAAGAAACTGAAGGGGATTCTGGGATTCAAGCCGGGCATGGCAACCCCTGACTACGTCTTGCAACAAACTGGCTATGTCGTTGGGGGAGTCCCGCCATTTGGACACACAAGTCAAGCTGAAATACTGATGGATGAAGACCTATTGAAATACGATCTGGTCTGGGGTGCTGCCGGGTCGAGACAAACCGTCTTTCCGATAACTCCCGAAGATCTAAAATCGATTTCAGGCGCGAAAATAGTAGACGTTAAGCAGTAGGTAGTATGATTGGAGAACAACTGATTGAACTCGCTTCCTCACTGAGGGACGAAGTAGAGGATTATGCGGTAAGACTGGAGTCGGAGGGTACCGCAGAAGTAGTTTACAACCCTTTGATGTACGCCTGGAATGTTCACGAGGCATACCTCAAGACTTGTGCGGACAAAGGGGCCCGAACAGTACTTTTGGGCATGAATCCCGGGCCGCACGGAATGGGTCAGATGGGAATACCATTCGCCGCAACAAGTGTAGTCAGAAACCTACTGGGAATATCCGATATCGAAGTGGATATTCCTAGGAGAATGCATCCCAATAGGCCAGTAAATGGGCTCAAACATCCCAAAGAGGAGGTTTCCGGAACAAGGCTCTGGGGAGTCCTATCTCAGAGGTACGGCACCTCAGATGAGATCTTCCGTAATGTGTTCGTCCTGAACCATTGCCCACTGATGATCTTCTCGGGCCCACGGGGCACGAATATCACGCCAAATAACATGTCTGGAAGTGTTTTGGATGAGCTATTGGCTGCCTGCGACGAGCACCTGAGAGCCGTCGTCACCACATTGGGTGCTAACAATGTAATCGGCGTGGGAAAATACGCCGAGTCCAGAGCGAGAAAAGCACTTTCCGAGTCACAAACCACGATACAATCTTGCTGGCACCCCTCTCCCGCATCTCCGCTAGCGAATAGGAACGGAGGGGCTGATTGGACGAAAAATATACTGGCAGTTTTGCCATGATGGTTGTTCTGGGTACACCTAATATCCTAGACAACAGTTAAGTTTCAACCTTACCTGTAGATCGTTATGCAGTGGCCGACTTTACCACAAAAAGTTCTACAAAATGCCGAGGAATTCGGAGAAAAACCAGCTCTGACCCAGAGAAAGGAATCTGGTGAAACTGAGACGTTGACATGGTCTGAATACTCCGATTACGTCATGGATATTTCCCGCTCTCTCTTGGCTCTGGGGCATGAGGAGGGGGACAGGCTAAGCATTTACAGCTTCAACAGAAAGGAGTGGTTTGCGTGCTACGCAGCATCTTACTTCACCAACGGCGCGGCAGTAGGTGTCTACCACACCTGCTCGCCTGACGAGGTAGAATGGATAGTCGGTGACTCCGGGTCCAAGTTTGTCTTCGTCGGACACAACCCCCAATGGGGCAAGGATCCAGATAAGCTGCCGAGGAACAGACTCTCGAAAATACTGGATTCCCTGCCCGAGGTGGAGCACGTCATCATGCTGGAGGATGAGGAAAAAATAGACCACCCCAAAGCAATGTCATGGGACGAATTTCTATCCAAGGGCTCGGATGTTGAAACCTCGGCGGTGGAAGAAAGAATTGCGAATATCACTCCAGACTCAACTGCATCACTGATTTACACATCAGGGACAACAGGGAATCCGAAAGGTGTAGAACTTACCCATCTTAATTTCGCGTTCACTACAAATCAGGTGGTCGATCTAATTGTTCCCCTTGACCGTCATGACAACTACATATCTTGGCTGCCACAAGCACACTCCTTTGGCCAAGTTTGCGACAATCATGCTTTCACAGTGATGGGACTAAACATGACCACTGTGAGGAACCCACTGGACATTATCGACTACGCTAAGGAAATACAGCCAGACTTCTTCGTCGGAGTTCCCAGAATCTACGAGAAAGTATATTCCAACGTCAGGGCAGCCATAGACTCCAAGCCAATAATCAGGATCGGACTCAAGGTGCCCCTTCTGAAAGCAGTCCTAGCCAAGGCCATTAGGAGGAAAGCAGGGTTCCTCAACTGCAAACACGCAATCACTGGAGCTGCGCCAATAAACCCGGAGATAATTCAGCTTTTCCACTCTATCGGGATCAACATCTACGAGGCATATGGGCTTACTGAGACCACTGCGGGAATGACATTCAACTGGAAGGGAAACAACAAGACGGGATCGATAGGGGTGCCGTGCCCAGGGACAGAAGTAAGGATCGAGGATGATGGGGAACTGTCGTTTAAGGGGGCAAACATCATGAAGGGCTACTACAACAACCCTGAAGCAAATGCCGAGGTCTTCGATGGAGACTGGTTCAAGACTGGTGACCTGGGAAGGATGGACGAGGATGGCTACATACATATTACAGGTAGAAAGAAGGAGATTTACGTCTCATCCGGAGGAAAGAACGTTGCCCCCTTGGTCATCGAGGAGACCATGAAGTCCATCCCTGTCCTATCCCAAGTCTTCTTAGTTGGGGATGGTAGGAAATACTGCAGCGCGCTGGTAACCCTTGATGTTGGCGTTATATTGCGTGACAACCTCGGTATGAATCCCGACAAGGTTCCTAAGGACCCCGTCGAGCAGATAGAAGAACTTGAGCGCAGGGGTCACAAACTGTCCGATTTCGTGGAAAGTGAGGAGATCAGGTCGGACATCGAATCACAAATAATGGAACTTAACAAGAGGTTCATGAACCCAGAACAAATCAAGAAATTTACCATCCTTCCAAGGGATCTGAATATCGACTCGGGGGAACTCACACCCACTTTGAAAATCAGAAGAAAGCAGATACGAGAGAACTGGGCCGATGAGATAGAGGCCATGTACTCTGACGCCTAGAATGGTGGCTCCCATGGAGCTCGGTGCCTGGGCGGCTCTCGCCACGGTTTTCGCCCTTGGGGCAATGAGCCCTGGGCCATCGTTGGCAGTGGTTCTCAGAAACACAATGGCCGGAGGGAGAAGTCAAGGCGTTGCAACAGGCTTGGGTCACGGCCTAGGATTCGGTTTGTACGCATTTACCGCAGCATTAGGGATAGCAACCGCATTAGCAGCCAACGACAGTGTTGGGCTGGTGTTGAAGTGGGGCGGCACAGCAATCCTGCTATGGCTTGGGGCGACTTTCCTACGCAACGCTGCTGCAGGGCCAAATCATAATCAAGACCTCGATGATAACCATGGGCCGTCGGATACCGCTGGCTTTGTTCAAGGATTCTCCATAGCAATCCTTAATCCCAAGATATTGGCTTGGATGTTGGCACTCTATGCTCCATTTGTGGAGGCGAATCTTGGAATTCAGACCTTGGTAGGGATGGGGCTGCTGGGAATGTCCATAGACGGAGTCTGGTACGTCACAGTGGCTACTGTACTTACAACCGGGGACAGAGTTCAACGTCTAAGGGAGAGGGCGCACATCATAGACGGGGCGATGGGGATGCTGATGTTTGTTTTCGCGGGTTTGCTACTATCGGAGAGCTTCTAGGCTACCAACCGAAAGTAAAAGCTACCAACACTACGAGAGATATGAAACAGAATGTCGGTACTGCCACGATCGAGACAAGCATACCATACGCGAAATACTTGTTCCCTCTGGTAAATCCCCAGATTAGTCCAGCAATGAGTGCTAATGGCCAAATAGCCCCGGAAAGAAATATCATCAACTCCCCAAATCCAGTGGATGAAGGCGGGCTTGTGGATTGCCATAGGTTTGCATCGGTAGGCCTGTCGGAGTCAGTACTATAGTCCACTGCGAAGGAAACTTTTCCCCCATTTAGAACAATCCTAACATAGACATCGGTCTCCCCGTCGGCCCAAGAATAACAGGTCATCTTCTCCCATTGCTCTTCTTCATGGGGATAATCGTACAAAGAACAAGAGTATCCCTGGCCTCTAACATTAACTTCCGAATCGTCATATAGATCAGGTCGTAGGTACAAGTCCGTTTCATAAACCCTGTAACTCCGACCATCGATGGACTCTTCATCACTCATAGTCAAAATGTCGTCATATTGGTAATCATCTTCATAATCGTAGTCATACAACAAAGATTCTCCACCGATAACCAGTGCAAACGAAACAATACCCACTACAATGGGGGCAACTATCAGCCCGATAGCGAACCAACCGCCGTTTGAAAGGCCATTGTTCGCTTCCTCCGGTGACGTGAAGACTACATTCGCCTCGTTATCTTCTTTCCAATAGGGAGTTACATCACCAGAGAAGAGATTGCCGGCAGATATCTCAACCGACTCGGGCCTTTTGTCCGGTTCAGAATCGGAAATACCCCCTCCTTCCACTTTTCGGTCACCATTGCCATGACCCTTGAATTGTACCCCGGAAATTAGCCATAAGTGTGAATTTAGTAGTCAACGCATTCTTGTGGAGTCATCTACTCGGAGCACCATGCCGATCCGGGTAGTTACGGCAGCAGCCATATTCGACGGTCATGACGCCGCGATTGGTATATTCCGTAGAATCCTCCAGAGTCAGGGTTGTGAGGTGATACACCTCGGTCACGACAGGGGGGCTGACGAAGTGGCAAGAGCAGCAATTCAAGAGGATGCTCACGCAGTTGCAATCACTTCATACCAGGGGGGAGCAGTTGAGATGTTTACACATACGAAAGAAATTCTCGATAATTCAGGCTACGAACATGTGTTCTTGTTCGGTGGCGGAGGGGGGACCATTCTTCCCCACGAGATCGAACAATTGGCCTCCGAGGGTACCGCGAGAATATATTCGCCAGACGACGGAAGGGAAATGGGTTTAGTTGGAATGGTACGGGATGCTATGGAGAATGCTGCAAGGATAGATCTACTAGATTCTAGTAGGTTCGAATCTATAGCCCCCAACGTAACAGCTGACAACCATGGAATGGTGTCGAAGCTCCTCACTTTGGCTGAGAATTATCCCTCCGATGAGTTTCACCGAATTCTCTCAAAATCAAGGTCTAGAAGATCGGAGGAAGAGTGCCCTGTCGTCGGCGTCACTGGGACAGGGGGGGCCGGGAAGTCTAGCCTCATGGATGAGGTGATGCTTAGGATAAGGAGGGATAACCCCGATGCTAGGGTAGCACTGCTTGCCACGGACCCAACTAGGAAGAAGACCGGAGGAGCACTATTGGGCGATCGAATTCGAATGAATTCACTGACAGACCCAAATTTGTTCATGCGGTCCTTTGCAAGCAGGCAAAGCGGCAGGGAGATCGCGGACTGCATCGGTAGGGCCGTTGAAGTATGCAGGGCTGTGGGCTTCGATCTTGTTCTTGTAGAGACTAGCGGAATAGGTCAGGGAAATGATGCCATAACCGAGGTTACCGACTCTTCGATTTACGTGACAACTAGGGAATATGGTGCTCCAAGCCAGCTTGAGAAGCTAGCCGCATTGGATTTCGCAGACATTGTTGTCCTAAACAAGTTCGACCGTCCGGGCGCAGAGGACGCATTGAAGGAGATAAGGAAGCAATTCCAGAGGAATAGAGAGGAATTTGATATGCCGCCCGAATCAATGCCTGTGGTTCCCACAATAGCAAGCCAGTTCGCTGACGCTGGAGTGGACAGGCTTTGGGAGATGATGGCCCAGCATCTAAACGAGAAATTCTCTTCAGACTTCTCTGCCAGCAGTCCATTGCTGGGGGATGACGGTCTACCGAGTAGGGAGCCGCCCATACCAAACGAGCGCCAAGGATACCTATCCGAAGTCGCCTCAGCGGTCCGGGGCTACCATGAAAAGGCCATGAAAGAGGCAGAGTCGGTCAGACTAGTCCAACATATCGAATCCACAGCAGAAAAGATGCTCAAGTCAGGGAAGGAAAGGACCCACGATGAGTTGATTCAGGAAGCCAAATCAGTGAGGAGTTCCCTACCTGAAGCAACTTGGTCTGAGTTAGATGAATTCGATAAAATGTCCAGTGCATACCTATCCGGGAAGACCAGCTACGAGGTAAGGGGCAAGGAAATTTCCGTCAAGACGACCCACGAGACAATTTCCGGCACAAGGGTACCTCGGGTAGCCCTGCCCAAAACAGAGGATTGGGCGGAAAAACTTTTGTGGATAAGGAAGGAAAACGCTCCGGGCAAATTCCCATTCACAGGTGGCGTTTTTCCCTTCCGAAGGGAGGACGAGCTCCCGGTCAGGATGTTCGCAGGAGAGGGTAGCGCTGAAAGGACCAACAAGCGCTATCACTTCTTATCCAAGGAACAGTCATACAACAGACTCTCTGTGGCATTTGACTCTCCCAGCCTGTATGGGAATGATCCACAAGAGAGGCTTGACATTTTTGGCAAGGTCTGTGAGTCCGGAGTTAGCATAAGCACAGTTGATGAGATGGAGCGACTCTTCGAAGGGTTCGACCTTTGCGATCCTAGCACTTCAGTTAGCATGACGATCAACGGAAACTACTGGTGGCACCTGGCCGCCTTTTTCAATGTGGCAATAAGGCAACAGAAAAGGAAGTTCGCAGAAGATAAAGGCAGAGAGCCGAACGAGGAAGAGCTAGCTGAAATTCGCTCATATGCCCTCAGCACAGTTAGGGGCACCGTTCAAGCCGATCAGCTCAAAGAAGCAATGGGCCAGAATACCCTAGTCTTCAATTTGGATACCGCTCTAAGGATGATGGGTGACGTGGCAGAGTTCTACGTCGATAACGGCATACGCAATCACTATTTTGTCAGCATAAGCGGATACCACATAGATGAGGCTGGAGCCAATCCAATCACCCAAGCGGCCCTAACCCTCTCAAATGGACTGACGTATGTAGAGCTGTTCAAGGCCAGAGGGCTCGATCCTGATAAATTCCTAAGGAATTTTTCCTGGTTTTTCTCAAATGGGATGGATCCTGAATATGCCGTGATTGGTAGGGTTTCTAGAAGAATCTGGGCCATTGCTATGAGGGAGCTATATGGGGTGGGAGAGAGGGGGCAGAAGCTGAAATATCATATTCAGAGTAGTGGGAGATCCCTGCACTCGCAAGAGTTTACTTGGAACGACTACAGGACAACTCTTCAGGCCCTATACGCACTAGCCGACAATGCGAACAGCCTTCACACGAATAGTCGAGATGAAGCCTTCGGAACTCCTACCGAGGATACCGTGAGGGATGCCGTGGCGATACAGCTAATTCTTGCAAAGGAGTATGGTTGGCTGAGGAACGAGAACCCTCTTCAAGGGTCATTTGTAGCTGATTTTCTTACCGACGAGGTCGAGGAGCAGATACTATCTATTTTCGAGGAGATGAACAACAGGGGCGGTGTCCTGGGGTCACTGGAGGTCAACTATCAGAGAAACCGTATTCAGGATGAAGGCATGGTCTATGAACACAGAAAGCACACAGGAGAGACTCCCATAGTTGGCGTAAACACCTTCACTGACTCAGAGTCATCAACACCATCGGCAGACGAGTTTGACATCGAAGTCACTCGTTCAGATAAAGCCGAGAAATTGATGGTAATTCGTAGGAATGAGGAATTCAAAGAGTCTAACTCAAGTAAGGCGGAAGAGGGAATTAAGAAGCTAAAGAAAACTGCTAGGGAAGGGGGAAACTTGTTCCAGGTGATGACTGAAATAGTTGAGTATTGTTCAGTCGGACAGGTGACTCAAGCACTTTTCGAAAGTGGTGGAAAATTTAGAAGAAACATGTAATGAATCCATTCTATCTGGCTTTTCCCCATAACCCCTGTAATCGTGGCTACTAACGACCTACTGCCTCAATGTTCATAACCTCAAATGGAACCACTGGCGTTGTTGTCGGTGAAATATTTCTCGACGACTGAGGTGAAGGGATGCATCTAATCAGAATAGAAGTGGAGAACTTCAAGTCCTTCGGGGGCGAGACCTTAATCCCCTTCGAGGAGGGATTCACGGCTATAACGGGGCCCAACGGAAGTGGCAAATCAAACTGTGGGGATGCCATAGGTTTCGTACTCGGCCCCAAGTCTACACGCTCACTCAGAGCCTCCAATGTATCCGAGCTTATATTCAATGGAGGGAAATCTGGAACGCCAGCAAAGCAGATGTCTGCGACCCTAGTATTCAGTAATAAGCCAGAGATAGATGGTCGCAGGAGATTGAGGACAGACTCAGACGAAGTCTCGTTCACTAGGTCAGTTAGATTGAATAGAAAGGGAGACCCAATCTCTTCCTTCAGAATCAATGGAGAGCCTTCCTCCGCAACCGAGATGAGGAGGATCCTTTCTGAGGCCGGATTAAGGGGTGATGGCTACAATATCGTGTTGCAAGGAGATGTGACAAATCTGGCTACAATGACCCCTCACAAGAGGAGGGGCGTGCTGGAACAGGTTGCAGGTGTGACTGCATATGACGACGAGATTAGGAAGGCCAACACCCAAAGAAAGCATGTCGAGACAAGCATAGAGACAATTGATATCTTCGAGGAGGATCAGAAAAGCAGACTAAAGGAGCTCGAAAAAGAAAGGGAGCAGGCACTGAAATTCAGGCAGCTAAAGGAGGATGTGGATCTTGCAAGGCTAACTCTTGAGCAATCAAGACATAGGAATAGGAAAGGAGAGGTAAACCTTCTTCAGAATGAGAGGTCAGACTACCTGAAAAGGGAGAAAGATCTCTCGGACGAGATCTTATCCTCAAGTACCAAATTAGATGAATTCGACAAGGAGTTGGTGAAACTCGCAAACGATCTAGATGAGGCCTTGGGGGGAGATGCAAAGGGTATTATCGAACAAATAAGGAAGCACGAGATCGATATGGAGACGGCCTCCGACAGGATAGGTGACCATCAGCGAGCAGTCGATGAGGCAAGAGATGAGATCCAGATACTACTCAAGGAGAGTAATGGAGCGGTTAAGGCTAGAGAAGCAGCGGAACAAGGGATATTAGATCTAAGAGAGTCCGTTGAGAACGCAAAAAAAGAACTTGAAATGGCCTCAAAAGGCGAAAAAGAGGCAAGGAAAGCCATCCAGTCTGGAGACAGGCATGGGAGGGACCTCAATAGGGCACTAGGTAAGGCCACTGAGGCGGAGCAAGCCGCAAATACAAACTTCTCACAGGCACAACTCGACTATGACAGGACAGAACAAATGTCACAGATTGCCTCAGAAAAGTTGGCAGATTTGGAACAGGCATTTGAATCCGCCGAACTAGAGAGGGACGACCACGCCCTGATGGGCGAAGATTTGGAGGAAATACGGCCCGACATCAGCAGGGACTCACTGGCAAAGGATGTGATTAGTCTACAAAAGCAAGAGAAATCATTAGTCGAGGACAGGGATAGGGCCGAATCTAGACTCAGAGCTAAGGAGATGGACCTAGCCAAAGCTAGGGCACGTCAGGAAACTAGAGCAAGCTCACCCGGGTCAGCATTCACTTTGGCGGCACTCTCGAAACTGAGGGAGAGTGGAGAAATACACGGAATTCTAGGTACTTTGGGCGAGCTCGCAACCCCAAAGGATCCATCACACGAGGAAGCTTTGTCCTTCGCCTTCGGCGGTGGCCTCAGAAGCATAGTTGTCACATCCGATCACGTTGCCTCAAAGTGCATAGCTTGGCTAAGGAAAAACGGCGGCGGAAGGGCCACATTCCTACCACTAAACAAACTATCAGTTTCACGCCCTCAAGGTCGTACTCTTCTAGTTGCAAGGAACCAAGGCGTTGTCGGGTTTGTACACGATCTTTTGGACTATGATCCTAGTGTGGAAATAGCCGTTAGGTATGCTGGTAGAAATACGTTGGTTGTGGACTCGATGAACGTCGCCAGAGAAAACATGGGCGGCGTCAGAATGGTAACTCTAGACGGCTCAGTTATTGAGAGCTCTGGAGCCATGACAGGTGGCTCTGCTTCAAAGAAAGACAGGCCCAGATTCGATGGATCAGGAGCTGGTGCCTCTGGTATTGAAAGGTTGGAGTTAGCCGTACAGGAGGCCGATCTGATATTCTCCACTGTCGATGGTGCACTACGAGATCTTAGGAGGAATCAGCAGGATTTGAGGGACCGAATTCATGGTCTGGATAACGACGATCACTCCCTAAAGGTCAGGAACTGGAAGTCTGACATGGAAAGGGCGGAAAAGGCCGTCATCGAAGTTAGGAACAAGCTCAAGGAAGCCGAAAAAGATCTGGAGATATGCGAATCAAAGAAACTCGAAGCGAGCTTGGTAAGGGAGGAGAGAAGATTAGCCCTGGAAAACGCCACTGAGACCAGGATTAATGCAGCAGAGGAGCTTCAAAGCCACACTCCCGATCACCTTTCTGAATTGCTTAGGGACGCTGAGAGGACTAGAACAGAGGCCGAGAGAACCAGAGTGATGTCCGAAGCCTCGATAGAAACTTCGCAACATCAGCTAAAGATACTATCGGACAGAGTTTCTGATCTTGAGAGGCAGACAGAATTGCAACAGCATTCTGTTTCAAGATCCAGAAAGGCCATTCTCGAACTAGAGGCAACGATCAGAAGCTCAGAAGAAGAATTGGTAGATTTGAGGGCCAAAGCATCCCAGTTTGACGAGGAACAGAGACTGCTCAATGATCGTAGAGATGAGCTGGTGGAGGAGAGAGCCAGCCTTCGAGCACACCTGGAGGGACTTTCCCAGGAGAAGCAGAATATTTCTGGTAGGCTGGAGGAGATTACAGTACAAATCAAGCAGAAGAGGGAGGCTTTGGAAGAAATCGTCTCTGAACTACAACAGGCAGGGATAACCATTCCTCCAGAGGACTCCCATCTGCCAACAGTCGCCGAGGCGGAGCGGAGCGTGCAGGGGCTCGAGCGCCGCCTCGGCGCCCTCGGAAATGTGAATATGCTGGCTATAGAGCAATACGAAACAGCTGAGATGAGGATTTCTGAGCTGGTTGCAGATGGTAAGCTATTGAGGACGAGGAAGGAGGAGCTAGCCAGAATTGCCGATCAGCTGGAAGAGGAAAGAAAGACCAGACTCCTGAGTGTCTTTGACCATGTGAACAACAACTTCAGTAGAGTTTACGAAATTTTACAACCTACTGGCAGGGGTTCTCTGAAGTTGGAGAATACTGACAATCCATTCGAAGGCGGCCTTGAGATGGCCTGTGTTCCTCCCGGCAAGAGTCAGAACACAAGGAGGTCTGCACTTTCAGGTGGCGAGAAGTCAATGGCTGCTCTGGCATTAATTTTCGCAATCCAGGACTACGAGCCGAGCCCATTCTACTATTTCGATGAGGTCGATCAAAATCTCGACCCCTTCAATTCAGAGAAGATAGCAGCCCTCTGTAGGATGAGGAGCGGGATGGCCCAGTTCATCATGGTGACTCTAAGAAAGGTCAGCCTCACGCTTGCGGACCACCATATAGGAATCACCCACGCAGGCAACGGCTGCAGCCAGAGGATAACAGACTTCGACAGGGCAGCGGCATTGGACCTTAGTGATGAGATTGAGGCCGAGGAAAGGGCAAGAGTCGCATCAAAGGCTGATAAGGCCTCTATGCCAGACCTTCCATCTCCAGAAGAAATGCCGAGAACACCACAACCCCTCCCATCTCCAAGAAGCATAGGGGGGCTGGCAGATAGAGCCGGCGTGGAAGTCTCTGAAAATGAGTCGGGAAGTCCGCATTCCAAAGGAACTGAGCTTAGTGCTCTCAGGGGGAGGACTGAAGATGTCACTGAGGAAATTGTCGGGGAATCGGAGCTGGAATTATCCGAGCCAAGGAAGGAAGAAAACGCAAGTCTACCAATCAATATGGGGGAAGAAAAGCAGTGATATTTGGAGAGCAGATGAGGGAAGACATCGTCTCTCGTCTTCTCGATGGACAACCCAACTTGGAGACTAGCAAGTTCCTAGACCGACTAATGGAATTGTCAACACTGGAGGAGGCTGAGCATCAATTCCTCATCGATCCGTTTGATAGATCAGTCGCATTAGTATTCCAAATGTTCCAGTCTAGTGACTTAGATCCATGGGATGTAGATTTGTCTAGCTTCATAGAGATGTTCAATCAAAAGATCGACAGAGCAGAAAATATTGATCTGCCATCTTGCGGGAGGCTGATAAGGATGGCCTGGTCCATACTGAGGGGGCAGGCATCATCTCTAATACATAGGCAAGAGAATGCCCTTGATCTTGAAGAGGAAGAGATTTGGGACTTCGATGGAGGTTGGGAGGCCAACTTTGACGACTCGGAGTACAACTTCTCGGTTGGCGTGATGACCGGAGCCGCTGATGAAGCCCTCCCTGCAATCTTTGAGGGCAGAATACACCGTGGAGAGGGTCGACCAGTGACTCTGGGGGAGCTCCTAATAGGCCTCCAAGATGCAGGTAGGATCGCTGAGGAACAAAGGACCCGTGAAAGAATAGCGAAGGAGAGGAGGGAAGCTCATCAGAAGGCCAGAGAGAGGTTCAATGGCAGCCTCCATGTTGAGGATCTCGAAGGAGATCTAAGAAAGACCTGGCAAGCGATAAAATCTCGGACCTCAAACGACGGCTCAGTAGGGCTAGCAGAAGTAGCAGAAGAGCTTCTCAAGTCATCAATCGGTAGAGCCTCAAGTCACGAAGAAGCTACAATTGAGTCCCAGGTTACTGCCTTTGTCTCAACCCTTTTCCTAACAAACAGGGGATACATTTCTCTTGATCAGGAGGAAGGAAAAAATGGGAGGATTATGCTTGAAGATTTGTGGGGCTCATCCGGTGATTATGACGAGCTAACCGATAAACTACACCCCAAATCAAAGATACAGGAGGTTCAAAATGTCTAATCCCGAACTAAAGACAGTCTTGGAGGCGGTACTTTTCGGTGCTGGCAGATCAATGTCTTTGGAGGAGCTCTCCGAAATACTTGGAGAACCAAAGGGGGTCATACTTGTGGGCCTTACAGAACTAAGGAAGACGTTTGAAGAGAGAAACGGCTCTGCGCTCCAGCTTACTGATGTCTCGGGCAGGTGGATTCTTGAGGTAAGGCCAGAGCTATCTTCTTCACTACCCGAGAAATTTAGAGCAGACATCCCTCAGAGGCTTCTACCAGCAGCTGCACTTGTTGCCTACCATCAACCCATGGCCCAGTCCCAGTTGGTTGATATGCTGGGACAAAAGGCCTACGATCATGTCCGGGAATTAGCCGATGTGGGCTTATTGGATAGGAGGAGGGAAGGCCTAACCCGTCGTCTGACCACCACCAGAAGGTTCGCTGAGTATTTCGGCTGTCCAGAGATTGAGTTCCGGAAGGTGCGCGCGTGGTTTAGGGAAGAGGCTAAAAAGATGGGACTCACAAGTGCAGAGTTGGCAGCTTCTCTTGCCCCCGATGAACAGATGACGATTTCTGAGTTCTCCGAGGGCGGCGGCCCAGAGGTCGAGGCAGGAATAGAGGAATGAAATCGGAAGCGTCAAAATATCCGATCGTACAGTAAAGCTAACTCAAGTAGCACCAACATCGGTCCTCCAACAAGAAAAAGAGAGATGGGGTCAGGAGGAGATATTAGTGCTCCAAGGAATAGGGCTAGGAACCATATTAAAGCTCTATTTTGGCTAATAATTTCACTGTCCATAATTTCATATTTTAGCAAATAAATGACCAATACGGGTACTTGAAAGCAAATCATTGAGGAAAAGTATAGTCCAGTTACGAAACCGACCCATTTCTGCAGTTGCCATGTAGACTGGAGTCCCGAACTGGCCGAGTCCTCGGCTAGGTATTCCAACAGGAAAGGTATCAGAACGCCATGCGCGTAGACTAGGCCAAGACTACCTAGAATAACGACTAACAACAAGGCAAACAGTGCACCGGATGCCTTTGCCCCCATAGCAAGAGATTTCGCCGTTCTTTGTGAAGTTCCAATCCCAATGAAAGCTATGTCGACTATGAATACCGCCAGAGTTAATCCAATTGAGACTTGTACAGCTATTCTCAGTTGCAGTAGGATTACTTCCATAGGCTGAAGGATGATGACTTGCACTCCATCTGGAACGTAGCCTTCTGCGTCCAGTAGCCATTCTATTATTTCCCCTCCGAGAGGAAAACCAGCAATTAATCCAATGATAAACGAGGAAACATAGAGCCATTTACGAACCTCAATGTGAGCGATAATCAAGCGCCCAGTCCGGGACTCAAGAACCGCGGGCAAACCTTCTCCCATGGCCTAGGGAGGGCATCACATTGGTGAATACATCGCAAAGGGGTTATGACTTCCTAAGGATAATCGTCAGTAGATCTTCATCCTCCAACAAGTGATCTAATCCAACTCTCTGCCAATCAAACTTTGCACTTGGGCCCTTTACCCTAGCATATCTGAACTTCCTAAGAAAATCACGATGTAACTTGACGCAAACATCCCTAACAGTTGAGGTGTCCTTAACAATAAGTGGCTCGATAAGATCTGCTTCCTGCCCCTGTGGTTTTAAGAAAATGGACATGAATCCTAAGTTGTCAAATATGAAGTCCTTCATCTCATCT
>DAYD01000009.1:0-278 GCA_002506755.1 Euryarchaeota archaeon UBA462
GTGGTTTCTTCTGCCGGTAATGATGGAGAGGATGACGATGGGGATGTAGGCTCCCCGGGTTCAGTCGAGGGCGTTATCTGCGTTGGTGGAATTACGCGTTCTGGAAGCATCTGGTCAGGCAGCTCCGAAGGAGACAATGATGGCAGACTGTGGCCAAACCCGATTCTACCTAGAAGCGATCCGGATAAGAAGCCGGAGATTGTAGGCCCGGGACACGAAGTACCTGTCCTAATGGCTTCGGGAGTGAGCAACTCTGAATGGTGGGGTTGGTCCAGCGG
>DAYD01000009.1:582-5685 GCA_002506755.1 Euryarchaeota archaeon UBA462
AATCCGGATCTCCAGAGAGAGAATTCTACTGGTAGGCAGGCAATAGAAGGAGTGAAGGATGCTATTGCTCAGTCTTCACAGAAGAAGGATGGGCAGGAGAGTCATGATGATCACTATGGGTATGGGCACCTTAGGATTGATTTGCTAATCTCCTATTTTGATGATTGACTCTAGGATTTTTTTAGGAAAGCGACGAGGGTGCCTCCCGTCAAGTCAGTAAAACCGACCAAATGCTCTTCGTTGACCTCCCTGACTAGCTCAATCCACCTGTTAAATGATCGAACCTTCATCTGAGCGGGAGTGAGTTCAACTCCGGAAACAATTTCTCCCACGTCGCCCGTGGGAACGGTTGGCTCTAGGAGAAGAACTAGCCCTCCAGGAGAAACCAACTCAAAGACAGATTTCGCTGCATCGGCACGGTCATCTTCTGGTAAATCGACGACTACCAAGTCTACAGGCATTGGTAAATCGGAATTCAATGCTGATTCGTCAATAGAGACGTTTGAAGCCCTGGAGGAAATTGTCTCAGCGATCACTTCTTGCCAATTCATGGAAACAACTTGTGCCCAATCTCCTGCTTCGTACCTCCTGATTAGTCGCTCAATGATGACGCAGAACCTTTTTCCGGGCTCAATAATCCTAAGAGATTCTGGACGATTTGTTTGTATTTTCTCATTCTCCGAACTGATGGGCGACCATAGATCGAAGAGCCATGCAGACAGATGGCCTATGCCCCCTCCTATGATCACGGCATTCTTCGGACTTATTCTCGAGCACACGTCTCTGATCCTAGCTCTGATTGAGCGAGGGAGTAGGGGAATGTCCATGTGCAGCATTTGCTCTCCAATGCTTGATGCCACCTCTGGTTCAGACTGATCCCTCTCTTCGTCCTCTGAAAGAAGAATGGCCATAATATCAGAATCTGACCTCATTGGCAAACCTGAACTTCCTTCGCCTACGTCCACGTGTTACTCTGGCAACCACTACACTTCAACCATGCTCTAGGATGGTTTGAAGACTATGCAACCTCACCATCTATCATGGAGGCTGACGGAGGTACCTCGCTCGCAGAGTGTCCGCGATGTCAGGAAGTTGTAGACCATACTATCATCAAAAGGAAAAAAAGGGGTTTGGGCGAAGATATATTGGTGAAGTGCGAAGGGTGTCAAGCTGTTCATACGATAATAATCAGACCTCCTAAGGCGACTTCTATCAACACCACATTATCCGACGGAAGGGAGAGTTTCAATGAAGAAATTGAGGTTGACAAGGATGAAGAGATTTCGGTCGGGGACATGTTCGAACACAATGAAATCACATGGAAGGTAACTAGGATTGATAATTCTCAATCTCGACCCCAAGAAAATCTACCAGCTACAGAGATATTCTCAATGTGGGCTACAAGATCTGATAGAACCATCGTTGGAGTGACAATGACCGATGGAGAAGTTAGCGAGTCTGGGAAAATAGAATGTGAACCTGATCGGGTTTTCTCATGTGGTTCGATTATCAAATTCGCAGATTCAAAGTGGAGAGTCAGGGCTATTCACACGGGAAAAGGAAGAACACTCAATGGAAGTAGGATGGCCTATGAGATACGCAGGATTTACCTCCATCCTCAAGATAATGTGAGAAGGTGAAATCCGGTCCCTCTAATGGGGATTATCTTTCTTCATTTTCAAATTCAGTTAAGTTCGCGGATCTTAGTCGGATCAAGGAAACGGTAAGCATCCCTACTAGAACAACTACGATCATGGATAAAACTGGTACTAGAGCAGAATTTACTGAATCACCGGAGCCACTTGTAAATACGGGTTCAGAACCAAGAACGAAGACCTGGGCAACTAAGTTTGTAGATGCGTCATCGCCAAGGATAGCCCGTACCATTACAGTCTGATTTCCTTCGATTTGATTACCAGGAAGATATTGGAGCCGGTCGACCAACATAGTGTGGCTGATCTCAAAGTTTGTTTCGCCTTCTAGGAAATCTGGATGACTCATCCAATTGTCCCTCATGTCCCAAGTTCTCCATTGGACCTCCATCGGAGATCCTTGTACCGACACAGCGAATGACTCACCCGGATGTAGGTTTATCCTGTTCTCTTCTGAGAGGTCGGAGTCGACGCTTAGGTTGATATCGGTATTTAGCCCATACACATAGCTTGCAGCCTCTAAAAGGGCTGGGAGTCCCTCGACATGCCCATGACCATACACATTGTTCTGCCTATTCTTAGGAATCAGATCCTCCGGGCACGGCTCATTTGCAAGCAGGTAGTGGCATTGCCTGTAGGTCGAGGTTTCCTGCATTATATTCCTGATATCAAATGGTGAAAGATCGGGGTTGGCCTGATACATTAGTGCCGCTAGTCCTGCTGCCCCCGGGGTAGCCATGCTGGTTCCTGAGTAAGCTACGTAGCCATCTCCCGAATTTGCTTCCGGAGCCATTACGCTGGACCCAACAAATGCAATATTCGGTTTCACCCTTCCCTCTTCGGTAGGGCCTTGACTGGAATAAACTGCTATCGAAGTGTCCTTGTCCAGAGCTCCTACGGTGATTACGTCCTCTGCAGAGCCTGGAGTACCAATCTGGGCGCTAACCGCGCTGTTTCCAGCTGCAATGAATAGTGCTACCCCCGACCTAACCATCTCATTGGCCATTCTATTGACGCTTTCTTCCTCGCTGGATGTCCATTCTATCAGGCCAAATCCCCCAAGGCTCATACTAGCTGCTCTTATGTTGAAGTCATGTCTCTTGTCCACCGTCCATTCCATCCCTGCCATCACAGTGGCGAAAGATCCGGAGCCACCCTCATCCAAGACCTTGACCCCTACCAGTTGAGCCTGTGGAGCCACCCCGATGTTAACGAAATCTGGTGCACCGGTTCCTGCCGTAATTCCAGCACAGTGCGTACCATGGCCTTGGTCATCATATGCCTTAATCTCGGTTCCGTTCGTCTTATCGGGGTTGTTTACCGCATCATAGAATGCTATGACCTTCGAGTCATTGGTGGAATTGTCATCATCCAGATCGTCGAGTCCTACATGATCTGAGTCTATTCCAGTATCGATGATTGAAACTACACTCCCCTCTCCAGTGTAACCGGTGTCCTCCCATATCATTGGAATTCCATGTATGTCATTCACATCGCTCATCTGTGTAGTTAGAATCCCATCTAACTCGATAAGTACTACTCCGGGAAGACGAGAGGCTGCGACCAAATCTTCCACACCTATCCTACCTGCTATGCTATCTATCAGATGATAGCGGAACTGAGTCTGGAAATCTACCTCCCTCTCCAACATTTCCTGATCCTGAGATGTCGGAGTATGATCAAAGTCTACAATCACGCTGATGGTATTTTCTCCGTCCACCCAATCATACAATTCGCTGCCTATTGCCGACCAGATGGCATCATGTATCTTGTCACCATCCCTATCCATAGAAGTTGACTCCCACCATGGTGACTCTTGATACTCCCCTGTCCCAATACTAGACGAGGAAAGGGGGGCGAAGGCCAAGATAGCCAGAACTGCAATCGCCGCGGTCCTCATGACCTCTTGGTGGAGCATCAAGACTTCAATCAGACGGTTAAGCGTGTATGGATTTGTCATACATTCAGGCGTGGTCCGGGAAGCAATAGGGACAATACTCGCCAACGAGATAATTGTCCGATTTCTGCTCTTCCACGGATAGTGGTTCCCTACATTTGAAGCACATCTCGATAGTAGTCTCTGAGAGTTTGTGATCGATTGCTACACGCTGATCGAAGACGAAACAGTCCCCGTTCCAATGTGAGCCACCGCACTCTTCGAAGTATCCAAGAACCCCTCCTTCAAGTTGCTTTACATCGGAAAAACCTGCATTCAGCATTACTGCAGAGGCCTTCTCACATCTTATCCCTCCAGTGCAATACATAACAACCTGCTTGGATTTGTACTCATCTGGAAGGGAGTTGATAGCTGCTGGGAACTCCCTGAATGAAGAGATTCCTAGGTCTATCGCTCCTTCGAATGACCCGATTCTGACCTCGTAATCGTTCCTTGTATCCAGTACCAAGATATCTCGTCTTTCATCCAATAGTTGCTTGAAGTCGCTTGGTTTGATGTGAGGTCCTGTGAATATAGAAGGTTTGATTTCTTGCAAACCAAGAGAGATTATCTCATTCTTTCTCTTCACCAGCATTCTCCTGAAAGGCTGGTAATCTGTGTAACTGGACTTTATTGGAATCCCAGTGAAACGAACGTCTGACTCGAGGAAATCGATGAAATCGCTGACTCTACCCTCGGGACCGGCAAGGAAGAAATTTATCCCGTTCGGACTCAGGAGTACGGTCCCCCTTAGCTCCAAATTAGTACAAAACTCTAGGAATGATTCTCGGAGATCGTCTCTATCTGGCAGGTCTATGAAACGATAGCCAGCGACATTCAGTATCTCCTTGCTCACACCACTAGGGAGTTCTATTTAGGGTAAGAACGCTGTTATTACCTTCTATTTGTCCAAGGAAAAAACAGAGACTTGGTAACGTGGACAGCTACGTCTGGATTCTCTCTAAGTCTCCTCATCCCATACTCGTACCACTTTGTTCCATATGGCAGGTAAATCCTCGTCCTATGTCCCTTTTCTGCCAGTGATCTACGAATGTTTCCCCTTACCCCCAAAAGAAATTGAAACTCATAACCGGGCCCTTTTCCTTTGGCCCTTGGTACGGGAGTATCATGACGAGGGTCATCCTTACCAGGTCCTAAACCTCTCGACTCCAGTGACTTTAGAGCATGATCAATTACTGACAAATCATGAGATGCGATTGCAGTATAGGCCCCGGATTCTAGCATCATATCTAGGGCTTTATTCGTTCCTTCAACGATGCCTTGATATGAAGTATGGGCAATTTCACGAGGTTCCAAGTAGATCCCCTTACAAATTCTGAAATCTGCCTTCGGACCTAGAGTTTCACACATTTGGGCAATATCGGACGGAGTTCTGAACATCCTTCCTTGGAGAACTAAGCCGATATTCTCTAGACCACGGGCTTGCATGTCTATAGTAGCATCAATTGTGGCTTGAGTGGCTCTACTGTCCTCCATATCCAATCTTACGAAAAT
>DAYD01000002.1:0-1337 GCA_002506755.1 Euryarchaeota archaeon UBA462
GCTGGGTCCGATGGACTGGATGGCGAAGATGGGACCTCATTCACGATAGTAGGTACTGTAGAGGAAACCTCAGATTTAGGTGAGATATACATCGGAAATGTTGGTGATGCTTTCTATGTCAATTCAACATCACACATCCACGTGTGGGATGGAAGTTACTGGATCGACCTCGGTAATATTTCCGGACCTTTGGGACCTCAAGGAGAAACTGGACCACCTGGGCCTGAGGGGCCAATTGGACCGTCGGGATTGGATGGGGCTAACGGTACTGAGGGTCCACCGGGTGCTGACGGAGATGATGGACTCAACGCATTAGTCACAACAAGTGCGTTGTCGGTTGGAAGCAGCGGCTGCCCGATGGGAGGGAACGTAGTGCGAATCGGAATGGACGATGATGGTGACGGGGTACTCTCAACTATGGAGGTCGACCAGACCATGTACGTTTGTAATGGGGTGAACGGCGTAGACGGATCGGATGGCGCTGATGGCGCTGATGGCGTGATGCCTACAGTTATGGAAATGGAGGTTACAGTTTCGAGCATGGACTTCTATATCGATGGCATCCAACAAGCCGATATTACTCTCTACAGAGGTTTTACCTACACCTTTATCCAATCGGACACTAGCAACTCCTACCATCCCATTCGTCTATCAGCAACGAGCGATGGGACGCATGGAGGAGGTAGCTCCTACACCGACGGGGTAACCTATACAGGCACTCAAGGTTCCAGTGGCCTCCTTACTTTTACTGTGCCATTGAATGCACCTGCAACATTATATTATTACTGCCAGAACCATGCAAATATGGGTGGAACAATAACCATACAGTCTCTTGGAGATGTGTCCTAAGTCTTATCATCGGGAGGGGGTATGAAAACTAGAGCTATGCCGGACCCCACTATCAATATCCCTCCCAACCAATCAGCAGGTCCCAGATGCTCATGGAATAGGACAAATCCGTAGAATGTAGCGACCAATACTGTCAGATAGGAAAAGGCGCTAACCCAAGCAGCATTTGCCTTGTGGTATGCCATCGTAATTCCAACTTGGCCACCTCCAGCTCCTATTCCAACACCTACTAGTGCGGCGATTGTCTTTGAGTCCAAGGTCAATAAGTCCGGAGCGGACTGAATCAAACTACCAGCAACAGAGAATAAAGCAAACCAGAAAATTACCGTTGCCGGCGAGTCTGTCTTTCTGAGTTCTCTGACATACATGTAGGCGAGCGCAGCAAAAAATCCCGATCCCAGCGCTAGTAAGGCATCGGGCTCTACTGTACCTACTTCGGGTGATACAATCAGGACTATGCCTGCGAAAGATGTTAACACGAGGACTGT
>DAYD01000002.1:1645-13156 GCA_002506755.1 Euryarchaeota archaeon UBA462
TCGTTTTAGAATCGTTTACCTTGAGTGATATTCCCTTAGATACTGCGAAAGCAGCGACTGCGAATGCAATTACAGCCGACCTAACCATGATAATCATCCAGACATCGGCATAGTCACTTGTCCACTTCACCAATGCGTTCATAGTTCCGAAGCATATGCTTCCGAAAATCATCCATAATACTGCTAAACGAGGAGAGTCTGGCATTTCCTTCTCCGTGACGAAGGAAGATAAATTGGGTCTACTGGTTCTGGAAGTTATTTCTCCAAGACCCCGGCCGAGTCCTCGATTCACCATCTAGGCAAGACCCCAACGACGTTCTAGAACTGTTGCAACTCCCTGGTAGTCCTTCCCACCTCGGCTAGAAGGGTCGTGCAAGTGAATCGGTACTCCATGACTGGGTGCCTCTGCTAGTCTGACATTGCGTCTGATAGCCGGCTTTACGATAAGATCTGGGAAGCTCTCCAAGAGCTCTCCCGCGACCTGCTGATTCAGAAGTGTTTGTGAATGCATGGTCAGTAGGACTCCATCAACTCCAAGTCTGTCGTTAAGGAGGGACCGAACCTCTCTGATTGTTCCAGCGAGAAGTGCTAGGCCCTCCAAAGCGAAGTACTCGGTTTGTACTGGAATAAGTATGGCATCGGAAGCAACCAGTGCGTTTATTGTTACTAGTCCTAGGGAGGGGGGAGTATCGATTAGAACTATGTCATAGTGCGATAGAAGAGGGTCTAGTGCCTCCTTCATCCTTCTCTCTCGGCCCAGTTGTCTCATCATCTCCTGTTCGAGTCCAATCAGAGTCCTATCTCCTACAATAATGTGTAAATTATCAACTGCTGTAGCGTTTCTAGAGCCTATTGCTGTCTCCGGACTAAGGATTAAATCCCTAGTTGTGTACCTTACTTTGCTCTTATCCACCCCAAGTCCTGTAGCGCAATTACCCTGTGAATCTGAGTCCACAACCAGAACCCTGTGCCCCCTAAGCGCCAACTGGGATGCAATGTTGATTACAGTAGTCGTCTTTCCCACTCCACCCTTCTGATTCGTTACGGTGACAACCCTGCCGCGGCCTTCAGGGGTTGGTAGAGAGTCAGGAAGCTCCATCGGTCTTCTAGGCCTCGCCTCACTTATCTGATCAGCAAGATCATGAGATCCTATGGCATTGTCATCGATTTCCTCTATGAAATCCACATCAATAATTAGCGGAGATTCGGAGACTTTCGGGAGGGCATCATCCTCTTTCGGAACAGACATTACCACCAACGGGGGTTGAAGTAGTGTTGAATATGACGCTTTAAATGAGGTGTTTTATGTCATTTTTTTATCTAAACAATCCTATCAATGTGGTACCAAAGGATCATTTCCCCGGTCTCGGAGTCCATCGCCATTTCTACTGAGTTGCTTCTATCTCCGGATTCCCAATCCCTGCCTGCGATCATTACAACTTTCCCATCACCGATATCTCCTGGTATTAGTGATAAGTAGTCATTATCCTCTATTGCCGATAGCCTGTAGCCGACGGTTGTATCGACATGCCAAGAGTCACCCGATTGGATATATTCAGCGAGTCCCGGATATCTGCCCTCTGTCAGGATTCTTTCCTCAAGTATTGAGATAGTCTGAGTACTGGGTCTTGAGTCGCTCCACTTGACATCTCCCTCGTCATTGGATCCGGATGAGAGTATGGAACAACCTTCCGAGGATTTCTGAAGCACCAGCCAGCCTGAGTTATCGCCTTCGTCGACCCAAGATAGGTTCCACTCTGGTTCGCCGGTCGGCCTAGACCATTTGGCATCCCAAACGTATCCACCAGAATCTAGTGCCTGGGTCGCCTGATTATCAGGATAGCTTGCTTTTAGACAGGAAACCGCTATCTGCAGATCAAACTCCCTAATTTCTGATTCATCCCACATCGAATCAACCCAGTTCTTCTTCGTTGAGCTCCTAGGTCTGTCTTCACTATCTGTTGGCCCTCCAAGGTAATTCCTCTCCCAATCTATTTCGTTATTGCCACTAAAGTAGTCTGATCTGGAATACGTTATGCTGATCGAAAGTGTACCTTCTGGCAGAATCTCATCTGAAAGGGCGCTGACGATGAAATCACAATCTCCAGTCTGAAGGTCCTTGTCGAGTAGTATGTTTGACTCTTGTTTTACCGGCCATGGACTCCCTTTCTTAATCATCAGAGAAATCTGTGCATGACCGTAGCACCTGCCAATATCCTCGTGCTCCATGTCCACTTTGTAGACTAGTCCATGTATGTCATCCCTAACCTCCCCTTTAACCTCCCAATTCCAGTCAGAATTCCAGTTTAGATCCGGATCTGAAGATCTTGCACCCTCCTTAATTACCACATCTCCGAAGAAGTCGTAAAGCTCCACAGGAGTCAGTGGGAATGAGAGGGTTGGCAAGAGGGCACCGAGGCCTCCCAGTCCCTCATCATCATAGGAAACTACCCTGAGATTGGTTGTTTCTGAATCCACATCTGTGAAAGAAATCGAGGTATCCGCTCGCTTGACCTCTCTCTTCTCTAATTCGACCCAACTGGTTGAGTCGATGCTGAGCTCATTATCTGGCAACAACCAAACCACGTTCCCACATTCGGTCTTTTCCTCGTTCCTCCAGGTCTTGCCCTCAAAGTCAAGGCTGAGTTCCATACTGATCCTTTTCTCCGCAGATAGAAATCCACCCCTCCCGAGGCTGTCGGTTGTAGATATCGCTCCTGAATCGCTTCCATCTGTCACCGAGACGGATCCTGAACCATCGTTAATTTCTATTGCTAGCTCATTACAAGCATCTTCTAGTATCTCTCCTGTCGAGTCGCGGACTATCCCTAGCATTTCCTCGCCCACGATTCTCACGTTCGATTCCATTACGTTGAAATTCATGCTATCCCCATATCTAAGCTCGGAAACTGTGAATCCAGAACTCCGCTGGAGGAAAATTGTTGCACTAGCGGTTACTAGGATGACAACTACCACTACGGCTGCGGTAGCTTTCCATCTCTCGCCAAGTGAGGATAGGGTGGGCATAGTGATTACCAAAGAGGGTTGGTCGTCATCAGGGATCTGAGGTTCTTCTTCGACCAATTCGGCATCGATCAATTCGGCCTCCACTACCTCTCCCTTGATTTTGGATAGGACATCTTCGACCTTTTGTCTGGTTTCACCTTCATCGTCGAGAACTAGAGCGTCATTCTCCCACTCACTACCATCTTCTGTCTTCTCTTCGCCTTCCCTTTGGGTAATGGAAACCCCCGAGTCCTCGAGAATTCTATCAATCAAATCTGCCTTCTTTCCGGAGACTATGAGGCCCCTATTCTTACAAATTTCTCTCAACTGAGCAACGGTGCTAGAGGAAAGGGATTCGCGGTCTTGCATATCGTCCGAGGCCATACTATGGGGTTCAGTCCTGACAAGGGTCTTTCAACCTCTCCGGCTAATTGTTCTTAATTGTGTCAACTCTTGTAGTTCGTATATTTTTTCGAACAAAGGGTTGAAGTGGGATTTTAGTACGGCCGGGAACATGGAGCCTAGACTGGTTATTCTGTCAAGAGGACCTGAGCTTTACAGCACCAGAAGACTTGCCACTGAGGCCGAGAAAACTGGCTGGATAGTGGATATAGTAGATCCTCTAGCACTGACAATTGTAGTCGATGAGGAAGGTGGGAGAGTTTTCCACAAAGGATGGCCCGTTCAGTGTGAAGCGGTTCTGCCAAGGATTGGATACTCGATAACCAGAAGGGGAGTGGCGATAGTTCGGCAATTCGAACAAATGGGAGTAATAGTTCTGAACTCGAGTCAGGGAATAATCAGGAGTAGGGACAAGTTGGTAGCGTGCCAGATGATGGCAGAGAGGAGGGTTCCGGTACCGATTACTGCTCACGTCGGCGCATGGGAGGATACAGATCGTGCCGTTAGGAGAGTCGGGGGGACGCCTTGCGTTGTGAAATCGACTGAAGGGACACATGGCTCTGGAGTGTTCCTAATCAATTCCTTTCAGCAAGCAAGACAACTGGTCTACCAGATGCTTGAGAGGGGCATGAGGCCACTTGTTCAGGAGTACATCGAGGAATCCCATGGCAGTGATGTTCGAGCATTGGTTGTTGGGGGCGAGGTAGTTGCATCCATGCGTAGAAAAGCCCATGGAAGCGAATTCCGCTCAAACTTCCACCTAGGAGGTTCGGTCAGCAAAGTAGAGCTTACTGATGAACAAAAGGAAATAGCGGTTACTGCTACCGAGACACTTGGACTTGAGTTGGCAGGGGTGGATATGCTAGAGTCCCAAAGAGGGCCACTTGTCCTTGAAGTAAACTCGAGTCCTGGACTGGAAGGAATTGAGTCTTCTACGAGAATAAACGTGGCTGCAAAGGTTGCAGAGAGAATAACCTCAATCTATGAATCTCTGCCCAATTTAGAGACTCTAGCAGATGACCTCGATGTTGGAGTTGGTTCCGAACGATCCCAAGGAACATCCTAGTTGTCGGCCCAACTTCCCCCCATTGCTAAACTGAATAACAATAACCTGCTACAGAGAAGCATTCAAGTCTCAACACGCTTCGTTTGGATTGTCCAGTAGGACAGGGATGCACACGCCGTTCGCGGCGGGAGGCGAGAATTATTGAGCGTTGAAGGTAGACAAGGAGAATTTGTTAGTCACCTGGCCGGCAGGATGGGTAGGAGGTTCAGCCCAGAAGAAATCGGGCTCGGTGAGGCGCTTCCTTCCAGATTGGGTAGAATTTCAGAATTGTCATGGCACGATTGCTGGATCCAACAGCTCAGGTCAGAAAAAAAGAGCGCGCACACTATCAGAGCATACGAGGTAGCGGCTAGGTCGTTTTCAAGTACCTCACTTCCCGGTGAAGATATCTCAAATTGGAATGAAATAGCGAGTTTGTCAGTCAGTCAATTTCACTCTATGGGAGATCCGAATAATGGTAGATTGGATGCTTGGATGAACAACCTAGGGGATCTCAAGCCATCCACAATTAACGCTAAAATCGCAGCAGTAACTCATCTTTTGAAGTGGTTAGGATACGCAATTCCGGATTGGATTCAACGTCCTTCAAGGAGTCGAACACTCCCGAAAACCCTTGGCAAGGGGGAGCTGAAAAGACTGATGCGAGCCCTACGGGAATCTGAAGACCCGTTGGCAATGCCAATATCCACACTTATGCTTGATACGGGCCTAAGAGTTTCCGAACTATGCTCCCTCGACATAGATGATGTGGACAAAGAAGATCTTTCTGCTCTGGTAATTGGGGGCAAGGGGGAGAAGGATAGGACTGTCCTATTCACCGAGTCGACTGTCGGGGTTCTGGAATCATGGGAACCAATAAGAGAAAGCAGAATTGAGTCGGGACCGGATGACAGGCTCAGAGCCGTCTTTGTATCCAGCAGAGGGAGGAGGGTAAATCCGAGATCGGTCCAGAAAATCATGGATAGGCTAGCAGATAAGGCAGATATCCCTAGAAGCAGATTGAGCCCTCACACCCTGAGACATACCTTCGCGACTGGTTTGCTCGAAAGGGGAGCCGATCTAGTCACAATTCAGAGGTTGTTGGGCCATTCTAGCATTGCTACCACTAGAGTATACTTAGAGATAGGTGACCAAACTCTACGAGAGATATACCACAGAGCCCAGAGGAGCCCCCGTATCATGGATGAGGATGATTGGGTGAAAAGCGAATCTGATTCGGTGCCAACTATGAATCAAAGCGCACCTTCCAACCATATTCATCCAAGTGGAACCAGTTTACAATGAACTCTTCGCCTTTGTAGGAAAACCAAGCCCTAGTTGGCAGGGCGCTAGTGTACCTCTCATGCTGGACCCTTCTTATCTCTCCAGAGTCTGTATCCTCAAGGTGTTTGAAGCCTTCCCATAGCCTTCCCTTCCTAATTAGGAACTTGTCTGACTCCGGTTGTTCCTTGAAATGTGCCCCTCTCCATAGGAAGTGGGGCCAAGCATCAAGGTCACTAAGATCAGAAATTTTCCCGAAGGACCTCCTTCTAGACGGTCTTGAGTCGACCAAATGCCCCACTACAGGGAACTCGGTCCCTTCACTACCCATTCGCAAAAAAATATGTGAGTAGGTGTGGTATGGGGCCTTTGGGAATCCATCCTTGGGCATGAAAAGAGGCCTGAGGGCTCTGAAATCGACCTCTTGGAACTCATCCGTCAACTCAGTTGACAACTTTGGCCCCTCCTTTCCACCTCCGCTGATTACTTCGATGCTTCCCGTGTGATTAAGCCATTTTTCGTTAGCCTTGATTTCTAGACGTGCATCATTTAGGGGCCAGTCCCAGAAAGTCATTGACATTTCCTTCTGTATATTTTGGTTAACCTCTGCTAGATCCGAGCTTACGTTTCCCTCGAAGCTTTCTGGCAACCCGGAGTGAATGCGTGCCACTATAGGGGTGCCGGAGTGTCTAACCTCAATTTCGGCTTCTAATTGGAGTGGTGATTCTAGCTTCTCGCTATCGAAACCGAAGACAATTGAGAATCTTCCGGGTCTTGAAAATAATGCCTCGCTACTGACCCTTAGGGCGTCATACCTCTCACCTCTCCTTTTAGAGACAATATCGACCTTCAAAAGGGACGAGGAGTCGCCCTCCAATCCGATTACCTGGGCCGTACATTTCATGTCAGGATACTTGCCTGATAGGAAAACTGGTTCGAAAAAGAAGTCCACAACGTAGGGATCTATCTCAATGGAGTTCTCACCAACGTCGACAATGCATTTGATTTTGCCTAGGTTCTCCACGGTGATGGGAACAGGGCGGCCTCAATGAAAGCTATCTTTTCGCGGGATTCTTCTTGTTGGATCTTTTCCCAACTGAGTCCGGTCCCTTCCACTCTCTACTAGCTCCCTCCTCGTATCCCGGATGCCCGGGTATGGGACAGTGCTTTCCCGCCCTGCATCTGCTGCAATTATCCGAAGGAGGTCTTTCGACGACCTTCTGTAGCTTTCCATACTTCCTGCGTGGCATGGTATTAACCAGAGGAGGAGGGACTTAGCGGTTGCTCACACGCAATATTCAATCATTAGTGCCTATGCTGGGAAACATACGAGGTGAATGTGTGGTGAGAAGGTCCCCCGTTGGAGTGAATCCAGAACGGTCTGTTCTGTACGCCCAAGTTATGAGTTCTGAGCCTAAGACGGCGTTCGACGAGGACGGGGTAATGATGGATTTCGGCCATCAAAAGGCCTTTGGAAAGGCATACCTGGGTGACGTTGCTAGAGCTGCTCTGAGATCGCTGGGAACTCATGACAACCCTAATTTCACTACCGAGCCAGGCTTCGACGAACAGAGTTGGGAGCTTTTTTGCTCTACTGATGAGTTAACTATGAGAATATCAAGTAGGCACTATTGGGGGTTTGGTCTTTTCACCAAGAGCTTCCTGAACGAGATAGTGATGGAGGGAGCTCTGCCCGCAAGAGCGAGGTGTGCAATGGATATCGTGTCGTCACTTGGCAGGAATCCTTGGGAGCCCTTCAGAGTGAGGGCGTTTGAGAAGTCAACTTCGGGGCTGATGTCTGAGCATACGGAAAGTTGGGAGGGGCTAATATCTGTTGCAAGGGATAGCATGGCTGATGATATATCGGCATTTCAGGACTCTGTGAATAGAATGAGGGGTTTAGACGAGTTTTCGGACGTCCTGCTCGACACAGCCACTGAGGCCCTCGAAAGGGCGATGGAGGCTTTGGCGGATAAGAACGCTCCAGCCGTGGATAGAGCGCTTAGCAGAGCATCCAGCGCAATAGTCAGAGCTGATCCAAAGTCAGATACTGCTAGCTTAGAAAGAGAGCTATTAGAATACTAGAATACTATTGAGAATTTATCCCAAATCCACTTCCAGACGTTGTCCTCGGGAGTGGGTTCGTTGGCAAGGTAAACCACGAGGCTGAAGACCACACACACGAAGTAGACGGAACCCTTGGAGATCTGTATGGCATCCTCTGATTCCTCGTCGAAGTACCTTATTAGTCCAGCAGCCTGCTGAATGCCACTTCCTTTCTTCTCCTTTGCCATGATGGTGCGCAGCCGCGATCCCTATTTCAACTCCACGAGAGGCAAATTCATGGCTCGAGGGTCTCAATTAGCACGCACCCTCCATCCAGTTCGACGATCATAGAGGCTGCCCCTACGGCAGTATCAAGTCCTTCAGTCATCAGAATCTCCCTCCTTAGTCCTGCATCGGACTGGAAAACTAATCTGTGACTCAGCTTGTCCAGTACTTCTCGGTCCACGACCTGCCAAGTCCACTCATTATGACCGACAGTCATTAGAGCCTCAATCGGCTTCAGTGGCCCGGTGGCGACTCCATAGTCCCTAGCTCTCTTCACCAAATCTCCTAGCTTCATTTTAGTCCCTATGTCGTCGGTCTTTGTTGGTTCCGAGGCTCTATTTGAGATCCTCCTTCTATATCTAAATCCTACCATGTGCATCCCATGCGGCATATGCCGCGATTGCCGACCAAATCGAGGGGGGTTTAACCGTTGTTAATGTTCGATGGGCAAAAAGAGTGAAAGTTAGATGATTTTGTTGAGGCGGGAGATACGAGGAATTCATTTCTCGAACTTCTACCGGAGTCTGTGGGAACCAATGAGGCGGCTTGGAGAGAAGAGGCTGAGAACAGCATCCTACTAGAGGCTGTTTCACATTGGCGAGAAGATGCGGGGAAATGGTTTGAGGGGTCTTACTCCAGACTTCCCGAGACCCTCAGGGTCAACCCTTTGACGAATGACTCACTTTGGATAGAGGGGTGGCTAGAAAGAGTTGGTGCCAGAAGAATATCCTGGTTTAGTGGCCCAGGTAGTGCTTGGGAAATGCCGTTTCGAAGGGGTTCAGCCGAAGGGGATGTCAGAGTACTACTCAACGCACTACACGAAACAGGAAGGGTTACTAGGCAGGAAGCCGTTTCAATGCTTCCAGTTCTGGCACTTGATCCAAGCGAGGGTGATGTTGTGCTGGACCTTTGTGCCTCTCCTGGATCGAAGACCACCCAAATTTGCGAGCACCTGGGGGACTCAGGGGCAGTTATCGCGAACGAGGTTGTTAGCGGGAGAGTCAACACACTTGTCTCAAACATTCAACGTCAAGGTGCCAGGTCAGCCGTAGTCGTTCAACACGATGGTAGGCACATACCCAAGGTGCCCGGGGTTGGATTTGACAGAGTTCTGGTAGACGTCCCCTGCACCGGATCTGGGACAACGAGGAAGAATCCGGAGGTTTGGAGAAAGTGGCTTCCTTCCTCCGGAATTTCGATGCACAGACTTCAGCATGATTTGCTGAGGCGTGCGGTTGCTGTGACAAGGCCAGGAGGAAGGGTGGTCTACTCCACCTGCTCATTAGATCCTGTAGAGAATGAGGCAGTAGTGGCCCGAATTCTGTCGGCAGGGGGAGTCAAATTGGTAGATTTAGGAGGAACCCTTAGGGATGTTCCCTCAGAGCCTGGAATGGATGATTGGCCTTTGCTTGGGGATGACGGAAAGCCGACTAACGATTCCGATATGACCCAATTCGGTCCTCCCAAAGATGAGAACGTTTCTGCTCAGATGTCACGATGTATGAGAGTATGGAATGATTCGATAGAAGGTGGTGGTTTCTTCCTAGCTGTACTTGAGAAGGACTCCCATGTCGATGCATCGACTTCCGAACGGCGTCCGAAGGAGGTTGAGATTGATGATTCCCCGGACCCTGATTCATCCCCCCGTCCAATCGATGAGGAGTGGGCATGCAAACTCGAGGATTTTTTTGGTGTCGTTCCAAGTAGCATGTGGGTAAGAGGAAAGAGCTTGTTATGGTCGACTGATCAAGTCAGAGAAGTGTGGGAATCAGAAAGAACCAGGAAGTCTGGTAGGTTGAAAGTTCTCGGAGGACGATGGAGGCCTCTGAAGGTAATTCATCTGGGACTCATAACTGCCAGACTAAGGAAGGGGGATTTGGAGAGGGTAGTCTCGAAAGGGGCTCGGGGACTTCAGGGAATGGCTACTGGTCCTTTCGTTGAGGTCGACCAAGCCTCCATTGATTCGATACTTACTGGGGTCGAGCCTGTCCCAGAAGAAGTGAGTAATGCCTTGGTGGGCTACAGGGGCAGTAAGGTTCTGTTTGATTCAAGTGGCTCATGCCTCCCGGTGTGGGTTGGTTCCAGGGTTACAGCCATGGCCAGTGAAGCAGAAAGGACTGTTCTTAGAGCTATCAGAGGATTGGCAATTGACTTAGAGGAAGAGTAGTGAGCAAATGAAGCTGCTCGAATGGGCACCGAGTTAAGCGAGTTCTTGGCATATGTTCAAAGGCCGTGCAATCCTACTATTAGTGTCGGTGATGAGTTGGATGATGTAGATCGACGCATATTGAAGGTCCTAGAAGAAGATGCGAGAACGTCTTTGAGAAGAATCGCAAAGATGGTTGGGGTTGCCCTGGGCACAGTGAGTAATCGCGTAAGGAGGCTAGAAAAACTCGGGGTGATACGTGGATATACCGTACTTATTGACCCCGACAAGGCAGGATGGGGTCTAAGCGTGGTAATAGGCCTGAGAATTGAGAAAGGAAGATTGATTGAGATTCAAGAGAAGATAGCCAAGGACAACCGAGTGTACGGGGTTTACGACGTCACTGGTGACTACGACTCTATGGTTCTAGCTAGGGCAACAAACAGAGATGACCTTGATGATTTGATCAAGAGCGTTGTCAGCGTTTCCGGAATCGAGAGGTCCGTCACTCACCTTGTTCTAAACTCAGTGAAGGAGATGCCGCCCTCCCTCCCTGAGTAATGGTCACATTTCAGATAAGAAACCCTGGACAAGGGGCTCAAGAGCCGATGCATGAGGCAATAGAGACTCAACCGTCCTTCCTTCGGGCTTCAGTGTCCTAAGTAGTGTATTCCTCAGCCCCTCGTCAACTTTCACGTCCAGAGCCATTAAACGGTCCTTGATGGAGGTCTGCAATCTGCCACCGGTCCTATCCCAATCCATCAAAAGAATAACTCTGGGCCCTTCGTTGATCTCCTCTTCCGCGTAAGTTTTGTGAAGGTATGCGATGAGACGAGAACGATCCCAGCCCCGGTTCACTTTCTCAACGGGTCCGGTGAAACCCAGTGCTCTGACGGCTTTCTCATCCCTGATGCCCTCCACAATAACAGGCCTGCACCCACCACCACTTTCTTTCGGTCGGTTCATTAATATGGCTCGGGCTATTTCTTTCGCTGCTTTTTCGAATCTGACCAGCCGATCGGGTCTGCCTGCAATTCTAGCCTCTTTTCCCATCCATACAGGAATTTTATCTCGCCCTTGCATTCCATTCCCAGACTGAAAAAGCAGACGTTCTATTTGTAGTGTTTTTCGATACAATTAGAGCGTTAGAACAGAAAGACAATCCGCGACCCTTATGAGGGCCTTTTCCCCCCAGTGGATTAGAGATCGCCATGAGTGTGATGACTCCAATCTTCGAGAACCTGTGGGAACACTACATCTTCTGGTCTGTAGTGGTCAGTCTAGTTGTGTTTGTATGGTT